>JAGAYF010000032.1 GCA_017940605.1 Bacteroidaceae bacterium
AGACGGAGTTTTCACCACCTGACGAACCGACACTTTTTGATGGAGGGGGCTTACTTTTCGAAAAATAAATCCGCAACGCCTATTCATCGGCATTGCGGATGGGCGTTTTATGCAATTTTGAGTTTTAGCGGACAGCAATAAAAATTTTTACGCCTTGTCTGAATTTTTTCAGGCCGCGTTGGACCGTTTTTCACGCCTTGTTGGTCTGCTTTTTGCGCCTTTGGGATTTTCTTTTTGAGGGCAATGGATGATTTTTGCGTGTTTTGGGTCGGCCCAAAACGGGGCGTATTTGTAATTTTGCCGGCAATATGACATGCAAGACAAGAAAATGGGCGGCCTGCCTGCCCCTGCTGTGCCTGTTCGTGCACCTGCCCGTGGCCCATGGCGCGATGAGGGATGGGCAGCCACGGCTGACGAACAGCGAGGTGCAGTTGGCCGCGGATGGGGATGAGGAGTACAATCCGCATGTCCTGATCGTCTGTTACGACAGCGCGGTTGGACCTCGCCCGCTGCTCAGGGCGGCGCGCCGCTGGCATGCCAAGGTGATTTACCAGTACCGCATCATTCCCGGGATGGCCCTCTCGATGCCTAAGGACAGGGGCATGGAAAAGTCCATCCGTTATTTTAAAAAGGTAAAGGGGGTGGTGCAGGTTTCGCGCGACAGGGTTTATCATCTGCATTGATACAATATTTTTTCCCCGGCATCGTTTAAATGTTATAATAGATGATGTGTGAATCCCGTATGGACAAGAAAAAAATAATGTTGGTCTTCGGCACGCGGCCCGAGGCAATCAAGATGGCGCCGTTGGTAAAGGAATTCCAGCGCCATGCCGCAATGTTTCAGACCCTGGTCTGTGTCACCGGTCAGCACAGGGAAATGCTGGACCAGGTGCTGCGCATCTTTGACATCCGGCCCGACTACGACCTGAACATCATGAAGCAGGGGCAGGACCTCTACGACGTCACCTCGCGCGTGCTGCTCGGCATGCGCGACGTGCTGCGCGAGGCCCGTCCCGACTGCGTGCTCGTCCATGGTGACACGACCACCAGCACGGCTGCCGCGCTGGCCTCGTTCTATCAGCAAATACCCGTGGGACATGTTGAGGCAGGCCTGCGCACGCACAACATTTACAGCCCCTGGCCCGAAGAAATGAACCGCCAAATGACGGGGCGCATTGCCACCTACCATTTTGCGCCCACGCCGCTGAGCCGCCGGAACCTGTTGGCCGAGAGTGTGGACGCGCGGAACATCACGGTGACGGGAAACACGGTCATTGATGCCCTCCATGCCGTGGTGGGCCGGCTGAAGGCCGATGCCGCACTGGCTGCAGGCATGGAGGAAAGGCTGAGTGCCTGCGGATATGGTGTCAGTAGGCTGGCTGGAGATGCCGAGGGCCGCCGGCTGGTGCTGATAACGGGCCACAGGCGCGAAAATTTCGGGCAGGGATTCCTGGACATGTGCTCCGCCATCCGCGACCTGGCCGTAAAATACCCCTCGGTCGACTTTGTATACCCCATGCACCTGAACCCCAATGTGCGCAGGCCCATCCATGAGGTTTTTGGCGACGACCTGGGTGCTTTGGACAACATGTTCTTCATTGAACCCCTGGAATATTTGGAATTTGTGTACCTCATGGAGAAATCGTCCGTCGTGCTTACCGACAGTGGCGGTATCCAGGAGGAAGCACCTGGCCTGGGCAAGCCCGTGCTGGTCATGCGCGATACGACGGAGCGCCCCGAGGCACTGGAGGCTGGCACGGTCAAGCTGGTAGGAACGGACTACGGAAGGATAGTGGGCGAAGTGTCCCTCTTGCTTGACGATGCTGCCGCCTATCAGGCCATGAGCCGCGCCAACAACCCCTACGGGGACGGCCATGCCTGTGAGCGAATCGTAAGAACCCTGGCCGAGACGCTGAAATGACCCCGAAGGAAGGAATCACCCTGCTCAGGCAGAAGCTGAACTCGTCAGACTTGGCGCGCCGCATGGCAACGGGTGCTTTCTGGTCCTTCTTCGGTACGGTTGCGGCCCGTCTCCTTACCTTAGTGGCCGGAATCGTCTGCGCCCGCCTGTTGGGCAAGGAACAGTACGGCGAGTTCGGCATGGTTCGCTCGACCATCTACATGTTCATCGCGTTCGGTTCGATGGGAATAGGGCTGATGGCCACGAAATACATCTCAGAGTTTCGCGGGAAGGACCCGGCGCGTGTGGTTTCCGTGTATACGCTGTCCAATATCTTTGCATTGTGTGCCGGGGTGCTCATCAGCGCGGCCATTCTCCTGTCTGCCCCTTATTTGGCCGAGCACAACCTGCACTCTCCCCAGTTGGCAGGCCCCATTCGGCTGGGCGCGCTGTTCTTGTTCGTGACCGTGCTCAACGGAGCGCAGGACGGGACGCTCGGCGGCTTTGAGAACTTCCGTGCCATCGCCATTAACAATTTTATTGGCAGCGTGGTGGAGAGCGTTCTCATGCTGGTGGGCGCCTATTACCATGGAGTGGGCGGGGCTATCTTGGGCTACGGCCTGGGGTACTGCGCCATATTTGTCGCCAACCAGGTGTCCATACGCAAAAACTTCCGTGCGTTGGGCGTTCACACCCTGCGGCGCAACTTTTTCCGCAAGGACATCAAGTTGCTCTATACATTCTGCCTGCCGGCGGCCCTGGCGGGCATCCTGGTCGCGCCTACCCTGTGGGTTGCGCGCTCCATGTTGGTGCGAAGCGACGGATTCGGGCAGTTAGCCATCTTTGAGGCGGCCGATCAGTGGAAGAACCTGATTCTTTTCGTCCCCACGACCGTCAATCAGATAGTATTGCCCATCCTTTCCAGCGTGCAGGGCAGCAATCAGCGGCAATTCTGGAAGGTTCTCAACTTCAATCTGCTGTTGAATGCGGCTGTCGCCGTCCTTGCAGTTTTGGTCGTGGCTTTTTTCAGCCCGTACATCATGAAACTCTATGGCAGGGATTTCACTGACCATGTTACGATGATCATTCTTGCGGTGTCGGCCATCTTTACCTGCGTGGGCAACGTGGTTGGGCTCTCTATCGCCAGCCGGGCCAAGATGTGGATCGGCTTTGGCTTCAATGCCGTCTGGGCTGTCCTGTACCTTGCGTTCGCTTGGCTGTTTCTGCAATGGCGCATGGGGGCTTCGGGCTTGGCTTGGGCCTTGCTGGTGGCCTATTTCCTCCATACCGTCATCCAATACGCCTACCTCCGACGTACTGCCCGCGTTAAAGACATTACAGAAACCCCATAATTATGAACATACTTCTTATTGCACCTTATTCCTACCCTATTTTCTGTCCGGAGAACAATGTAAATTCGAAATTTGTCAAGGCTCTGACAAATTTGGGCTATCATGTAGATTTGGTAAGTGCTCTGTTTTATGATGACCCTACGTCCTATCCTGTATCAGAGGGAAAGTATTTTTTTTCTGATGTGGCTTCTTTGCATTGTCTGAAAATACGTAATCCTAAAAACAGGTTGGAAGATATAAGGGAAACGCTTCGCTTTACATTAAGAACGAGGATTTTGTGGCATCATGCCGTGGCTTGGGCCAATGATGCACTCAAACAATGTGAGAGACTTATTGCTGAACGCCACTACGACTACGTGATGACCAAAAACGCTCCCTCTGAAGTGATGGGGTGCTATCTTTCGAGAAAATATGGCATCAAATGGATATCTACTTGGAATGATCCATTTCCCCTGGAATGTTTTCCGCCACCATATGGAATTGGCTATGATCATCGTTTGTCGTTGGTTTCCAGATTGTTTCTTCCCAAGGCCAACCGACAGGCATATATGAATTTTTTCCCTTCGGTGTACTTGCGGGACTATATGCTTGCGTACATGAAAATTCCCATGGAGCGCACGGCTGTGATACCCCACATTGTCATGGAAAGCATGGTTGAACCCAAAGTGTCCGAACCGCACGGAACGCTTCGGATTCTGCACAGCGGCTCCACGGGCCGGGAGCGCAACCCGAAGACCTTGTTGCAGGGGTTGAGGATGTTTTTGACATCGCATCCAGATGCTGACGTCGAGTTGACTTTCCTGGGGACGGAACTGAACGTCACCGCAGAAAATTCAT
>JAGAYF010000033.1 GCA_017940605.1 Bacteroidaceae bacterium
AGAATTGGGTGAGCTTTTAAAGAAATACCCTCACTTCTATTTAGTAGATACGGCTGGTTTGAATGCTGCGCAAACAACGACGGTAAGAGGCATCTGTTTCAAGAATGAAATCAAGATGGTGACTGTAAAGAATACTTTGTTGCAAAAGGCAATGGAGAATTCTGAAATAGATTTTTCGCCGTTATATGATTCTTTGAAAGGTACTACTTCTGTGTTGTTTACGGAAAAGGCTAATGTGCCTGCGCGCTTGATTAAGGATAATGATAAATTTACTATTCAAGGTTTCAAAGGTGCGTACGCTGAAGGTGGGTTGTATGATGCAACTCAACTTGAAACATTGGCAACACTTAAGAGCAAGGAGGAACTCATTGCAGATGTTGTATCCTTGTTGCAATCTCCTATCAAGAGTGTTGTTTCTGCACTTCAATCGGGTGGAAACAATATTCATGGTGTATTAAAAACATTATCTGAACGTTCAGAATAGAGTCGTTAAGGTATTTATATTTAGTAAAACAATTTAAAAATTAGAATAAGATGGCAGATATTAAAGCTATTGCTGAAGAATTGGTAAATTTGACAGTAAAAGAAGTAAATGAACTAGTCACAGTGTTGAAAGACGAGTATGGAATTGAACCTGCTGCAGCTGCGGTTGCAGTAGCTGCTGGTCCTGCTGCTGGTGCTGCTGGTCCTGCTGCTGAAGAAAAGACAGAATTTGACGTGATTCTTGCAAGCGCAGGAGATCAGAAGTTGAAAGTTGTAAAGGCAGTTAAAGAGGCTTGTGGCTTAGGCTTGAAAGAAGCAAAAGATTTAGTTGATGCTGCACCGAAGCCTGTAAAGACTGGTGTGTCTAAGGAAGATGCAGAAGCGCTGAAGAAGGCTATCGAAGAAGCTGGTGCAACTGTAGAGATTAAATAATCTTTTCTCAGAATAATCGAGTTAAGAATCCTCTGGTAGGGGGTTCTTAACTTTTTGCATCTATAAATTTTAGAATCAATAAGAATGTCGTCACAAACAGTAAATCAAAGAATCAATTTTGCATCAGTAAAAAATCCCTTACCATATCCAGATTTTTTAGATGTACAATTGAAGTCATTTAGGGAATTCCTTCAATTAGATACGCCTCCTGAGTTGAGGAAAAATGATGGGTTGTATAAAGTCTTTAGCGAGAACTTTCCTATTATGGATACTCGTAATAATTTTGTACTCGAGTTTTTGGATTATTATATAGATCCTCCACGTTATACGATTGAAGAATGTTTAGTTAAGGGATTAACATATAGCGCATATCTTAAGGCGCGACTAAAATTATATTGTACAGACCCGGATCATGAAGATTTCCCTGTTCAAACAAGTGATGTTTATTTGGGCCAAATTCCTTATATGACAAACAGC
This sequence comes from Bacteroidaceae bacterium, assembly GCA_017940605.1. Taxonomy (GTDB): domain Bacteria; phylum Bacteroidota; class Bacteroidia; order Bacteroidales; family Bacteroidaceae; genus UBA6382. The sequence goes on from JAGAYF010000033.1 coordinate 1,393, forward strand.
GGTACATTCATTATAAATGGTGCAGAGCGTGTTGTTGTTTCTCAATTACATCGATCTCCTGGAGTCTTCTTTGGATCTTCTATTCATGCAAATGGAACTCAATTGTATTCTGCGCGTGTTATTCCGTTCAAAGGATCGTGGATAGAGTTTGCTACGGACATAAATAATGTTATGTACGCGTATATAGACAGGAAGAAAAAATTGCCTGTGACGACATTACTAAGAGCTATCGGTTTTGAAACTGATAAGGATATTTTGGATATCTTTGGATTATCCGAAGATGTTAAGGTTACAAAATCGACTCTGGATAAAATAATAAAGGAAGCAGCGAAACAAAGTATACCAGGTGTTGAGTCTGAAGCATATGTCCATCGTCGTAAATTGGCGGGTAGGGTGTTGAAAAGCTGGATAGAAGACTATGTTGATGAGGACTCTGGTGAGGTCGTGTCTTTTGAACGTAATGAAATAGTATTAGAGCGTGAGACGGAATTGGATGAAGATACGGCGCAGAAAATACTTAATAGTGGTGTAAAGAGAATATTGCTTCAAAAAGAGGATGCCAATCTAAAAGAATACGAAATAATATTTAATACTTTACAAAAAGATCCATGTAATTCAGAAAAGGAAGCGATAGAGTATATTTATCGTCAGTTAAGGAATGCCGACCCTGCTGACGATGCAAGTGCTCGTGAAACAATAAATGGATTATTCTTTTCTGATAGGAGATATGACCTTGGTGAAGTAGGACGCTTCCGTATTAATAGAAAATTGGGATTAAAAACTGAAATGGATGTCAGAGTCTTGACTCGTGAAGATATTATAGAGATTATTAAATATCTTATACGTTTGGTTAATTCCAAAGCCACTGTAGATGACATTGACCATTTGAGTAATCGCAGAGTTCGTACCGTAGGTGAACAATTAAGCAATCAATTCTCCATAGGCCTGGCCCGAATGAGCCGTACGATTCGTGAACGAATGAATGTGCGTGACAACGAAGTCTTTTCACCAATGGACTTGATAAATGCCAAGACTGTGTCTTCTGTAATAAATTCATTCTTTGGGGCAAATCCATTAAGCCAATTTATGGATCAGACAAATCCTTTGGCAGAAGTTACCCATAAACGCCGTTTGTCGGCTCTAGGTCCTGGCGGATTGACACGTGAACGCGCAGGTTTTGAAGTACGTGATGTGCACTATACTCATTATGGAAGGTTGTGTCCCATTGAGTCTCCTGAAGGACCTAATATCGGACTCATATCTTCGCTTTGTGTATATGCAAAGATAAATTCATTGGGATTTATTGGGACACCATATCGAGTTGTGAAGAATGCAAAAGTAAATCTGAACAATGACGAAGTGGTGTATTTAACTGCAGAAGAGGAAACGAACAAGATTATTGCGCAAGGCAACGCTCCGTTAAAAGATGATGGAACATTTATTCGCAAGACAGTAAAATGTAGGCAGGATGCTGACTATCCTGTTCCTACCCCAGACCAAGTTGAGTTAATGGATGTGTCTCCACAGCAAATTGCATCGATTGCAGCGGCGTTGATACCTTTCCTGGAACATGATGATGCGCATCGTGCATTGATGGGCTCAAACATGATGCGTCAAGCAGTACCTCTTATTACGTGCGAAGTGCCAATTGTTGGAACAGGTATAGAAAAGCAGTTGTGTGAGGATTCGCGTACAATGATTGCCGCCGAAGGTGATGGTGTGATTGAGTATGTGGATGCTTCGAAGATTATTATTCGATATGATCGTACGGAAGATGAAGAGTTTGTGAGCTTTGAATCTCCAGTTAAAGAGTATGATTTGCCGAAATTCCGTCGCACAAACCAAAGTATGACAATAGATCTTCGCCCCATATGCGTAAAAGGCCAACGAGTAAAGGCAAAAGATATCCTTACGGAAGGTTATGCAACGTCCAATGGGGAATTGGCATTGGGCCGCAACTTGTTAGTTGCCTATATGCCTTGGAAAGGATATAATTATGAGGATGCCATCGTTATAAGTGAGCGTTTAGTTCGTGAAGATGTCCTGACATCTGTCCATGTGGACGAGTTCTCTCTTGCTGTGCGCGAAACAAAACGTGGTATGGAAGAGTTAACTTCCGATATCCCAAATGTCAGTGAAGAAGCAACAAAGAATTTGGACGAAAATGGTATTGTTAGAATAGGTACACGCGTCGAACCAGGTGATATCTTGATTGGAAAGATAACGCCAAAAGGTGAAAGCGACCCATCGCCCGAAGAAAAATTGTTGCGTGCCATCTTTGGCGATCGTGCAGGTGACGTAAAGGATGCTTCTCTTAAGGCAACACCGTCTCTGTCAGGTGTAGTAATTGATAAGTGCTTATTCTCCAAGGCAGAGAAAACTCGTTCGTCACGTGCTGCTGAGAAACAGACTTTGCAGAGAATAGAAGAAGATTTCAATAAGAAAGTTGAAAAATTGAAGAATATACTTGTAGAAAAATTACTTGTATTAACAAAAGACAAGACCTCTACAGGTATAAAGAACAACACAGGTGAAGTCGTCATAGCAAAGGGTGCTAAATTCAGCAAGACCACTCTTAAAAATATGGATTATTCATCCGTTCAGTTGAGCAAGTGGACTTCCGATTCCAAGAAGAATGCGTTGATTTCTACCCTCATTATTAATTATCTGAAGAAATATAATGAGTATGATGCGCAGTTCAAGAGAGACAATTACAGTGTGACAATAGGCGATGACTTGCCATCTGGCGTAGTCAAAATGGCTAAGGTGTATATTGCTAAGAAGCGTAAAATCGGCGTAGGTGACAAGATGGCCGGACGTCATGGAAATAAAGGTATTGTTTCCAAGATTGTTCGCATAGAAGATATGCCATTCCTCGAAGATGGAACACCTGTAGACATTGTGTTGAACCCGCTAGGTGTGCCTTCGCGTATGAATTTGGGACAAATCTTTGAAGCTGTCCTGGGTTACGCAGGTTATAAACTTGGCGTTAATTTTGCAACTCCTATTTTCGATGGAGCATCCTTGGATGACTTGGAAAAATGGACAGACAAGGCTGGTCTTCCGCATTTGGGCTTGACTCAACTATACGATGGCAGCACTGGTGAACCATTTGACCAAAAAGCAACCGTAGGTGTGACCTATATGTTGAAATTGGGCCACATGGTTGAAGACAAGATGCATGCTCGTTCCATTGGTCCGTACTCATTGATTACGCAGCAACCCTTGGGCGGTAAGGCCCAGTTCGGCGGTCAGCGTTTTGGTGAGATGGAGGTTTGGGCACTTGAAGCATTTGGCGCATCTCATGTGTTGCAGGAAATGCTGACTGTAAAGTCTGATGACGTAGTCGGTAGGGCTAAAGCATATGAGGCTATTGTCAAGGGTGACCCATTGCCAACGCCAGGTATCCCCGAATCTCTCAATGTGTTATTGCATGAACTGAAAGGTTTGGGCCTTGATATTAGATTAGAATAGTAAACTCTTTACAAGAATATTGACATGAAGAAAGAAGTAAAATTAAAGAGTTCGTTTACAAAGATATCTATAGGGTTGGCTTCGCCGGAAGATATCCTGAGCGAGTCTTATGGAGAAGTGCTGAAACCTGAAACGATTAACTATCGTACATACAAACCAGAGCGTGACGGCTTATTCTGTGAGCGCATCTTTGGACCGACAAAGGATTACGAGTGTAACTGCGGAAAATACAAGAGAATCCGTTACAAAGGCATCACATGTGATCATTGCGGTGTTGAAGTAACCGAAAAGAAAGTCCGTCGCGAACGCAGCGGCCATATATCTTTGGTCGTGCCTGTTGTCCACATATGGTATTTCCGTACACTGCCTAATAAAATTGGATATTTGTTAGGCATTCCTACTAAGAAACTGGATGCAGTCATCTATTACGAGCGATATATCGTTCTTCAGGCAGGATGCATGGAAGGCAAGGAAATCATGGAGGGTAAAATCGTTCAGCGATACGAATTGCTGACGGAGGAAGAGTATTTATCCATACTGGATAAGCTTCCGCAGGATAACCAATACCTGGAAGATTCCAACCCCGACAAGTTTATTGCCAAAATGGGCGGTGATGCCATCTATGATTTGCTGAAAGGTTTGGATTTGGACAGCCTTTCATATGAATTGCGTGACCGCGCGCACAATGATACCTCACAGCAGCGTAAGACAGAGGCGTTGAAACGTTTGCAGGTCGTTGAAGCATTCCGTGCAAGCAAGGAACGCAATCATCCTGAATGGATGGTGTTGAAAATCATACCTGTCATTCCGCCCGATTTGCGTCCGTTGGTGCCGTTGGATGGTGGACGATTTGCCACGTCCGACCTGAATGACCTTTATCGCAGGGTACTCATTCGCAACAACCGTCTAAAACGCTTGATGGACATCAAAGCGCCTGAAGTAATCCTCCGCAACGAGAAGCGTATGCTTCAGGAAGCAGTGGACAGCTTGTTTGACAATTCCCGCAAGAGTAGTTCCGTGCGCTCAGAGTCCAATCGTCCCTTGAAGTCTCTTTCCGATTCGCTCAAGGGCAAGCAAGGACGTTTCCGTCAGAATCTTCTTGGTAAACGCGTTGACTATTCCGCTCGTTCGGTTATTGTCGTTGGCCCTGAACTCAAGATGGGCGAATGCGGATTGCCTAAGTTGATGGCGGCCGAGCTGTATAAACCATTTATTATCCGTCGTTTGATAGAGCGTGGCATTGTCAAGACGGTCAAGAGTGCCAAGCGTATCATCGACCGCCGCGATCCTATCATTTGGGACATCTTGGAGTTTGTCATGCGTGGTCATCCCGTGCTGCTCAACCGTGCTCCGACCTTGCACCGCTTGGGTATTCAGGCATTCCAGCCCAAAATGATTGAGGGAAAGGCCATTCAGCTGCACCCATTGGCATGTACGCCGTTCAACGCCGACTTCGATGGCGACCAAATGGCAGTTCACTTGCCGCTGAGCAATGAAGCCATCGTTGAGGCCCAGACATTGATGCTGCAGAGCCACAATATCCTAAATCCTGCCAATGGCGCCCCCATCACAGTGCCATCTCAGGATATGGTGTTGGGTCTGTATTATATTACCAAGCTGCGTCCGGGCAGCAAGGGCGAAGGGCTTATGTTCTATGGCCCGGAAGAGGCAGTCATTGCCTACAATGAAAAGAAAGTTGACATCCATGCCATAGTCAAGGTTGTCGTAGATGATATTGATGCCGAGGGAAACTCCTATCAACATTTGGTAGAAACTTCGGTAGGCCGTATTATCGTCAACGAAATCGTACCTCAAGAGTTGGGCTACGTGAATGAAGTAATATCCAAGAAGTCATTGCGCGACATTATTACCAAGGTAATCAAACTTGCAGGTATGGCGCGTGCCTGTGACTTCCTTGACGGCATCAAGAACTTAGGATATAAGATGGCATACGAGGGTGGTCTGTCCTTCAACTTGGATGACATCATCATTCCCAAGGAGAAAGTCGACATTGTCCAGAAAGGCCATGACGAAGTCGATGCCATCATGAATAACTACAACATGGGTTTCATCACGGACAATGAACGCTACAATCAAGTCATTGATACGTGGACGCACGTCAATTCGGAATTGAAGCGGTTGGTGATGAAGCAGATGACCGAGGACCAACAGGGTTTCAATTCTGTGTTCATGATGCTGGATTCGGGTGCTCGTGGTTCTGGTGACCAGATTGCCCAGTTGGCAGGTATGCGTGGTTTGATGGCCAAGCCGCAGAAAGCCGGTGCTGAGGGTCAGACGATTATCGAAAACCCCATTCTTTCCAACTTCAAGGAGGGAATGTCGGTGCAGGAATACTTCGTGTCTACCCACGGTGCTCGTAAGGGTTTGGCCGATACGGCATTGAAGACGGCCGACGCCGGTTACCTGACCCGCCGCTTGGTTGACGTGGCACACGACGTGATCATCACCGAGGAAGACTGCGGAACGTTGCGCGGTCTCGAGTGCCGTCCGCTCAAGGATGGTGATGAAATCATCTCCACGCTGGGTGAGCGCATCCTGGGCCGTGTATCGGTTCACGATGTCATTGATCCCGCAACGGGCGACGTGCTTGTGCAGGCCGGTGAGGAAATAACCGAATCCAAGGCCGCCGCTATCGAGGCTTCTTCCATAGAAAGCGTCGAGATACGTTCCGTATTGACATGCGAAAGCAAGCACGGCGTATGTATGAAGTGCTACGGCCGCAACCTTGCCACGAACAACATGGTGCAGAAAGGCGAAGCCGTTGGTGTCATCGCCGCACAGTCTATCGGCGAGCCTGGTACGCAGCTGACTTTGCGTACGTTCCACGCCGGTGGTGTCGCAGGTAATGCCGCTGCCAATGCAACGATTGTCACACGCCACCGCGTGAAGTTGAAATTCGATGAATTGCGTACCATCGACGCTGTTGATGAAGACGGCAGCGCAGTTAAGATTGTCACCGGACACTTGGCCAGCGTGCATCAGACCGATCTCAACACGGGCATCGTGCTTTCCATGCAGGATGTGCCCTATGGCTCCAAGCTGTATGTGAACGACGGCGACGTTGTCGAGGCTGGTACGGTCATTGCCAAGTGGGATCCGTTCAACAATGTCATTGTTACGGCCTATGCCGGTCAGGCACGCTTCAAGAACGTGATTGAGGGCGTTACCTACAAGGTGGAGGAAGACGAAGCCACGGGTATGCGCGAACTCATCGTGATAGAGGCCAAGGACCACAAGATATCGCCCGACTGCGAGATTGTCGACTCCAAGGGCAACGTCCTGCAAACCTATACATTCCCCATTGGCGGTCACATAGCCATCAATGACAAGCAGAAGCTCAAGGCTGGTGACATCATTGTCAAGATTCCGCGCAACGTGGGCAGCATGGGCGATATTACCGGCGGTCTGCCGCGTGTGACCGAGCTGTTTGAGGCCCGCAATCCGTCCAATCCCGCCATCGTTTCCGAAATAGACGGAAAGGTGACGATGGGCGGCATCAAGCGCGGCAACCGTGAGATTATCGTGCAGTCGGTAACGAAGCCCAAGGACGCTGCCCAGGCCGTGAAGGACGGGCTGGTGCTGACCGACGACGGGTACATCATCGTGGATGAGCGTCGCTACCTGGTGCCGACGGGTCGTCAGATTCTGGTTCAGAACGATGATTTCGTCCGCGCGGGCACTCCGCTTTCCGACGGCGAGATTACGCCGGTGGACATCCTGCACATCATGGGCCCCACAGCCGTACAGGAATACATTGTCAATGAAATCCAGAATGTATACCGCCTGCAGGGTGTGAAGATCAACGATAAGCATTTCGAAGTCATTGTTCGCCAGATGATGCGCAAGGTTCAGATAACCGATCCGGGTGATACCAACTTCCTGGAGGAAGAACTGGTGGACAAGATTGAGTTCCTGAGCGAGAATGACCGCATTTGGGGCAAGAAGGTGGTCGTCGATGCCGGCGACAGCGAGAATATGAAGGTGGGCATGATAGTAACGGCGCGCAAGCTGCGTGACGAGAACTCCTACCTCAAGCGTCACGACCTGAAGACCGTTACGGTGCGCGATGCCCTGCCTGCTACCTCCAACCAAATCCTGCAAGGCATTACGCGTGCCGCATTGGCCACATCGAGCTTCATGTCGGCAGCATCCTTCCAGGAGACAACCAAGATTCTCAACGATGCTGCCATACGCGGCCGCGTGGATTACCTGGAGGGTATGAAGGAGAACGTCATCACCGGCCACTTGATTCCTGCCGGAACGGGATTCCCCGAATTCCGCCACGTCATTGTGGGCAGCAAGGAGGATTATGAAGAGAAGTTGGATGACGCATCATACGACTTTACGGAAGAAATAGCAGGCGAAGCCCTCCCTGAAAACCCAGAAGAGGCGTAACGCAGGCAGAACGCTGTTTCAACAATCAGCCGGCAGGCCCTGTCCCGAGTGAGGACAGGGCCTGCTGCTTTTTTGTGCACAACTGCGATGTGCGGTAGTGGGTTGGAAGGAAAGGGAACGGTACATGAACCAGTGTCCGTGCCGTTGGGTTTCACCAATGGTCACTGGATGACCTCCTGCGGGGCGTGAATGCTCTGCCTGCAAGGTGTAAAAGACCGACGTATGCGGCTTGAAAAAAATCCTGCAAGGCGTAAGAATCCACCGAACAAGGCGTAAAATTTCATGGGCATCCATGTCGGCCATTGCCGACGCTGAAGCGTGATTGGCCTGTTGCATCAGGAATGGCGGCAGATGCCTTTCGTATGGCCTGTGACGTGCCATGGGCGGTCGCTGTGCTTTTTTCGTTCCGCGTTGTTGGCCGTGTGGTTTTGCTTTTGTAAATTTGCATATCTGTTTATTTGAAGCTAAGAATGAGATACATGTCCAAGACGTATTGGTTGTGCCTGCTGCTTTTCCCCTTGTCGGCATGGGCACAGTTGCGCCCCGTGGGGCTGCGAGTAGAACACATGACAAATCCCTCGGTCGTCGACACCAGAGTGCCGCGCCTGTCGTGGATCAACCTTCCCTCGTCGGCCCAGGCACGGGGTGAGGTGCAGACGGCCTATGCCATTGAGGTGGCATCCAGCCGCGAGGCCTTGCTGGATGGTCGGGCCGACATGTGGCGGTCGGGGCGGTGCAGGTCGGCCGAATCCTGCCTGATACCCTATGCCGGCACGGCCCTGAAGAGCACTGACGAGTGTTGGTGGCGCGTGCGCGTGTGGGACGGTCGCGGCCGTGCCTCGTCGTGGAGCGAGCCGGCGCACTGGGGCATGGGACTGCTGGACTCTTCCGATTGGCAGGCGCAGTGGATTGGCGCTCCCTTTGACGGGGCGGCTCCGTTGCTGCGCAAGGCTTTTTCGGTCAGGGGGAAGGTGAAGCGTGCCAAGGCTTACGTTTCCGGCCTGGGCTATTTTGAAATGTATGTCAACGGCCGGCGCGTGGGCGACGACTGCCTCGTGCCCAATTTTACCAACTATACCTACCGGCCGGGCCTGGACCATGACCGAGTGCCCATTGACGTGGAGTTTTCGCAGTACCGGGTGCTGTACCTCGGGTATGACATTACGGATTTGTTGCAGCCCGGGCGCAATGCCATGGGAGTGGTGCTGGGCAACGGTTTCTATGAATGCAATAAGACGTGGGTGAAGCGGTTTGGCAAGCCCTGCCTGCTGTGCCAGGTGCTGCTGGAGTATGCCGACGGTGGCCGTGAGTGGCTGGTGAGCGATACCTCATGGAAAGCAAGGCCTTCGGCCATCGTTGTCAACGGGCCGTATACCGGCGAGGTGTATGACGCGCGCCGTGAGACACCGCAGTGGGCCACCGTGCAGGCCGACGAGGCCTCATGGGCGCAGGCCGTTCCGGCCGAAGCCCCCATGGGAAAGCTGACGACGCAGACATCGCCTGCCGACAAGGTGACCGAGGTGCTGCGCCCCCTGTCGTTGCAGCGGTTGGCCGACGGGAGCATTGAAGTGGACTTCGGCAAGGAGATTTCGGGCTGGATCAGGTTTCGGAACGTGAGCGGCAGGGTCGGCGACACGCTCAGGGTTAAATATGTGTGTGAATCGCCGCTGGGCGTGCAGGAATATATATTCAAGGGCGCGGAAACGGAAAGCTATGCGCCGCGTTTTACCTGGTATGTGTTCAGCAAGGCCGTCATTTCGGGCGTGGATCACCTGACGCAGGCGCAGCTCCAGGCCGAGGCGGTGAATACCGATGTGCCTCGTGCGGCGTGCTTCTCGTCGAGCAACCCGTTGTTTGACCGCATCAACGAGATATGGCAGCAGTCGCAGGTGGACAACATGCATGGCTGCATAGCCAGCGACTGTCCCCACCGCGAGCGCTCGCCCTATACGGGCGATGGCCAGGTGGCCATGACGACGGTCCTGCATAACTTTGATGCGGCGGCGTTCTATCAGAAGTGGATTCGCGACATGCGCGATGCGCAGGACAAACACACGGGCTATGAACCCAACGGAGCACCGTGGCAGGTGGGATGCGGCGGCGGCGTGGCCTGGGGCGCAGCCATGACGCTCATGCCGTGGGAGTTCTACAAGCATTACGGTGACCGCCGCATGTTGGAGGAGAGCTACGGGCCGATGAAGCGGCAGGCCGATTACATGCTGGCTTGGATGACCTCCGACAGTACCATGAACCAGCAAATGGTAACGCCCGGAACGGACAAACCCTGCCGATGGCTGAACCTGGGAGACTGGTCGCCGGCGTTCGGACTGCCTGCCGATGAATTGGTACATACGTTCTACATGTGGCTGTGCCTTGACCATGTGGCGCGGGCCGCACGGGCCATGGACTCAACCGCCGACGTGCAGCACTATCAGGCCTTGGCCGATGCCGTGTGGCGCGGATTCCACCGCAAGTTCTGGGATGGGGCGAAGCAAAGCTATGGCGATTTTGGCAGCAATGTGTATGCGCTGCGCATGGGCGTTCCCGAGGACCGCTTGTCGGCAGTGAAGGCAACCTTGCGCAAGGAAATCATGGTGACATACAAGGGCCACATTAACACAGGCTTTGTGGCAGCCCGCTACTTCTTTGAAACGCTGGCCAGAAACGGCATGAACGATGTGGCATACGCCGCAATGAACCAGCGGGACTTCCCCAGTTTCGGCCACTGGCTTGCGCAGGGTGCGACAGTCACCTGGGAACAGTGGGACGGCGGCAATTCGCGCAACCATCCCATGTTTGGCGGCGGCTTGGTTTGGTTCTACCGCAACTTGGCGGGCGTGCAGGCCGACGAAGCGCGGCCGGGATTCCGTCATTTCAATGTTCGTCCGGTCTTGTGCAGCCAATTGGACAGCGTAAGCTATTCCCTGCAGACGCCCTACGGCGAAGTGCGCTCCACGGTGCGCAGGGTGGGCGCGAGGACGCGGCAGCAGGTGACCGTGCCCGTGGGAAGCACCGCCAGTGTTTGGCTGGGGAACGGCCTGACGCAGGATGTGCGCCGTCAGCTCAAGGCATACAAACTGAAGGCGCGGACGAAGGAAAATGGAGACGTTGTCGTGGATGTCCCACAAGGCAGCTACACATTTTTATACTAGTCTGGAAATCTCCTGTGCGGTTGGGGGAGTCCTTCAGGCCCATACCGTTTGCACCAAGAGCATGTAGGTGAGCGTTCCGCCCGCAATGGACAGCAGCATCTGGCGTTTCCAGGCGTGAAGCGCAACTGTGACGCCGATTCCCAGCAGTTCGGGTAACCCGTAGGGGCTTTGAAGGAAACTGACGTGGCGCAGACAGTAGACAATGAGCAGTGAAAACACGGAAAGAGGGAGCATGCGGCCCAGGTATTGCACGAAAGGCGGTGTCTTCCGCCCTGCCGGAAAAAACAGAAAGGGCAAAAACCGCGTCAGCATTGTTCCCAGAACGACGGCGGCAATGGTAATGATTTGCTGGAGCAGCGACATTTTCATGCTGCGGCCCTCCTTTCCAGCGGTTTGCGTAAAAGGGTGATCAGAACCAGGATGCAGAGCATGGCGAGCAGGACAAATTGGTCCGGCCCCAGGACAAGCAGGCACAGAACCGATGTGCCGCCGCCAATCCACGCGCTGGTGTGGTCGCGCTCCTTGAACCATTGCTCCAAGAGGATGACAACGAACATGCTGGTCATGACAAAATCGAGACCCTTGGTGTTAAAATGGATCATTCCGCCAAACAGGCCGCCGATTACCGCCCCGCTCACCCAATACAGCTGGTTCAGGAGCGTTACGTAGAACATAAACCAGCCGCGGTTGACCTGCGGCGGAATTTGCGCCGTGTAGTTGATGGAAAACGTCTCGTCGCACATGCCGTAGATGAGGTAAATCTTCTTCCGCCCCGTGCCGCGAAATCGGTCGAGCATGGAAATGCCGTAGAACAAGTGGCGTGCGTTGATCATGAGGGTCATGAGGAAGGCCTGGAGCGGGTTGAATGAGGCCAGCAGCAGGTTGGCGGCCACAAACTCCATGCTTCCGGCAAAGATGGCCGCGCTCATGATGGCCGGATACCACACGCTGAACCCCAGAACGTTCATATAGACACCGTAGGTGAGCCCCAGAAACCAGAACCCCGCGAAAATGGGGACGGTATAGGGGAAAGCGGTTTTCAGTGCGCGTAGTCGGACTCCGTCCATCTTGTAAAAAATCGGTTGCAGTGCCAAAACGGGTGCAAAATTACAGTTTTTCCGTCGCAGTCGGCCCTGAGCCGTCGTTTTTTGCTTATTTTTGCAGCAAAATAACAAATATATGTCATTGAAATACGCGAAAATTCTGATTTTATGGGCCTCCTGCCTCTGTCCGTTGGGCTTGCAGGCCGAGTTGAACGCCTTGATTCCCATGCCGCAGCAGGTGCAGGAAGGCCAGGGCGAGTTTCTCCTGACCGATGGGCTGACAATCGGCTACAACCACAAGTCATTGCGCCCTGCCGCCGAGTATCTGAAGGACAAGCTGGCCACGGCCACGGGCTATGGCGTGCGGGTGAAGAAGGGGAGCGGTACAATCAGCCTGCAACTGGCCGGCCAGCGCAATGATGCCGACGAAAGCTACACACTGACGGCCGACGGCAGCGGCGTGCATGTGACGGCGGCCGGCTACAAGGGCATCATCCACGGCATATCCACCTTGCGCCAGCTCCTGCCCCACGAAGTGGAGTCGGCGCGCGCCCAGACGGCCGTGAAATGGAGCGTTCCGTATGTCAAGATCAAGGACCGCCCCTCCTATGAGTGGCGCGGCCTCATGCTCGACCCTGCCCGCCACTTCTACACGATGGACGAGACGAAGCGATTCCTGGATATGATGTGCCTGTACAAGTTTTCCAAGTTCCATTGGCACTTAATCGATACCCAGGCTTGGCGAATAGAAATCAAGAAGTACCCCCTGCTGACGCAGAAGGGGGCATGGCGCAACCCCAACAGGGAAAAGATTGACTACGGCAGCGAAATGTGCGCCCAGGAATGGAACGACCCCAACATGCACCTGCCTCAGAACTTGATCAGGGTAGAAAACGGCGACACACTCTACGGAGGCTACTATTCGCAGAAGGAAATAGGCGAGATTGTGGCCTATGCGGCCGTGCGCGGCATAGATGTGGTGCCCGAAATCGACTTTCCGGGCCACAACCACAAGGCCACGCGCTGCTATGACTGGCTGTCGTGCCACCGCGACGGCCTGGACCCCCTGTGCGTGGGCAAGGATTCCGTCATCAAGTTCTGCCAGGATGTCTACAAAGAGATATTCAAGCTCTTTCCCTATGAATACGTCGAGATAGGCGGCGACGAGGTGCGCCGCTACCGCTGGGAGACCTGCCCCAACTGCCAGGCGCGCATCCGGCGCGAGGGACTGAAGGACATCACCGAGTTGCAGGCGTGGTTTACGCGCACAATGGAGAAATACTTCAACCGCCACGGGCGCATGCTCATTGGTTGGGACGAGATACTTGAGGGCGGCGTGTCCAGGACCGCCACCGTCAACTGGTGGCGCGGCTACAAGGCCGGCGTGGTGCAGAAGGCCACCGACGGCGGCAACCAGGTCATTTGCTGCCCCACGACATTCTGCTACTTCGACTACGCACAAGACGACAGCACGTTGCAAAAACTGTATGAGGGCAACATAGTTCCCGCCCAGCTCACCCCCGCGCAGCTGCGGTTGGTAAAGGGGATGCAGGCCAACATATGGGGCGAGTACATTCCCACCGAGGCACGCATGCAGTTCATGGTGTTTCCGCGCGCCCTGGCCTTGGCCGAAAAGGCATGGAACACAACGACGCTGCGCCCCTGGACACAGTTTGCCGCCACCCTGACCGACCACCTGCCGCGCCTGCAGGCCATGGGTGTCAACTACCGTCCGCTGAAGGCGGGCTTTACCAACGGGTTCAACACGCGCCCCGTCCATCTGCGCACCACGGAAACGCCGTTGAACAAGCCCAAGAAGTAAAACGCACAAGCGATTCCGCAGGCATATGTTCCGTTCCGGCCCTTGGCGGTCGGGGCGGAATTTTTTGTGTCCGGTACTGAAAATGCGGCGCAGGGATGTGGCAAAGACGTTGCGGCCTGAAAATGGGAGAATAAGGCGTAAAGGATGGGCCGACGAGGCGCAAAAGGACGGCGTATGCGGCCCAAAAGATGGACCATCAAGGCGTAAAAACGCGGTCTTGCGCCTTGGATCTCTGTTCCTGACCCGAGAGGGAACTCTCTATGTGCTTGAGAATGTGCAGAAAATCATTCCGTCTGCCGCTGGCTCATGGGCGCAGGGCGGCAGGCGGAACGGGCCAATGGCGGAGTGGGTGTGTGGGCGGAGGGCTACCTGAGCTGCCGCCATGTCACCTCGTCGGACGTGCCGTCGGGGGCGACCACACGGAATGTGTCGCTGTCATGCTGGAACTTCAATGGGCCGAACCTGTAGATGACCCCTGTCGGCTCGCCGCTGCCCTGCATGGTGGCCACCTTTTGGCCGTTCTGGTAGAGGGTCAGGCTGGGGGCGTTGCTGTACACCTTGACCTGGACGGGCTTGCCGGCAGGCAGGGCGTGCATTCGCTTGGACGTGATGTGCACGGTGGTGGCTTGCTTGTTCCATGCTGCCTTGTACAGGTAGAACGGGTCTTTGCGCGTCTTCCTGTCACGCGTGATGAGCCCCTTGTCGTTCATGTACTTGCGCTCGGGGTTCTCGGTGAAGTTCACGCCGTCGTCGCTGTCCATGTACCCCTCGGTGCGGGCGGCCACGGGGAAGTCGAACAATATCCACAGCGAGGTGAAGTTGAGCCAAGGCATTTCCACAATTTGCCGCCAGTGGGTCTCGTGTATCAGGTTGCCGTATTCCTCGTAGTGGCGCGAGTCATCCTTGCGCTTGGCCATGAGGGTCGAGTCCGTTGTGTGGCAGAAGGGGTTGATGCCGCCGCCGTATTCGGCAATGTTGCTCACGCGGCCCATGTCGCGCACCGTGGTCATCTCCTTGGTCAGGTATTCAAAGTTGAATACCTTGTAGTACCATCCGTTGTATCGGTTTTCCGATACGTAGTCGGCCTGAAGCTGGTCGTATCCCGGCATGCCCAGCACGCGGCAGTCGGTGAGGCCCACGTAGCGCTGCTTCTCCAGCCGCTTGGCGTGCAGGTACAGCTTGTTGCTCTCGCTGACGACCAGCGCAGGGTCGGTCTCGCCCTGCATGGACGCTTTCTTGCCGCGGTAGCGCACCTCGTTCCACAGTCCCCAGAAGCCAATGGACGGGTGGTTGTAGAGATTAATAATCATTTCCTCCAACTGTTGGTGCAGGTTCTTGAAGTAGTTGGGGCCTGCATGCGGTCCGCAGTCGTTGACCCAGGGAATCTCGGTCTGCACCATGATGCCCAGGCTGTCGCACAGGCGGAACTCCAGGTCGCGGTGGGGGTAGTGGGCCAATCGCACGAAGTTGGCGCCCAGTTCCCTGACTACTTCGTAGTCGGCGCGTATGTTGTCGTCCGTCGGGGCGGATGCGCGCTCGTGCATGTCCTGGTGGATGGCCACTCCGCGCAGGGGATAGGGACGACCGTTGAGGAAGAAGCCCTTGTCCTTGTCCATGCGGAAGAATCGGTAGCCAATGGCGGTCTCGGCCTCGTCGAGCAGGCGGCCGCCCAGGGTGCTGAGCCGCAGTTGCACGGTGTACAGGTAGGGATCGCTGAGTCCGTTCCACAGGTGGGGGTTATCCACGCTGAATGTGTGGCTGACGGTCTGTTCCTGGCCGGCGCGGAGTCGCAGGGTCTCCTTGCCCAGGTAGACGGAGTTGCCTGCCTTGTCTTTTAAAATGATGTCAAGCCGCAGCGAGCGGTTTCCGGAGGTGTTGACCACGTGGGTCTCCACCACTGTCTGGGCCTGGGCCGCTGTTACCGAGGGAGTGCTGACATGCAGGCGGTACAGCCCGAACTTTTCGGGGCTGAGGTACGCCTCGTTCATTTGCAGGAGGAAAACTGGGTTGTGCAGGCCGTTGTTCTTGTTGAAGTCGGACGTGACGGGAGCGAGGGTGATGTCTTCGTGATTGTTGGTCTCGACCTCGATTTCGTTGTCGCCTGCATGGAGCAGACCGGTCAGGTTAACGCAAAAGGGCGTGTATCCCCCTTTGTGGTAGCGCAGCAGGTGTCCGCCCAGCGAGACCTGGGCTGCCTGGGCAGCACCTTGGAAGAGCAGGAACGTGGGCCGGCCTTGGTCGGCCTTGCCGATGTGGATCCGGCGCGTGTAGCGGGCCGTGCCCCGATAGTAGCGTTCGGAGTGGCCGTCGAGTGCGTTGCACGAGTGGGGCAGCGTTACTTGGTGGGGCGTTTCGCCCTGTTTGTTGAAATTCCAGTGGATTAGTTCCTTCTGCTGCCACCCTATGCGCTGGGCCGTGGCGTTGACGGGCAGGCACAGGCTGAAAAGCAGGGCTGCCGATAATTTTATAAGACGCATCATGTGTGAATTTGTTGATATGAAAAGAATTGCAATGGCTGCAAAATTACGCAAAATGGGCGGCGGAAAAATAAAAAATGTTCATTTTTTCGGGAAAAACGCAATTTATGGCGGCTCGCGTGTCGCCAAATCGCTGAAAAAGGGTATCTTTGCACGGATTTTCGGTATACGAAATGTTTTTCCTAATATAAAAATAGATTAAGCAAAGCGATTATGAAAATTGAAAAAATCCATGCAAGAGAAATCCTCGACTCCAGAGGTAATCCTACCGTTGAGGTAGACGTAGTATTGGAAAATGGCGTGCTGGGCCGCGCTGCAGTTCCCTCCGGCGCTTCCACCGGTGAAAACGAAGCCCTTGAGTTGCGCGATGGCGACAAGAACCGCTATTTGGGCAAGGGTACGTTGAAAGCCGTTGAGAACGTGAACAACATCATCGCCCCTGCGCTGAAGGGTGACTGCGTGCTTGACCAACGTGCGCTTGACTATAAGATGCTTGCCCTCGACGGCACGCCCACAAAGAGCAAGCTGGGCGCCAATGCCATCCTGGGCGTATCGCTGGCCGCAGCCAAGGCTGCCGCCAATGCGCTGGGCCTGCCCCTGTACCGCTACATCGGCGGCTGCAACACCTATACGCTGCCCGTTCCCATGATGAACATCATCAACGGCGGCTCTCACTCCGACGCTCCCATTGCATTCCAGGAATTTATGATTCGTCCCGTGAGCGCTCCCTCCATCAAGGAGTCCATTCGCATGGGCGCCGAAGTGTTCCACAACTTGGCAAAACTGCTGAAGGCACGCGGATTGTCCACGGCTGTGGGCGACGAGGGCGGATTCGCCCCTGCATTGGACGGCATTGAGGACGCGTTGCAGATTATCTGCGATGCTATCAAGGCTGCGGGCTACGAACCGGGCAAAGACATCAAGATTGCCATGGACTGCGCCGCCAGCGAATTCGCTACTCAGGACGAGCAGGGCAATTGGTGGTACGACTACAGCCAATTGAAGAACGGCAAGAAGAAAGATCCCAACGGCAAGAAACTCTCGGCCGCTGAGCAGATAGAGTTCCTCAAGAAGCTCATCACGGACTTCCCCATCGACTCGATTGAGGACGGTCTGGACGAGAACGACTGGAACAACTGGGTGAAGCTGACCGCTGCCATCGGCGACCGCTGCCAGTTGGTGGGCGATGACCTCTTTGTAACCAACACCAAGTTCTTGCAGAAGGGCATCCAAATGGGAGCAGCCAACTCCATCCTCATCAAAGTAAATCAAATCGGCTCTCTTACGGAGACTCTCGAGGCAATTGAAATGGCACACCGCCATGGCTACACGACGGTTACTTCGCACCGTTCCGGTGAGACCGAGGACGCTACCATTGCCGACATTGCAGTGGCTACCAACAGCGGACAGATCAAGACAGGCTCAATGAGCCGCACTGACCGCATGGCCAAGTACAACCAGCTCATTCGCATTGAGGAGGAACTGGGCGCAACGTCGAAGTACGGTTACAAGAAGCTGAAGTAATCCGCAAGGCGGAATCAGTAGCATAACGATACAATGTTCTTTGTTCCAGTGCCGTTGGAAAACGGTGCTGGAACTTTTTTTATGTGTACCCCAAGGCTGTCGTTCTTTTCGGCGACTGTGCTGGTGGCGGTGCAGTGAAACAAAATGGCGGCCGCGTCTCAAGGCTGAGACGCGGCCGCATGGGTTTCTTACGACGGTGCGGCGCTACTGGCACACCTTTTCCAGACGCTTCATGATGGCAAACATGAAGAGCGCGGCCACGATGCACACGCCAATGAAGACGCTCCACACGGCCCACAGCGGCAGGTCGCCCCACAGGTAGCCGCCCACACCCACCAGCTTGTTGCCGATGGCGGTGGCCACGAACCAACCGCCCATCATAGTGCCTTTCAGCTTGGGCGGTGCTACCTTGGATACGAAGGAGATGCCCATGGGGCTGAGCAGGAGCTCACCAAAGGTCAGCACAAGGTAGGTCGAGATGAGCCAGTAGGGAGAAACGAGCGGCCCCAGCGTTCCGGCTTCGGCCATGGCGCGTTGGGCGTTGGGCGTATTGAGTCCCTGCGAGGCAAACATCATGAGAAAGAAGGCTACGCCTGCCACGAGCATACCGTAGGCAATCTTGCGCGGTGCGGATGGCTCCTTGCCGCGCTTGGCCAGCGCGCCGAAGATGGCCAGGCTCACCGGCGTGAGGGCTACGACGTAGAAGGGATTGAACTGCTGGAAGATGGGAGCACTCACGGCCACTGCGCCGTCCAGCTGCGTGTATTTCCAAACCAGGATGCCCACTGCGGCGACGATGACTGCGGCACTGATGCCCTTTGCCCTGGCTGTCTTACTCTGAAAGAGGGAGAAGAGGGCATACACAATGAAGATGATGCACACCAAGTTCCATACATCGAAAGCCATGGCCTGCACGCCTTCGCTGGACTTGGCAGTAAACTCATCGGCAAACCACGTGAGCGAGAGTCCGTTCTGGTGGAACGCCATCCAGAAGAAGATGACGACGGCAAAGACGAGGCACAGGGCAATGACGCGTGCCTTGGTCTCCTGCGGCGAGATGCTTTCCACGGGCTGTGCGGCGGCATCGGCCTTCTTGCCCTTGCCGCCCTCGGTGTGGCGGAAGGTAGAGCGGAACGCATAGAAGATAATGATGCTCAGGATGAGCGATGCGCATGCCACGGCAAAGGCAAAGTGGTACGAGTCGGCTACGCTGACTCCCAGCCTGTGCTGTCCCCACTCCATGATCTTGACGGCGGCCGTCGGTGCGAACAGCGCGCCAATGTTGATGGCCATGTAGAAGATGGAGAAGGCCGAATCGCGCTTGTCGGCCAGGGCGGGGTCGTCGTAGAGGTTGCCCACCATGACCTGCAAGTTACCCTTGAACAAGCCCGTGCCGAACCCGATGAACAGCAGCGCGGCCAGCATGGCCACGAGGGCCGGTGTGTCGCCCCCCAGCGGGATAGACAGGAGCAGGTAGCCCACAAACATGATGATGATGCCGTAGGTCACCATCTTGCCGTATCCAAACTTGTCGGCCATGAAGCCGCCGATGAGCGGAAAGAAGTACACGAGCATGAGAAAGTCGCTGTAAATCTCGCCCGCCCATCCTGCCGACAGGCCGAAGTTGGCATTCAGAAACAAAACAAAAACGGCGAGCATGGTGTAGTAGCCGAAGCGCTCGCCCGTGTTGGCCAGAGCCAACGCGTAAAGTCCTTTAGGTTGTCCTTCAAACATAATTATTAATGGTTTTTTGATAATGATTATTCAAATAGAAAGCAAAAATACAGAATTTTCATTCATTTTGCAAATATTTTTCATGCAAAATGAACCAAACGGCAGAAAACATCCCTGTCAGGTGGAAAACAAGGGCGGGGGCGGCCGCCGGTTGATGCTGCGTGGGGACGGCCACTCCTTACGTCAGGCCTGCGAAATGCCCTGCGCCGCAAAAGGCCGTCCGCCAAGGCGTGAAAAGCAGGCGGATGCGGCCTGAAAAAATTCCTGCAAGGCGTGAAAGTTCCAACAACAGGGCGTAAAAAAACATGCTTGCGCCAATGAGCATCGTTTCTTTTCTATATCAATAGTTTATGTCCTATGTTTCAATGGGTATGATGCTCCTCGATGGTCGCTCTGTGCCACCCTGCCAACGACGGTGGCCCATGGGAAGGTGAAAGGTGGCATGGCCGAAAGTTCAGCCCTTACGGGCAAAAATGCAGGCCTGCCCTAAAGTTTTTTAACGCTAAGTGGTGTCATTCCTGCAAAAATGTGTACTTTTGTAACATTGTTTTGATAAATAATGTCAGAAGAAAAATCAAAGTTAATCGACATTGACCGCATCGTGCAGGAGAAGGCAGGCAGCAAGGCCAAGTATGTGCCCGGCTTTGTCCTGTCGTGGCTCAAGCGCGTGCTCCATCAGGACGAGGTGAACCGCTTCATGGCCGAGAGCGGCCACGAGCGCGGCGTGGAGTGGCTGAAGCACTGTGTGCGCTACCTGGACCTGAACCTCAAGATCGTGGGCGAGGAGAACTTTCCGGCCGATGACGGCAGGAAGTACACCTTTGTGAGCAACCACCCCCTGGGGGGCGGCGACGGCGTGGCCCTGGGGGCCGTCATCGGCAGTCACTACGACGGCAACATCTGCTACCTGCTCAACGATATCCTGACCAACCTGCCCCCGCTCAAGGAACTGGGCATCCCCATCAACAAGACGGGCGGCCAGAGCCGCAGCCTGCCCCAGCTGGTCGACGCCGGCTTCAGGAGCGACCGCCAGCTGCTGCTCTTTCCGGCCGGCATCTGCTCGCGCATGAGGAACGGCGAGGTGAAGGACGTGGCCTGGAAGAAGACTTTCATCACCAAGAGCGTGGAGACCCAGCGCGACGTTGTGCCCATCCACTTCAGCGGCGAGAACAGCAAGCGGTTCTACCGCCTGGCCAACCTGACCGACTCGCTGCACCTGAAGTTCAACCTGGCCATGCTCTTCCTGGTCGACGAAATGTACCGCAACGTGCACAAGACATGTGAGATAAGAATTGGAAAACCCATACCCTGGCAGACATTCGACCGCTCCCGCTCGGCCAACGACTGGGCGCAGTACGTCAGGGACATCGTCTATAAACTATAACCTGATACAGGGGAAATGGAAGAAATAATACAGCCCATCGACCGCGAGATACTGAAATCGGAACTGACACCCGACCGAAAATTGCGGCATACCAACAAGAGCAACAACGACATATACATAGTGACATGGCACGACAGCCCCAACGTGCTGCGCGAAATAGGCCGCCTGCGCGAGATAGCCTTCCGCGCGGCAGGCGGGGGCAGCGGCAAGAGCATGGACCTGGACGAATTTGACACCTGCGAGCACCCCTACCGCCAGCTGGTGGTGTGGAATCCCGAGGCCGAGGAAATCATAGGCGGATACCGCTATCTGACAGGCCCCGAGGTCAAGTTTGACGCCCAGGGGCAGCCCATCCTGGCCAC
The DNA here is from genome assembly GCA_017940605.1 of Bacteroidaceae bacterium. GTDB lineage: Bacteria > Bacteroidota > Bacteroidia > Bacteroidales > Bacteroidaceae > UBA6382. The sequence goes on from JAGAYF010000033.1 coordinate 22,781, forward strand.
GAGCCACATGTTTCACTTCAGCGACGAGTTCATAGAGAACTACCTGCCGCAGACGGTAGAGCTGGGCCGCTCATTCGTCACGCTGGAGTATCAGAACACGCGCCGCATGTCCTCCAAGAGCCTTTTTGCGCTCGACAACCTGTGGGACGGGCTCGGCGCGCTGACCGTGGTCATGCCCGACGTAAAGTATTTCTTCGGCAAGATGACCATGTATCCCAGTTTCATCCGCCGCGGGCGCGACATGATACTCTATTTCCTGCGCAAGCACTTTGGCGACAGGCAGCAATTGGTGACCCCCATCCACCCCATACAGCTTGAAACCGACGAAAAAGAGTTGGAAGAAATTTTTAAGGAAAGCGACTTCAAGGCCGATTACCGCATCCTGAACGGCGCTGTGCGCAAGCTGGGCTTCAACATCCCCCCGCTGGTCAACGCATACATGGGGCTCAGCCCCACGATGCGCTTTTTCGGCACCGCCATCAACGAAAGCTTCGGCATGGTGGAGGAAACGGGCATCCTGATTGCCGTCAATGAGATATTGGCCGAGAAGCGCGTCCGCCACATTGACAGCTTCATGGCCAATCACCCCGTTTCGCTGGAATCATTGCGCAAGTTGATTGCCGGAATAAGAAGTCTGAAGGAATAAGGAAGCTAGGCTGTGGGCGTAGGCTAAGTTGCCAGTGTTATTTCCTGATGTAGACTTTTTTGCCGTCTACGATGTAAATTCCATGGCGGGCTGGTTGGTTGGAACTGTGAGGGAGTTGCTGACCGTCCATGCTATAGAGAGTAGATTCCTTTGTTTGTTTTGCCTGAATGGGTACTATGCCGTCGCTGCCAACTTCAAGCAGGCGGTCCATGGCCTTGAAATTAGTTTCGTACCATGAAATCATCTTGTTGGTCTCAGTGGTGAGGTCTGCGTCCAAGGTGATGGGGTTGCCATTCCAGCGTTCGTACTCTCTGGCCCAAGCTCCCGACTGAGTGAGTTGGTTGACATAGAGGTTGATGTGTTTCTTTACGTTTTCAACGGAAAAAGTGGTGTCTCGCAGTGCCATCCATTTTTCTCTCATCCTGGAAAAATAGTCGCCTTTCTTGTATACGAACAAAGTGGTGATGGGTTCTGTTCCCCACCAGGCCCATCGGTAGTCGGCGGCAAGGTGAAAAAGGTCTGTTCCTGTTCCGTCTCGCCCAAAACTGCCGTCCATGTCCCACGGAGTAATCCAGATGCGTTGGTCCTTCTGAACATTGGGGTTGGAAAGGAACGTGTTGTGCATGCAGTTGTCCTTGAGCATGAACGCTAAAGTGAATAGGGGATATGTGATGATATTGTCTTCGTAGAAGTAGTCGTATAGGTGGTCGGCCACATAGTCAGTGTCGCTTCTCACCATGCCGGCAAAGTCCATGAGGTCGGCAAGAGGTTTCCATTTCTTGGCTTCATTATAATTGTCAGGGTATTCGAGCATGTATCCCAGCCAGTCGTTTGCGTTGGTGGGAGTGGAATTGTCATCGGGCAGTAGTCGTGCAGAATTTGCTGTGGGGCTGGAACTCTTGTAAAGGACACCGCGGAGAGTAAGTTGTCCGTCACTTTCTTCCTTGAGCTTTTTGATGCCTAAAAGTTTGCGGTTGATCTTATCTGAAAGGAAGTAGATGCCATTGTATTTTCCGTTCAGAATCAGTTCGGCATAGTAGCCTGTTGTGCCGTTGCGAATCATATCCTTGGAGCATAGTTCGTCGATTTCGTTCCAAATGTCGAAGCATACTTGGTTGCGCATTCTGGAGTAGTCTATGGCCAAGGCGTGGAGATGCCATTTGTCGTGTGAACGTATGCCCATGATGTTTTTCTCCAGTTCTTCTCCGTTGGAGTCTACCAATTCGATGGCGTAGTTCTTTTTGTCAAATCCTGAGGATGTAGCTCCTCTCCAGTGAGTAAAGCAATTGCTTGTGAAAGTAACGGCGTTGTCGGTGCGTTTCTGAGGGTCGATGATGGAGAAAACGGCGGGGGCTGATACAAATTTGCTGATGGGCTTTTCGGGATCGATGTCGAGTGTCAGCAAAGGAAGAGAGGTGAGATAAATTCCCCACGAGATCGTGCTGTCAGTAGCGTTTCCGCCGGTAGTGGAGCAGGTGAATTGCAGCGTATGCTTTTTGCTTAGGTTGTTTATAGAAATGGCTTGGCCATATTCTATACTGTGTCCGTCAAAAATAAAGTTTTTGAAAGAATACGTTCCCTCTCGGCTACTGATTCCTAAAACCACTGATAGATTAGTGTCTTGAGAGGGAGCGATGGAAGCAAACCAGTTTTGCTTGTTTCCAGTTGTATCTGAAACGGCTTGAATCCCATTAATCTTTAATGAAAGGATTTGTCCATTTGCATGGTCTGTATTAAAGAATATAGATATACAAATGATAAATGTATAGAACAAACGACGGCCTAATAAATGCATAAGGGTATGGTGTAAAAGTTATTTTGTACTGCAAAGGTACGGATTAAATTCAAACAATCTTTGTGGGTGCTATTATTTTTTGTGAGTTTTGGCCCATTGAGGTATGAGTAGTAATGATATGGCAGAAAATAGAAGGATGGTTTGTTCCAGTTCAGACTTTTTACGTATCTTTGCATACCTAATTGTGTTGAGCAATGGAATCACTACTTTTTTGACGGAGATGAATACCCCATCGCTATACGATCTATATCAAGCCTACCCTCATATAACGACGGACAGTCGCTGTTGTCCGCAGGACTCCATCTTTTTCGCGCTGAAGGGAGAGAACTTCAACGGAAACCAGTTTGCAGCTCAGGCACTGGCCAATGGGTGTGCCATGGCCGTTGTGGACGAAAAAAGCGCGGTCGTGGCTGGTGACGCGCGGTACGTCCTTGTTGAAGACGCATTGGCGGTCCTGCAACAGTTGGCGCAGCACCATAGGCGGCAGTTCAAGGGAACTGTCCTGGAGATAACGGGAACAAATGGCAAGACGACGACGAAAGAGCTCGTTGCCGCCGTCTTATCCCAAAAATACAAGGTCCTTGCCACCAAGGGCAACCTGAATAACCACATCGGCGTGCCCAAAACGCTGTTGGAATTGCGTCCAGAGCATGAAATGGCCGTGATAGAAACGGGGGCGAACCATCCAGGCGAGATCGCGTTCCTGGCAAATTTGGCAGAGCCCGACTTTGGTCTGATTACCAACGTGGGAAAGGCACATCTTGAGGGTTTTGGCTCGTTTCAGGGCGTGATAAAGACCAAGGGCGAGCTTTACGACTACCTGCGCACCAAACCAAACGGTAAAGTATTCTTAAATACCGACAATCCGTATTTGGAAGACATCGTGGGCGACCTGCCTGCGGTGGGCTATGGCGTTGCAGGCGGGGAGGGGAACTATGTTGAGGGCGAGATTGACGGCTGCCACCCGTTCCTGACGCTCCGATGGCGCGTGACCGACGGTGGAGAATGGCACAAAGTGAAGACACACCTTATCGGTGCCTATAATTTCCAGAATGTACTGGCGGCAGTGTGCGTCGGAAAGTATTTTGGGGTGGAGGATGCCGCGATAGACAGGGCGTTGGAGGGGTATTTCCCCAAGAACGACCGCTCTGAGTTGCGCGTCACGGCCTTTAACCAGCTCATCGTTGACGCTTACAACGCCAATCCCACAAGTATGACGGCCGCCGTTGAGAACTTTGGGCAAATACGCGCCGATCACAAGATGGTCATCCTTGGTGAAATGCGCGAATTGGGCGCGGCAAGCGAGGAGGAACACCAAAAGATAGTAGATTTGCTGAAAAGGCAGGATTGCTACGAGGCTGTGTGGCTGGTCGGCGACTTATTTCGCAAGGCGCACCACAACTTCCGCACGTTTGCCAATGTTGAAGACGTTAAGAGGGAACTTAGCGAGCATCCTGTCAGGGACAAACTGATTCTTATCAAGGGAAGCAACGGAACGAAGCTGTTTCAGTTGCCAGAATACCTGTAAAGGTTGCAACGCAACTTGTGAAAATAGAAATAAACATTGAAATATGAGCAATTTTATCGAAGTACGCGATGTGCGCAAGGCTTTTGCCAATCATACGGCCCTTGACGGCGTGAGCATTGACGTTCCGGCGGGCAAGGTGTTCGGCCTTCTCGGGCCAAATGGTGCCGGAAAGACGACGCTGATCCGCATTATCAACCACATTACCGCTCCTGACAGCGGCAGTGTGACGTTTGACGGCCATCCGCTCCAGGCAAACGATGTCTACCGCATAGGATACCTGCCCGAGGAGCGCGGATTGTACCGCAAGATGAAGGTAGGCGAACAGGCGGTCTACCTGGCGCGGCTCAAGGGCATGGACGCCCAGGATGCCAAGCGGAAATTGAAGGAGTGGTTTGAGAAATTCGACATCATGGCCTGGTGGGACAAGAAGCTGGAGGAACTTTCCAAGGGCATGCAGCAGAAAGTACAGTTCGTCATCACGGTATTGCACAACCCACCCTTGCTAATCTTCGATGAACCGTTCAGTGGTTTCGATCCCGTCAATGCAGAATTGCTGAAAAAAGAGATATTGCAGCTGCGCGACGAGGGGCACACCATTCTGTTTTCGACTCACAATATGGCCAGCGTGGAAGAAATTTGCGACTCCATAGCACTCATCAACCATTCCAAGGTTGTGTTGCAGGGTGATGTGGATGACGTGCGCCAACGCTACAAGGAGAATACCTATCAGCTGGAAATCCCCGCCGATGCCCAGTTTGACCCCTCGTGGGCCGAGATAGTGGCGCATGAGCATGGCGGAAAGAAGAACGTGCTGCTGGTGCGCAAGCCCCAGGACGAGACCAATTCGCAGTTTGTGGCCCGGCTGGCGCAGCACACCGAGATATTGGGATTCTCCGAGAAGCTGCCCACGATGGATGAAGTGTTCCTGCGTGCGGTCCTCCAGGAGGAAATTCATTAATCAAAAGAAGAAACGGTTATGAACAAGATATTGATAGTCATTGAGCGCGAATTCCTGACGCGCATACGAAAAAAGTCATTCATCCTGCTGACAGTCCTGATGCCCCTGCTGATAGTGGGCATCATTTTCGTGCCCATCATCCTGTCCACGCTCGACAGCACCGAGCAGCAGAACGTTGCGGTGGTTGACGTCACGGGAAAATATGCCCCGCTGTTGCAGGACACGGGGGCCATCCACTTCGAGACTGTGCCGGCCATGACAGCCGAGATGCAGACCGAGGACAGCCCCTATACCTCCGTGATACAGATAACCGATGACCTGAACCAGGATTCCACAGCCGCAACCATCTATTCCCACAAGGAGGTCTCGCCCGCCCTGTCCAAGTATTTCAACAGCGTTGTCTCAGCTCAGATACGCGCCGACCGTAAGGCGGAGTACAACATGCCCAACATGGATGAAATCGTGGCCCACTGCACCGTCGATTACGAGGTAAGGACCATCAAGTGGACCAAGGACGGCGACGAGAAACTGTCCAACTCTACCATTGCGGGCTTTGTGGGCATGCTGTTCACGTTTCTCATCTACATGTTCGTGATGAGCTACGGCGGCATGGTGATGCAGGGCGTCATGGAGGAAAAGACGAACCGCATCATGGAACTGATGGTGTCGTCGGTCAAGCCTTTCCAGATGATGATGGGCAAAATCATCGGCATTGCCCTCGTGGGGCTGTTCCAGTTCCTCCTGTGGGGCGCGCTCATCGCGATAGTCCTGGCCGTGGCCGGCAGTTTCATCCACATGGGCGGGTCTGAGGCTATTCCCATGGCCGAAGCCATGTCGGGCGGCGTGCCCGTGCCCGATTCGCCCGGTGCAGAAATCCTGCAGGTCGTGCAGGGAATGAACTTTACCGAGATTGTGTGCATGTTCATCCTCTATTTCATTGGCGGCTACCTGCTTTTTGCCAGCATATTTGCCGCCGTGGGGGCTAGCATCAACGAGCAGGCCGACAGCAGCCAGTTCATGACACCGATAGTCATCATAATGATATTCTCGCTCTATGCCGGAATATTCAGCATTGAGAATCCCGACGGCCCATTGGCCCTGTGGTGCTCCTACATCCCGTTCACGTCGCCCATCGTCATGATGGTGCGCCTGCCCTTTGGCGTTCCGGCATGGCAACTGGCCCTGTCGCTCGCCCTGCTCTATGCAACAGCCCTCGGGGTGGTGTGGCTGAGTGCCAAGATATACCGCGTGGGCATCCTCATGTACGGAAAGAAACCCAGCTTCAAGGAAATGATGCGGTGGGTTCGTTTTAAGTAGCAAATCTTCTATTGTTTTTAAATGGTTGCGCCTGTCTCCGCATGGAGGCAGGTGCTTTTTTTGTTCTCCCTCGGTTGGTCCTGTGCGTGCAAACCGCTGAATGAAAACATGTTTTGGAAAGGGAAGACAGACGGGGCGTAAAGTTCGGATTTTTACGCCTTGTCTGCGGTTTTTTGCGCCCTGTCCATGGGCCTTTCACGCCTTGCTGGCGATGCTTTTGCGCCTTGGAGATTTCATAAGTCTTGGGGTAGGGAGACATGGGGCGCGCAAAGGATTCCCTGCACGCCCCATGCGGTTTCTTCAGCCAGAATGGAAAATTCCATTCAGGGTCTTGTGGATGGAATAGTGAGCCTACACCATGGGGAGCGACTGGCCGTTGATTTTCCTGTACAGGTCCAGCGCGTAGACATCGGTCATGCCCGATATGAAGTCCAGCACGCCCTGCATGCGTTCGGTCAGCGTGGGTGCTTTCACCTGGTACTGGTTGGGCACGCGGTGCAGCAGCAGTTTGCTGTACGACTTGTCGGGAGCCAGTGCGGCATCGGTCAGCAAGTCAAGCAGTTCGTAGATGATTTTATAGCCCGCCAACTCTACGTCAAGCACGCGGCGGTCGCGATAGATGTGTTCCTGGGCCAGATGGGCGCACGCCTGGAACGCCTGGTTCAGCCGGGGCTGCATGTGGCCGATGAGCGAACCCTCGAAGCGGCCCTCCATGATGGCATCCTCGTGTTCCATGAACACCCGCACGCACTCCTGCTCAATGGCATTGATGACGCAGGCGCGCAGGTAGTTCACCCTTTCGTTGGGATCGGTCACGGAGGGGTGGGCAGTGCTGAGGCGGTGCTTTTCGCCGTCGTCAAAGAAATTCATGAACAGTTCGGTCGTCTGCTCAGTGGTGAGGATGCGCAGCTTGTGGGCATCCTCAATGTCCATAATCTCATAGCAAATGTCATCGGCAGCCTCTACGAAGTAAGCCATGGGGTGGCGTCTGTACTGCAGCCGCCAGCCGTTGTCCTCCACGCATATCAGTCCCAGCGACTGGGCCACGCGGCGGAAAATGTCGGACTCCGTGTGGAAGAAGCCGAACTTGGGCTTCTTTCCGGCCAGCAGCGAGGAAAACGGATACTTGACGATGGCGGCCAGGGTGCTGTACGTCATGACGTAACCGCCCGGGCGTCGCCCCTCATACTGATGGGTGAGCAGGCGAAAGGCATTGGCATTTCCGTCGAAGTGCACGATGTCGCTCCACACGATGTCGCCTTTCTCCTGACCGCATTCGGCCAGGATGCGTGGGCGTATGGCCGCCCCCTTGCCCTCGGAGAAATAGCTGGCAATGGCCCTTTCGCCGGCATGTCCAAAGGGGGGATTGCCCAGGTCGTGGGCCAGGCATGCCGTAGACACGATGAGCCCCATTTGGCCTATCTCGGTCCGGCCCAGTTCGGGATGCCGCCTGACGAGGGCGGCGGCCGTGTCATTTCCCAGGGAGCGGCCCACGCTGGAAACCTCCAGGCTGTGGGTCAGTCGGTTGTGGACAAAAATGCTGCCTGGCAGGGGAAAAACCTGGGTCTTGTTTTGCAGCCGCCGAAACGGAGATGAAAAAATAAGGCGGTCGTAATCGCGCTGAAAATCAGAACGAAACTCGTTGGTTTCGTAGGTGGAAAAATTTTGTCCAAGCCGCTGGCTTGAAATGAGCTTTTCCCAATCCATTCGGGGGCTGTGGGTCATATTGAAATGTGCTTTTCATGAAAACTGATGCAAATGTAGGTAAAAATAAGAAGATTTACTATTTTTTCATATAAAAAACCTCAGTGTTTTACGGGGAATTCGTTATTTTTGCAATAAAATGCAACCGCTATGAAAGTAAAGATAGTTAACCGTTCCCATCATGGGCTTCCTGCCTATGCAACGGAGCAGAGTGCAGGCATGGATCTGCGTGCTTCCATCGATGAACCCATCGTGCTGAAACCCCTTGAGCGCAGGTTGGTGCCCACGGGACTGTGCATGGAACTGCCGGCAGGCTATGAAGCCCAGGTGAGACCCCGTTCGGGCCTGGCATTGAAAAAAGGAATCACGCTGCTCAACACCCCGGGTACGATTGATGCCGACTACCGGGGCGAGATAGGCGTGATTATGGTGAACCTGAGCCAGGAAGACTTTGAGATTCAGGACGGAGACCGCATTGCCCAAATGGTAATCAGCCGGTATGAGCAGGTAGAGTGGGAGATGGTTGAGGTTTTGGAGGAAACGGCCCGCGGAGCGGGCGGATTCGGTCACACGGGCAAGCAGTAGTCGTGAAGGAACAGGCACGGGCGATGGCAAGAAAGGCGGTGTTCCTGCTTTTGGCAGGGGTACTCATGCTGTGTCCTGGTGCGCATGTCCTAGCAAAGGGAAAAAATGTGAAGAAAACACCTGCGTTGACGGAGGAGTCGCGCAGGAAATACGAGAAATACTATTTGGAGGCCGTGACACAGGCTGGGCTGGGGCATTTTGCGGCCCAGCAGGAGTTGTTGCGCAGGGCACTGAAGTACTGTCCCCATTCGCCGGAGGCGTTGTTTGCCATGGCCGACCTGTCATCGCAGAATCCGCTCTGTTCGGAGGAGGAGACGGCCGCTCTGTATAGGAAGGCAATTGCGTTGTGGCCCGATAACAATGAGTTTGTCTGGGAATTTGCGAAATATCAGATTAAAACGGGACAGGCTGACAGTGCGACGGTCTTGCTGGAACGCTTGACGAATGACCCGCTGCGGCGCGGCAATGCCTATTCCCTGTTGGGCAATGTCTATGAGCACGCTGGAAAATTTGAACAGCTGCTGCAGGTCACCGACCGTTGGGAGAAGGACGAAGGCAAGGACGAGTCGATAGACTGGACGCGGGTGCGGGCGCTGATGCGGCTGGCCCGGTATGACGATGCCCTGTTGAGGGTGGATTCCATGTGCTTGGCGTATCCGCAGAGCGACTATTATCCTGTCGTGAAGGCGGAAATATACTTGGATCAAGGCGATACGGCCCGTGCTTTGGCGCAGAACGAAGCCGTGATGCAGGATAATCCGGATAATCGCCATGCGCAGATTTTTTTGGTGCGGTACTACCAAATGCGGGGCGAGCAGGCGCAACTGGAAAAGCAGATTGAAAAGGTGATTCTCAACCCGAAGCAGGACATGGAGCTCCGTGCGAATTTCCTACAGACCTATATGAAGTCGAAAAGTGGGAAGGGACAGGACAATCAGGTGGACAGGATTTTCCGAAGCCTGTTGCAGGAACCCATGGAAAGCCCGGAGTTGATGAATGTCTTTGTCTCCAGCCTCTCGGCAAAGAATGCGCCCGACACAGCCTACGTTCCGGTGATGACGAAGCTGTTGGAGATTGACCCTACCGACAAGGTGTCGCGTTTGCGTGAGGTGTGGGGGCTGTTCAGCCAAAAGAAATACGCCGCTGCGGCCCTTTCGGCCGAGGAAGGAATCAAATACAATCCACAGGAGTTGTTGTTGTATGTCCTGGGGGGCAACTCCTGCACCGTTTTGAAAGAAAAGGAGAGGGCTGAGCGCGTGTTCTCTGCGGGAATGCCCTATGCTAAAAATAATAAGGACAAGGATTTGGTGTCTAATTACTATTCGGCGTACGGAGACCTGATGCATGAGGCAGGAAAGGCCGAGTACAGCTACGCGCTCTACGATTCCTCGCTGGTTTATAACCCGAGCAACGTGTCTACGCTCAACAACTACGCCTATTTCCTGGCACTGGAGAAATCTGAACTGGACAAGGCGGAACGAATGGCGGCATTGGCCGTCAAGTACGAGCCTGACGAGCCGACTTTCCTTGATACGTATGCGTGGGTGTGCTTTGTGCGTGGCGATTACGCGAAGGCCCAAATTTATATTGAGCAGGCCCTGAAGAATATCAAGGGCGGCAGTACGGATAGCAGCCTGTATGAACACGCGGGGGATATCTATATCCATTTGGGACAAGTTGAAGATGCCGTAAATGCTTGGAAGCGGGCATTGGAAGCGGGTGGCGACAGCGATGTCCTGCTGAAGAAAATAAAGAAAAGGAAATATATAGAGAATGAGTCACATTAAAAAAATTGTAAAAGGCGTTGCGCTGCTTCTTGTGCTTACTTTGGCGGCGTGCCACAGGAATCCGAATTTGGAAAAGGGCGCTGCGGATGCCTCAGAACTGAGTGTAATAAAATATGGTCAGAAAGTAATTTCGCATGCTCAGACGGGAAAGACCGTGACCGCCAAGGCGCGGGTGCGCGTTCAGGCGGAAGGCAAGGATATCACGCTGAATGGTAATTTGAAGATGATGCGCGACGAGGTTATCCAGCTTTCGCTGAGTTTGATGGGCTTTGAAGTGGGGCACATGGAGTTTTCAAAGGACGAAGTGTTGGTGATAGACCGCGTCCACAGGCAGTTTGTGAAAGTTCCCTACCAGCAAGTGGATTTCCTCGGCAAGGCAAATGTCGATTTCAACGTGTTGCAGGCCGTTTTCTGGAATGAAATATTTGTGCCGGGCGTTTCCGATGTCAGCCAAGCCCTGAATCAATTTACGATGGCTTCGAGCGGCGACCACACCCTGCTTTCTCTGAGGACTGCACCCAAGTTAGATTATGGATTCCTCACGCAAACGGCATCGGCATTGTTGTCAAGGACGACCGTCACCCCCAAAAACATCAGCGACGACGCAGAACTGGTGTGCAAATACGGAAATTTCTCAAAATTGAACGGGCGTGAATTTCCCACAAGCATTGATGTGAGTTTCAAGGGCGAAGGAAAGACTTTCAATCTTGTGATGACGCTCAGTGATTTGGGGTCTAAGACGGAATGGACTCCTCATTCGCAGGTAAGTTCCAAGTACAAGCAGGTGGATGCCCGTGGAATCCTCAAGAAAATCATGTCAGAATAGGCCCGTGCGATGAAAAAGTTCCTTGCTGTTGCATTGTTTTTGCTCCTGACCCTTTCGCAAACCTACGGTCAGGCGCAGAAGCGCACGACCAAGCCTGCGCAAAAGACGACAGTAGCCAAAAAAACTACCACACCGGCAAGAAAAGTGACCCAGCCCGCGAGAACACAGACCAAAGGCACGCAAAAGAAGACTCCTGTGGCCAAAAAATCGACATCGGCGGCGACCAGGACGACAAAACGGGCCACAACAGCCAAGAAACCCAGCGAGACGACCTCCATTTCCAGCCTTCGCTCGCGGCGCAACGCCTTGCAGCAGCAAATCTCCAAGAATGAGGCGCAGCTCAAGGCAGCCGACCGAGATGTCAAGAAGCGGTTGAGCGACTTGGCTGTCCTTAACGGAAAGATAGACAAGCAACAAAAAGTCATCAGCGAGATACAGCTGCAGCTCGACTCGTTATCGAGCAACATCAGCAGCCTGACCAGGCAGTACGACACGCTTAGCAAGCAGTTGGACGCACGTAAGCAGAAATACAAGCAGTCATTGTTGTATTTGTACAAGAACGACAATTCCCAGAACAAGTTGCTGTTCATCCTGTCGGGACACAATTTTCACCAAATGCAGCGCCGATACAGGTATGTCAGCGAATATGCCAAATACCAGCAGAAACAAGGACTGCTGATACAGAAAAAACAGGAGCAGGTGGCCCAAGTCAAGGCCGAACTGGAACGAAGCAAAAAGAACCAAAGCCAAAAGCTGGATGCCCAGAAGACCGAGACGGAGAAACTGTCCAAACAGCAAAGCGAGCACAAGCAGCAGGTGACGGCCCTCCAGAAAAAACAGAAGGAAATCAGTCGCGTGATAGCTTCCAACAAGAAGGAAATGGCGGCACTGGATGCAAAAATAGACTACTATGTGAAATTGGCCATCGAGCGTGAGCGAAAGCGTCGCGAGGCCGAGGAGCGCGCACGCGCCGAGGCCGAAAGGAGGCGCAATCAGGCCCAGCAGTCGTCGCCGTCGGGCAAAGGCAGTACCTCGTCGGGGGTATCCAAGTCGAGCACAGGCTCGTCCAAGGCCGCTCCCATGCAACAATGGCGCAGCAACGACAAAGACTACACGCTGAGCAAGAATTTCACTTCCAACAAGGGCCGTCTGCCCATGCCCATCACGGGAAGCTATGTCATCTCGGCCCACTATGGCAATTACAGCCTGAGCGGTGTCAAGGGTGTCCAGCTCAATAACCGTGGCATCAACATAACGGGCAAGCCCGGTGCGCAGGCGCGCTGCATCTTCCCGGGCGAGGTGAGTGCCGTCTTCCAATTGGGCGGCCTGTTCAATGTGCTGGTGCGCCACGGCAGTTACATTTCCGTCTACTGCAACTTGTCTTCCTCGGCCGTCAGACAAGGGCAGAAGGTGTCGACCCGTGCGGTGTTGGGCAATGTGGCACGCGATGCCTCGGGCAACTGCACGCTGCATTTTCAGCTTCGCAAGGAGACGGCCACCCTGAATCCCGAATCCTGGCTGGCCCGATAAGGCCATCTTTCCCATCCATTCCTTTTATGCAAGAGGTCCACCTGTCCCAACTCATTGCCATTCAGGCCCTGCGTTACGGCAACCGCCGTGCCCTGCTGTCAAGGCATGACGACGGATGGCAGGAAATTTCGTGGCAAGCCCTGGCACAATGGGTGGAGCAGGTGGCCTGCTCGCTGGTCGCGATGCAGGTAGGTGAGGGCGAGGCCATTGCCGTCTTTGCGCCCAACATGGCCGAGGTGCTTGCGGTGAATTTCGGAGCCTATGCCGCCGGCGCGGTGGTCGTGCCGTTCTTTCCGTCAAGCAGTCCGCAGGACGTGGAGTTCATGCTCCGCGATGCGTCGGTCAAGGTGCTTTTTGTGGGTGGGCAACGCCAGTACGACACCGCCTTCCCCCTTTTTGCCCGTCTGTCCACGTTGCGCAAAATGGTACTGCTGGACAAGTCCGTCTGCCGACACCCCATGGACACCTTTTCCCTTCTGCTGGATGAATTCATCGGCCTGGGACGCGGGCAGCGCCATGTCAGCGAGGTGGCCCACCGCCGCAGCCGTGCCACGCGCCATGCCCTGGCCGATATCCTCTATACCAGCGGCACGACCGGCAGGAGCAAGGGCGTGCAGATTACCTACGGAATGTATGCCGCCGCCTTCAGGAACAACCAGCCCTACCTGAAAATTTCAGAACAGGACCAGTTGCTGTCTTTCCTCCCCCTGAACCACATCTTTGAGCGGGCCTGGACCTATCTGGCCCTGTCCTGCGGAGCTGCCATTGCCATCAACCGCGACCCTCGGCAGGTCTTGCAGGCCATGAGTGAGGTGCACCCCACGGCCATGTGTGCCGTGCCCCGTTTTTGGGAGAAAGTATATGCCGATGTCCTGCACCGCGCGGCACGCCGTGGTGTTTGGGCCAAGGCCGTCCTGCGCACGGCCCTCCGCCAGGGGCATCAATACCATGTCTACTGCAGGGGTCGCGGCCTGCAGCCGTCGTTGGGACTCAGGCTGCGCTACATGCTGGCCGACCGTGCCGTGCTTGCCCCTATCCGCAAGGCCCTGGGGCTGGAGCGCGGGCGCATATTTCCCGTGGCGGGGGCTTCGCTGTCGCCCGTCGTGGAGGGTTTCCTGCATTCGTGCGGAATATGCATGGTGGCCGGCTACGGGCTGACCGAGACCACGGCCACTGTGTCATTTGACGTTCTGCGGCAGCCATTCACCCTGGGTTCGGTGGGTCGTGTCATACAGGGAATGGAAGTACACATAGCCCAGGACGGCGAAATACTGGTGCGCGGCGAAATGGTGACCAAGGGGTACTATAGGAATCCCGAGGAGACGGCGCGCGCCCTGGATGCCGACGGATGGTTTCATACGGGCGACGCCGGCTACCTGAAAAACGGCGAACTGTACCTGACCGACCGCATCAAGAACCTCTACAAGACCTCCAACGGAAAGTACATTGCGCCCCAGCAGGTGGAGAGCGCGCTGCTGGTAGACCGCTACATTGACCAGGTCATGGTCATTGCCGACCACCGCCGGTTCGTGAGTGCGCTCATCGTGCCCGATTACGAACTGCTCAGGCGTTACGCCGACCGCCACGGCATCAAGGTGGAACACCGCGAGGACATGTGTCGCAACGGGCGCATCCTGCAGTTCCTGCAGGGGCGCATTGACCAATTGCAGGCCCGACTGGCCGACTATCAGCGCGTCAAGCGGTTCATCCTGCTGAGCCGACCGTTCAGCCAGGAGCGAAACGAACTGACCAATACGTCCAAGATGAAGCGCGACGTCATCTTTGACCACAACATTGATGCCATTGAGAAAATGTACAGGGAGTCATGACTTCCCAACCCTGTGCAGCCGTCGCTGATTGAGGAAGAACGGGACGGATTTTGGGTGAAATGCATGGAGTGACGTTTCCTGTGGTTTCGGCAAGTTCTTGGAAATAAGCGGAATCGACAGGCAATCCATCCCGTGGGCGCAAAATATGGTTTTTTACGCCCTGTATGATTTTTTTTACGCCTTTACGGTGTACCTTTCCCGCCCTGTCCGCACGGTTTTTACGCCTTGCGAAATGACGGTTTCCCTGCGTATGTTTCACATTGCCGCGCAGGAATGAAGGTTCATGCCGCCTGGGCTGTGTGACAGGCTGTGTGGGCTGCCCAAAATGGATTATTTTTCCTGCGGAAGTGGTTTTTTGCCGCACCTGTGCCTTGCTCTCAACTTTTTTTTGTAATTTTACACACAATTATCGCGTATGATACGGCCTTTCGCGCCCTGGACGAGGCGCAAGGGTTGGGTAAAATACTATCAATCAATAGGATGATTACCGCAGAACAACTGAAGGAACTGAACGACAGGGTGGAGAAGCTCTGTCGCTACCTCAACATAGATGATCGGCGCATGCAGTTGCAGGAAGAGGAAATCCGCACGCAGGCGCCCGACTTCTGGGACGACCCCAAGGCGGCCGAGGCCCAGATGAAGAAAGTCAAGGATTTGCAAAAA
>JAGAYF010000002.1 GCA_017940605.1 Bacteroidaceae bacterium
CAATTAGCGGTTGTACCTGGATGCAGATGCATGTGGAACGATTGAAAGACAAATGGCTGGCCTGTCGGAAAACCATTGGGGCGCAAGCGTGATTTCTTACGCCTTGTTGGCGGGATTTTTACGCCCCGCAGGAAATTTTTCAGGCCGCATACGCAGGCCTTTTACGCCTTGCAGCCTGGTACTTGCCCAGCATCGGTGGCATGGGCCAAGGGTCAGGATGGGGCGCAACCCGCAAAAAAGTTGTATATTTGCAGAAAATAACCATCATGTTGGTCAAGACGAATGCCCTGGTGCTGGGAAAACTGAAATACAGCGACTCGCAGGAGATCGTGCACCTCTTTACGGAGGCGGAAGGGGCGGTGTCGTTCATTGTGCGCATACCCAAGACCAAGCGGGCCAACATCAGGAACGTATTGTTCCAACCGCTCAACCAACTGCGCGTGGAGTGGGATCACCGGGGCGGCGTCCAGTTGCACAGGCTGCGTTCCGTCGAGGTGGCTTATGCCTATGCATCGCTGATGCGCCAACCCGTCAAGGCGGCGGTCAGCACGTTTGTGGCCGAGTTCCTCTACCATGCCCTGCGCAACGAGCAGGCGGGTGGTGCTCTGTATGGCTACCTGGCCTCATCCCTGCAGTGGTTTGACACGGTGGAGCACGGATATGCCAATTTCCATCTGGCCCTGATGATACACGTGTCGCGTTTCCTGGGGCTGTTTCCCGATGGCGCGGCCGATGCGCGGGGACGTGTCTTTGACCTACAGAATGCGGCCTTTGCCCCCGAACTGCCCGTGCATCCCTACTATGTGGCATCGGACGAGGCAGCATTTGTGCCCCGTCTGTTGCGCATGGATTTCCACAACATGCACCTGTTTCCCTTCTCCCGTCAGCAGCGCGTCAGCGTGTTGGAGTGGATGAATACATACTATCGGTTGCACATCCCGGGATTTCCAAAGTTGAAATCCATTGAGGTGTTGCGCGAAGTATTTGACGGAATGTGATTTTCTGCAGATAAAACAAAGACTTATCCCGTTTGTAGAAAACGAGATAAGCCTCATAGCTCCACCTTGTGGATGAATGGAAGAATTCTGAGCTTACCCAGCCTGGTTGATACAGACAGGATCAGGAGGTTGTTTCCTTATTCTGCCGGAGTATCCTCGGCAATGACGCCCGGACCCTTGGCCTCTTCCACCTTGAGGGTGCGATCCATGTGTATGCTGCCGCTGAGGGCTGCGATGGCGGCTTTGCCTTCATCCTCGTGGGCCATCTCCACGAAGCCGTAGCCGCGTGAACGGCCGTTGCGCCTGTTAAGGATGATTTTTGCCGCAACTACTTCGCCGTAGGGGGCGAACAATTCGACTAGCGTTTCATCGGTAGCTTGGTAGCTGATGTTAGAAACAAAAATGTTCATCTTTTGTAATAATTAATTAATGTTTTTGTCTTTTCTGCCCTGTGTGGCAGCGTCTTGACTTTGCAAAGATAGAATATTTCGGCCTGTTAGTTCTTAAAAATGTCAATCTTTTTTGTTTTTTTGACAAAAATAGAAAATGAAATTGCCTGTTTTCGGCGTTTTTTATGCTGTTCATCATGTTTTTGGGTCTTCTACGGTCCGTTGTGGGCAAAAAATATATGGGCGAAGTGGTTTTGGGAAAAGAAAAAATGCCTAACTTTGTGGCAATTGACGCAAAAGGACAGATTATATATACATATTTAAAAATAATAAAAGACGATGGCGATAAAATCAAAGAAGATAGTGATTGTTGGAAGCAGCAATACAGATTTGGTAGTGCAGGTGGACCATTTTCCACAGCCGGGTGAAACAATTATAGGCCACGACTTCATGACGGCACAGGGCGGCAAGGGGGCCAACCAGGCCGTGGCAGTCGCCCGATTGGGCGGCGAGGCCGTCTTTGTGTGCAGGCTGGGTCGTGACTCCTTTGGCGAGTCAACATTAAGGCTGCTGGAAAAGGAGGGACTTGACACCCGTCATGTGAAACTGACCGACGGCGCGGCCTCGGGCGTGGCACTCATACCCGTGGACAGCAAGGGTGAAAATACAATCATCGTGGCCAGCGGCGCAAACGCCCTGCTCTCTGCCGAAGACATCAGGGAAGCCGCCGAAGACATCAAGGAGGCAGGCATCCTGCTGATGCAACTGGAGACACCCGTGCCCACGCTGGTCGAAGCGGCCAAACTGGCGCACAGTCACGGCGTGAAAGTGATATTGAACCCCGCACCGTTCCCCAAAGAGCCGCTGCCCATGGAATTGCTGGAGAACGTGGACCTGATCATCCCCAACGAAACCGAGGCAGCCTACATGGCGGGCCAGCAAGTGGTGGACGACGCGTCGGCACTGGCCGTCATCAGGAAAATACAGGGCCTAGGCGTGCAGAACGTTATCATTACGGTGGGCAAAAAGGGCGCATACACCCTGGATGAGCAAGGAGAACTGGTGTTAGTGCCTGCGTTTGTGGTGAAAGCCGTCGATACGACAGCGGCAGGCGATACATTCTGCGGCGCACTGTGCGTGGCCCTGGCCAAGGGCATGTCAATGGCCGAATCACTGCGCATGGCCAACAAGGCAGCCTCTATTTCCGTTACCCGCATGGGAGCGCAGCCGTCCGTGCCCACTGAAAAGGAGGTTTTCGGGGAATAATAATGCGCCATTCCCTTTCATTGAAGAGAAAATCCAAGTTAGATAAAAACGAAACCAATTAATTAAAAAACGAAAGACATGTTTATTGTAACTAGTAGCACCCTGGCAGTCGTTTTATGCGTCGTAACGATGCTCTGCTGGGGCAGTTGGGGAAACACCCAAAAGCTTGCTGGCAAGAGCTGGCGTTATGAGTTGTTTTACTGGGACTACATCGTAGGTATTCTGCTGTTTTCCCTGGTGGTAGGCCTGACATTGGGCAGCAATGGCGAGGCAGGGCGTCCTTTCCTTGAGGATCTGGGTCAGGTGTCCTGTGGCCGCGTGGGCAGTGCCATATTAGGCGGTGTGATATTCAATGCAGCCAACATTTTGCTCACCGCAGCGGTGTCCATCTCGGGCTTGGCCATTGCGTGGCCCATCGGATTGGGTATCGCATTGGTGTTAGGCGTGTTCCTGAACTACTTGCTGGCTCCCAACGGCAATCCTTATCTTCTGGCGCTGGGCGTGGCCTTGGTCTTAGGCTCTGTCATCTGCAACGGCGTGGCTTCCGGCAAAAATTCCAAGGTGTCGGGCAACGGCATCAGCAAGAAAGGACTGGCCTTTACCATTGTTTCCGGTTTCCTGATGGGCATTTTCTATCCGTTCGTGGCCTATGCGATGGACTTGAACAGCTGCACGAGCCCCGCTGAGGGCATGGCGACTCCCTACACCGCCTTCTTCCTGTGCGCAGTGGGCGCATTCCTGAGCAACTTCGTGTTCAACACCATCTTGATGAAGCGTCCCATCTCGGGAGAGCCTGTTACCTACAAGCAATACTTTGCAGGAAATCTGCCCACCCATCTTGTGGGTGTCCTCGGCGGTTGCGTGTGGGGCTTGGGTACGGTATTGAGCTACATCTGCTCCGGTAAGGAGGCCAATCTCGGTCCTGCCATTTCCTATGCCTTAGGACAGGGCTCGCCCATGATAGCAGCGCTGTGGGGCATCTTCATTTGGAAGGAATTCAAGGGGAGCAATGCCGCCGTCAAGGCTTTGCTGGTCGGCATGTTCATTGCATTCATCATCGGCGTGGCTACTATCATCATGGCTCGCAGCTAATCGAATTTTTCCTACTGAAAAGGGGAATCGCCGGAACGGCGATTCCCCTTTTTCTTTGCTTGCGGGAAAAACGGCTACTTGTTCAAACCTTTCAGGAAGTCTGCAATGGCAGCCTTGTATTCCTTATCGTATTTATAGGCTTTGTTACCGGCAAACCCATGCCCGCCCGAGGGATAGATGTGCATGCTGGCCTTGACACCGTGGTCCTTCAAGGCCTTGTAGTAGAGCACAGAGCTCAGCGTCGGCACGACGCGGTCGTCGTCGGCCAGGATGAGGATGGTGGGCGGTGTGGTTTCGGTGACGCGGTTCTCCAGAGAGTATTCCTCCTGCTCCTTCGGCGTGCGCTGCTGGCCCAGCAGGTTGGCAAACGTGCCTTGATGGGTGAACCACGTCGTGCCCGTGATGACGGGGTAGAAGAGAACGGCAAAGGCCGGCTTTTCAGCGTCGGGGGTGAAGGTAGATGTGTAGGCGGCCAAGTGTCCTCCGGCCGAGCTGCCGCAGATACCCACCTTGGCAGGGTTGACATTCAGCTTCTTGGCGTTCTTGCGCACATACCTGAGTGCCTCCTGCGCGTCCTCCAGCGGGACAATCTTGTGCCCGTTGTTGGGCAGGCGGTACTTCAGCACCACGGCGGTGATGCCCAGGTCGCGAAAGTATTTCGCCATCTCGAAACCCTCGTGCGAAATGCACACGGCACCGTATCCGCCGCCCGGACACACCACCACGGCCTGGCCTGTGGCCTTGGCAGGGTCGGCTTTGTAGATGTAGATGCGTGTCTCGCTGGTGTGCGAGAAGTGGTTGCGGTCGTTGAGCACCTCATCCAATTTTTCTTCGTTGGAATGGGGTGCGCTGCCGTTGTCCCAGATTTTGACCACCTCGTCGGCGTCGTTAGTCACCTGGATAGTCTTCTGTGCCTGTGCGCCAAGGGCTGTCAGCAGGCACAAAACGGAAAAAAGTGTCTTTTTCATGTGTGTTTATGTTGGTTGATTATTTCTTGATGATGCTGGCGCTGAGAATCCTGACTTCATCCCACGGGCGGTCAAAGTCGTTGATGCGCACGTTCTGAATCTTGTCCACGACCTTGAGGCCTTCCACCACTTCGCCAAACACGGTGTAATTGCCGTCCAGGTGCGGCGTTCCGCCGTGCTTTACGTAACTTTTCTTGATATCGTCCGTAAATTTCACCTTGCCTTGGCTTCGCGCTTCCAGCTGCGATGTCAGGTCGTCCAGCTCGGCTGTCGAGAAGTCCATGCCCCACACAATGTAGAACTGGCTGCCGCTGGATCGTTTCTCGGGGTTTACGGCATCGGCGGTGCGTGCCGCGGCCACCGCTCCGCGCTTGTGAAACAGTTGGGGAAACCTGATTTCGGCCGGTAGCGTGTATCCAGGGCCGCCTTCGCCCAGCGGGGTGTCAATTTCGGCGCGGCGCGAATTGGGGTCGCCCGTCTGAATCATGAAGTTGCGGATGACGCGGTGAAACAAGAGGCTGTCCAGGTAGTGCGTCTCCACCAATTTGATGAAATTCTCCTTGTGCAGGGGCGTTTCGTCGTAGAGCGCAATCGTGATGTCCCCCAAGTTGGTCTTCAGCACGACCTGCGTGCGCTTGTCGTCAGGGTGGGCCGCCTTGCCCTTGGGTGTCTTGGCCTGTGCGGTGCTTGCCAGCATGAGGGCTGCCAGTGCCATGGTGAGTAGTCTTTTCATGTGTTGTGTTGTTTAGGATAGTGCAAATTTAGCAAAAAAACGGCAAAGTGCTTTCGCCGCGTGCGCAAAAAGAGTGAGAATCATGCGGCGTGGTGTAACAGGTGAAAAATCAACGAGGTAGGGTCGGCGACCACCAGTGAGGCGCGAAACGCGGATTCTTACGCCCCATATGAAATTTTTCAGGCCGCATACAATCTCCTTTTGCGCCTTGTTGGCCAGTCTTTTACGCCTTGCAGAATTTTCTTTTGGTCGAATAGGGAAAATACCTGGCTTCAGGCCTTTTGTCATGGCCCTGCCTTGTGGCCGTCCGCTGGGCGGTCATGATTTTTCGGGGCATGTGTGAAGTCAGGGCAGGGGTGGCAGAATGTCGGAACGCGGCTTCCGCCTGCCTTGATCAGCCGGAAAATTTTTCTTTCGCCGAGTGAAATTTTTATGAAACTTTTCCCCCACTTTTTATGAAAATTATAATTTATTTATAATGAGTTATTTAAAAATTTTGTATAAAGAAAAATTTAAATTATTGAAAAGTTTTTTCTAGGTTTGTGGGGAAATGTGGGGAATTTGTTGTACCTTTGATTCCCAAATGTGAGAACTGTTAGCTGAGAACAATGTCGAGACTGATAGGAACAATAGATGCCAAGGTCGATGCCAAGGGGCGCGCCTTCCTGCCTGCGGTCTTCCGCCGAAGCCTGCAGGGCGGCGAGGACCTGCGGCTGATCATGCGCAAGGACATCTTTGAAAATTGCCTTGTGCTCTATCCCGAGGCCGAGTGGTACAGCCGGCTGGATGCCCTGCGCACCCGCCTGAGCGTGTGGAACAGGCAGGAGCAGGATTTGTTCCGTCGCTACGTGACCGACGTGGAGTGGATAACGCTCGACGGCGGCGGCCGTTTCCTCATTCCCAGGCGCTACATGAAAATGGTGGGCATAGCACAGGACGTAACCTTTATCGGGATGGACACGACCATCGAGATTTGGGCCAAGGGCAGCAACCAGCCCCTTGACGGCGGATCGATAGGCGACAGTTTGCAGGCCATCATGGAACAACCCCTTTGAAGATGAATACCGAGACGTACCATGTACCCGTGTTGCTCAGCGAGAGCGTTGACGGGCTGAACATTCAGCCTG
Source organism: Bacteroidaceae bacterium (assembly GCA_017940605.1). Taxonomy (GTDB): domain Bacteria; phylum Bacteroidota; class Bacteroidia; order Bacteroidales; family Bacteroidaceae; genus UBA6382. Next base: position 6,574 of record JAGAYF010000002.1, read on the forward strand.
CGGGGCTCTATGTGGACGTCACCATGGGCGGCGCGGGCCACAGCCGCGCAATACTGGGCCGCCTGGGCAGCGAGGGACGGCTGTTCGGCTTTGACCAGGATGCCGATGCTGTGCAGAATGCGCCCCACGACGGCCGCTTTACGTTTGTCAGGAGCAACTTCAGGTTCTTGAGGAACTGGCTTCGCTACTATGGCGTGGACCAGGTGGACGGCGTGCTGGCCGACCTGGGGGTTTCCAGCCATCATTTCGACGAGGCCGGGCGTGGGTTCTCCCTGCGCGCCGACGGACCGCTCGACATGCGCATGAACCGCCAGGCTCGGCTGACGGCGGCCGACGTTGTCAACGGTTACGAGGCCGATGACCTGGCGCGCATCTTCGGCGTCTATGGCGAAATGCGCAATGCACGCGCGCTGGCTGCCGCCATCGTGCGCCACAGGTCCGTCATAGGGTCTGTCGGCACCACCATGCAGTTGCAGCAGGTGTTGCAACCCCTGCTTCATCCTGCTCGCGAGAAGAAGGAGATGGCCAAGGTGTTTCAGGCCCTGCGCATCGAGGTGAACGGCGAGATGCAGGCCCTGGCCGACATGCTGACGGCGGCGGTGCAGATGCTGAAGCCCGGCGGCAGGTTGGTGGTCCTGTCCTATCACTCGCTGGAAGACCGCATGGTGAAGAACTACATGCGCTCGGGTAACCAACAGGGGCAGGTGGAAAAGGATTTCTATGGGAACGTCATGTCCAGTATGCGCCTGCTGAAGGGCTATGCCCAGGAGGCTTCGCCCGAAGAGCAGGAGCGCAACCCGCGCAGCCGAAGCGCACGGCTCCGTGTGGGAGAGAAGACGGCGTAGCCCGTAGGAGATATACTGAATCAAGGCGTTACTTATTCACACAGATAGACAGAACATGGATACTCAGCAGCACGAAAAGGATCAGTTGGACCGTTTGTTGGAAGCCGCCAATGCCGAGATAGGGGAGCAGGCAGAACCATCGGCTGTGGCCGATCAGGAAGAAACGCAGGCCGATGCGGAGCAACCCGAGGAGGACGGGAAAGGCAATGCGTTCTTTACCAAGATGGTGGAGGCCATTGCGGCCGACGAGGAAGATGACGGCAGTTCCAAATGGTCGGTGACGTCGGTGCTGCGCGGCCGTTTGATCAATGCCCGATGGTTCAGGCGCAACGCTTTGCTGATACTGTTCATTCTTGTGCTGACCATTGTCTATGTTACCAACCGCTATGCTTCCCAGCAAGAGGTTATCCATATTGACGAACTGAAGAAAGAATTGATAGACAGGCGCTACGATGCCCTGACGCGCTCGTCGCAGCTCATGCAGAAGTGCAGGCAGAGCCAAATCATTGACATCCTGCGTAACACACCCGACAGCACCTTGCAGGTAAGCAAGGAACCTCCGTTTGAAATTAAAGTAACGATGCCGTGAAGAAGTTTGAGTCGAAAAAAACATTGAAACGCTACAATCGGGTGGCCATCTTCTTTATGTTGGTGGGCGTGCTGATTATTGCCAAGGTGGTTGACACCATGTTTGTCAAGCGTGAGTTCTGGCAGGACCTGGGAACGCGCTTCGTCAAGGAGAACGTGCCCGTGCCGGCCCAGCGCGGCAACATCCTGAGTGCCGACCACCAAATGTTAGCCACCTCGCTGCCCGAATATAAGGTGTACATGGATTTCCGCGTGAGCGACCCCGACAGCCTGGTCCGCGTCAGGGCGCAGTATGCCAGGGACTCCGTGCTGGAAGCCAGCCTGGACAGCTTGGCCATCGGGTTGAACAAATTGCTGCCCAGGCGTTCGGTGAGCTGGTTCAAGGAACGGCTGAGGACCGGCAAGGCAAAGGGAAGCCGACATTGGGCCATCTATCCGTATCGCATCTCATATGTGGATTACAAGGAGGTGATGAAGCTGCCTTTCTTCAGGAAGGGCAAGATTTTCAGTGGCATTCACCATGAGGAATACCGCGACATAAAGAAACCCTTTGGCTCACTGGCTGCCAGGACGCTGGGCGACATGTATCCGGGCAAGGATTCTGCGCGTTCAGGCTTGCAGCTGGCCTTTGACAGCCTGCTGCGCGGTACGCCTGGCGTGACGCACCGTCAGAAAGTGCGCTACAAATGGTTGAACATTGAGGACATCCCTCCAACGAACGGTGCAGACATCGTGACGACGCTCGACGTGAAAATGCAGGACTTTGCGGAACGTGCCTTGGTGGACATGATGAAGGAAATCAACGGCTTGCATGGCGTGGTACTGCTGATGGAAGTGGCCACGGGCGATGTGAAGGCCATTGTAAACATGTCGCGTGACAGCGATGGCGCGTACCGAGAGATAAAGAACACGGCCGTGAGCAACTTGATGGAGCCAGGTTCGGTATTCAA
>JAGAYF010000034.1 GCA_017940605.1 Bacteroidaceae bacterium
ATCTGAAAGTTCTCATGGAAGCACTGCAACGTAAGGACAGGAAAGGATTTGTCTCTACTTATATTGCCCCCAATATAGAAGCTGGTTATATAGCCATGCTATATCCGGAGACACCAAACCATCCTATGCAGTCATACTATTTGACGAATAAGGGCAGAGAGACATTAAGCAACCTTTAATTGCAAAACCGACTTTACAAACTGTTAAAAAGTCTTCAGCAGAATGATTAGTGTTTTCCTTGGCAAACAGACCTTAATTCAACTAAATCCAAGGCGCTGAAGTGTTGTTTGCCAACTGGGAACATCGCGGTATCATTACACCGCTTTGAATACAAAACAAATCTGACACACAGATATTTACAAAATCGGGTAAGGTTCAGACGTGGGTGCTCTACTTTCCGCTTATCCCAGGTACGGGCTCTCGCATTGCCTTGCATCAGGATAAGCAACTCGAGATAGCCCACGCCGTGACATATTGTAGCAAACCATATATATAATAGGAATAAATGGAAGTGTACAATACACCCGAAGCAGACGTTCCGGTTGCGAATCTTCTGATGCTATGATTTGCGAGATCTGTACCTCGAAGATTACGTCTTAGTAACGTCTTTTACCACTAAAGTTTGACCCTCTTGCCCCATTGGGCTATTCGAGTCCGATGCAAAATTACGGAAAAATTCATCACTTGCGCCATTCCCTTGAAAAAATCTGCATAAAATTGTTACTGGCTTACAAGCGATACTACTCTTTTGTATTTTTCTCTTTTTTCGTAACATTGCCAATGAATGGACGGACTTACTCTATTTCGGCAATAAAAAAGAATAAATCTTTTTTGTGCTGCTCTCGATTTTCCGTAACATTGGCCTTCGCCGAAGTTACTATCACTCGGAAATGAAAAGAAAAGTAACCTTTCCTTTTGCATTTCTCTCGTTTTCGCGTAACTTTGCAACACAAAGTTTTTCTGAACGAAAAGACATGGCACGAGAAGAAAGAAATAGGATAGGATATATGGTGGCTCTGGTCAGTGAGTTTGCCCTTCGTTTCAGCATCTGTCCCCGACAGGCGTATTCCTATTTGAAGCGATACAAAGGGATGGAACACTTGCAGCGTTATTATGGTGTCTTACACACTCAGCCGTTCCCTGACACGGTTGATGTATTGGCTCAGGTTTGCCAGAACAACGGAGGAGAATTGCGATGATACGACTTTATCACGGTTCAAACGTAAAGATTGAGATTCCTGACCTCATCCACTCCAAGCCTTTCAAGGACTTCGGCAGTGGGTTCTATCTTTCGACTGAGGAGCAACAGGCGCGGGATATGGCTTTCCAGAAAGTCAATCAGACAATGGAGGGGTAGGCTGAAGTGACAGCGTTCCTGTTTGACGAAACACTGATGACTTCTGCAGAACTGAAAGTGTTGTCCTATCCTGACTACTGTGAGGAATGGGCATTGTTTGTGCTTGCCAACCGCGATAAGCAGCGCGTGCATCCTATACATGACTATGATATTTTATATGGTCCGATAGCCGATGACGGCGTTACCTATCAGTTGCGTCGCTATGAGGGAGGTGTTATATCCCTGTCACGTTTGGTTGAGGAACTGAAGTATGCCAAGGGCGTCACCTTCCAGTATTTCTTTGGTACGGAACGTGCATTAAAGCATTTGAAAAGACTATGACTACAAAGTTAACACCCGAGCAGAAGCAACTGCTGAAGGACGAATTGAGCGTGGAGATAGCAGGCTATCTTGTAGATGACTATAAGTATTCGCCCGAGGAGGCCATTGACGTACTCTACACCTCAGAGACATTCGATCGTCTACAAGATGACAGCACAGGATTGTACTATCAGAGCCCTGGATATGTATATTCTTTTCTTCAGAACGAATTAAAGACTGCAAAAGTGATGTAGAGTAGGGAAGGCAGAACGCTCTTGCTGCGAAAGTCGACAGACTATAATACGAAGGAAAGATGAGACATAGATTGTACTTATTGTAAATACTGATTCTCTTTGCCCCATTGGGCTATTTAAACCGTTGCAAAATGACGGAAAAATTCATCACTTGCACCATTCCCTTGAAAAAAACTGCATAAAATGTGCCCAATACAACCGATAGGGCCGTGGTCTTATCGGTAAATCTGGTAAGTGATTCTTGTATAGGGGTAGTTGCGCGAAAAAAGGAAAAAATGTAATTTTGCGACCAAAGATAATAAAGCACAAGTAAAAATGATGAGTAAAGAAGTATCCGTCTTGGTGGGTGCAGGGAGCATCGGAACTGCCATCATACGCCGCGTGTCGGCAGGAAAGCATGTGGTCTTAGCCGACTATAGCTTGGAAAATGCGCAGCGGACGGCACAGGTTTTGGAGCAGGCTGGTTTTGAATGTTCGGTTACAAAGGTTGATTTGGGCTCTCGCGAGGATATCCTGTCCCTTGTGGCGCATGCAACGGCCATGGGCGATGTGAAACACCTTGTCAATGCGGCTGGGGTGTCGCCGTCACAGGCTTCGGTGGATGACATCTTGCGTATCGACCTCTATGGTACGAGTGTGTTGCTCGAAGAGTTTGGCCGTGTAATCGCCTGCGGCGGCAGTGGCGTCATCATCTCGTCGCAGAGCGGACACCGCCTGCCTGCCTTGCCGCAGGAACAAAGTGATGCCTTGGCCACGACTCCTTGTGAGGAACTGCTGGCATTGCCTTTTCTCAAGGAAATCACTGATACGCTGAAAGCATATCAGTATTCCAAGCGATGCAACGTCTTGCGCGTCATGATGGAGGCTACGCGGTGGGCCAGCCGCTGTGCTACGGTCAATAGTATCTCTCCGGGCATCATTATTACGCCGTTGGCCCATGACGAACTGCATGGCCCGCGCAAGGATGGCTACCTCAAGATGATTCAGGCCAGTCCTGCCCATCGTGCAGGCACTCCCGATGAAGTAGGGGACTTGGCTGAGTTCCTTATGTCAAGCCGTGGACGCTTTATCAGCGGAACGGACATCCTGATAGACGGCGGTACGACGGCCAGCTACTGGTATGGCGATTTGCAATACCTGAAGTCGACACACTGAACAATGAATGTAACAAAATAAGGAGGAAAATATCATGCTAGGTAATTTTAAGTACAGCAATCCCACGAAGCTCTATTTCGGCCATGATTCCCTGAAGTTCTTGTCGGAGGAACTATGTTCCTATGGGCCTACCGTCTTGCTGATCTATGGCGGTGGAAGCATCAAGCGCAACGGCATCTATGACCAAGTGGTAGGCATATTGAAGGAAGCAGGCAAGGACATTGTCGAACTTCCGGGCGTCATGCCCAATCCTACTGTTGAGAAACTTATGGAAGGGGCGCGGCTTGCCCGTGCAAACAATGTGGATTTGATCTTGGCAGTCGGCGGAGGTTCCACCATTGACTACGCCAAGGGGGTCAGTGTCTCTGCCTGGTGCGAGGAAGACCCTTGGGAGAAATACTATAAGCGGCAGGAGAACCCCACATGCCGCATCATTCCCGTGGGTAGCGTGCTGACCATGGTAGGAACGGGCAGTGAAATGAATGGAGGCAGCGTCATTACCAACCATGGGGAGGGTTTGAAGATCGGCAAGGTCTTCGATGACCGCGTCATGCCTCGTTTCTCCATCCTGAATCCTACTTTCACCTTCAGCTTGCCGCGTTACCAGATGGTGGCCGGCTTCTATGACATCATGTCTCACTTGATGGAGCAATATTTTTCCAATGATGACGACAATACCAGCGACTACCTGTGCGAAGGGCTGATGCGTTCCTTGGTTCACAGCAGTTTGGTGGCCGTGAAAGAGCCTGAGAACTATGAAGCCCGCTCCAATATCATGTGGACGGCGACATGGGCACTCAATACGATGATCAAATGCGGAAAGAAGCAGGATTGGATGGTCCATATGATGGGCCAGGCCATCGGAGCTCACACCGATGCGACGCACGGCATGACCCTTGCCGCTATTTCCATACCCTATTATCGCCATGTCCTGCCCTATGGACTGTCCAAGTTCCGCCGTTTCGCCACGGCCGTGTGGAACGTTTGTCCTGAGGGCAAGACCGAAGAGCAGGTAGCCCTTGAAGGCATCCAGGCCTTGGCGGAATGGATGCGTCAGATAGGCGTTGTCATGAACATAGGCGAACTGGGTGTCAGGCCCGACATGCTTGAGGCCATAGCCGACAGTACCATTCTGCTTGATAGCGGATACCATAGGCTAAGCCGCGCCGAGGTGATACAAATATTAAAAGAAAGTCTATAACTAAAACAAATTTATATGATGATGAAATTAGTCCGATTGTTCATGGCAGCCTTGCTCCTCGTGGCAGCAACGGCCTGCGGTGGCAGCAATCAAAAGAAAGAGCGTGCGTTGAATGCTCAGAATGGTAAGACACTGGTCGTGTTCTTCTCCCATGCCGGCGAAAACTACGCCGTAGGTAATGTCAAGGTGGGCAACACCAAGGTGGTGGCCAACTATATTTCGGAAATAACCGGCGCAGACCAATTTGAGATTGTCTGTGTCAAGGATTACGACATGCCATACAAGCCCTTGTGCGACTTGGCCAAGAAAGAACAGCAGCAAGGAGAACTTCCTGGCTTCAAGGGGGAGGTGAAGAATCTCGACCAGTACGCTACGGTTTTCATTGGCGGCCCTGTTTGGTGGGGAACGTACCCCCAAGTCATGTTTACGTTCCTTGAAAAGTACAAGAAACAACTGAATGACAAAACCATCGTTCCCTTTACGACCCATGAGGGCAGTGGTTTGGGCAACTGTGTGTCCGACTTGAAGAAAATCCTGCCCAAGGCCCAGGTGAAAGGCGAGTTTTCGCTGTATGGCCATGAGGTGCGCGAAAGCAAGGCCAGGGTGCAAAAGTGGTTGCAGGGATTAGGCTATAAGTAGCCGGCCCTTCGCTTTGTGTGAGTTTAGCCTTCCAAGGTACATGTCCCTCGTTGGCATGGTCTTGGAAGGTTTTTTTGTGGCTTTTCTCTGAATGAATATAATAATATTTAGTAATTTTTATTGATTACGCGAAAAATATTATTTATCTTTGCGGTGAAAATCTCGGTTTGCGCAGAATGGTGTGCTGCCAATTCCGAGAAAATCAGTCAATGTTTAACCCTAATAAATGAATTGAAAGATGATTGTCTACAAATCCGTAAAGAAAACCAATCCCAGGACGGGCGAAACTGCCTATTATGCCAGTCAAGTGCGCATGGGGCACGTGTCAATTGACGAATTGGCCGAGGACATGGCGCAGGAAAGCACGATAACCCGTCACGACATCCTGGCTGTGCTGTCCAGCTTGCAGCAACATGTCATCAAGTACCTGCGGCAGGGCAAGAGTGTGCGCTTGGGCGATCTGGGGTCGTTCAGCGTGAGCATCGGCAGCCGTCCCAGTGGCAGTGAAGAGGAGGTGTCGGCCAACAATATCAAGGATGTTCGCGTGCGATTCCGCAGAAGCTCCAAGATGCTGCACCAATTGCGGGCCACCAATCCCCAAGTCCATTTCTCCAACGTAAGAACGTTGGCGAAAGAAGATGACATGGAAGTGACAAACCCGTAGCAAAGGATGGGGTAGCGTGCCGATGAGGCATGTTTCTTGGATGTATATTTTTGGGAAGTCCCATGCAAGATAAATTGCGTGGGACTTCCTTTTTTGTTTCTTTCTCCTTTTCAGATATTCCTCCTTGTAATTTCGAAAAACTCGGGGAGTTTTTTGAAAAAGTCCCCGAGTTTTTTAAAAAATGTGCCGAGTTTTTTTCTCATACGTCAGGAAAAGGGGCGGGGAAGTGGCTTCGCTGTGTGCGTTTTTCAGAAAAAAGATGGAAAATGCAAGGGCTATTCAGTCTATCTTTTGTATTTTTGTACTTCTAAAGCAAAGCATGTTGTGAAACTGTTGATCATAGGTTCGGGAAACGTGGCTACCCATGTGGCAATATGGGCGCAGGAGCATGGCCAGCAGGTGGTTCATGTGGCCAGTCGCACGCCGTCGCATGCGCAGGAACTGGCCCGTAGGGTACATGCGTCGTTCAGCGGACTGGATGTGCGCGACATGCCACATGCCGAGGCTGCCCTGGTGGCGGTAAGCGATGATGCCCTGAGGGAAGTCGTGCAGCAATTGCCCCCCATGCCCGATACGGTCCTGATTCATACGGCCGGAGGAATGGATATGGGGGTCTTTGCCGGACGCGTGGGTGACCGAGGTCACGGCATTCTCTATCCATTGCAATCTTTCTCAAGGCAACAACCAGCCAACTTTGCCGAAATTCCGCTGTTCCTTGAGGCAGACGGCCCTGAAGGCATGGATGTGTTGAAGCAATTGGCCTCATGCATGAGCCAAAGGGTGTATGAACTGGATTCCCGGCAGCGCAAGTTGTTGCATGTGGCCGGTGTGTTTGCCCATAATTTCAGTAATCACTGCATGGCTCAGGCTGATGTCCTGCTCGGGCGCTTGGGACTGCCCTTTGACGTCCTGCTGCCCATGATGGAAGCACTGGTCAGGAAACTCCGTGCGGCAAATCCGCGGCAAACGCAGACCGGTCCTGCCGTCAGGGGCGACTGGCAGCTCGTGGAAGAAGAAAGTGAATTGCTGAGGGAGGACAAGGATATGCAAAGGCTGTATGACATGATGAGCCGCAGCATAGGATTGTTCCACCAAACGCTGAAAACTTGACATAAGACCATGATAAACTATGATTTGAAAAAGATAAAGGCATTCATGTTTGACGTGGATGGGGTGCTAAGCACGCAGACGATAGGACTGAGCGACGATGGCGTGCCCCAACGCACCGTCAACATAAAAGATGGCTATGCGCTGCAGTTGGCAGTGAAGCGAGGTTTTCAAATTGCCATCATTACAGGGGCTAAGACCGAGGCCATCGGCATAAGATACCGAAACTTGGGTATCCAGGAGGTGCATCTGGGATGCAGCGTGAAGAAGAATGTCTACCTGGATGTCGTGAACCGCTGGCAACTCAGCCAGGATGAGGTCCTGTACATGGGGGATGACATACCCGACCTGGAGATCATGGAAATGTGTGGCCTGCCCTGTTGCCCATCAGACGCGGCATGGGAGATCAAGGAGGTGTCCAAGTATGTGACCACCCGTGAAGGCGGTCGCGGATGTGTGAGAGAGGTCATTGAGCAAGTCATGCGTGCTCAGGGAAAGTGGATAATGGATCATGTTGCTTTTGGATGGTAGGAAAAATCTTGTCTGACCGTGACTACATACTGGTGAGTCATTCCCCACGACGCAGGCAGTTGCTGGAGGGACTGGGACTGCAGTTCCGATTGGCGGAGTCGAGTGCCGAGGAAGTGTGTCCTGCCCATTTGAAAAGGGAGGAAATCCCACTGTACCTGAGCAACCTGAAAGCCGAGGGCTGTGTCGTGGATGACATGACCGAGAAAAGTTTGCTGATAGCGGCCGATACGATTGTATGGGCCGGCGGAAAGGCCCTGGGAAAGCCACATGATGCCGCTGAAGCCAGGGAAATGCTGCAAACCCTCTCGGGTAAGACCCACGAAGTGATTACAGGCGTGACATTGAAGAGCCTGACGGCCAAAAGGCAATTCCACAATGTGTCGAAAGTCACCTTTGCCGACCTGGACGACGATGAGGTGGACTATTATATCCGGCAATACCGCCCCTTTGACAAGGCAGGGGCCTACGGAATACAGGAATGGATAGGCTTGATGGGGGTGAAAGGTATTGAGGGATGCTTCTACAATGTGATGGGGCTTCCTGTGCAGCACCTGTATGCTGAACTGAAAAAATGGGCAGACTGAACAGACTATAAATGAAATATTGACGTTATAACATTAAAAGAATTGATGGATATGAAAAAGTTATTTTTATGGACAGCAGCTGTGATGATGGGCATCATCCTACTGGGCAGCTGCGAAGATGACAATGATGTGAAGTCAAAGTTGCCCGTATTCAGCGACATTGTCTTTGATACAGACGTGCTGAGGGCAGGCGAGACAGTGACGGCAACGGCCGTGCAGTCGCAAAAGGGAAAGTTGCTGGACCGTACGGAATATACATGGAAGAACAACGACACAACTGTCGTGAGAAACCTGATATACGGACAAAAAGGCTCGGACGGCAATCCGTCTTGGACGTTTGTCGTTCCCAGCAATGTCAGGACATTGAACCTCACTTTCACCGGCCGTTACAACTTGTCGGGACAACCAGTCAACCAGAACGGCAGCCAGTCGATACCCAGCGGCTCGGTGGTGTACCAAATGGCTTCGCTGGTGGGTTATGTGACCATAACGAAGTCGGTCAGGATAGAATAATGCAAAACTTGTAGCAGACGAAAACTGTATGACACTGATAAAAAGTATTTCGGGATTCCGTGGAACGATAGGAGGACCGACAGGTGATTCGCTGAATCCCCTGGATATCGTAAAATTTGTGAGTGCGTATGCCTACCAACGCCGTAAGGCGGATGTTGGCTCAAAGAACCATACGATAGTAGTGGGGCGCGATGCCCGCATATCGGGTGAAATGGTGTCGCATGTCGTGTGTGGAACGTTGATGGGATTGGGATATGATGTCCTTAATATCGGCTTGGCCTCCACGCCTACGACAGAATTGGCAGTTACGATGTCGAACAGCTGCGGCGGACTGATATTGACGGCCAGTCACAACCCCCGACAGTGGAATGCGCTGAAATTGCTGAATGAAAAAGGGGAATTCCTGAATGCAGAGGAGGCTGCTGAAGTGGTCCGTCTGGCCGAGGAAGGAAACTTTGAGTATGCCGATGTAGACCATATGGGGAAATATACGGAGGACAACTCTTACCAACAAAAGCATATTGAACTGGTCAAGTCGTTGGAACTGGTGGATGTGGATGCCATCAGGAACGCCCATTTCAAGGTAGCCATTGATACGGTCAATTCGGTGGGCGGTATCATACTGCCTGACTTGTTGCATCAGTTGGGGGTTGAGGTTGTAGAGGGACTTTACACAGACCCTACCGGAGATTTCCAGCACAATCCAGAGCCCTTGGAGAAAAACCTGGGTGCACTGAAGGCCGTCATGGAAAGCGGAAAATATGATATAGGCTTTGTGGTAGACCCCGATGTGGACCGTTTGGCATTGTTCTGTGAGGATGGCACGATGTACGGTGAGGAATACACCTTGGTCACGGTGGCAGACTACATCCTGCAGCATGAGAAGGGTGCGACTGTCAGCAACCTGAGTTCCACACGGGCCTTGAGGGACGTGGCTTCACAATACGGATGCCAATACTATCCGGCAGCAGTGGGCGAAGTCAATGTCGTGGCCAAGATGAAGGAAACCCATGCCGTGATAGGCGGCGAAGGAAACGGCGGCGTCATCTACCCCAAAGCGCATTACGGACGGGATGCGCTGGTGGGAATCGCCCTGATATTGACCTATCTGGCCAAAAGGAACATGAAGACCAGCGAATTGCGCAGGACTTATCCGTCCTATGTGATTACAAAAAACAGGATAGACCTGACTCCTGAGATAGATGTCGAGAAGATTCTCCGGCAAGTGGAGGATAATCACAAGGAAGACCAAGTTACCAATATTGATGGTGTGAAATTGGATTTTCCTGACGGTTGGGTGCATCTGCGCAAGAGCAATACAGAGCCCATCATTCGCGTGTATTCGGAAGCGGGAACGGAAGAGCGTGCCGAATCGTTGGCCCAAATGATGATGGACGAGATAGATGCAATAGCCAGAAGGTAAAAATAAAAAAAGTGACGATGAAGACGCAGGCAGGTGAGCCGCAATGCAAACTGATTACGCTGACCGAGGTGAGTGAAAGCAGGGGGTCGCTGTGCTTTGCGGAGTCGGAAAAGGAAATTCCTTTCCCCATCAAGAGGGTCTTCTGGATTTATGACGTGCCTACCGGTGCAACGCGTGGTCAGCACGCCAATTGGAAATGTGCGGAAGTGATATTTCCGCTTCATGGGGCATTTGATATCATAATTGATGACGGTAGGTATCACAAAACCTACCATCTGGATACCCCCAGCCGGGGAATCTTGATTCCTGCAGGGGTGTGGTGCGAACTGAAGAACTTCCAGTCAGGGACGGTTTGCATGGTGTGTGCCGACCAGTCCTACAGTGAGGAGTACTATGTGAACGATTATCAGCAATATTTGGAAGAAAGAAGATGCAGGTAGAGCGATACAGCGAAAAATGGGCTGATGATTGGAATCGTCTTGTGGGGGAATCCTGCAACGGAACGTTCTTGTTTCACCGTGACTACATGGATTACCACAAGAACAGGCTGACAGACTGCTCCTTGATGTTTTCCCACAAGGGAAAATGGGTGGGACTGCTGCCGGCCAGCCTGCATCAGGATGAAATCAGGTCGCATGGCGGACTGACCTACGGAGGTTTGCTCTGGAGGGCGGAGACGCATTTTGAAACAGTGGAATTCATGTATAAAGAGGCGGTCGAATACTATTCAAAAGAACTGAAAGCGGTTCGGTTGCTCTACAAAACAATTCCATATATATATAGTAGCTATCCAGCGCAGGATGATTTGTACATCCTCTTCCAAAATAATGCGCAGCTAAAGGCGCGGGGACTTTCTTCTGCCATCCTGTTGGCGGATTCTTTGCCCTTTTCCCAATTGCGGAAACGGCATGTTCGGAAAGCATTGGACGCAGGTTTGCAGGTAGACAGGACGGAATCGCCGGAAAACTGGCAGTCTTTTTGGCAAATACTGACCAATGTGCTGCAAAGGTGTCATTCTGTTCAGCCGGTACATTCCCTGGATGAAATACTTTATCTTAAATCTTATTTTCCCAAAAAAATCGTGTTGCAGACGGTGACGGGCCATGGACACATAGTGGCGGGCTGTGTATTGTATCTGACCAAGCAAACTGTGCACGTACAATACATTTCGGCCAATGAGGAAGGGCGTGCATTGGGGGCTTTGGACCTGTTGTTCTCCCAAATCGTGGAGCAATATCGCAAGGAATACGTGTATCTGGATTTCGGAATCTCGACAGAACAGGGGGGGGATGTGCTGAATCATGGATTGCTGTTCCAAAAAGAAGGCTTTGGCGGCCGTTCCGTCTGCTATGACCAATATGTAATACAACTGTAAGATGAAAATTCCGTACCTTCCCCTGCTAAAAATAACGCAATCGTTTGAGCCGCACCTGTCTCAGGCGGTAAAGAACGTGATAGATTCGGGTTGGTACTTGTTGGGAGAGGAAACGGCCCGTTTTGAAAGCCAGTTTGCGCAATACTGCGGCGTGTCGGACTGTGTGGGAGTGGGAAACGGCCTGGATGCGCTGAAGATTATCCTGATGTCAATGAAGTTACAGCATGATTGGGCGGCTGACGATGAGGTCATAGTGCCGGCCCATACCTTTATTGCGTCGGCAGAGGGCATTGTACATGCAGGATTGCGCCCTGTTTTCTGCGATGTATCGGAAGACGATGGGCTGTTGGACCCTGCGCAGGTGGAAAAAAGCATTACCGACAAGACACGGGCCATCATGGCGGTCCATCTGTACGGAAAAGTTGTCCCAATGGATGCCATTAGGGAGATTGCGCAAAGACATCATCTGAAAGTCATTGAAGATGCCGCCCAGGCTCACGGCGCAACGGACGCAAGTGGGCGGCGTGCTGGTTCTTTGGCCGATGCAGCGGCCTTTAGCTTTTATCCGGGAAAGAATTTGGGCTGCCTGGGAGACGGCGGCGCAATTCTTACGCAGGATAAGGACCTTGCCATGCTGTGCCGTCAGGTTGCCAACTACGGACAAACAAGGAAATACGTCCATGATACGCTGGGGGTTAATTCGCGTATGGATGAAATACAGGCCAGTGTGCTTTCCGTCAAGCTGACGCGGTTGGACAAAGACAATGCGTACAGAAGAAACTTGGCCCGGCTGTACCTGAACGGCATCCAGCACCCTGAAGTCAAATTGCCCCATGGCGGAAAATATGATGCAGGCTGTGTGTACCACATCTTTCCTGTTTTCAGCGAGCGGCGTGACGCTTTGCAGTCATGGCTGGCCCAAAATGGAATAGAAACGCTCATCCATTATCCCATTCCGCCCCATAGGCAACGGTCCTTTGCGGCTTGGGATCAAGCAGAGTTCCCTGTCGCACAGAGGATGTGCCGCACGGAATTGAGCCTGCCGCTCCATCCTTGTATGACGCAGGAAGACGTGTTGTTTGTTATTGATAAAATCAATCAGTTCTCATGTTGACCATCGATATTCTCATCAGTGCCACCAATCAGCGCATAGTACGCATCAAGGACCTCCTGCTGGAGGAGGCCGAAGGGGTGCATTATGTCGTATCCTACCAGTATTCGGATGACAAGTTCCTTTCATTGATTCCGCCGCCGCTGGAAACCTATGCCGATGTGGTGATTGACAAGAACAAGGGTAAGGGACTTTCCAAGAGCAGGAATCGTGCGCTGGAATTAGCCCAGAACGACTTGGTCTACTTCATAGATGACGACACCGTGCTGATACCTGAGGCCATCGATGTGATAAGAAAGACTTTCGAGGAAAACCCCGACATGGACATTGCCCTCTTTCAGGCACAGACATACGCGGGAGCGCCTTTGCGCGACTACCCAAGGGAAGCGAAGGAGGTCACAAGTTTCCGCGACAGATTCCCAGTCCTGGCCTATGAGATGGTATGTCGGCGCGAAAAGGTGCAAGGCATCCTGAAATACGACACAAGGTTCGGCCTGGGCTCGGGCCGTTTCCTCTGCTATGAACAGCAGGTGTGGTTGGAAGACGCATTGCGTGCGGGGCTCAAGATAAAGTATTTCCCGTCGCCCATCATCAAGACTTCTGCCATATACAAGCCCTTGCTGTTGTTGATGGATTCTCATGTCCAACAGGCATTGGGCGGATTGCTGGCCTACGTCTACAAGGCCAAAGCCCCTGTGTCGGCCTGTCACTTTGCATACTACATGGCCCGCAAGGGAAAGCGGAATTTCTTTTCCGTGTTGAAGTCCCTGATGCAGGGAATCTTCCTCCTGAACCGAAGATAATGACGCAACCTAACTTTATTATATATGTTATCATTAGAAATCCTGATTTGTACGCTCAACGAAGGCATCCTGAAAGTACCTTCGTTGTTGCTGCCGCCAGAAGAAGGGGTTTCGTGGATGGTCTCTTTTCAATACACGGAGCAAAAATGGCTGGATGCCGTACCCCATGAATTGGCAGAGAGAGATGATGTAAGGGTGCTCCCTGTGAAGGGAGAGGGCCTTTCGGCCAACCGCAACCACGCCTTGCGAAATGCGCAGGGCGACGTGTTGCTGATTGCCGACGATGATTTGAAATACCTGCCCAAGCGCCTGGAGTGGGTGCGCAAGGCCTACGTGGACCATGCTTCCATAGACTTTGCCTGTTTCCAACTGATTGACTATAGCGGTGCTTCCATCAAGGATTACCCCTACCGTTCCCACTTGTACCAATCCATGCCAAAGGGCTTTTGGTTCAGTTCGTGCGAGATTACGATGCGCCGAAGTGTCTTGCCCTTGTATTTTGATGAGCGCTTTGGCCTGGGTGCGCCGTTCCTTGGGGCAGGCGAGGAGGAGGTCTTCCTGTGGCAGGCCTACCAGAAAGGGCATAAGATCAAGTATTTCCCGTTTCCCATCGCCATGACCAATCCCCATACGACGGGAGAGGCGTTTTACGAAGATCCGCGCTTGCAGCGTTCCAAGGGGGCAGTGCTGTACATGATGCACGGCACGTGGGGAGCTATGTTGCGATGCCTGAAATTTGCCCTGTTCCATGCCAACGGCCATAATCCCTATGCATTGCTGAAGCAGATGTGGCGTGGTATTTTCTATGTGCGCGGCAAATGAAAATCAGCGTAGTCATCCCTTTTTACAACCGTTCAGAATACCTGGAACGCACGCTTAGTACAATTGTAAGACAAGAATATCCTGTTGATTCATTGATTCTTGTTGACAATTGTTCAAGCGATGATTCCTGTGTGGTTGCTGAGAATTTCCTGAAGCGGCATCCGCAAGTATCGGCCCAGCTGATCAGATGTGACAAGCCTGGTGCGGCGGCTGCCCGCAACGCCGGTTTGCAAAGGGTGACGACCGATTATGTCTATTTCTTTGACAGCGACGATGAAATGTCGCCCCATTTCCTGGCGGATGCCGCCGATTGCATGGCGGATGCCGCATGTGATCTTCTGGTGTGCAGGACCAGCATCCTGTTTGAGGACGGACGGACGCATGTCCGCGATTACGGATTTTCCCACATGCCTTCCCACCAGATTTCTACGGCATTCCTGTCCACGCAGTCCATGGTCATCAGGACCGACTACCTCAGAAAATGCGGCGGTTGGAATGAGAGCCTGTTCTATTGGAACGACTGGGAACTGGGGGTGCGGCTGCTCTTGGGAAGCCCTGTGGTTAAATTTATGGAAAACAAGATTTACCATACGATTCATGCCCATAAGGACAGCATTACGGGCAATGCCTATTCTGCCCATGTCGAGGACATGCTGAAGGCCTTTCAGGCCGTCAGGGATGACATCTTGGCAGGGCCTGAGACATACAGGAGAAAATCGCTGGCGGCGCTGGTGAAGAGGCAGTGTATCATGGCCGGTACAGTCAGGCGCGAGGGAGACCGGAAGGGGGCATGCAGAATTTTGCAGCATGTGGAAACGGATTCCGTTTCGCCGGGTATGCGGTTGCTGGGCCGCTTGCTGTATTGTTATACCGCCCTTGGCGGGCGTGGGGCATGGCGGTTGTGATGCCGTGCACGTAAGAATTTAATTGACAATAGTTTTAGTAATTCATTCCCCTGCAATGGGGGCATGGCAAGGCTGATGAAATTTCCTTGTCGCACGCATGCTGTGACTGCAAGGCGCAAAAGGCGGGCGTATGCGGCCCGAAAAATTTTCGACAAGGCGTAAATGCTCTGTGAACAAGGCGTAAAAAATGCATTTTTCGCCTTATTTGCAGATTCTCATCCATGGCAAGGGTTTTTTCAGGCCTTGTTCCAAAAATCAAGGTACTCTTGGGCAACCTTGATGTGATCGTGAAATTTTTCTATGTACTGAATGCTTTTCCGGGACAGGTCCTCTATCCGTTCCGGATGGAGCACCAGTTGTTCCAATGCGTCATACACGCTGTCTTCATGGGGCAGGACGTTGACCACGGGGCGCAGGTCGGTGTCGCCCAGCAGGTCGTAGGCCTCAGGCTCGCCGCCGCCCACCACGACCAGGCCCTGCGCCATGGCCATGAGGGCGTTCATGGCGGGCGTGTAGCTGTACAACTGGTCGAGCAGCACGTGGCTGTCGTCCATCATGCGGCAGTATTGCTCAAAGGGGACGGACTCGGCTTTTTCTGTGACGACGCGGGTGGGGTAGCTTGACTGCAGTCGCTCCAGGGCTCTAAGCATGATGTCAGTGCCCTTGTAGGCATTGCGCTGGCGTTGTATGCCGATGAAGAAGTGCACGCTGCCGTCGCTCTGCCTGACCCTGGGCTGCCGCTGCCTGATGTCGATGGGAAATGGGATGAACTGTGTCTTTTCGGGGTAGTGGGGCATGTAGCACATGTGGTATTCGTACAGCCCCGACACGATGCCGTCGCAGTCCTGGGCCACCCGGCAGTTGAGCCGGCCCTTCGGGCCGTTGAGCCAGTTGGCTATCCATGTGTCATTCTCCTGACTGTGGCGGATTTGGCTGCCCAAGTTGAAGTCGGAGTAGCGGAACGTCGTGCCGTCCAGGCAGGTCCGTACCCAATAGTGGTCCATGCCGAACGCTCCCAGGTACACCTTCTTGTTGTGCCTGCGCAGGAATTGATAGAAGGGCTTGATGCGCTGCGCTTTGAGGGGTAGGAATACGGGATTGATGAGTTGGACGACATCGTAGCCGCGGAAGCGGCGGAACTGACGCCACAGGCCGATGTAGTACCGCAGGGAGCTCAGTCTGCCCATGGACGGTCGCTTCAAATCAATGTCGCGCGGATAGTTTTTCCAGTTGTCGCCGTCGGATGCCACGCACACGTCATGCCCCAAGGCCCTCAGGCCCTGGCCCAAGGTCCAGTGGACGTTGCTGTAGTCGCCTAACAGGAGGATTTTCATATGCTGGTTGCAAAAATACGGAAAAAAGGGAATGCCGAAAAGCGAAAAGCGAGGTTTCTGAAGGATGGGAGGCTTTTTTCGGCCTTTTTCGGACGATTTTGCCGCCAATGCCGCCCATTTTGAAAATAAATACCTAAATTTGCGATAAAATAATGAATAAGTTATGGCTTCCAAGAAAAACGTAAAATACAAGAAGACGGCCGCACCCTCGCGCAAGCCCGTGGCAAAAGCCAGGCGTGGGCTGAAATTGCCGCCGCTGCCGCAGAATGTGTGCCTCCTGCTGACCCTGTGGGCCTTTTGCTGGCTCGTATACGGCGATGTGTTCTATCTATGTGAGCAATGGAACTATTTCGCGTTTGACAAGGTCCTGATGCAGGATGTCATAGACTTGTGGTACGGCCCTGCGGCGCTGGCAGGCAAGCTGTTGCTGGTGGCCTGTCGCTTCCCCGTCCTGGGCGGACTGGTCATGGCGTTGATGCTGACAGCCTTTGTATGGCTGGTCGGCTATATCTTTGGCCTGAAAGGGTGGTGGCGCATCCTCCCCACGCTGCCTGTGTGGGGCTGGCTGGGCTATCTGGTTCACCTGCGCCTGAACATTTATTTCCATTTTGACTCCTGCTTTGTCTTCTATGTGCCCCTGCTGGCCTTGCTGTTGGCCGCCGCCGCCGCAATGGTCGTGCGGTTGGTTTCCAAGCGCCATTTGCAGCCGATGATTGCATATAGGAAGGATGAGAAGCCGCTGGCACAGTGGATGGGCTGGACGGCGACGGTCATGCTCTTTGTGGCTCTGTGGATTGACGCGTCTGTGTTCCATCAGGACACCATCGTGACGACGCGCATGCAGCGGCTGATGCAGCAGGAGCGGTGGGCCGACATGATTGACGCGGCTCAGTCGTGCAAGATGCCCACGCGTCCCGTTGCGGCCTATTATGCGATCGCGTTGGAGCAGACGGACCAGTTGGAAACCAAACTGTTTGACATTTTCTACCAATTCCCGAAGATTTTCCTCAAGACACGCACCGACGACTACCAGTTGGGGGCAGATTTGTACGAGGCCGATTGCAGTTTCTATGGCGGGTTGGTCAATACGTCCTATCATGCCAACATGGAACATGTTGTCTCGAGTGGACTCATGGTGTACCGGTTGAAGGAAATGGCGCTGGCTGCGATTCTGAATGGCGAGATGCGGCTGGCGGAGAAGTATTTGGTGATTATCGGCAAGATGCCTTTTGAAAACAAGTTTGTGGAGAAATACATGCCTATGCTGTATGACAGGGAATTGGCGGCCAACGACCCCACGCTCAGCAAGGTATTGGATGTCATTACGACCGTGCCTACATTTGAGCAAGGTTTCAGGCCGCCGGTCTTCATGGGGTACTATGTGTCGCTCCCGTCGGGCCATTCGCGCCGACAGCTCATAAACAGCATCATGGCCTGCCTGTATTCCAAGGACATCAAGGGGGTTGTTCCCCGTGCGCTGTCGCTTGCCAGGCAGGAAAAGCTGGCGAAGAACATAGAGGAGGGACTTTTGCTCAACGAACTGAAGAATCCCAACATGAACCTGAAGCAATTTGACCCGCTGACGGTGTCGCAGACGAAGAGCATGCTTAACGAGGCCCACAAATATGAGGAATTGTCTTCGAAGGAGAAAGGAAAGAAGCTCCGTGACCAGTTTACCGGGCTGTATTCCATGTATTATTTCTATCAGCAAGTCCCCGACGACAATTATATCAATAGCGAAGACGCGAAAAAAGGAGATGGCGTAAACTAAACAGACCGTAAAGATGAAGAAGACAGGATATTTAACCATATTGGCAGTTCTCATGCTTGTCGCAGCATGTCAGAAACATGATGTACCCCAGAATGCGCAGGCAATACAGGAGAAAATGAAGATTTTTCCCGACTACACATCCATCGTAGTGCCTCCCAACATTGCTCCGCTCAACTTTTTGATGCGCGAAAAAGGCGATGAATTTGCGGCAGAGTATGTCGGAGCGGACGGAACGCGTGTTACGGCTGGCAGCGGCAATGACGGAAACCTCCAGTTTGGGCTGAAGGCATGGAAAGCACTTCTGAAAAAGAACGTAGGCAAGGAAATAGCCTTGCATCTCTATGTAAAAAGGGACGGAAAGTGGTTTGAACACCCATATACGACCATACAGGTGGCCGAAGAGCCGATAGACGACTATCTGTCCTACCGTTTGATTGAGCCTGGCTATGAATTATACCGCCAGTTGGGGCTTTATCAGCGCAATCTGACCAATTTTGACGTGAAGACCATCTATGAGAACCCGCGCAAGTTTGATGAGAAGCACAGCCATTGCATAAATTGCCACAATTACCAGAATTACAGCACGCAGCGCATGCTTTTCCATGTGCGCGCCATGCATGGGGGGACGATTGTGGCGCAAAATGGCAAGATAGAAAAGGTTATCACCAAGGCAGACAGTATTTTGGGGGCGGCGGTCTATCCATCTTGGCATCCTACCAAGAATTGGCTGGTATTCTCCACCAATAAGACGGGCCAGGTCTTCCATTTGTGCGACCCGCAGAAGATAGAGGTGCTGGATTACGGATCTGATTTGCTGTTCTACAATGCGGATACCAAGGAAATCAGCAATATCATCAAGACCACCGATGACATGGAGACCTTTCCCTGCTGGAATCCTGCGGGCGACAAGATCTATTACTGTTCTGCCAAGACGTTCATCACCGCTGAGGACAATGATTCCGTCCGCCAGCAGAAAACCATCCTCAACTACAAGCGAATGAAGTACAATCTCATGAGTATGGCATTTGACGAGGCGACCTGTACCTTCGGTGAGCCTCAATTGGAGCTGGATTGTGCCTCCCGGGGAATGAGTGCCTCTGTTCCGCGCGTCAGCCCCGATGGAAAATACCTGTTGTTCACGTTGGGAGAATTCGGGCAGTTCCACATTTGGCACAAGTCTTCAGATCTGTACGTGAAGAACCTGCAAACTCAGGAAGTCTATCCGCTCAAAGCTGCCAACAGCGCAGACGTAGATTCCTACCACTCGTGGAGCAGCAACGGGCGCTGGATTGCATTCAGCTCGCGGCGCGACGATGGCTCTTTCACCCGCACCTATATCACCTATTTTGATAAAAACGGGCAAGCGCACAAGGCGTTTATGATTCCGCAAAAGGACGCAACGTTCAATGTGCGCCTGTACAAGAGTTTCAATGTGCCGGAACTGACCAAGGATGCCGTTCCGTATGATGCCAAGCAGTTCAAGGAAGTCATATTCAACAGCCCGGGCTCTGTGGTCAAGTACAAGGAAATCCGCCCTCAATACAAATGATAATAAGCCCTAAAAAACGCTCTCTCTTGTCCGAAGAGGGCGTTTCTTTTGGAAGAAAGTGTTACTTTTGCAAAAACATTCAGAAATGAGATTGCGCCGTTTTTCTCTCACGTTCCTGTTAATGACGCTGTTGGCTGGACAATTGCATGTCTGTGCCCAGTCATTTACCCTGGTCCTCGACCCTGGCCACGGCGGACGCGACGCAGGGGCTATAGGGATATACTCAAAGGAGAAGAACATCAATCTTAACGTTGCGCTCAAGGTGGGTGAACTCGTCAGGAAGAACTGTCCCGACGTCAAATTGATATATACGCGCAAGACCGATGTCTTTGTGGACTTGCACGAGCGTGCTGCCATTGCCAACCGCACCAAGGCCGACTTGTTCATCTCCATCCACACCAATTCCCTGGAGCGAAAGGGCAGCAGCATACATGGAGCGGAGACGTACTCCCTTGGTATGGCGCGCTCAAGCGAGAACCTTGAGGTGGCCAAACGTGAAAACTCCGTGATTCTCTACGAAAACGACTATGCCAAGCGTTATGCGGGTTTCAATCCCAAGTCTTCGGAAAGCTACATCATATTTGAATTTATGCAGGACCAGTTCATGCGCCAAAGTGCCGAACTGGCCCGTTCCATTCAGAAGCAGTATGTCAAGATAGCAGGGCGCTTGGACAAGGGTGTCAAGCAAGCAGGATTCCTGGTCCTGCGTGAAACGTCGATGCCCAGCGTATTGACGGAACTGGGCTTTATTTCCAATCCGCAGGAAGAGCAATACCTCAACTCCTCCCGTGGAACGGACGAGTTGGCCAAGAGTATCTACCAGGGATTCCTTGACTATAAATCCGCCTACAGCCGTAACAGGGCGCAAGCCACGGCAGCGAGCACGACGCCCAAGGCCGAGGCGACACCTCCCCCAGTGCAGCAGCCCGATGAAAGCGCCGCACCCGAAATCAAGCTGGACACGGCATCCCGCGCACCGACGGCACAGCCCATTGTCCCGCTCATGCAGCACGACATGAAGCCTTCGGAAGAAGTCGTTGCGCCATCGGCCCAGGCCGTTCCGCTGGCTGAACCCGTTGCCGCTCCGTCGGAAGCACCGCAGCAGGAGAAGCAGGCTGTCGGTGGCCTGCCCGTATTCAAGATACAGTTCTACATCTCCCAGCGCATGATGCGCCAGGACTGTTCCCAGTTCAAGGGGCTGAAGAATGTGGACTGCTACAAGGAAAACAATACCTATAAATATACCTACGGGGCAACGTCGGATTACCAAGAGATAGTAGCCCTCAAGAAAACCATCGTAAATAAGTTTCCCGACTGCTTTGTGATCGCCTTCAAGGACGGAAAGCGCATCAGCATACAGGAAGCACGCGATGCATTGCAGAAAAAATAGAAAAACCCCATTTATCATGAAAAAGTTCCTGACCAAAGAAGTGAAAATAGCCTTGACGGCCATCTGCGCCGTAGTACTGTTGTTTTTTGGCATTAATTTCCTGAAGGGAATCAACCTTTTCAAGAAGCATAACGTCTATTACGTCAAGTTCAGCGACGTAACGGGCCTTGAAGTCTCCAATGCCGTCTATTCCAACGGATTTCCCGTAGGTATCGTGCGTAGCATTGACTACGATTTCGCCCAGTCGCAGGGTATCAAGGTCATGATTGAGGTGGATGACCGCCTGCGCATTCCCCAAGGCAGCTATGCCGAGCTGAAGTCGGCACTCCTGGGCGGCACGACCATGAATGTCGTGTTGGGGCAGGCCTCGCAGTTCCTGAAACCAGGCGATACCTTTACGGGCGGTCCGGAACAGGGACTGATGGCGCGGTTTGGCGAACTGGCCCCCCAGGTGGAAACGCTCATGCCCAAGTTGGACTCCATACTGTCGGCGGTCAATCTCATCATGAACGACCCGGCGCTGATGCAAACGCTGCACAACACAGCCGACATCACGGCCAACCTGAAGACCACGACTGCACAGCTCAACGGATTGATGAAAAACGACCTGCCCGCCCTGATGGCCCAAGTCAACGAGGTGGGTAAGAACACGGCGTCGCTGACACAGAAACTTAATGAAGTGGATTACGCAACGACCATCAGCAATGTGAACAAGACCCTGCAGGAAGTCAATGCGCTGACCGCGTCGCTTGAGTCGAAAATCAATTCCAAGGAGGGCTCGTTAGGGCTGATGCTCAATGACAAGGAACTCTACATGAACCTGTCGGGTACGATGCAGTCGGCCAACAACCTGTTGCAGGACCTGAAGGAGCACCCCAAGCGCTATGTCAATGTGTCGGTCTTTGGCCGCAAGTCCAGGGATTGACCGATTTCCCTTTTTTCGTCGATATCCAGGTAAGAGAATGTTCCTGCGTGTGGAAAGACACGCTGCGTGATGCTTTGGATGTCCTGTGGGGCATCCAAAAGTTTTTTTATCCCTTTTTAGCGATTTTTTACGCCTTGTTTGTGAAGACTTTGCGCCTTGCAGGGAATCTTTCAGACCGCATTTGTCGGTTTCTTATGCCGCATTCATGAAATGCAACTTGAAACACTTTTACCCATTCCGTTCTGCCGGAGAAGATGGCTTTTGTGTATGTAAATATTTCTTTTACAGTGATATGTAGTTAGGGCATGGTTAGGCGTTCCGCTTGTTTGACTCGCTGATTTAATTCTAAATAAGGAGCTAAATAAAAGTTTTTTTATTCAATTCCTTTGCTCTTTGTTTTAAGCAAGTTAAATGAATTTTCAATCATTGGGTGCAGCCGCCTGTTGCATGTTTTTTACATTCATTGGGAGCGAAAAGCATTGAAATGCCTGTTTTATTTGTGGTTTCTGCTATTTGGAATTATTTTTTTGAAATGGTTAATAATAAATATTTTTGGTGTTTGGGACATGTGGGCGGCGTGTGTGCCACTTTTTTTTTCGGGAAAAAAGTGGGAACTTTGCAATAAGAAAAAACCTGCCAAGTTTTGGAAAAGATATCAGCGAAGGAAAAGTGGGACAATTGTCTCAGCTTCATCAGGAATAACCTTGACGAGCAGACCTATGAGCGTTGGTTTGCCCCTATCAAGTTCTATTCCTATTCCGAAGGTGTGCTGGTATTGTATGCCCCCAATGAGTATTTCATAGAGTGCGTGGAGGGAAATTTCCTGAACCTGTTGCGCCAGAGCATCAAGAAGAATTTTGGCAACATCGAGCTGGGCTATAATTTCCAGAACAGCCAGGAGGGCCAGGACGTGGTGACGGTGGCCGAAACGCCGCGTTCCAGCGTCGTGGGGACGAGCAGGGGTGGCAACGAGGTGTTCTCCTCCAACCTGAACGACGTAGAGTCGGACCTGGACTCGCAGTTGAGTCCCGACAACCGGTTTGAGAACTTCATTGAGGGCGACAGCAACAAGCTTCCCCTGACCATCGCGCTGTCCATAGCCGAGGAATCCTATAAAAATACGTTCAATCCTTTCTTTATATTCGGTCCGTCGGGCGTTGGCAAGACCCATTTGGCCAATGCCATCGGCGTGCGCATCAAGGAGAACAACCCCAAGAAGCGCGTGCTGTACGTCTCGGCCCACATGTTGCAGATGCAGTACACCGACTCCGTCCTGCGCAACAAGTTTAATGACTTCATGGGCTTCTATCAGTCCATTGATACGCTCATCATTGATGACATACAGGAGATATCGGGCAAGACCAAGACGCAGGAGGCTTTCTTCAATATTTTCAACAACCTGCACCGCAACAAGCGCCAGCTGATAATTACCAGCGACCGCCCGCCCGTCCTGTTGGAGGGCATGACGGAGCGTTTGCTGACCCGTTTCAACTGGGGCATCCTGGCCGAGCTGGAGCAACCCGATGCCAAGCTGCGCAAGGACATCCTGCGTTTCAAGGTAAAGCGCGACGGTTTGCAGTTTCCTGAGAACGTCATCAACTACATAGCCCAGCACGTAACGGGAAGCGTCAGGAACTTGGAGGGAATCATCAATTCCATTATTGCAGACTCCATCGTGACCAGTTCCGACATAGATTTGGCGTTGGCCGAGAAGGTAATTTCGCGTGTAGTACCGACCAAGTTGGCTTCCATCACGATAGACCAGATAATTGACACCGTTTGCAAGCATTTTTCCATAAAGCCGCATACGATTATCTCAACCTGCCGTAAGCAGGACATCGTTCAGGCTCGCCAAATATCGATGTACCTGTCGCAGAAGTTCACTCCGCTGTCCTCTTCGCAGATAGGGGCGCGCATACACCGCGACCATTCCACGGTTCTCCACTCATGCAACCTGGTGGAAAGCCGGATGGGCGTGGACAAGAAGTATCGGGCGGAAATAGAAAAGATAGAAAAAAGCTTGAAAGGTAAAAAGTAAGCGGGTGAGTTCCTAAGAAACTTCACCCGCTTACTTTTTAGATAGGATTATTTGTCGGATAGGAATTTTTCCACCTCAATGCCGGCCATGCTGCCCGATGCGGCAGCTATTACGGCCTGCCTGTACGTGGGGTCGGCCACGTCGCCGGCGGCAAATACGCCGGGGATGCCGGTTCGGGGCGTCTTGCCCTCCGTTAGGATGTATCCTGTCTCGTCAGTCTTGATCCAGGGCTTGAAAATGTCACTGTTGGGCTTGTGTCCAATGGCTAGGAAAAATCCGTCGAACGGCAGGTCGTATTTTCTCTCATCTTCCTGCCCCTGACGGTAGACCAAGTGTCCGCCTTCAACGCCGTTTTCGCCGTAAAGCCCCGTTGTGTTGGTCTCAAACAGGATTTCAATCTTGGGATGGTTGACAACGCGGTCCTGCATGATTTGTGAGGCGCGCAGATAGGGCTTTCTGACAATCATATACACTTTTTCGGCCAGCGATGCCAGGTAGGTGGCTTCCTCGCACGCCGTATCGCCGCCGCCAACTACGGCCACTGTCTTTTTTCTGTAGAAAAAGCCGTCGCATGTGGCGCATGCGCTCACGCCCATTCCCTTGTATTTTGTCTCATCGGGCAGTCCGAGGTATTTTGCATTAGCTCCGGTGGCGATAATGAGCGTTTCGGCGGTCACTTCCGTCCCATCGTCGAAGATTATATGGTATGGAGCGGCGCTTAAGTCGGTCTTTACGGCTATTTTGCTCCAAATTTTTGCACCATAGTTCTCGGCCTGCTTCCTCATCCTTTCCATGAGGTCATTGGCGTCGATGCCGTCGGGAAATCCGGGGAAGTTTTCAACTAAGGTGGTTGTCGTTAGCTGTCCGCCAGGCTGCAATCCTTCGCAAATGACGGTCGGAATCCCAGCCCTCTGCGTGTAGATGGCGGCCGTGTACCCCGCAGGGCCGGAACCCAGCACTAAACATTTTATTTGTTCCATGTCTTATCTTGTTTTTATCGTATGTCAATGACTGTTGCCTTAGGATAGTTCTCGCTTTTGAAGGTAAACAAGTCGTCATCGTAGCTTTGCTTCACCTTGCACTTCAGGATGCTGATCCTGACCCAATATTTGATTCCTTCACGCATTCTGACGCACAGCGGAAGTTGGGTTGCCTTGTCAATGGAGACGATCATTTCCCTGACTTCCTGCTTGGGGTCGGTGGCTTTCAGGGTAATTTCGTAGCAGTCGCGGCCGCGAAGCGTGCTTTCCTGCATTTCGTAGGTGTAACCCTTTTTGTATAAATCCAGGAAAAGGTAGGGATCCATGGTTTCCTTCTCATGCTGTGACGGGGTGCTGACATTGACTTCGTTGGTCGCCTTGTTCATGCTCCACAGCGTCTTTCCGTCATACCAGCAAAGCACGTTGGTGGAAACGATGTTGAATTTCTTTCCTTTTAAATAGATTGTTCCGCTGAGATTGCCCTTTTCCTTTTGTTCCATAAAGGAGGCTGCGGTGAAATTGACTTCCATGTCGCCGCTTTTTCTCACTATCTTGGCCGTTTTGTCCAGTATGTCTTTGGCTTTGTTCTGTGCTGACAGTGAATGATAGGGGAGCAGCAGTGTCAGAATCAAGGTAATTCTAATAAGTCTCATGATGGTTTATTTTAATTTTTGCAGAATTTCGTTCAGTTGCATTTCATCTCTCACATAAACCTCGCGGGGTTTGCTACCTCTCGTAGGTCCTACGATGCCGGCGCACTCCAGTTGGTCCATCAAGCGGCCTGCGCGGTTGAATCCGATGGAGAATTTGCGCTGAATCAGGGATGTGGAACCGTTTTGCTCCGCTACGATGAGACGGGCCACTTCTTCAAACATGGAATCCAGGTTTCCGTTGCTCATGTCGCCGTTTCCGCCGCCCGAACTCTCATCTGCCACCTCGGGCAACAGATAGGGTTGGGGGCAAAGCCGTTGGCCGGCAATAAATTCGTTGATGGCTTCCACTTCCGGGGTGTCAATGTAGGCGCATTGCACGCGTTCTATGTTCGTACCGTTAGCAAGGAACAGCATGTCGCCGCGTCCGATGAGTTGGTTCGCGCCTGGGCGGTCCAATATGGTGCGTGAGTCAATCATGGCCAGCACTCGGAAAGCCATGCGGGCGGGGAAGTTGGCCTTAATCGTACCCGTAATGATGTTGGTAGTCGGCCTTTGCGTCGCAATCACCATATGGATGCCGACGGCACGGGCCAATTGTGCAATGCGGGCGATGGGAAGCTCCACTTCCTTGCCTGCCGTCATTATCAGGTCGCCAAATTCATCAATGATGACAACGATGTACGGCAGGTAGCGGTGTCCGTTCTCAGGATTAAGGTGTCTGTTGCTGAATTTCTCGTTGTATTCCTTGATGTTGCGTGCCTTGGCCTTTTTCAGCAGCAGGTAGCGGTCGTCCATTTCCTTGCACAGGCTGTTCAGTGTCTTCTTGACCTTGGTCACGTCCGTGATGATGATGTCGTCACTGCCGTCATCCACCCGCGCAATGAAGTATTTGTCCAACGGAGCGTACATACTGAACTCCACTTTCTTCGGATCGATCAGCACCAACTTCAGTTCCGTCGGATGCTTCTTGTACAATAGGGAAGTAATGATGATATTCAGTCCCACAGACTTGCCCATACCCGTTGCACCTGCCACCAATAAGTGCGGCATCTTGGCCAAGTCAACCATATAGATGTCGTTGGTAATGGTTTTGCCCAGTGCTATGGGCAAGTCGTAGTCGCTTACTTCAAATTTCTTGCTGTTGAAAATGCTTTCGGCCGACACGATTTGTGCTTTCTTGTTGGGAACTTCAATACCTATCGTGCCTTTCCCCGGTATGGGGGCTATGATTCTGATACCGATGGCGCTTAGGCTGAGCGCAATGTCGTCTTCCAGGTTTTTGATCCTGCTGATTTTCACACCCACGGCTGGCGTAATTTCATATAGGGTGATTGTCGGTCCTACGGTGGCTTTGATGCTGGAAATCTCTACGCCAAAGTTGTGCAAAATCTGGGTAATCCTGTTCTTGTTCGCCTGTTGTTCCTGCTGGTCTATGTTCGTTTGGTTGTCAAACTTCTTCAGCAGGCTCAGTGGAGGGAATTCATACAGTTCCAGGTCCAGCGTGTGGTCATATTTCTCATTGGCAACGGTCAGGCCCTCGGCCTCATCGTTGGCATTTCCAGTAGTCACCTCAAAGTCCTTGTCTTCATTGACCACCGTTTCTGCGGGTTCGGGCACATCCTCTTCCTCCTTTTCTTCCACGAAGGGGGGGATGACCTCTGCCGGTTCGTCCTTGTCTTCGTTTTCATCCGTTGTCGCTTCCTCCACGGCCTCCGTGTTCTCCTCGTTTTGGGCCAGTCGCTTGATGAAGTTCGGAATCTTGATGAACGCGAAGTATTTTCCTTTCATCAAGTTATTGATGATGACAATCGTGCGGTGGCTCAGGTAGATAAGGTACAGAATCAATGTGACCACCAGCACCATGAACATGCCTATCGACCCCAGCATGGAGGTCAGTTCGTGGCATATGAACTGCCCATGTCCGCCTCCCGGGCGGAAGAACAGGTTGCCGAACACCCCTTGCAGCCTTAGGAACTCCAGAGCAATGGAAGCCCATATCATGAGAAAGCCCAGGTGGATGAAGTTCCGCCAGAAGTTAAACCGGTAGGTGCGCATCATGCGCAGTGCCAGCAGTATGAGCAGTATGGGAATGAAGAAGACGGGAATGCCAAAGCATCCGTCAATGAAGTAGTGGGCCGTCCTGGCCCCCAGCGACCCCATGCTGTTGTGTATGACCATTTTTTCGGCCTCGGGGTAGTGGTATCTCAGGCTTTCCAGCACGCTTTGGTCCTGTTTGCCTGTCGTAAAATAGGAGATAAAGGACAATGTCATGAACACGGCACAGAAGAGCAGCAGCAATCCGATGACAAATGTCAGCGTCTCGCTCTTTTTCATCTCCTTGAGTCCAAACATATTGATGAGAGAGAAACCACCTTTCTCTTTTTTCTTCGTATGCTTCTTTTTCATCTTGGCGGGAAAAGTATATGCAAATTTAAGAAGTTTCTTTCATGTGGAGGCACTTTCACAAAAGATTTGTCGCCAAAAACTTTTTCCTGTTCCGACAATAGCAAAGGAGTGAATCTTTTCTCGATTCACTCCTTCCTGTCTTGGTGACTCTGGCGGGATTCAAACCCACAACCTTCTGATCCGTAGTCAGATGCTCTATTCAGTTGAGCTACAGAGCCTCCTTGAAAAAAAATAATCTCTAAATTCGAGTGCAAAGGTACTGCTTTTTTTCCATACGGACAAAATGTTTTGTCAAGTTTTTTGCCAGTTTTTTTGCAACTCCCATTAAGTGCCTGCAATATAGTTGTTTGCTCGGTACTCTTATTTTATCAAATCCACGCTTCGCTTGATAAACTTCATCAGGTTTTCGCCTTTCAGCAAGCCATTTTGCAGCAATGCCAGGTCAATGAGCTGATGTACGATGGGATTCTTGGCTGCGTAGGCCGAGAGAATGTCCGTCTTCTTCTTTTCTTCCTCCGCAATGTCCGTCCCGCACTTCGTGAGCTCGTCTTTTTCCTCCTGCGTCACTTCTTCCGCCTTTTTCTTGTTCTGCTGGTCGCGCAGCACGGCCTGGCGGGCCTTCAGTCCTTTCAGTTCTGCCTCTACAGGCTTCATTTCCTCCGATGTCTGTGCCTTGCTGTCGTCCAATATCTGCTTTATCAGCGGATGGTCGCTGTTCAGGACCACCGTGAACATGTCAGGCATCTGTCCGTAGAAACTCATTCCCTGCTGTATCTTGCTCAGGTCCTTCATGCGCCTCATGTATTCGCTCTGTATGATGGTCACTGCGTCTCCCTGTTCGCCCATGGCCTGTGTCTCCACGTGAAATTCGCGTTTCCCGCCCTTGGGCAGCTGCGATGCAAATATGTCCGACAGGTTCTGGCCGTCAGCTTCGTCCAGCGTGTTGACGGGACTGTCGTTCTTGGCAATGAGGCGGTCTATGATGTCGGCGTCTACGCGTGCGAAGCGGCTTTTCTCAAATTTCTGCTCCAGCAGTCCTATGAGTGCGCTGTCCAGCTGCCCGTCCATCATCAGCACGCTGTATCCCTTGTTCCTGGCAGCCTCTATGTAGCTGTACTGTTCCTCCTTGTCGGTGGCATACAGGTACACGATGTCCTTGTCCTTGTCTTCCTGGTTCGTCTTGATGATGTTCCGGTAGTCTTCAAAGGTGAAGTATTTCCCCTCGGTGTCCTTGAAGAGGGCAAAGTCCTTGGCCTTCTCGTAGAAGTCCTCCTCGCTCAGCAGTCCGTAGTTGATAAACAGCTTCAGGTCGTCCCATTTCTCCTCATATCCCTTGCGGTCCTCCTTGAAGATGGCGGCCAGCCGGTCGCTCACCTTCTTGGTGATGTATTTTGAGATCTTCTTGACGTTTTGGTCGCTCTGCAGGTAGCTTCGGCTCACGTTCAGGGGAATGTCGGGCGAGTCAATGACGCCATGGAGCAGTGTCAGGAAGTCAGGAACGATGTTTTCCACCTGATCCGTCACGAAAACCTGGTTGCAGTACAGCTGAATCTTGTTCTTCTGCAGGTCCAGGTGGTTCTTTATCTTGGGAAAGTAGAGCACGCCTGTCAGGTTGAACGGGTAGTCCACGTTCAGGTGAATCCAGAACAGGGGTTCGTCAAATCCCGGGTACAGTTCCCTGTAGAAACTCTTGTAGTCCTCGTCCTTCAGTTCGCTGGGCTTGCTCGTCCAGAGCGGCTTCACGTTGTTGATGACGTTGTCCTCCTCCGTTTCCACTTCTTTTCCGTCCTTCCATTCCGTCTTCTTGCCGCAGGCAATGGGTACGGGCAGGAAGTGGCAGTACTTGCGCAGCAGTTCCATGACCTTGTATTTCTCCAGGAACTCCTTGCAGTCATCGTCTATGTGCAGGATGACATCCGTGCCGCGTTCTTCCTTGTCGGCATCGCCCATTTCAAACTCGGGCGTGCCGTCGCAGGTCCATCTCACGGCCTTGCTGCCTTCCTGGTAGCTCTTGGTGACGAGTTCCACTTTCTTGCTGACCATGAAGGCCGAGTAGAAGCCCAGCCCAAAGTGGCCTATGATGGCCTGGTCCTTGTATTTGTCCAGGAAGTCCGTTGCCCCGCTGAACGCAATTTGGTTAATGTACTTGTCCACCTCTTCTGCCGTCATGCCCAGGCCTCGGTCGCTGATGGTGAGCGTTCCCTTGTCCTTGTCCAACCGCACCTGTATGGTCAGGTCGCCCAGTTCGCCCTTGGCTTCGCCGCTGGCGGCCAGGGCTTTCAGCTTTTGGGTGGCATCTACGGCGTTCGATACGATTTCACGCAGGAAAATCTCGTGATCGCTGTACAGAAATTTCTTTATGACGGGGAATATATTGTCTGTCGTTACCCCAATGTTACCTTTTTGCATGTTCTTTTTCATATTTATAATATTGTTTTTTGCTTATCCGTTCATGCAAAACGTGTGCCACGGCTGAGGTTCGCTGCCCAACTTTTGCCCTTTGTGCATCAGGTCGGTCGTTTTCCGCACGCTTCTCCCGTGATGGTCGTACTATGTAGGAGTAAGTTGAAAATTAGAGGGAGTAATTTAAAAAAACTCGGGGAGTTTTTTAAAAAAGTCCCCGAGTTTTTTTGAGCATCTCTTTCCTTCATGTAAAATACCCTGCGTAATGGTCCACTATGCTGGGTAAAGTTGTCAATATGGAGTTGTCATATAGAGTTTGTTGTTAATAAATCGTGCTATGTCCAGTTTACTTGTACTATAATAAAGATATATGGTATTTCCTGTTATTTCATATCGACCGCTAACAGATGTAGATAGAACAAGACGACCATCGCTACCATAATTATAATAACTCTCCGATGTAAATGTATTATTGCTGCTGAATCTATATATATCATAATATTCCTCAGTAGCCTTTTCTGTGTATATTCTCCACGCTGTATTGCACAGCAACTCCTTGTCAACGGTAGGGACAAGCGTCTTGGCCGCTTCGGCGACGGGGACATGGAGAATCTGGCTCTTGCCGATGAGCGTACCGTCCACGCTGACGGAGATAAAGAAGGGCAGTTTGCTGAAGTCCACGTCGCGGAATGTGTTTTCATTGCCCACCGTGAGCGACAGGATGCCGAAATCGTTGGTCGTAGCCTGCTGCGTTCCGCTGTAGAGGGTCTCGTTCTGCGCATTGGTAATGCTGACCTGCGCACTGACGGTGACATGGGCGCGCGCTTCGCCCGTGGCTTTGTTGAGCAGTGCGACTTGGTAGCCAATCTGTGCCTGCGCCGTAACCGCCAGCAGGCTCATCAGTGCCCAAAGGGCGGTCTTAAGTAAGGAAGTATTCATAATAGTTAATAGGTTATTTTGGTTAATGTAATGAGAGTGTCTTGGTTGGTCAGCCGGTAGGACATGCGGTCGGCCTTTATCTCCACCATGTACAGCACCTTGGCCTGCTTCTGCCCGTCCAGGTAGAGAACGATGCGCCCTGACTGGGGTTGGTCGGTCTGATAGGTGAAGTCGGTGGCATTGTTGTCCAGCTTGAGTTGTCCCTTGCCGTCGGCTTCAAATGTGTATTCCACGGCATGGTCCATCTCCGTGCCGCTCCATGTGCCCAGCAGCCAGTCCTTCTGCTCCGTGGTCAGGGCTTGGCCGGGCGTAATGCCCTGTCCGCCCGTTCCGCCGCCTGGCTTGTAGCCCGAGAATACGGAATCGACGGGGGCAACGGGCAACCATGGGCCGGCCACGAAGAGGGTGCTGTCGTTCTGGGCCTGTCCCTGCACGGGAATGCCCGTCAGGGCCGTCACGACGCCGTTGGTGTGGCTGGCCACCATGGGTTGCACGAACATGTCCTTCAGTACGCCGGCACTGGCGTGGCTAACGGTGTAGCCGGCGTAGTGGAATACGGGTCGTACGCGCAGTTCGTCCAGCTTAACCCCGTCCTGCGGCAGGCTGAAGGCGCTTTGCAGCCCCTGAACGGTGTTTTCCGTGGCCGATACAGGGCCTACGAAGATGCTGTCAACGACCTTGTTGTCCTTGTCAACGAGTTCAAACCCCGTCTCTACGCTGCTGAGCAGCCGGCCTTGGGTGTTGTCGGCCTGGGTGGCCACGGTAATCTCCTGTTCCTGCTCCGTGGTGGCCGCCACGGCGCGGGTATGGGCAAATCGGGGGAACAAGTCGAGGGAACGCTCAAAGAACTTGTTCTGCAACTGGAAGAACGCATGCTCGCGGGCCTCCTTTTCAAAGATGCTGCGGTAGTAGGCCGATGCCGTCACGTCGACCTTCATGCAGCAACTCAGGTTGGCCTGGGCATAGCCCTCGGCTTGGTAGTCATGGGCCTGCCTCAGGAAGCCCACACCCAGGTTGCCGGAGTAGCAAGGGCCTGAGCGCAGCGCCAGTTTCATTCCTGCATGGTTGCGCAGCACGTTGAAGTCGAGCGTGGCCTTGCCTCCGCAGAAGATTTCCCCATTGAGGACGGCACCGACCTGTGTCGTCAGGTCGCCGTCGGTCAACGGGTAGTTCCTGACCGTACACCGGGGCTGCTCTCCCCGTTCCAGCCGCCAGCTGATGTGCGATGTGGACTCGCGGCTCATGGAAAGTTCGGCCTGCATCTCAGCCGAGACGTCGCAAAAGGTGCTGAAGACCAACTCGGGCGTAAACACCAGGGCATAGACGCCCAGGGGCACTGACAGCAACAGGTATTCGTGGTTGTAGTCGACGGCCTTTTTGTCGGTACTCAGCCGGACGCCCGCCGAAACCTTTTGCCGCATGTCGGCTTCAAAGGAATAGAATCCCTGCAAGGGGTGGGCCACGATGTCTCCGTCCAGGTCCAGCTCATAGCTGCCGTAGACGCGCCCGTATTGGCCCACTTCAAGGTTCAGGTCGAATGAACGGTTGGCCATGGGGGCTTCCTCAAAGCCACGGCTTCGGGCTGCGTCCTCAACGGGCCATTCCACCTTGCCTGCATAGAAGAGTTCGGAAAAGATATCTCTTAGTTCCACGTCCTTCAGGCTGACCTTGATTCCATCCGCCAGGCTCTCCACGGCCGTTACCTGCGCCATCAGGCCAATGGGAAAGAGGGTGGTGTCCCTTTGGGCAAAGAGTTTGAGCCCGACAGTGGGCAGGATGTCGTGCGGGGTGTCGGCCTTGTAGTAGATGGACAGGCTGTCGTAGCGCAGCATCCATGATTTTTCCCTCGTGCCCACTTGCTGTACCCCGGGCTGGAACGCAATCTTGTTACGGCTGCCGATGGCCACGCTGTCAATGTCGGCAATGGGGACGGTAAGGACGGTATCGGGGGTGTGGAAACGCTGTACGACGGGCGTTGCGTGCCACACGCTGTCGGCATCCCATTGTGACAGGACAATGCTGTCCAGTCGTGAGGAATAGAGCAGGTTTACCTCGCCGCCATGGCAGAAGATGAGGACCTGGGTGTCGGTTTCGGGTGCTGACAGGGCCGAGAGGGCGGCGAAGGAGAGTGCCCACAAGCTCAGGATGCAAAGGATGTGTTGTCTCATGGCCGTCTTATCTTGATGGTTTCCTGACCTACCTGCAACAGCAGGACTTGCTGCTTCCAGCGTGTCAGGTCAATGGTGTAGCTCCCTGCGTGGTCGGCATGGAGGACAGGCGACAACTCCCGGCCGTCGGTGGAGAAGATGCGGACAGGCTGGCCCTTTTGGGCCGGGGTGACGTGAATGGTGTGGCCGTCGGCGGCATAGCGGATGCGGGCTGGGGCTGGCTGCGCCGCAGGGCTGATGCCGGTGCTCAGTGAGTCGCCGAAGGTGTACTTGCTGACGTTCTGCAACTGAAATTGATGGGTGGAGATGCGCATGACAGGCCCGTCAAACGTGACCTGCGGTTTTTCCGAGACGGAAAATGCCATCCTTTCCCCCGATGTGAACTGCACGATCAGGCTGTTGCGCTCCTGGGCCGCCGCGATGGCCGCCCATGTGCAGAAGATGCTGATGAAAAGAAAATGTTTCATTGGCTTATTTTATTTTTTTGTGTAAATATCCATTTTTTCTCTATATAATTTGTTGTTCTTATGGAATAATATGTGATTTTGTGCACTTCCTATATAATAACTACCACCGTGACTGTATGTACATGTGGTATTGCATAAAACAATATTTCCCTGTATTTGATAAGTACCTGTGTATTCATCAAAGCCAAGATACTCTCCATTAGACGTATAATCATATTTGAGTACACATGTTCCGTCTTTATTGAATGTCAATTGCCCTATGTGGTAAGGAGAATTATGTTCATAGCTATCCATACTCCATGTACCCACTAACTTATCCTTTGTCAGTTCACCGACGAGCGTCTTGGCCGCCTCGGCAACGGGAACATGGAGAATCTGGCTCTTACTGATGAGCGTACCGTCCACGCTGACGGAGATAAAGAAGGGCAGTTTGCCGAAGTCTACGTCGCGGAACGTGTTTTCGTCGCCCACCGTGAGCGACAGGATGCCGAAGTCGTTGGTCGTAGCCTGCTGCGTGCCGCTGTAGAGGGTCTCGTTCTGCGCATTGGTAATGCTGACCTGCGCACTGACGGTGACATGGGCGCGCGCTTCGCCGTGGCTTTGTTGAGCAAGGCGACCTGGTAGCCAATCTGTGCCTGAAGGCAACTGGCGGCTGCCCCGATGAGAATGGTGAATAGGATTCTTTTCATATAGTTGAACCTCCCCAACCCTCAGCCCAGGGGTTCTTAACAATGAATGAATGGTGAAAAATCAAAAAAGCGTTGGGCTGAAATGCTACATTATGACTGAAGGTCCTGAGAAAACCCTAACACAGAATGTATGATTCACAGCCCACGCCTAAAGCGCGAGCCATCATGCTTTCTGTCTCTGTGTTATGATGAAAATTTCTCAGGTTTTCAGTCACAGATGAAAAGCAAAACGCTTCTTTTATTACCTCAAAAGACGGACAGCACTCGGGGCTATCCGCATGCAAAGTTACACACATTTCATTGAATAAGGGTCATTTTGTCCGTTGGAAGATGAATTTGTGGGATTCCCAGTCCCCGTTGTGCCACCCAAAAGCGAAGAAGGATGAAAAGAAAGCGAAAACGCCCCATGGAAATAGTAAATGTTGTTAAAATGCGGCTGGGATGAACGGTGGTTTGACGGGTTTGTCGTAATTTTGCGCGGTGAAAATAAACAGAAACACCATGTGGATGAGAAAAGTGGGCTGGATGGCCCTGTTTATGTTGCTGGCATTGCGCGCAATGGCCGATGAAACGACCTCGTTGTATCACATTTCGGGCAGGGTAGTGGATTCCCTCAGCGGAAAGCCCGAGCCCTACGCCACCGTCAGGCTGTTCCATGGGCAGGAAACTATGCCGCAGGTAACGGGACTGAGCGAGTTGGATGGTTCTTTCGAGGTGAAAACGGCGCAGGTGGGGGACTTCAGGCTGATGTTATCCTGCATAGGGAAGACGACGCGGGTGCTGAACGTAACGCTTGACGGGAAACAGCGGACCATGGACGTGGGAACGGTCCTGTTGCAGGCGAGCGACAACGCCATTGGCGAAGTGACGGTGACGGCGCAGCGCCCCCTGGTGAAGGCGGAGGTGGATAAGATAGGGTACTCTGTGGCTGATGACCAGGAAGCCCAAAGCAAGACGATGTTGGAAATGCTAAGGAAAGTGCCCATGGTGACCGTGGACGGAGATGACAACATAAAGATTAACGGCAAGGGTGGATTTAAGGTCTATGTCAATGGAAAGCCCAACCAAATGATGAGCAGCAACCCCTCATTGGTGCTGAAGAACTACCCAGCCAGCGCAGTGAAGAAAGTGGAGGTGATAACCAACCCAGGGGCAAAGTATGATGCCGAGGGAACGAGCGGCGTGCTGAACATCATTACGAATGACAACGTGAAGACTTCGGGATATACGCTGACGCCTAACCTCTATGCCGACAACCGACGCAGGAATGCCAACCTGTATGCCATGGCGCAGATGGGGAAGCTGACATTCTCGTTTGACGGAGGGATGGGGCGCGTGGAGACCCCGCGTTTCTCGTACCAAAACGCACGCGAGACATACAGTGAACCCGTGCAGCACCTATTTAGCGTGAACGGAGAACGGAAGAAGACCAAGGGACATTTCCAATATGCCAACGTGGAGGCCAGCTACGAGTTGGACGACAAGAATCTGCTGAGCGCATCGATGAACATGTTCCACTGGGGCGGCAGGGAGCGCAACCATAACCTATATAATATGTATGCCGCGGACGGCAGCCGCACCTATGGATACGAAGCAGACCAGATGAGCCGGCACACCTACGGCGAATGGAGTGGTTCGGTGGACTATCAGCACACGTTTGACAAGCCCGAGCGCACGTTGACGTTCTCCTATCGCCTGAATGCCGAGACCGGGCACGACAAGGAGGAGATGAACTACAAGAACTTCTATCAGTTGCCCTACTCACTGACGGATTTGTACAGCGATCCTGACAACAAATCCTTTGAACACACAGGACAATGGGACTACAGCACACCGTGGGGCAAGTATCACCACCTGAGTGCGGGCATGAAGTTCATATACCGCCTGAACAAGAGCGACAATGAAGAGAAGCACCGGATTTCGGGCACGGAGAACCCATTTGAGAGGGACGAACAGGCCAGCCTGCGCTACAAACACCAGGGATACATCGGTGCAGCCTATGCTGAATATGCATACAGCAGGGACAGCTTCAAGGTTGTGCTGGGAAACCGATATGAATACTACCATACCCACGTGAGCTACCCCGACGGAAAGCGGGAATCCTTTGAGAACAACATGGGGGACTGGGTACCTTCCGTCAGCGTGGGGTACAATCTGAGCCCGACGCGCCTGGTGCGCCTGAGTTACAACATGCGCCTGGGCCGTCCCAACATCAATATGCTGTCTCCCTACGTGCAAAGGCTGTCGCCGGAGAACATATCGTATGGCAATGCGGCGCTGAAGAGCGAGAAGGCCCATAACCTGGAGTTGGCATACAGCAGCTTTGGGACGAAACTGGGCTTGAGTACCACATTGGCCTATGGATTCTCCAACAATGGGCTGACCGACTATTCTTTTGTCGATGCTGACAATGTGCTGAATACGACCTACAACAATTTTCAGCACAACAAAATCCTCAACCTGTCGCAATTTGTCAATTGGACTATCGTCAATGGGACGCGAATTACGTTGAATGCCCACGGTTCGTATGGTGATTTGCGCGTGCGCAGGACGGGTGACCACCATTGTGGCTTTGAGGGAGGTTTTTGGCTGGGATTGCAGCAAGACCTGCCCTGGAAACTCAAACTGAACGTGGGCGGCGGCGGAAATACCCGCAGTCTGTCCCTGCAAGGTTGGCAGACGGGATGGCATTTCCACAATGTCAGCGTCAATCGCTCCTTTCTCAAGGATGATCGCCTGACGGTTCAGATCAGTTCCGCAAATGTATTTGCCCCTTACTTCTCGTACAGGGAAAATAAGCGCACCGAAACCTATTCTACCAGCACGCATGCACGAATTAAGATGTTCAGCGGCGTCGGCATCAGCCTGAAATACCGTATTGGTTCGCTCAATACGCAGGTGAAGAAGGCGGCGAGGACCATAGAGAACAATGACGTGAAATCGGGCGGAAAGGGAAACAGTGGACAACCTGGGGCAAATGGGCGATGAAGGGCGTTGACTCAACCCCGTGCAGGGCAGGTAAGTGCGGAAGCCCTGGGGCGATTTTTCCTGTGAAACGCTGTTTTTTAACGGCATCGGCGGCCGATGTAAAAATAATGTTGTACCTTTGCAAGGCTGTTCTTTGAAAATTAGGATAGGATAAGTAATAAGTATGATAAATAGAGGACTCATTCGCTTGAAAGTGGTACAGCTCATGTATGCCTACTACCAAAACGAAGGCGCATCACTGCAAAAGGCATTGAAGGAATTGGACAATAGTTTGATGGATGCCTATAAGCTGTACTGCTATATGTTGCTGATAATACCGGAAGTCACTGATTTTGCCCGCGATGTGTATGAAACGGCATGTGAACAGGCCCGCACATTGGGACGACGGGAATTGCCCAGTTCAAAATTCGTAGATAATCGTTTGGCGGCCGCATTGGAGGAAAACGAGGACCTGCGCAAATTTTCAGAGAACCGCAAGAATCACCAGTGGAGCGAGGTGGCGGAAGAAATACGCAGCCTGTACAAGAAAATCATAGGCACCGAGGAATACCAAACCTATATAAATAGTGCAGAAAACTCGATGGAGGAAGACCGATCTCTGTGGATGGCGCTGTATAGGAAGTGCATTCAGGACAATGAGGAGCTGGAAGATTTTCTGGAGCAGTGGAGCATCTATTGGAACGACGACAAACCCATCGTGGATACGTTTGTAATGAAGACGCTGCGCAACATAGACAATGAAAAAGGTACAGGCATCATGCCGGCCTATGATACGGATGAGGATCACCAGTATGCGTTGCAACTGTTTGAGGACGCGTTGCTCAACCGCACGGAGTACGAAAACATGATCGCCCGCAACACCCGCAACTGGGATTTCAAGCGCCTGCCGTTGATGGACGTTGTCATTATGGTCATAGCCATTGCCGAAATCATGACGATCCCGAAAATCGATGTCAAGGTAAGCATCAACGAATACCTGAATTTGCTGAAGGATTACGGCGACCCCAAAAGCGTGGGCTATGTAAACGGAATCCTTGACAGTGTGATTGACCAAATGCGAAAGGAAGGCCGCATTGCAAAATAGAAGAAGAGAATAACCCCTAAAATAATAAGATTATGTTAGCAACACTCACCATTATGCTTCAGGCTTCTGCAGGAAGTGCAGGCGCAGGAGCGGGCGGCGGTATGTCATTCTGGATAATGATTATCGCTATCTTTGCCATTATGTATTTCTTTATGATTCGTCCCCAGCGTAAGCGTCAGAAGGAAATTGAGAAGTTCCGCAATTCACTCAATGTAGGCGACGAAGTCATAACTTCGGGCGGTATTTTGGGCACTATCCAAAAGATTGATCCAGCCGAAAATACCGTAACCATTGAAGTGGCAAAGGGTGTGAACCTCCGAGTGGACAAAAGTTGCATCTTTGCCAAGAACGGATTGGACAAGCAGATGCGCTGACGCGCTCATCGCAGACGAATTCCTCACAACATCCCCGGAATGACCAAGCCAGATGTAAGAAATCTTGTAG
Source organism: Bacteroidaceae bacterium (assembly GCA_017940605.1). Classification (GTDB taxonomy): domain Bacteria; phylum Bacteroidota; class Bacteroidia; order Bacteroidales; family Bacteroidaceae; genus UBA6382. The sequence continues at coordinate 38,973 of JAGAYF010000034.1, forward strand.
GTAAGCTGTTCTCACGCTTGTGGACGAGCAATACCATGGTGTTTCTGGTCTGCCTGGCCCTTGCGGGGATGTTTTGGTACATGGTAGCGTTGGGCGAGGAGTACGAAAGGGACTTTGACTTGCGCCTCCAGCTGAAGAACGTCCCCGAAAACGTCGTCATAACGACCGATGTGCCGCAGAAGATACGCGTAACGCTTAAGGACAAGGGCGGAAGGCTCTTGAGCTACCGCTACGGCGGCGGCCTGCCCATGGTAAATGTCGATTTTCGCAACTATGACCAAAATTCGGGCCATGTTAAGCTGCGCCTGGCCGACATATCCAAGCTGTTGCTGCCTCGGCTGATGCCTTCCACCAAGATTGCGGCCATCAATCCCGCTCCCGTAGAGTATTTCTACAACTACGGGTTGCACGCCACGCTGCCGGTGGTCTTCAATGCCACGCTCGAGGCCGAGAAGTTCTACAGTGTTTCGTCCGTACGCTTCAAACCCGACTCCGTCACCGTCTATGCCACGCAGGAAGTGCTGGATACGATGACCGCCGTATACACTCAGAATATACTGATTGATGGAATAAACAAGCGAACCGTGCGCCGCATCCCGTTTGTCGAGGTCCTGGGGGCCAAGTTTGAGCCCCAGAATGTCCTGATGACGGCCGATGTGGACCAAATCACCGAAAAGACTGTGGAAGTCCCTGTAAAATGGGTCAACTTCCCTGCAACGAAAGCCTTGCGCACATTTCCCTCCCGCGTCAAGATTACATTCCAGGTGGGCATGAGCATGTACAAGCGCATTACCAAGGATGACTTCGTGGTCGTGGTCAACTACGACGACGTGCTCAAGAGCGAGGGAGGCAAGCTGCACCTTTCGTTGAAGTCGCTCCCCGCAGGCGTGTCCCACGTGCGCCTCAACCCCGAGAACATCGATTACCTGGTCGAGGATGTCAACGAGGAAAATTAGCCTGGGCATCACGGGAGGCATCGGTACGGGCAAGAGTTATTTCTGCCACATGTTGGAGGAGGCAGGCATCCCTGTCTTCTACACCGATGCCGAGGCAAAAAACATCATGGCCACCGATAAGGAAATCCAACGCAAGCTGAAAGCATTGGTCGGGGCTGCCGTCTATGACGGAGCCGGGCAGCTGAACAGGTCGCTCATGTCGGAATACCTTTCGCAGGGTGAGGAATCGGCCGCACAGGTCAATGCCATTGTTCACCCCGCCGTGGAGCGCCGCTTTGTGGGTTGGCGCAACCGTCAGCAGGCATCTGTCGTGGCCGTTGAGTGTGCATTGCTGTTCGAGTCGGGCTTGGCCGGATTCGTAGACTATACCGTGTGCATGGTGACCGACATGGACACGAGGTTGCAGCGCATAGCGGCGCGCGACGGCCGCTCAACCGAGCAGATACGCAGGCTGATGGCTCTGCAAATGCCCGATGAGGAAAAACAAAGGAGGGCCGATTTCATCATTCTCAACGATACGCGTGCCTCCTTGCTCATGCAGCGGCAGCTGTTGCTCAACAAGGTGGACGGCATCTTCTTTTCCTGAATATCACCCAGTTTTCCCCACACCCCGTCCCTGACATGGCGGCCCATGTCCCCGTCATGGCCAAAATTATTGAAAAATGTGGCCCTGGCAGCGGTTTTTCCCAATAAAAATCCTTACCTTTGCCCCCGAAATCTGAAACAATAAAAATCAAGCAAGAGTATGGAAAAAACCGTATTGTCCATTTCGGGTAAGCCAGGCTTGTTCGTCCTGGTCTCCCAGGGACGCAGTACATTGATCGTAGAGACACTGGATGAGCAGAAGAAGCGTTTCTCGGTGGGGTTGCGCGACAAGATAACCTCGCTCAACGACGTGGCCATGTATACCGACGATGACAACGTGTCATTGCTGTCAGTTCTCAGGAACATCCGCGACACGCACGAGGCCAAGCCCGTGGACATTGAGCCCAAGAAGGCAAGCAAGGGCCAACTGGAGGAATTCATGGCACAGGCCCTGCCCAACTATGACCGTGACCGAGTATACCCCAACGACATCAGGAAACTCATTACCTGGTACAACATATTGGTCAACAATGGTATCACTGATTTTGAAGAACCCGAGGAAGGCGACGAGCCTGCCCAGGAAGCCCAGTCGTGATGCCCGTCAGTGAATAACATCTCTTAATAATATATTTTGGGTTTATATTTTGGGGCTGCACCAATCGGTGCAGCCTCTTTTTTGTCCCGTGCCGCCGGTATGGCCATGGGGCAGTGCAGTATTCCTGTCTGATGTCGGAAGCCAGGGTCGGACACATTCTGCCTGCCGGCGGCCCAAAGGACCAACAATGGGGCAGGAAAGGCAGGACAATGCGGCCTGAAAAAATCCATGCAAGGCGCAAGACATCCGCCGGCAAGGCGTAAAAGATGCCGCATGCGGCGCACGGTTTGTCACAGTCGGTCCTACCGTGGGCCAAGGTGCGCCTTCACGGCATTGTTGGTGGTGGCAAGGAACACCTTGCCCCTTGTGCTTTTGAGGTTACGCGGTTGCCTGTCGCGCTGGCCTATCAGCCGAAGGCCTTGTCGCAGAAGTCCATGTACCGTTCCCAGTCATAGTTGGTTACGTCATGGATACCGGCGCGAATGTGGTAACCCACGTGGTTCATGATGGGCTGGTGCAGTCCCGGCATGGCAGATGAGGGCAGTCCCTCCAGGCCGTACAGCCTCCACACGGGGCTGGCATGGTAGGCCGCCAGGAACTCGCCTCGCTGGTCGGCCCAGTTGTCCTTTTCGGCACTGGCCACATAGAGGTGGCGCGGCGCAACAAGGGCCAACAGTTCATGCTGGTCAAACGGCAGGGTCTGTTCCTTCCATCCGTACTGGGCAAAGGAGGGGCAGAACCAGTGGGGAAAGGTTTTGTTGATTTGATACACCCGTTCGCCGAACTCCCGTTTCGACAGGGCCGCGCCGCCGCAGCCCGAGTTGTTGCTGATGACGACGCTGAACCGCTTGTCCTGCGCGCCGGCCCACAGGGCCGTCTTGCCCAGCCGCGAGTGCCCCATGACAATGAGCTGCCTGCGGTCGGCCCACGGCTGCCGCTCCACCCAGTCGGCTATGCGGCTGTATCCCCACGCCCATGCCCCTATGGCCTGCCAGCGGTGCGGGCCTTGGTTGTGCTTGGGGTGGAAAAGCGCGGTGACGCTCTTCGGCCCTCCCTCGGCGTGGTCGGGAAATATGTCCTGATAGCACATGGTGGCCGTGGCATAGCCGCGCTCAATCATGCGGTCAAAGTTGTATCGGCTCATTTGGTTGCCGCGCGGCAGGGTGGGGTTGTCGGGAGGCAATGACTTGAACCAGTCGGACATGAGGATGTCCTCGTCCATGCACGTGCTGTGGTTGCCGCGGAAGTTGTAGTGGATGAACACGGGCACGCGCCCCTTGCGCTGGTTGGGAAAGTAGACGAGCAACAGGGCGCGGACGCTCTTTCCCTGGCCTGAGAAGGTGAACTGCACCTGCTGCATGGTGGCTTTGCCGCCGAGGGCCTGCTTGTTCTCGTACAGCACTTGGTGGCTGACCTTGATCTTCTGCCTGGGCGTGATGCCGTACTCCTCCTGCGAGAGCAAGTCCAGCACTTCCGGCCGTCGCTGCCGCTCCCACTGGCGGGCCGTGGTCACGGTGCGGCCGTCGTTGCACCGAAGCACGTCGGGCAGCGTGTATGAAGGTACTTTCGATTCGTCATAGTTGGCTTTCTTGGAGTTCTGTCCCCAGGCCATGCCCGCACACAGGAGCAGGGCCGTGAATGTCATTTTGGCGGAAATGTTCATGCTGAATAGGTTTTGAAAGATGGTTGACGGGACAAAGTTAAGAAAAGGCGTTAAAATAGGCCCTTTTGGATGGCTGAAAAGTTTTTATGTTTCCTGTCCTTGCTCCGTTTGATGAAAAATGTTTAATTTTGCTTCGGTTTCCGCTTCGTGCGGTGGCCGACTTACATCGTGGGTAAATAATTGACAAGCGTTTGCTGTTATTCGGAATTGCTTCAAGAACCTGAGAAATTCTAAAGATTCCAGTCCGAAAGAATAAGTCGCAAATGTCTGTGCGTTAAGCATGGGCGTGACTTATCTGGACTGGTAGGCAATCTCAGGGCCTTTGAAGCATGGATGGGAATCGTCCGTGCTTTATTTGTGCCCTGCCGCCTGCCTCCGAAGATAAGCAATGCGCGCTTTACATGCAATGGCGTATGGCAAACAAGAACCTCAATGCGGCCAAGGCCGCCAAGAAGGACGAATTCTACACGCAGCTTGCCGACATTGAGCGTGAGTTGCAACATTATTGGCGGCACTTTGCCGGAAAGGTCATCCTGTGCAATTGTGACGACCCTTATGAGAGCAATTTCTTTAAATACTTTGCCCTTAGGTTCAACCAATTGGGGTTGAAGAAGCTCATCTGCACCTGCTACGACGGGTCGCCCATGCAAGGCATGGAACTGTCGTTGTTTGCACTGGACGAAACGGGCGAACAGAAGAAAGTGGCCTACAAAGTGGAGATTTCGGAGGTAACGGACGTGAACGGCGACGGTGCTGTGGACCTGGCCGATGTGGAGCACCTGATCAAGAACGACAGGAACGTGCTGTCGTGCCTGCGGGGCAATGGTGACTTCCGCTCGCCCGAGTGCGTGGAACTCCTGAAAGAGGCCGACATCGTGGTAACCAACCCGCCCTTTTCATTGTTCCGCGAGTACATAGGCCAACTGATGGAATATGGGAAGAAGTTCTTGATCATCGGGCATCAGAATGCAATTACTTATAAAGAAGTATTTCCATTAATCAAAGAGAACAAGGTTTGGCTTGGATATGGCTTTAAGGGAGCTGCCGCTCACTTTTTCTCTCCTTACGATGATATAGCTACAGCGGGCGATCATAGAGAAAATATGATACGTGTTTCTGGCGTGAACTGGTTTACCAACCTTGACATCTCAAAACGCAATGAGGAAATGGATTTGGTGTGCAGGTATTCGCCAGAAGAATATCCGCGATACGATAATTATGATGCAATAGAAGTTTCCAAGACCGCAGACATTCCGTTTGACTATGAAGGCATAATGGGCGTCCCTATTACGTTTCTTGATAAATACAATCCTAATCATTTTGAAATTGTAGGCTGTACTGAAAGTGAGGGAAAGGGATTATCATGCGGTTTGTGGAATATGGCTTCGCAAATTGCTCAAGCTCTCGTCAAGGGGCAAAAGAAATATAAGCGCATATTCATCCGCAACAAACAAATTGCCAAAAAATATGATGACGATTAAGCAGATAGAAGTGACCGTTGGCGAGATAACCAAGGGCTATGTGAACAACGATGAGCAGGGAGTGCGCGGCTATGATGGGCGGTTGGACATACGTCCGCCCTACCAGCGCGAGTTTATCTACAACGAGCGGGAGCAGCAGGCGGTCATCACCACCGTATTGAACGACTATCCGCTGAATGTGATGTACTGGGTGCGACGGGCTGACGATGCCGAATGCCCCTATGAGGTGATGGACGGGCAGCAGCGCACGCTGTCGCTGTGTGAGTATGTGGCGGGCCAGTTTGCCATTGACTTCAAAAATTTTTTCAATCAGCCCAAGGACATTCAGCAGCGCATCCTGGACTATAGGCTGACAGTCTACGTGTGTGAGGGCGAGCCGAGCGAGAAACTGGAGTGGTTCAGGACCATTAACATTGCAGGCAAGCCGCTTAACGAGCAGGAAATAGCCAATGCGGTCTATGCCGGTCCGTTTGTCAGCGATGCCAAGCGGCATTTCTCCAAGACGAACTGCGGTGCTTATAGGTTGGGCAAGGATTTGGTGAACGGTACGCCCATAAGGCAGGATTTGCTGAAACGGGCCTTGGAGTGGATGGCCGACCATGAGACGCGCGAGGGACACCGGCAGACGGCTGTGGGCTACATGGCAAAGCATCAGCACGACCCCAACGCAAACAACCTGTGGACCTACTACCAGCTGGTGCTGAACTGGGCGCAGACCAATTTTGACATGAAGCGGTTCAAGAAAATCATGAAAGGACTGGATTGGGCATGGCTCTACGACAGGTATGGGGGCAAAACGCTCAACACGGTCGAGCTGGCACAACGCATTTCCGCGCTGATGCGCGACAGTGAGATACAGCGGCCGCAGGGCATCATCCCCTACGTGCTGACTGGCGACGAACACAGCCTGGACCTTCGGGCATTTCCCGAGGATGTCAAGCTGGCCGTGTGGGAGAAGCAGAACCACATTTGCCCGCTGTGCGACAAGGAGTTTGATTTTGAGTTTATGGAGGGCGACCACATTACGCCGTGGCGCGATGGTGGCAGGACGGTGGAAGAAAACTGCCAAATGCTGTGCCGCGAGTGCAACCGCAGGAAAGGAGCTAAGTAGCAAATTTGAAAAAAGTAGCAGGCACTTGGCTCAAAGCCAAGTGCCTGCTGGATTGTCATGTGATGGTCTGTTCTGGCCGTCGCGGAATCAGTTTCTGAAGATGATGCCTTCGCCGTTGCTGTCGGCAACGATGGGCTGGCTCTTGTCGACAGTGCCGCTGAGCAGGGTGCGGCTCAGGTTGTTGAGGAGGTCGCGCTGGATGGCCCGTTTGACAGGCCTTGCGCCAAATTCTGGGTCGTAGCCCGCCTTGGCCAGGAATGCGATGGCACTGTCGGTGGCTTGCAATTCCAGTCCGCTGGCCTTTAAGTGCTCGTTTACTGCCTGGATTTGCAGCCTTACGACTTCCTCGATCTGGCTTTGGTTGAGCGGCTCGAACATAATGATTTCGTCCACACGGTTCAGGAATTCGGGGCGGAAGTGGCCTTTCAGTATGTTGAGCATTTCCTTGCGGGTCTGCTCCGTCATGTCCTGGCGTGACTGGGTGTCCTTGTCCTGCATCTCGTCGAAGCATTGTTGGATGTAGCTGCTGCCCAAGTTGCTCGTCATGATGATGATGGTGTTCTTGAAGTTGACGACGCGTCCCTTGTTGTCGGTCAGCCTTCCGTCGTCCAGCACCTGCAATAGGATGTTGAAGACATCGGGATGTGCTTTTTCAATTTCGTCGAAGAGGACAACGCTGTATGGTTTCCGCCTGACGGCCTCCGTCAGTTGGCCACCCTCGTCGTATCCCACATATCCCGGAGGCGCACCAATGAGACGGCTCACGCTGAACTTCTCTTGGTATTCGCTCATGTCGATGCGCGTCATCATGGTTTCGTCATTGAACAGGTATTCTGCCAGTGCCTTGGCCAATTCTGTCTTGCCCACGCCGGTAGAACCCAGAAAAATGAAAGAACCTATGGGACGGTTGGGGTCTTGTATGCCTGCGCGGCTTCTCCTGACGGCATCGCTCACGGCTTGTATGGCTTCTTCCTGCCCAATGACGCGCTTGTGAAGTGCTTCTTCCATGTGGAGCAGTTTTTCGCGTTCGCTCTGCATCATCTTGCTGACAGGGATGCCCGTCCAGTGGCTGACGACATCGGCAATGTCGTCGGGGGTGACTTCTTCCTTGAGCATGGAATTGCCTGACGAGGTTTCCTTTTGCTGTTGCTGGATGGCAGCTATGTCGTCGGCCAAGGCCTTGAGGCGGCCATAGCGGATTTCGGCCACGCGGCCGTAGTTGCCCTCGCGTTCGGCTTTCTCTGCTTCAAATTTGAGACGTTCCATTTCCTGCTTGTCCTGCTGAATCTTCTCTTCCAGTGCTTTTTCACTTTCCCATTGGGCGCGATAGGATGTTTCTTCTTCTTTTAACTTGGCAATTTCGGCATTCAGTTGGTGCAGCTTTTCTTCGTCATTTTCCCGCTTGATGGCTTCGCGTTCTATCTCGAGTTGGCGCAGCCGACGCGTGATGTCGTCCAGCTTTTCGGGCATGGAGTCGCGCTCAATGCTGAGTTTTGATGCGGCTTCGTCCATTAGGTCAATAGCCTTGTCGGGCAGGAATCGGCTCGTAATGTACCTGTGGGATAATTCTACGGCTGCAATGACGGCATCATCTTGTATGCGGACCTTATGATGGTTTTCATATTTTTCTTTGAGTCCTCGTAAGATGGAAACGCTCTCTTCCACGCTAGGTTCATCCACCATGACAGTTTGGAAACGGCGGTCAAGGGCCTTGTCCTGCTCAAAATATTTTTGGTATTCGTCCAATGTGGTTGCACCGATGCAGCGCAATTCGCCGCGGCTTAGGGCAGGCTTCAATATGTTGGCTGCATCCATGGCACCTTCCCCTTTGCCTGCGCCGACCAGTGTATGGATTTCGTCGATAAACAGAATGATGTTGCCGTCGCTCTTCTTTACTTCGCTGACAACGCTTTTCAAACGCTCTTCAAACTCGCCCTTGTATTTTGCTCCTGCAACCAACGCGCCCATGTCGAGAGAGAAAAGTCGGCGGTTCTTTAGGTTTTCAGGAACGTCACCGCGTACGATTCGTTGCGCCAATCCTTCTGCAATTGCAGTCTTGCCTGTACCTGGTTCTCCGACTAAGATGGGATTGTTCTTTGTGCGGCGGCTCAAAATCTGCAGTACCCGACGGATTTCATCGTCGCGGCCGATGACCGGATCCAGTTTTCCGTTCCGTGCATCCTGCACGAGATCACGGGCATACTTGTTCAGTGCTTGGTAAGTGTCTTCGGCGTTCTGCGTCTTAACCTTGTCGCCTCCGCGTAGTTCATTGATTGCTTTTCGTAGTCCATCCTCCGTAATGCCTGCATCTTTCAATATTGTGCTTACGGTGCTTTTTACCTTGAGAAGTGCGGTGAGTAGGATTTCCAAACCTACAAAATCATCGCCCTCAGCTTGTGCTGTTTCTTCTGCCTTGAGGAGAACGTCATTGGTGGTGCGGCTCAAGTAGGGCTCGCCTCCGCTGACACGTGGGAAATTGCGAAGCTGATTGTTCACAATGGTGCTTACTTGTGCGTCATTGACCCCCAACTTGTTAAAGAGGTAGTGTGTCGTGTTCTCACCTACTTCCAAAATTCCTGATAGCAGGTGTTCAGGCTCAATGGCCTGCTGGCCATTCTTCTGTGCGCAACGGATGGCTGCTTGTATGGCCTCCTGCGCTTTGATTGTGTATTTGTCTATATTCATAATGATCTCCTTTCTTCTGGATTTTATCCGTTTTCCCTTTATATCAAAATACTTGCCAATTGCTCTTTTGTGACTTTTTGGCGCATTCTTCGGTAAAAATGGCAGACTTATAGGGTTTTTTGTTAACTTTGCACCGTGAATCATCATTCTCTATGGACGAAAAGTTAATTGCGAAGATAAAATCAGCCCACAGTATTGTGGGACGTTATGAAGGATTGGACCATGCTTTGAATGTCGCACTCCAGGTTGCTCCTACCGATTTGCCCGTTCTTGTCACAGGCGAAAATGGAACGGGCAAGGAAATGATTCCTCGCATCATACATGAGAATAGTTTAAGGAAGAACAAGAATTATTTTGCCATAAATTGTGGGTCTATCCCTGAAGGCACGATTGATTCAGAACTATTTGGCCATGTGGCAGGTGCTTTTACGGGTGCGATAGGTGACCATAAAGGCTATTTTGGAGTAGCCAATGGCGGTACTCTATTCTTGGATGAGGTAGGGGAGCTGCCATTGAACACGCAAGCCCGTTTGCTGAGGGTGTTGGAGACGGGAGAATTCATCAGTGTGGGTTCAAGCCAGGTGCAAAAAACGGATGTCCGCATTGTTGCTGCGACAAATGTCAATCTTCCCAAGGCAATCAGCGAGGGACGTTTCAGGGAGGACCTTTATTATAGGTTGAATACCATTTTTGTCCAAGTCCCACCCCTGCGAGAGCGTGGCGAGGACATTATTCTCTTGTTCAATAAATTTGCATTGGATACAAGCGAGAAGTATCGCATGCCGTGTATCCGTTTGAGCGAAGACGGAAAGCAGCATTTGTTGAAATATTCATGGCCTGGTAATGTGCGTCAGTTGAAAAATGTCGCTGAAAACCTGTCAATCACTTCAGGTGAGCGCATTATTACGGCCCAAATCTTGGAAAACTATATCCCCTTGGACCGGCAGAGTACGGAGTTGGTGCAGGTAAATGGCGAAGGGCAGCATAGCTATACCCGTGAAAGGGAAATGTTGTTCAATGTTTTGTTGGAATTGCGCAATGAAGTCAAGGATTTGAAAGGTCTGGTGGCTTCGCAAGAGAAACGGTTGAATGAGTTGGGAGGACATGTCGCCGTTCCTACTCACCATGTCAGCGCGCTTCCGTCGTCATATTCTGAGCATAATGATATCTATGTGGAAGAAGCAGAACCCATTTTGCAGATGTCTGACTTGGAAAAGGATGCCATAAAGAAATCTTTGGATAAGTATCACGGTTCAAGACGCAATGCCGCGGCTGAATTGGGTATTTCTGAAAGGACTTTGTACAGGAAAATCAAGAATTATGGATTGGAAAAAGATGAATAATAAGATGCTTTTCCGTGCTCTGATTTGTTCAGTACTGCTTTTCTTGGTGTCTTGTTCTGTGAAATATACCTTTACAAGCACCAGTATCAACTATGATGTGACCAAGACCATACAGTTCAGTGATTTTCCCATTCGTTCTTCCTATGTTTGGATGCCCATGCACTCCATGTTCAACAATGAACTTCAGGATACCTATGCCCGACAGACAAAGTTGCGTCAGGTAAAACGTAATGGCGATTTGCAATTGGCTGGTGAGATTGTTGAATACAGCCAGATAAACAAGGGGATTTCCGCCAGTGGCTTTGCTGCACAGACACAACTGAAGATGACGGTCAATGTACGTTTCGTCAATAACAAAAAGCACAGCGAGGATTTTGAACAAAGATTCACTGCAACGGCCGATTATGACTCTTCGCAGCAATTGGCCGCCGTTCAGGAAGAACTTGTCACGCAGATGATAAAGGATATTGTTGACCAAATTTATAATGCCACGGTGGCCAACTGGTAAATGACAGATGTTCACGGAAGATAAATAGCATGAAAGTCGTTCAATACATAAGAAATACTCAACAACTGAATGCCGATTCCATTCAGCAGTTGCGACGTTTGTTGAAGAAATACCCTTATTTTCAATCGGTACGCCTGTTGCTTCTTCAAAATCTGTATCAAACCCAAAATGAGTTGTTTGAAACGGAGTTGCGACGTTCTTCTGTTCTGCTTAATGACAGGTCTGTATTATTTCAAATGATAGAGGGGGAACATTATGAGCTTAAACCCGAATACGATAGAAGAGACAAAAGTTCTTTGGACGGAGCAGATCGCATGACATTACTCATTGACAGCTTTCTTGAGGCCCTGCCCGATGACGTTCCTCCTTCAAGTCATGGCATTACTGCCGATGCCAGCACAGATTACATGGCCTTTATGCTTCAGCAGGAAGATACCGATGCTTCATCTGGTGCAGAAAGTTCAAAGGGAAGCCCATCAAAGTCGCGTATGGTACTTTCCGATAGGGAAGATTATGAAGTTCCTGAAGAAGAAAATGCTCCCCAAGAGACCTTTTTTACTGAAACTTTGGCCAAAATTTTCATAAAACAGCAAAAATATGAGCGTGCATTGGAAATTATACGTACTTTAAGTGCCGATAATCCAAAAAAAAATGCTTACTTTGCAGACCAAATCCAATTTTTGGAGAAATTAATTGATTTAAAAACTATAAAGAATATAATGAAACAGAAAGGATACCGATTCATTAAGATTCTGAATAAATTGAAGAAAGTTTATGTTTAACATATTATTGACAACACCATTTGAGGCTTGGATTAAGGCTCACCCAATTATAGACCAAATCTTTGGTTGGGCATTCTTAGCAATCTTTGCTTATTATTTATATAAATTTGCTAAAACACATGGAAAAGAAAAAGATAATTGAACTCCTTGAGAAACGTATTCAAGCTACTCGTAATGATTATCATCGTCAGATGGAGAGACACGAGAAGGATAGAAGACAAGTAGCTCCTAATTCTGTTGAAGCTGCTAGTAGAATACGTGCTTTTAGCATGGTTAAAGAAATGCTAGATAATTCTAACCCACTTCAAGATATTAAGGATTATATCAAATACATCAATAACGAACATCCCAAAAAAGATTTAATGATTCAATGGAACGATTCAATGATAAGAACATTTAAGGAATCTCTTGAGCTTGTCGGAATGCTTAACAATAAACATAACGTATAATATGGATAAGAAATTAATACAGCTTGTACGTGATACTGGACTCTCCGTCTCTTGGTGCAAGAAAGTTCTAGCATGTCATAGAGGAGATTACACTAAGGCACGTGAATATCTCAAGGGAGAAGGAAATATAAATTTCATTAGCTAAAGAAAGTTAAAAATCTGAGATTATTTTGGTAGTCTCAGATTTTTTTCGTAACTTTGCATCAAGGAATGAAAAATTGAATATGAAAAGAAAAGTAAGAATTAAAGGAACTGACATATACGTTAAGTGTATAGGGGCATCTTCTGGAGGAATGATATGCAAATACCTTAATGGTGACTTAAAGGGTGCAGGTGATGTAATTCCTGGTGATTGCCTTGTAGAAGAATATGAAGATACGAAACCATGAAGAAATTTCAGCAATATCAGAATGTAAAAGGAATTTCAAGTGAGGGTGAAGATGTCTTGGGTGTTTACATCAATCCAAGAGCCGATAAGAAAACTCACTTGATGTGGGATGGTGAAGAGTATTATATCATCAAGGATAAAGATATTCGAGAAGCCACTGAGGAGGAAGAAGACATCATCGATAAGAAAATGGATGAAGCATACGAAAAGCTCTACTATGAGAATTTCGGTATTCACTCTTCATATGTAGACTATTTGGGTGGCGGAGATAACCAATCCAACGAGACAGAACTCTCTGATTTTGAGATA
>JAGAYF010000035.1 GCA_017940605.1 Bacteroidaceae bacterium
AAGTACGATGCCACCCTGCGCTACGCCAAGGAGCACGGATTCACCAAGGACCAGGTGCTCTTCGTGGGCGACGACTTCGGCGACGGCGGCGGCGACAGCCACATACGCCTGGGAGGCATGGACTACATCCAGATATACGACTACGCCACCTTCCCCGAGCGCATGAAGTTCCTGACCGAATAGCCATCATTTCTTTTCATCCACTCACGTCCCACCTCCACCCTGCCGCGCAGCGAGGTGGGACACTTTTTCAGCCGCCCGCCCCCCATGCAGCCCATAGCCCACTTCCATTCGCCGTTTGCCACCAAGTTCGGCATTCCGCGCCAGAGCGGACTCGTGCCACAGATTACGGGGCGCATCGTCTTCGTGCCCGAGTGGCGCACGCCCGAGGCCCTGCGCGGGCTGGAGGGCTATGACTACCTGTGGCTGCTGTGGGAATTCAGCGCCCACCGCCACGCCGCCAAGCACCCCACCGTGCGCCCGCCACTGCTGGGCGGCAACCGCCGCATGGGCGTCTTTGCCACGCGCTCGCCCTTCCGCCCCAACAACATAGGGCTCTCGTCAGTCAGGCTCAACGGCATTGACTACGACACCCCGCTCGGGCCGATCATACACGTGGGCGGTGCTGACCTCATGGACGGCACGCCCATACTGGACATCAAGCCCTACCTGCCCCACGTGGACAGCCATCCGCAGGCCCGCGGCGGATTTGCCGACGGACAACCGTGGCCACAGCTGCGCGTCAGCCTGCCGCCCGAGGTGGCCGCCCTGTTCACCGAGCAGCAACGCGCCGCCCTTACCCACGCACTGGAGCTCGACCCGCGCCCCCACTACCACGCCGACGCGGCCAAGGTGTACGCCCTCACCTTTGCCGGCCGCGACATACGCTTCCGGGTGACAGACGGCATCCTCACCGTGCTCAGCCCGGGGGAATGACCCCCTCAGGACCGCGCCCGCCCACGGGCCGCCACCGCCCCTGCGGAAGCCCCCGTCTTTTACGCCCCCCGCGCGCCGCTCCCACGCCTCGCCCCCGTTTTCGCAAGGCGCAACGGCCCACCTGGCACGCCCCGGCCGTGCAGACCCGCCAGCACGGCAGCACGACCCACGCTATTGGGCCAACTTATCCACACCCGGCACAGCCGTGCAGCCAAACTTTGCCTGCCCGCACTTGCCCTGCTCTCATTTTATTCGTAACTTTGGATAAGTTACTCGCACTCGGCACAGCCGTGCAGCCAAACTTTGTCTGCCCGCACTTGCCCTGCTCCCATTTTATTCGTAACTTTGCAAAACAGTACAGCCAACATGAATCAAGAAAAAAGCATAGCAAAGCCATTTGTCAAATGGGTTGGGGGAAAGGGACAGCTCCTGCCCCAATTGAAAGCTGCATTGCCCAATCAGCTGTACGACAAGGATTTTACCTACATAGAGCCGTTTGTCGGCGGTGGGGCCATGCTCTTCTTTATGCTCCAGCATTTTCCCAACATCAAGAAAGCCGTCATCAACGACCTGAACGAAAACTTGGCAAACGCCTACCGCAGTATCAAGGAGCACCCCGAGCAACTTATTGACTTACTGCGACAGATGGAACGCGAGTATCTGCCCATCAAAGAAGACGAAAAGCGGCGATCGTACTACACAGAAATCAGGCGGCAGTTTAACGATGAAAGCATTGACAGTACACAGAAAGCTGCCCTCTTGCTATTTTTGAACCGCACTTGCTTTAACGGACTGTATCGCGAAAACTCCAAGGGGAAGTTCAACGTGCCGTTTGGAAGGTACACGCACCCAACCATTTGCAACGAAGAACTCATCTACACTGACAGCGAACTCCTGAATGCTTTTGACGTGCAAATCTTGAGCGGCGACTACTCACAGACAGCACATGAGATAGAGTCCCACGGTCTCAACTTCTTCTACTTCGATCCACCGTATCGCCCACTGAGCGCCACGTCCAGCTTCAACACTTACGTCAAGGAAGCATTCGGCGACAAAGAGCAAGCACGATTGGCCGACTTCTGCCAAGAACTTAGCACACGCGGCAATTGCCTGTGGATGCTTTCCAACTCTGATTGTTCATCCAAGAATCCGAGTGACACATTCATAGAAGACTTATACCAAGGTTTTCACATCGACAGGGTCTTTGCCTCGCGCTGCGTGAATGCAAATGGCAACAAGCGAGGGAAACTGACAGAAGTATTAATTGACAATTATAGCTTGTTGAGCGAATTTCGTTTATCGGCAGAGGAACTTCTTTGCCTGTCCGACAACAAGGAGGACTTTACTTTTGAATTTTGCAACGGAGACACTGAAAACCTATTCTTTTCGAGCAAATATCAGAAAGACATAGCTAAAACAAAAAATTACAAGCCTGGCTATTATTACCATGCCGAGGGTGGACTGGGCGAATGCGGAGTGGGACATGGACTTTATCTTGGCAAGGATAAAATGGCCCTGCACAATTTCTATAATGGAGAGGGTGAGTTCGGACATACCATTGACGTATTCTATGGTTTTCCCAAATTTATAGATTTAAGTCTGCAAGGAGACTACGACCAATTTGAGAACGAAGCCATTGAACTATACGGAAAAGATGAAGAAGGTGAGCATCTCAAAAAAATGACATTGGCCAAAGGCTACGACGGAATAAGATATTTCGACCTGTACACAACAGGCGAGGAATTCGTTCTGTATACTAATGAAAAAATCAAACAATTAGAAACCATAACGATATGATTAAAGGCGGAACAGGTGGCGGAAACACCATTACAGGGCTAAAATATGAAGCCAAGGTCGATTTGGGTACATTCCTGAATCGACAAAAGGACTATCGCGTAAACGACAGCTACGTTTATTATCAGGGGAATTTGATTGCCAGGTTATTTAAGAAGTATGGGTTGTACAAGTATTTGAAAGAGTGCGGCGTTGACTGGAAAAAACATCTATCAAAGAGACTTCTGCCCGACAACTGCATCTATGTCATCGTAAACAACACCATGTTCATACTTGAAGTCAAGCATCAGCAAACAACAGGAAGCGTTGATGAGAAATTACAAACCTGTGACTTCAAGAAGAAGCAATACACAAAGTTGTTGTCGGAATTGAACTACAAGGTGGAATTCTGCTACATCCTTGACGATTGGTTCAAGAAAGACGAGTACAAGGATGTCAGAGACTACATCATCAGTGTAGGTTGCAAGTACTACTATAATTACATCCCCTTATATGAATTAGGGTTACCCGTACCCACTCCAGAGGAATGATTACTCCATTCTACCGTTCACCTCTGCGCGATTTCACCCTATTGCATGGTGATAGCTTCAAGTTGCTTCCACAATTTGATTTTAAGTTCGACATGGTCTTTGCCGACCCTCCCTATTTCCTTTCCAACGATGGAATAAGTGTCCAGTCGGGCAAAATTGTGAGCGTAAATAAGGGAAATTGGGATAAAGTCAAGAATCAAACAGACATCCATGCATTCAACAGGCAATGGATATCCCTATGCAGGGAAAAGCTAAAAGAAAACGGAACAATTTGGATTAGTGGAACATATCATAATATATTTTCCATTGCCAACTGCTTGAATGAACTTGGATTTAAGATTCTTAACGTTGTCACATGGGCAAAAACCAATCCACCGCCAAATATTTCATGTCGATATTTCACCTATTCAACCGAATTTATCATTTGGGCAAGAAAGCATGCAAAAAGGCCACACCATTTCAATTACGAAATGATGAAAATCCTTAATGACGGTAAGCAAATGACGGACATTTGGCGGCTACCAGCCATTGCACCATGGGAAAAAACACATGGAAAACACCCGACGCAAAAACCTTTGGCACTTCTGACACGTATCATCCTTGCATCCACAGATGCAAACGGGTGGATTCTTGACCCTTTTGCAGGGTCATCGACCACCGGTATCGCAGCCAACCTCATAGGCAGGCGTTTCCTTGGCATCGAACAAGAAAGAGAATTTGCAGAAATCAGCCGTCACCGAAGATTGGACATGGACAATACGGATATTCGCAGCCTATGGTGTTCCAAGATTAGGGATATCGCAAAAATTACACAACCGGAAACCGACCATACAGCATGCGAAGCTCCTATGACCTATGATTTGCCTTTCTGACCATGCAGGAATATTCAGAAAGCTATCTACATATATAGAATAAGCGGCCACCAGATTGCTCTGATGGCCGCCCCCATGTCGGAAAGAGGCGACTCGAACGCCCGACCCCTACGTCCCGAACGTAGTGCGCTACCAACTGCGCTACTTTCCGATAAGGCGATGCAAAGGTACGGCTTTTTTCTGAAAAATGACTGCTTGCGAAAAAAAATCCTGCAAAAAACTTGCCATTTCCAAAAATTATACTACTTTTGCACTCGCTAATGAAACGGTGCCATAGCTCAGTTGGTAGAGCATCGGACTGAAAATCCGTGTGTCCCCGGTTCGATTCCTGGTGGCACCACAGAGGCAATAAGTGAGGGCAGCCTTCCTGTAATGGGAAGGCTGCTTTTTTCGTATGCGGGCCAAGAGAATCCGCCGCCCATGCCCCACGCAAGGCAGCAAAGCAACTGCCGCACGCCGCAAGAGGAATGCCTCTGGGCCTTGACGCGGGAACGAGGACCGCGCGCGGCCGCCGGATTCAGCATAAATGGCCGGCAGGAAAGAAAATGAGGGAAAAGGGCCAGGCTGACCGCAGTATTTTTGTAATTTTGCAACGATATAGAGACACTGACCCTATGCGCAAGGCATTTTACATAGCCATCCTCACCGCCGTGCTGGCCATTGCCGCCGGTTGCACGGGCGACGGCGGGAACGGCCCGAAGCACACACCGCAGCCCACCGACACGCTCTACACGGAGCAGCGTGCATTGGAGATTTACGGCCACGAGCCCGAGCGGGCACTCCTGGTCATCGACTCGGCCGAGGTGGTGGGCAACCTGACCGACTACCGCGCCGGCCAACTCAGGGCCATCGTCTACAGCCGGTCGATGAACATGCTGCGGCTCGACACGGCGCAGGCCATCTGTGAGGCATTGCTGCGCCACGACTCCATCAAGGAAGACATTGACCGGCACATAACGGTCATCGACCTGCTCATCAACGTGTGCCGCCTGCGTTCCGACAATGAGCAGTTGTTGCACTGGGCCACCGAAAAGGCCAACCTGTGCCGTGAGCAGGCCAAGACGAAACCGACGGATGCCGAGCGGGCCAAAGCTGAGACCGAGGCCCTCCGCACGGAGGTGGAAATTGGCATCATACAGATTCAGCTGGGCCAGCGCGACGAGGGCCTGGCGCGCATCAACTACATCATTGACCGCCTGGACCGTCCGGGCAGCGTGAACCGCCTCGACGCACTGATGATTGCCCTGAAGCGGAAAATCAACGCCCTGCAGGAACTGGGCCGCTATGCTGACGTCATTCCCGTGGCCCACCTGATGTTTGACCGCCTGGACCACTTTGCCAGCCTCGACTACCGCCGCCGCTACGAGGCGCTCACCGACACGCTGCACACCCGCCTGCTGGAGAGCAAGGCCAACGACTATGCCGCCCGCTACAAGCTGCAGGAGCAGCGCATGGAGGAGGAACAGCTGCGCGCACGCAACAACCGCGGCAGGCTCATCGTCGTCCTCATCAGCATTGCCCTCCTGCTGGCCCTCGCCGCGCTGGTTTGGTACGGGCGGCAGCAGCGCATCATCAGCCGCAAGAACCGTTCATTGGTCGACCAGATTTCGGAGGCCATAAAATACAAGAGAATGTACGAGAACCTGAAATCACAGGTCACACCCCACGAGGAAGAGGAAGCCATTGCGGAAGAATCAGCAGGCAATTCCCTTGAATCCCTCTCGCACGACCAGCTATTTGACCACATCCGCCGCATCATCAAGCGCGAGAAGCTATACCTTCATTCCACGCTTGACCGCCAGGCCGTCATTGACCACCTGCACCTGTCCAAGGAGCGCATAGGGCAAGCCTTCAGCCAGGGCAGCGACTATAGCAGCATTACCCACTTCATCAATGACTGCCGGCTGGAACATGCGTGTCAGTTGCTCGTTGACACCGACAAGAACATTGATGACATAGCCGCCGCATCGGGCTTCAGCGTGCGCCGCACGTTCAGCCGCCTCTTCAAGGAGAAATACGGTCTCACCCCATCGGAATACAGGGAGCAAAACAGGCAAGGGTAATCCACCTTGCTCCGCCGCCCCACCCCAAGCATCGCCTCAGGACTCCTGTGTCCCGAGGCTTATTTTTGCACTGACTGAGGCCACTGCCGCCGACCTGCTGCATTAAACCCGCTGACGCGCCCGAGGGAACAATTTGTCTGAAAAGAAGGCACAATTTGTCTTTTCAGGGATTATTTTATCTGCCGAAAGGGAGCAATTTGTCTTCTTTATTTGTACGCGCGCAAGGAAGCAGTAATTTTGCAGCCGAAAAAATCGCGAGGCACAACAGCTAATCAACGAACATAACATTAACCAAACAAAAAGTAACGATGAAGAAAACATTTGTAATGGCCGCCATCATGATGGCCGCAGTACTGAGCGCCGGCGCACAGGCACGGTTTGCCCCAGGCACGTTTACACTGCAACCCCGGCTGGGCGCAACAGGCGCAGAACTGACCAACACACCGCCGTACATGCAGTACGGCAACACCAAGGTTGATGCCACGGCCACCGGCGGTGCCATCATCGGTGTGGAACTGGAGTACTACCTCACCGACAGGGTGAGCTTTGCCGGAGGCCTTGCACTGATGCAGGCCGGCACTGGCTGGAAAAACTTTAACTACACGGAGCAGGGCGTACAGATGAGGATGCGCGACCTTAAGTTAGAGACGGCCTACATGGTCGTGCCGCTGGTGGCAAACTGGTATGTGGCCAAGGGCTTTGCCCTGAAGGCAGGCCTGCAGGCGGGCTTCCTGACCAAGGGCGAGACGAAGGGGACGATTTCGGCCTCGCAGGGCGGCACGTACGTCAAGACCGAGATAAGCAATGACTGCAAGGACGAGCTGAAGAAGTTTGACCTGTCCATCCCCATCGGCCTGAGCTATGAGTTTAAGTTCCCGCTGGTCATCGACGCACGCTACAACATTGGCCTTACCAAGGTGAACAAACTCTCAGAGCCGGGCGAGAAGGACTGCCGCAACGGTGTCTTTGCCCTCACGCTGGGATACAAGTTCAAACTGTAAAGGAAATGAACGCATCCACTATGTTAATGACTGTAATAAACGCATGAAATAATTCAATCAATCATATAATTTAATAACTACGACAATGAAACAGATGAAATTATGGATGATGACCGCCATCCTTACCTGCGGCACAATGGTAATGAACGCACAGGACACAAAGCACGAGGTTGGCATCAGCATTGGCATGGCATCGAACTCGACCATCCTGTCAACGCTGGAGGACCTTACGACCGTCCCTGCCACATTGGGCAGCGTAAAGTATGACAACGAGAAGTACGTCGGCCCACTGGCCGTGGAATACTTCTACCACATCACGTCGAAGATAGGCATCGGCGGCATTGCTTCCTATGTAAACACAAAGAAGGATGCAATAGTGGTCGGCACAAAGCAAGGCGACGCCAAGGTGAACTACCTGACCGTCATGCCTGCCGTGAAGCTGGGCTGGTTTGAGCGCGAGCACATTGGTATGTACTCCAAGCTGGCTGCCGGTGTGACATTCCGCAGCGAAAAGCAAGACTGGGCCAATATCAGCGAGAACAGCGTGAAGTTCAACTTCCAGGCCTCTTTCGTCGGACTGGAAGCCGGCAGCAAGACCTTGCGCGGCTTCGCCGAACTGGGCGTTGGCGAGCAGGGCATCGTCCTGGCCGGTGTGCGGTATAAGTTCTGATAAGCCAATCCAATGAGGAAGACATTGAGGCTATTGGCTTTCATTGCCTGCCTGTGCTGCGGTACGACCGCGGCACAGGCACAGGTGATGAAGGCTGCCGACCTGCAGAAATACGCCAAGGAACGCTACGGCGACAAGTGGCTTGAAGCAGCAAAGAACCTGGCCGAGGAACTGACGCTCGACAAGAACGAGTCGCTGACCTACCAGCAAGTCATCAAGGCCGAAGGCAAGACGAAGCAGCAAATCTATGTCACGCTGAACTACTGGGCCACCGCCACATTCAAGGACAAGCAGGCCATTACGCTCAACGACAAGGATGCAGGCTGCATCATCATATCGTCCACCATTCCCAACATAGCGGAGCACATGGGGACAATCAGCAAGTATTCGGTCAGCATCACGCCCGTCATACGCATTGACATTAAGGAGGGGCGCGTGCGTGTGACCTACACAGTCCAGAACTATGACATCCTGCGCGACATATCGGGCGGCTGGTTCGGCCCTGACGACAAGAAGAACCGCACCTTCGGCGACTCGAAGCGCAAGGCCGAAGACAAGACCAACGAAATGCTGTACGACGAGAACTGGGAGATAGCCAAGCACTATCCTTTTGTAGAAAAGGACGCACAGAAGCGCACCTGCGCCAAGGCCCTCGTAATGACCCATGCCTATTCCAACGCCGTGCTTGACAAAATAGAGGAAGCACTGAAGAACGGCATCGTGGGCAATGACGATGCCGACTGGTAAACGACATATTTAACAACTTACATATTGATAATACATGAAAAAGATGAAACTTTGGATGCTCGCCGCCATCCTGACCTTCAGCGGCGCGACAATGCTGACTTCGTGCAGTGACGACAACGATAGCCCCAAGACTAATACCGAGCGCGAGCGCTTTGAGAAACAACTCACCGTGACACTCGACAACGCCGCTGAGCAGGCACAGTTGGATCCCACCATCAAGGCCATTGAAATACTGACCAGCTTTACCAACCAGCTCAACGGTGAGGCCGTGGGCAGGCAAGCCCTGAAAATTGCATTGGAAATCATGGGCGACGCCTACACAGAACGTCCCACCTGCGACATGCTCTCGTTCAGCGACCTGGGCGAACGCGAACAGGAGGCCCGTCGCTCGCTGAAGAGCCTGCTGGGCCTGGAGGAAGCCAGCCAACTGCTGCTGGTGAATGCCAAGAACTCCATAGGCAACCGCCACGTCACCTTCACACAAGGTCAAAAGGAAGCTGAATTAACTGAGGACGACGCTTTCGTCATTGAGTACAAGGATGTGGAGGCCGGCGAAACAACCGAACTTCGTTTTGAGTTCGGCGACGACACGGATGGCATCATTGTCTGGGTAACCAATCTGTATGGTACGCCCATAGCCGTCCAGTTCCCCGCCAATATCAACTTCACCGTTTCAACGGGCAAGACCGGCGAGGGGCGCGAAGTCACATCAGGCACTGCTTATCTCTCAACACTTGATGGTTCTAAGTGGTTCTTGCCCAAGGAGACTCACTGGCTGGCCAATGTAACCATTTCATCGGGCGTGAACGGCCGCACGGAAGACATCACGGCCACCATGTCACACGATGCAGAAGGAGCATGGAACGTTAGTGCCGGAATGAATATCAACGGACACGGTGTACTGAGCCTAACCGCCAACGGTCTGCGCGACCGCTACACAGACGACGAACTGGAGCAGTACAGCGACATGCTTGAGATGAGTCGTGGCTACCGCGTTGCCTACCGCCTGCTGCGCGTCTTCAACGTGCGCACCATTGACGCGCTGATTCTCACCGTTGACGAAGACCTGACCATCAGTTGCCAAGTGAGCGATGCCGCCAAGGCCCTGCAGACATTGGGCAACGTGCACACGCTGCGCCACAACAACGGTACGGAGGCCGATGTTGAACCCCTGACCAAGCAGTTGAATGAACTTGTTACCTTTACCGCCAGCCAACAGAGTACAGACATTGAGGCCGAGGGTTCTCTCATCACAAGCTTTATTGACAATATATGGCAGCCCGCCCCTGCTCTGCGCTTCAAGGGCGAAACCGACTACCTGTCAATGTATGAACGCCTGAGCCAGCACGACCTTGACAACTACTACAAACTGCTTGACACTTTCGACCCTCCCTATCGCTCCATTCAGCAACTGGTCGATGCCATCGAAGAGAAAGGCAAGGAAATCACAGGCGTCTTTAAATTCTAAATAAAAAATATTTAATCAATAAACTCATGAAAAAGTATATCGTAATTGCCATTATGGCACTCATGTATTCGATGAACATGTCAGCCCAAAAGGCTGCAAGCTCCTGGACCGTCAACACCCGTGCGTGGTCAACCAACTATTTCACCTATCTTATATATGGAGTCGCAGAAAAAGGTGTTATCCATTTCGCATTAAAAGGGCAGACCAAAGATTCCCTTTGGGTAGAGCGAATTGTGCCCACTCCAGACCTTGTGTTCCCTATAGGCATGGGCAAGAGAGGTTTCACTGGCACGTCAGATATTTATGGGCCTTATCACTATGCCTTTGGCAATCCGTTCAAGCATATTGGTGACTATGGCATCGGTGCTGATATGTCATATATGCCATCGCCCGTAGGTTTCTACGCAGGAGCTTATTTCAAAAGCCAGGAAATTGTCTTCAAGGAAACAAAAGACAACCTGCGTGGTTTCTACGTCCAACCTCGTGTCGGCCTTATCATTGGTGGCCTGAGCCGAAGTTTTGAGGCCGGCGTATTTTACGACATCGTTACGGGTTGTGGTGGTTCTTTGCCCGATACGAACAAAGACCGCCTAAAGGGAGGCCTTGGCCTTGACTTCGCTTTTTCCAATACTGATTTTGGTGGTCGCGGAAAGACTCTCTTGCAATTCTCAATACCCCTCCATAACTTCCTTGACCCAGGCTATAATGGACAGCAGGGAATGAAGCGCAAAGTAGGATACATCAGCATTACCCGCCGAGTTGTTTTTTAGTTTTTGGGAAAGAACATAAAGTATGAAACAGACAATAAGAATCTGCATACTCTCTGCTATTGTCATCTTCTGCGGCACTTGTGCATTAACTTGTTGCTCAAACGATGATGACAAACCAGTGGTCAACCCTACCGAAGATAGCAGCCAGTTTGTAACACTGACTGATGCCGTCCCCGATGCCATCCTGGAGATTCGCTACTACGGCACATACAACTTTGTGGGCCAGCGCATTGATGGATACGAAGAACCGACGGCACTCCTGACAAAACAGGCTGCCGATAGTCTGCGGGCCGTAAGCGACGACGTGCGCTCACAAGGTTACCGACTGAAGATCTATGATGCCTACCGCCCGCAGAAAGGTGTAGATCACTTCGTACGCTGGGCAGCCAACATTCCCGACACGCTGATGAAACCCTACTTCTACCCTGACCTTGACAAAAGCATCCTCTTTGAACAGGAATACATCATGGAAAAGAGCGGCCACACACGCGGCTCGACCGTGGACCTGACCCTTTTTGACATGGCCACGGAAAAGGAACTGGATATGGGCGGCACGTTCGACTGGTTCGGCCCTGAGAGCCATCCTGATTTCTGTGGAAATCCTGATACGGGCGAGTACACCGGTGACAACAGCAAGAGCCCCAAGGGTCGCAGCATCACTGCCGAACAGTTCGCCCACCGTATGATTCTCCGCACAGCCATGCTTCGCCACGGCTTCAAGCCGATCGATTCAGAATGGTGGCACTTTACCCTGCGCAATGAGCCGTTCCCCAACACCTACTTTACTTTTCCCGTGAAACAGATTAAATAAGATATGAAACTGAATAAACTTTGGATATTGACATCCCGTCCAGCCTGCTCACGCTCAACAAAACGGACAGGTTCGCTATATGCCCGCTCAATTGCGACCTTGGCCGCTACCCTGACATGCGGTCTGGTCATGTTCTCTTGTTCGATAATGACCTCCTGTTCGAAAGACGATGATCACGTTACACCGCCAGACGAAGTGGAAGTGCAACTGCGGCAAATGACGCTGCGCGAGAAGGTGGGGCAAATGTTCTATGTGCGTCCCGAATCGCTCGATACGACCATCAATTTGGTAACCGACAACCTGAGTAGCATCGCCATGCAGGCAGTAAACGAACGGATGCAGGATTTCAGCAAGTCATACCCCGTGGGCGGAATCATCCTTTATGCCCACAACATCAAAGATGAAGCACAACTCGGACAGTTCATTTCACAGATTCGAGCACTGAAAGGCTCGCCGCTGCTATGCATAGACGAGGAAGGAGGCATAGTTTCGCGAATTGCCAGGAACAGTAACTTTGATGTGGAGAAGTTTGAGTCAATGGCTGCCATCGGCGCAACAGGCAACCCCGCAAACGCCTACTACTGCGGCAACACCATCGGTACTTACCTGAAGAAATACGACTTCGACATTGACTTCGCACCCGTTGCCGACGTCAACACCAACCCCGATAATATTGTCATCGGCAAACGTGCCTTCAGCGATGACCCTGAGGTGGCCGCCCCAATGGTGACCAACTACCTGCAGGGACTGAAGGATGCTGGCGTGGCAGGGTGCATGAAGCACTTCCCCGGCCATGGTGACACCCACGCCGACACCCACTACGGCTATGCTGAGAGCCTAAAGACCTGGGCCGAGATGCTCAACTGCGAAATGGTAACCTTCAAGGCCGGCATCCAGTGGGGTTGTCCACTCATCATGACTGCCCACATTGCCACGCCCAACGTAACGGGATTATCCGTACCTGCCACCATGTCGAGCCTTATCCTCCAGGACAAGTTGCGCAACGAACTGGGCTACCAAAACATCATCATCACCGACGGCATGGAAATGGGCGCCATCACCAAACAATATTCCCCGGCAGAAGCCGCCATAGGCAGCATTCAGGCTGGTGTCGATATCGTATTGGGTCCGCTGAATCTCGTTGAAGCCTTTGATGCCGTGGTGAGCGCTGTGGAGGACGGTACGCTTACCGAGGAACGCATCAACCAGAGTGTCCGCCGCATTCTGAAACTGAAGAAACAGCTAAGACCATAATAAATATATGAATAAGAAAGTTCTTTGGATACTCACCGCCATCCTTATCATCTGTGGCCTGACGGAGTTATCGGCCCAACCGACACGCGAGCAATTGGCAAAAATCCGCGTCACAAAGGAAGGTAACTTCCAATATTGGAACAGCGATGCAGTATCATTGGCACAGTTGAAGGCATTTGTGGCCGACGTAACCACAGAGGGCAGCAAGCAGTTCGTTCCTGTGAGAGACCGTCTGGCAGTGTTTGACATAGACGGCACATTGCTCTGCGAGACAGCACCCTTCTACATGAACTGGCTGGTGATGCTCCACCGTCTGCTCGACGACCCCGACTATACCCCCACCAAGGAACTGCATGACTTTGGCGAGGCCGCACGAAAAGGCATGTACAACACTGTACTGATAGACCGCGAAATGGACGATAGGGCACAATACGTGCAAGCCGAAATCTTTAAGGGCATGACAATGGCCGAGATGGATAAGTGGATGCACAAGTTCATGGAAAAGTCCTGCGAGGGTTTGGAGGGTCTGAAATGGGGAACAGCACTCTACTGGCCGATGATAGAAGTAGTCAGTTATCTGGTCGCCAACGACTTTCAGGTTTATATCTGCAGCGGCACAGCCCAAGACATGATTCGCCCGCTGATTGAGGACGTGCTGCCCATCGGTCGCTATCAGGTGATGGGTTCCGAGATTCATTATGTACCCGAGGGCAAAGCCGAGGATTTCGGGTGGGAAACACCCATCATCATGGAGACTTATGGCTTCGACGACCTGAAGACCCAACGCACCGTGCGCGGTTTGTTCAAGCAGAAAGGTACAAAGTGGAGCAAAGTCGATATGATGACACGCCAATTAGGTCAGAAACCCATTCTCGCCTTCGGCAATTCGTCGGGCGACTATCCCATGTTTGAGTTCGTCACCGTCGGCAACAACTATCCTTCGATGGCATTCTGTCTGCTCTGCGACGACACTGAGCGCGAGTTGGGCAATACGACGAAGGCAGACAAGTGCCGCAAGGAATGCGAAGCGAACGGATGGATGCCCGTGTCGATGCGCAATGACTGGACCACCATCTATGGCCCGGACGTAAGTCCCACATCCACGGTTATCCAGTCAGCCCGCATCAATTCCACCAACACTAGTCGCGCCTATCAACTCAACGGCCTCCCCGCCACAGACAATACCCGTGGCATCGTTATCCAGAACCAGCAGAAAGTTTTCAGAAAATAGCCTGACTAACATAATCATATCATCAATATGAAGAAAGTTCTTTGGACACTTGCCGTCGTCGTCACTATTCTCTGCGGAGCATGTGCCATCATCAGCCATGGCAATGGGAAGAAGATTCCGTTAGGCAAGGATGCTGATAATGTCAAGATAGCCATTGCCTGGCGGTCCGATACTGACAACGAGTTCTGCACGAACATGGTAGAGGCATTCAAGGCTGCTGGAGTAGACGTTGTAGTACTCCCGCAGGTGAAAGCCCCCTACATCAGCTACGATGGCACTACGGTGTCGGCCTCTTGCCTCGACAGTGCAGGTATTGGCTATCTCAATGGCGAGTACGGCGCAATGGTACGTACCAAAGGTAACGAAGGCTCTAATGTCAGCAGCGTACTGACGGGAGTGAAGGGAGTTGTGTTCACAGGCGGCGAGGACATTGCTCCCACACTCTACGCCGTGCAGGAAGACTGGCATCATGTTGAGGCAGATATTGACTATAATGCTGCCCGCGACGTATCCGACTACCTGACGATGCTCTACTGTCTGGACCATGACATTCCTGTAATCGGTTTCTGCCGTGGTGCTCAGATGCTCGGCGTAGTATCTGGGGCTACGATGATACAGGATATCCCCACATGGCTTGCCGCACAAGGGCTACCCTACAATTATGAGCACCGACGGGAACGGGCTGGGGGAGAAAACTACCGCGACTATACTCCCCACACGGTGACTATTGCCGACAGTTCTCTGCTGTCTAAATTTTGCACGACAGACACCCTGCAAGGCTGTCCGTCGTGGCATCATCAAGCCATTCTCAGCACCAAGAATACGCCGTTGCGCTGCGTCGGCATCACCACAACATCGGGCATAGACATGGTCGAAGCTGTGGAACGCACCGACAAACACTGCGCCATTGGCCTGCAGTTCCATCCCGAGGCCGCCATCGCCAAGCATTTGGGTAAAGGTGTCTACAACGGCAACGCCAATGTGTTCATGCCCTACGACGATGCCGTTGGCATCTTCAAGACCTTCATCGACTATTGCAAATAAATCAACAACCCATGACAATGAGACACTGGATGCCCGCCCACCACATTCAAACCACTCTATTCGAAACAACTGATTTTCACCCTGCCCAACGAACCGTTCACTGTCTCTTTCTCTATTTCTGAAACAAAAGAATGACTACTACATTACATACAAATATGAAAAAACTGATTTTTCCGCTCATCATTGCATTCGTTGGTTTTCTCAGCAGCTGCTCTGACGACAACAACGACACACCTGCAAAAAAAGATTATTTCACCCAGTGGAACACCTGTGAAGCACTGACTGCTCTGCAAGAGTACGTGGAAGATGTAACAAACCCCAACTCCCCTAACTACATCAAGGAAGAAGACCGTATTGCTACATTTGACATGGACGGCACTTTCATCGGCGAACTCTATCCCACCTATTTTGAATACAATATGTTGGAATACCGTGCGCTGGAGGATGAAACATATAAGGACATCGCTCCCGATGATGTCAAGGAAGCCGCACAGGAAATCAGGGACTTTGTCAGGTACGGGACTGCCTTGCCTGCACACTTCGACATGAAGCATGCCCAGGCGGCCGCCAAGGCCTATGCAGGCATGACGCTGGCCGAGTTTGATGCTTACGTCAAGGCCTATGCTGCCAAGGAAGCCAACGGATTCCAGGGTATGACCTACGGACAGAGCTTCTACCAACCCATGTTGCAAGTATTTGACTATCTGAAGGCGAATGGTTTTACATACTATGTCGTCTCTGGTTCTGACAGGTTCATCTGCCGTACCTTGGTCAACACCATCGGCATTGCGCCCAACCGCGTCATTGGCATGGACGTGAAACTGCGCTCCACCAGCCAAGGCGACGAAGCAGGTGTCAACTACACGATGGGCAAGGAAGATGACATCATCCGCACGGACGAACTCATCATCAAAAACCTAAAGACCAACAAAGTACTCCAAATCAGTCAGGAAATCGGCAAAGTGCCAGTTCTGTCGTTTGGCAACAGCAGCGGCGACTGCGCCATGCACAACTACGCATTGAGCAGTCCCCACCGCTCAGCCGCCTTCATGCTGATTGCCGACGATGATGTGCGCGACCACGCCAATCGTGAAAAAGCCCTCTCACTGGCCTCTCAGTGGTACGAAGCGGGCTACCACGTCATTTCCATGAGAGATGATTTCCGTACTATCTACGGTGAAGGCGTAGTAAAAACAGATTTCTCTTATTAGTCTTTCACCCAGCCAAGAAAACAGGACAGAGTAATTATAACCATATTATATTAATTATAGTATAATACCATAGTAGACAATTATGAAACTGACAATAAAACTATGGATGATGGCCGCCATCCTCACACTCTGCACAAGTGTATTTACCTGCTGCACGAGCAACGAGGATAACCCTGCCACAAAGGGGCAGTTGCTCGAAGTGTATGACGTGAACGGCAGCGAGGCCAAGGCCCGGCTGACCATCAACGGCAGGAAGATATTCACCACCGATGTGTATGTCGGCAAGAACGGCATAGGCAAGGCAAGCGAAAGCGACACTAAAACGCCCACCGGAACGCTGCACGTGCTGCGAGCCTTCGGCGTCAAGCCCAACCCCGGCACCGCCATTCCTTACATCGACGTGACACCCTCCGTCTTTGCCTGCGATGAGGAAGGGCCGTATTACAATCAGGTCATCGACACCGCCGCCGTCCACCACTACGGCTGCAAGGGCGAGGACATGTATCACATCGTTCCGCAATACAATTACGGCCTGACCACCGACTATAACAGCGAATGCGTCTGGCCCGAGGGCAGCAACATCTTCATCCACTGCAAGGGACCGAGGCCTTACACCGGCGGCTGCATTGCCTTCGACGAGGATAAAATGATAGAAATCCTCCGCCGCTGCGACCTGTCATTGGTTATCACCGTCAAAGAATAGGACTCATTATAAATAAAATCAAAATGAAAAAGATTATGCATTGGATGCTCGCCGCCATCCTGACATTCAGCGGCGCAAGCGTATTCACATCGTGCAGCGACAACAACGACAACCCCGCCCAGGAACAGGCGAAGAACCGCAAGGAGTTCACAAGCCACACCCGCAGTGTGCTGAAGGAATTGGCGGAGAACCTGAACTTCGAGTCTTGGAAGTTGGTAAACGTAATGAATATGACGTTTAACGATGAAAATCTCAACAATCCCGAGTTCGAAAAGACCATCATCCCGATGTTCACCCAGAAGGTGCGCGAGACCATACGCCCCCTGGAGGCTGGAAGCGAACTGGCGGAGAAGGGCTACAAGTACGTGGGCACCGTCGACCTCACGGAATTCAACTACCGCTTCACCCAGCGCCTCGACCTAACGGGCTTCGACGTGGAGGAAGCTGAGGACTTCGAACTCGTGTTGCAGGACGGTGACTGGGTACCTGGCGAAGTCTACCTGACCCGCATGCTGCTGAAAGCGGGCGGCAGTTCACAGGAATTGCTCAGCACCACGCTGTCTAACGACACAGTGGCCGTGGTGATGCTCGTCCCCGAAACCTTCGAGTTTACCATCACGACCGACTACGACGAAGGATACCTTACTTGTCAGTTCCAGAACAAGTTGCAGCCAGTGAGCGGCAGTCGGTATGCCGTGTTTTCGGAGAGCCAGTGGACTATCGGCGGTACTGTAACGACCGACGTTTGTAGGGACGAGGACGACAACCCCATTGCCGACGCTACGCGGCTCAACTTCAGCATCACCCAGAACCCCGTCACTCACAAGTCAGACGTGGACTTCAGTTTTGAGCAGAACGGCAAGAAACTGGTGGAACTCGCTGCCGCCAACACCAATGCGAACGGGCAGACCGACCTCAGCGAACTGGTGTCGAGCAGCAGCCTGCTCGACCTGCTGGCAGCCGTTGTCGAGGGCAACAGCATCGACGGTCTGACGCTCACCCTGCTCGACGACCTGACCACCACCGTCAGCATCACCGACTGCGCCAAGGCCCTGCAGATAGCCATCGAGGGAGACGCAGCCCGCCGCCAGTATGCCGATGAGCAGACCATCGACCAGTACACCCAGCAACTGAACGCGCTCATCACGGCGCAGATGACCTGCAAGGGCGTGAACCAGCAGATTCCCATGCGCCTGACGACGCAGAAGTTTGGCGTTGACTACTGGACGATGCCCGCCTTCAACTTCGCCGACGAGAACGACTATGTCTCGCTCATCGACCTGCTCGACACCGAGTCCGTCGCCTACGGCATCAACATCATCGACCACGCCGCCGAGCCGATGGCGCAGAGCATCATCGTCGTGCGCCAGTTGGTGCAGTTTCTCAATACGCTCGTCGGCAACGAGGATAACGACTGGTAACAATTCCCCCCTTATAATTAACAATTTTAATTTAAAACCATTAAAGTTATGAAACAGATTTCATCAAGACTCCTAACCGCACTGCTCGTCGCGATGACGGGGGCAGCGCTAATGCTCACGACATCGTGCAGCGACAACGACCATCCAGTGGACAACACGGAATCATCCGAGGTGGACTCTACCAGCGTCAACACCTTCACTCCCGAGGTGCTCACACCCCTTGCCAGCGTCTATGTGGCTCCGGGCATGGATGCCAACCTCAAGCAAGCCTTCACCTGGGCCACTGCCGCAGTGGAGAGCGATCCCTCGCAGGCCTCCATCCTCGTGCTCAACAAACTGACCGACGTGAGCGAGGACGTGCTGAAGAAAGCCTTTGAGGACGAAAGCGGCAAAGGCGGAGCCAACAACTTCCTCATCTGCGTGGTCAATCCCGACAAGGCCGAACTTGACGCCTTTGACGAGGCGCACGACTGGATATGGTTCGAGACCGGCAACGTCACCGACTCCACCTTCATCTTCGGCTTCAACGCCGCCAACCGCCTCTACTTCATCAGCGAGCCAGCCACCAGCGAGGACGACGATCCCATCTTGACTAACATCAACCAGGCGCAGACCGACTACGTGTTCATCTCTGGCATGCTGACCGACTTTGCCGACCACATGATGGCCGGCTCGAAGAAGGACAGCGACGACAACGACCTTGAATCCTTCGCCAACTACCACCACATCACGGTGACGGAGAATTTCTCGGTCAACAGGAAGTTCAGAAAGATTGCCCTGTCGAGTGCAGACTATCTGAGCGGCAACTGCTCGATGACCACCAACTACGACATCTACATGGCGCACGTCTATGAGGGCGAGCCGGGCGCAGGCGACTACTACGCCGTGAAGATGAACGCCAGCCTGGCCAGCGCCGGCATGTGGAAAGGCAAGGGCGACAACAGGCACGGCGGCGTACACGTGCGCTGGTGCGGATGGTGGAACACCGACTTTATCGTGGAGTCGCATATTCTTACTTCGCAGAACGCCAACTGGGATGAAGACACCAACAGTTTCCTCACTTTCACCGCAGGCGGATTCCCCTCGCCCGAGACTACCATCGGCAAGACCACCTATACCGACACCAACAGTTTCAGCCTGACGATGAGCCAGACCGTCGGCGGCAGTCTTGGCAAGACTTCCAAAGGAGGTACAAGCGGAACGTCTAAGGGGGTCGAGGCAGAACTGGGCTTCAGCGAGGGCTGGTCGTGGGAGCACTCCGAGAGCCGCGAAGTGAGCGACCTCGACATCACCAACGAAACCACGAGGGGCAACTGGGCTCGTTGGCACCTCACTTGCAACAACCTGCCCAGTTACTCCGATGGTAGCATAAGCTTCAAGGTGACCGACGCCAAGACCTACCGAGGCACCATCGCCCTGCAAGGCTCGTGGCTGTGGTACGACAAGACGGGCAAGGACAACGAAGACCGCGACCCCTTAGTGCTTGGCACCGCGCTGTACTCCAAGTATAAGATGCAGAGTTTCATCACCACCAGAGCCGACCTCTCGACAGAGACGGTTGAGTTCCACAAGGAGTTCAGGACCCAGCTGCCCAAGATGGTGAACACCACGGCGGGCGGACTGACCATCGTGAACAACCTGAAGGACGAGGCCGCCATCAGCAACGTGCAGGTGTGCTCGGCCGAGACGGGCGAGGTCATCACCGAGTTTGCCAACACAGTGCCCAATGGCGGCGAGCAGGCGCTCGGCCACTTCAGCACGCTGGGTGCCTACACCGTGAAGTTCAAGGCCCGCGTCCCCGGCGGCCAGGCCAAGGACTACAAGTACACGCTGAACCCCAGCATCAAGTTGACCCACAAGGCGACCACCAAACTATACGCCCTGAACGACTTCACGGCGCAGTAGGAAAACGGCCCGTTCCCCCCTCTCCCGAAAACGGGAGAGGGGGGAACGGCAGGCCGACCTCGGTGCAACACAAAAGAACAACCCCTAAATAAAAAATATGAAAAGAACAAAACTATGGATGCTGATCCTGCCGCTGATGCTCGGCCTGGTGTCCTGTTCTGACGATGATGACGATCCTGTTGTAAAGCCCGACGAAGGAACAGTGACGTTAAACTGCGCAAGGCCCGACTATCTTGTAGCCGGCGACAAGGTGGCACTCATTTCACCGTCATACTTCACGCCGATGGAAAACGTGGAAAAGACCGCCGATGTGCTGCGTTCCTGGGGATTTGTACCCGTCATAGGACCTAACGTGGGCAAGGTAGTGGACGGACGATATGCCGGCACCGTTGCCGAGCGCGTGTCCGACCTGCGCTGGGCACTTGACGACCCCACCATCAAGGCCATCATCTGCAATCGCGGCGGCTACGGCACTATCCAACTCATTGACCAGCTGACGCTCGCCGAACTGGCCGCCTCGCCAAAGTGGCTCTGCGGCTTCAGCGACATTACCACGCTCCACGGACTGCTCAGCCGCGCCGGGGTGATGAGCATCCACGGCACGATGAGTTCGTTCCTGGCACAGGGCGGTACAGACATGACGAGCACGCTTGTGCGCGACCTGCTCTATGGCAGTGTGCCGCGCTACGAAGTACCCGCCCACCCACAGAACATCACGGGCCGAGCCAGCGGCGTGCTGGTGGGCGGCAATATCTGCACCTTTGCACCCAACCTTGGCACGCAGGCCGATGCCACGAAAGGCCGCGACCTGATACTTTTCATCGAGGAGGTGGAAGAATCGATGCACAACATTGACCGTCAGTTTAACATCCTGCGCATGAATGGCGTACTCGACCGCTGCCATGGCGTAGTGCTCGGCGAATTCACCGACTGCGGAACGGAGTTCACCTATGAGAACGTGGAAGCAATGCTGCGGCAGTACCTTGCCGACTACCACATCCCCGTACTCTGTGGCTTCCCCGCCGGACACGGCGACGTGAACCTGCCCCTGGTGATGGGTGCGCCCGTCACCATTGACGTGCGCGAAGACGGAGCTACGTTGCAGTTCGACATTGACGGCAAACAGCAGGACATCAATACCACCGAAGTTCAGGCAACCGAGACACCCGCCGCCGCACGACTGTATATGGCCGGAAAGAAAGAATAGCCACATCCAAGCACTGACAATCTAACACAAGAATGAAAAATCTAAAACTAGGGATACTCGCCGCCATCCTCACACTCTGCGGCACAACAAGCCTTCAGGCAGAGACGCTGCGCGGAAAGGTAACTGATGCACGAACTGGCGAACCGCTTATAGGGGCATTGGTCCGGATTGTGGAACTGACAAACGTTGCCGCCCTGGCCGACACGGTCGGAGACTACGAGATAACCATCCATCAACCTGGACGCTACACCGTAGAGACCAACTACATTGGCTACGAACCGTCGGTCACCAAGGAAGTACAGGTAGTCGGTGTAAAGGAAGTGGTACTGGACATCGCCCTGCGCGAGAATGCCAACCAATTGTCAGAGATAGTCATCAAACCACGTGTAAACAAGATGGCCACGGTGAACGCCACGACACTGGTGGGCGGCGTAATGCTCTCCATGGAGGAAGCCAGCCGATTTGCCGGCGGCTACAATGACCCTGCACGACTGGTAACAGCCTATGCCGGCGTAGCCGGACAGGGCGACGGAAACGGCATATCGGTCTATGGCAACGCTCCGCAAACGATGCAGTACCGCCTGGAAGGCGTAGAAATCTTTACTCCCAACCATTTCAGCGACCTCTACAGCGGCGGCTTCGGCCTGGTGAGCGCACTGAACGCCAACGTCATTGGCAACAGCGACTTCTTCACCTCGGCCTTCAATGCCAGCTACTCCAACTCGCTCAGCGGTGTCTTCGACATCAAGATGCGCCCGGGCAACAATGCCAAGTACGAGAACATTGTGCAACTGGGTACGGTCAGCATGGAGTGGACATCAGAAGGACCTATCTCCCGCAAGCACAACTCGAGCTACATCTTCAACTACCGCTACGGCTTCTCGTCGCTGGCCAACAAGATAGGTATCCTCGATGCCATGGGTACGAATTTCGACTTCATGGACTGCTCGATGAAGCTGAACTTCCCCACGAAGAAAGCGGGCACGTTCTCCATCTTTGCCCTCGGCTTCTACGACAAGGCCAACGACAAGGTTCCCGACCTGGAGGATGTACATTCCATCTACGATGTAAGCAACGACCACTTCAAGATGTGGAACTTCGTCGTCGGGGCTTCACACAAGGTCTACCTGGGGCACAAATGGACATGGCGCAACACACTGGCCTACAACATGCAGCACGACAAGCTGAACACAGGCTACCGCTACTTCGACACGGATGCCACAACGGGAGCCATCACCCGTTTCACGGGACAGGAAGCCCCCTTCTACCACCTGAAGCAGAACGAGGACCGCATCGTGTACAACACCGAGTTTTCAAAGCAGCTTACCTCTCAGTGGCTCACACAATTCGGCGGCGAATACTCACAACGCTTCTTTGACATCTCCTTCCGACAAGCCCCCCAGCCCTACGCCACCATACCCACCGCGCCGCTCTACGATGTAAGCGACGATACCGGGCTGGCCAATCTGCATTGGTCCAATGTCATCAGGCCCACCGAGAACCTTTCCGTCAACCTGGGCATAGCGGCCAACTACTTCCTGCTCTCCAAGGATTTCTCGGCTGAGCCGAGAGCCAGCATGAAGTGGGACTTCAGCCGCAAGGACGCCATTGCCCTGGGCTACGGCCTGCACTCCATGGCTGAGAAGCTCGACACGTATTTCCTGCGCGACGAAGAAGGAAACCTGGTAAACAAACACCTGAAGATGGGTAAGGCCCATCACCTGCTGGCCACCTACACCCACCAGTTCACCTCCAACCTGAACATGCGCGTAAATGCCTACTACCAGTATGGCTACGACACACCCGTCAGCGCCGATGCCACGCGCACCTACTGCGTCACCAACCGCGAACACATCTATGTGGACGAAGCACTGGTAAACAAGGGCAACACCCGCAACTATGGCATTGACATGACACTTGAGCACTACATGAGCCACGGCTTCTTCGGACAGACCAACTTTTCGCTGTTCCGATCCGAGTATCGCGCACAGGACCGCGTGTGGCATCACCAGTTGTATGACCGCGGCTACATGCTCAAGTTCCTCGGTGGAAAGGAATGGATGGTAGGAAGCCACAACCAAAACGTCTTCAATATCTCGGCCAAGTATACCGTGCAGGGCGGCCTGCGCCACACACCCATCGACCTCGCCGCCACCATAGCCAACGGCATCAATGCTGACGAACCAGTGTTCATCCAGCAGGAAGCCATGAGCAAGCAGTACAAGCCCACCCACCTTGTGGACCTCACCGTCAGCTACAAGTGGAACAAGAAAAAGGTAAGTCACACCTTGGCCTTCGAGGGCATCAACATCCTGATGAACGAAACCCCTTACGCCGAGCGCTACGACTTTGCCCTGCAACGGTTGCGCTACGACAAGTCGGGCATATCGCTGCCCAACCTGTACTACCGCCTAGACTTCTGATACAGGGTGGCATCCTCTCCCTCTCTTTAATAGGCTAAAGCCCCCCCGGGGAAAAGGACCACTCCCTTTTGTCAGGCAAGACCCAGGCCGTAAAAGCTTACTCGGACAAGGAACTTAGTACCTTGTCCGAGTAAGCTTTACATATGTCTGTATGAGAAATATACAGCATCATTGTATATCGAACAGTCTAAATTCATTTCCGTTGCCCAGTCGTATGCTTGCAGCACCATTTCAGAAGAAATGGTACTCGATGCCAAGAATGCAGACTTTTCAGTCTCAGCAGTTCCTGTTGCCAAGAGCCCCCCTCTTTCATAATCTATCAGTTATGCCTCCGTGTTGTTTTTATCAATTGCCCAATGCCCACTGCAACCACCGCCAACGTATTTGATATGAGTAAATTTTGCTATATGGCGTTTGATGGTTCTAAGTTCTTTTTTACTCATTTCTGCCAGTTCCTCGGTAGTAATCTTGGGATTTTTCCTAATCTGTTCTTCTATCCAAATATCAAGTGCATTACCTTGGGTGCCATCTTGAGTGCCACCTTGAGGGACATCTACAGTTGAAGACACATTCACTTCAAATGCAGTTAGCTTTGACACATCAGAAATTGTCTCCTTGTTGCCATTTATATCTTAATAAAAAGCATTTTGCATCTATTCTTCATTTAATTCATCATCCATGTTATATTTGATGTCGCTGTTCTTCGCAAGCGAAGCGGCAGAGTCGATCAGTTGATGGAATCCAATTCTACTTCGGTGAAACCGCAATCCACAGCGAAGCGCTTTGTTTATCTCGGCCCAAGAAACTTGTCACCATTTAGATGTATCATGTGGTCGGGAAGTTCGGCAAGCCACACCTCGGTTTCCCATGCCAACTCGGCGGAGAACTTTATGTAGGTCTTGAAGTCGAGAAAAGCGGTGACGAATATCTTGCCAGCTATGACATCCTTTGTCATTGTTGTTATTTCCTGTATGCGTTTCGGATTCATTGGGCCGACGGAAGTCACAGCCTCAATGAAATAGAGCCAATTCTTGTCGGAACAATAGAGAACAACATCGGGCATCTTGTCATGAAGAGTGATTTTGAAACCAAGTTCCTTCAGACGTTCCTCACGCTTCACAAGGTCTTTCTGTATGGTATCACCCACGTAAAGACATTCGGAGTTTGGAGCAAATCGCGTAGCAAATTCCTCAATGATAGCTTTCTGCAATTGGTTGTGCTTGCCAATACTGAATGTAAAGTCCTCGCCATTGATTTTGACGGGCATTTTCTCCATTTCCTTTTTGGAAGCGTAGATGTCAATCAGACTTTCGTGGTTTTTCTTAAAATCCTCTAAAGGCCTATCACTGATGTTTATCTTGCGCAGGATTTCCAAAAATTCCGCAGTCAGTCGCCAACGATAATTTGGACTGTTAGTGGCTTTCGCATTATCCTCAACAATGGCAGCCGTGCGGAAATGGTGCAATGCCTGTTTGCGGAATGTTTCGCGTGAGTTCTCGGCATAAATTACATCGTAGTTTTTGTTTGCAAACTGGATGATATCATGTATGCGCATCCATTCGTTTGTAGCATCTGTCCACTTGGTCGTCTTTTTCAGATTGGCCATGCCGAGAATCGTCAGCACACAAATGTCTGCCTACTGTTTCTTAGGAAGACCGAGGCTTTTAAGGAGTTTTCTTGTTCTCTCTATCTTATCCATTTGTTTACAATATTATCGCAATTTTGTTCGGTGAGTTCTTGTCCTATCAGTTCCTGCCCCATTTGTCTGATAGCCTCTTTCGATGGCACAGGCATGAGATTGATTTCGGTAGAGTTGACTTGCGTAGATCCATTAAGAATTCTATAATAGGAATCGTAAAGGGTTGAATTTAGAAGTACATACAAACCATAAGCAACTTCGGGAGTGTCGCACTTGATATAGTTTATCTTGTTCTGCGTGCTGATATATTTGTACTGGCCATGGTCTGCCTTTAGGTAGATACCACATTGCAGCCGACGCTTTTCTTCTTTCGAAGTGAAGCGTTTTACAAATAAATAGTCGGTGTTTTCTTGCAGATAACCTATTCTGTCCGTCACGATATATTCAGCCTCGCGTCCTACAGGCCAAGAAACTCGTCCATTTCTAATGTGCTGGGAATAGAACAATGGGTATGATCCTTCTTCGTCCGTATCACGCAAGACTTCACGGGCGCGGAAGTCAACAATAATGCCTGTACGCATACGAAGATCGTCCGATTCCAAAGTGTTTGTCTGGCTGTTTACCCGCGAAAGTATTTCGGCTTCCTCTTGACTCGTCACAAGAAAAACGAACTGATTGGGGGCGACTATCGTATCGTAATCGACTTTGTAATATTTGATATCGGCAAAGTCCGAAGTCTCAGACGAAGACATTTCAATAAATTGCGGTTTCGTCTTAGTCTTTCTAACCTTGATAATCATGGTTTCCTGTAAAACAGATTCGCCATCAAACACCTTGTCACGACTGCCAAAGATATGTATATTCGTGATGACGCAATGCTTGAAGAGGTATTTGCGGAAACGCTCAAAATAGGCCCCCGAAGTCCACGAGCGAGGAATGATATAGACCATTTCCTCACCTTCTTTCAAGTTGTTGATACCCATTGCCCAGAACAAAAAATACAGATTAGGTGCTCCGTAGCATACTTCGGGCATTGCCATAGCTTCTGGGCATCTTTTGCAATCTTCAAGTAGGGAGGATTGCCAATTATCATGTCGAATTTCTCGGCTTCTTTCTTGTAGAAGTCTGCACGGATAAAGTTCTGCGATGTAAGATAGTTATCATTTCTAATCTCATACTTGATGCCGCACGTCTTTTTCAGATTCTCAAGATTCTCGGCCAAAGTCGGCAACACCTTTACATCATTCTCATAGCAAACGGTGGCAATCTCCCCCTTTATATCCACTATCTCTCAGACTTTCCACCAAAGCAGCGGTCAACAAGCCCGTTCCAGCACCGGCATCAAGTAATCTAAGTTCAGATTTGTCGAAATTGATGCAGAATAGCGAGGCCATAAATTCCGCCGTCTTTCTCGACGTGAAAAACTGGCCATACTTCTTGCGCTCCTTCTTCGGGATTGACTCTACGAAAGAGGCTGTTACATTGTAAGCAGTATTTAGAGAGTTTATTTTATTCATGCTTTTAGCATTATAATTCTTTTTCTATCAATCTTATTCGTCAATCCATAGCAAGTCATCTACGCTGACACCCAATATCTTTGCCAGTTGAATGAACATCTCTACATTGGGTTGGGCGGCGTTGGTCACCCATTTTGAGATGACGGCAGGGTCTTTGTCCAGGATTCCTGCCAGTTGTTTATTGGTCATTCCTTTCTCGGCAAGTACCACCTTCAGCCGGTTGATTCTTTTGCGTTCCATTACTAATTTACTTGATTTTGCTACAAATATACAATATTTACTTTAAAGTCAATGCCCTTAAAAGAAAATTATAGTTGAATCAGAGCAAAAAAAACTACTTTACTTTCGATTTTTTCTGCCTATATGCGGAGTTTAAGCTAATTTATTAAAAAACTTACTCGGACTAAGTTTAAACTTACTCCCTCTAATTTTAAAATTAGTCCGAGTAATTTTAAAAAACTCCCCGAGTTTTTCTGAGCAACTAAATTTCCCCTCTAAGTTAGAGGAAAAATTGCTCCCCTTAGCTAGGGGAGGAATACCGTGTTCGCTGACAAAGTTCCTATACAAAAAAGCTCCCCCTCTAAGATAGAGGGGGTGACCCGCAGGGTCGGGGGCGTGTGTACAAGAAGTGACCGAGGAGTGTGTTACTTGTTGCCTGTGTCATGGGCACAGCATGATGCCTGCGGTGGCTCACCGGCACACTCCTTCGGCCCTGCGGGTTGCTTCCCCTAACTTAGGGGAATATTTCCAGGGACTCTCACTACAAAATTCTGCTGTTTTCAACTTGTTTTTCCGTCTATTTCGCGGAAAAAAGCTACATTTGCAGGGTTGAACAGTATTTTATGCAATGAAAATCCAACAAAGAGGCGGTCAAAAATGCATGGTTGGCATTGTCTTTGCAATGTGACTGGTATCTATATCACTAATCAGTATATTCATGACGAAGAATGAGAACCCATTGGTAGACACGATTGTGAATGCCATACAGGATAAGAAGGGAACAGGGATTGTCGTGGCCGACATGAGCCACATAGCCGATGCCGTATGTCGGTATTTCATCATTTGCCAAGGCAATTCGGGCAACCAGGTGGAGGCCATTGCCCGCGGCGTGGGCGACGGTGCACGCGAGAAGCTGGGCGAGAAGCCCATGGCGGTGTGCGGCGAGCAGAACGCCGTATGGATTGCACTGGACTATGGCGATGTCATGGTGCATGTGTTCCAGCCCGAGACGCGCCAGTTCTATGACCTGGAGCACCTGTGGGCCGATGCCGCGCTGACAAGCATTCCCGACCTGCCCTGACCATCAGTAACCGACACACAGAGAAATCAATATGAGCAAAAAGAACCCCAACAGAGGCGGCGGGCAGGTAAACATGCCGCGCTTCAACCTGAACTGGCTCTATGCCATTATCATCCTGGTGCTGGCCTACCTGCTGTATACAGGCAACCAAGCGGGCGGAAGCTACCGCAAGAATGTCAGCTACACGGAATTTAAGCAGTATGTGGAGAAAGGATATGCCGACCGCATCACCGTAAACAAGGGAAAGGGCAACGTGGAGATGTATGTCAAGAAAGAACACGTGGGAAAAATATTCGGCGGCGCATCGGCAGCGGGCGAATCGCCCTGCGTGGTGGCCGACATTCCGTCGGTGGACAACGTGGACAATTTTCTGTCGGAGCAACAGGAAGCCCAGCACTTCACGGGCATCATCAAATATGACACCAACGACAGCATATGGGGTGCACTGCTCATTAACGCACTGCCCATCATCCTGTTCTTTGTCATCATGTGGTTTCTCTTTTACCGACAGATGGGAAGCGGCGGCGCCGGCGGGGGCGGCGTGTTCAGCGTGGGAAAGAGCAAGGCCCAGATATACAGCAAGGAGAACGGAGGCGTGCATGTCACCTTTAAGGATGTGGCCGGCCAGGACGAAGCCAAGCAGGAGGTGCAGGAAATCGTAAAATTCCTGAAATCGCCGAAGAAATATACGGAACTGGGCGGCAAGATTCCCAAGGGCGTACTGCTCGTAGGTCCTCCGGGTACGGGAAAGACATTGCTGGCCAAGGCCGTGGCAGGCGAAGCCAACGTGCCGTTCTTCTCCATCTCGGGAAGTGACTTTGTGGAAATGTTTGTGGGCGTGGGCGCAAGCCGCGTGCGCGACTTGTTCCGCCAGGCCAAGGAGAAAGCTCCCTGCATCGTCTTCATAGACGAGATTGATGCCGTGGGGCGCGCAAGAGGCCGCAACCCGGCCATGGGCGGCAACGACGAGCGCGAGAACACGCTGAACCAACTGCTTACCGAAATGGATGGCTTTGTTCCCAACAGCGGCATCATCGTATTGGCTGCCACCAACCGTGCCGACATCCTGGACAAGGCCCTCCTGCGCGCCGGACGCTTTGACCGGCAAATCCATGTGGAACTGCCGGGCCTGCCCGAAAGGAAGCAAATCTTCATGGTCCACATGAAACCCCTGAAACTCGACGAGAGCGTAGACGTAGACCTGCTGAGCCGTCAGACCCCGGGATTCTCGGGAGCCGACATTGCCAACGTGTGCAACGAGGCGGCACTCATAGCCGCACGGCGCGACAAGAATGCCGTGGGCAAACAGGAATTCCTGGATGCCATCGACCGCATCATTGGCGGCATGGAGAAGAAGACCAAGGTCATGACGGCCGATGAGAAGCGCACCATTGCCATCCACGAGGCCGGCCATGCCACCATATCCTGGTTCCTGGAATATGCCAACCCGTTGGTCAAGGTGACCATCGTGCCGCGCGGCCAGTCGCTGGGCGCAGCTTGGTATCTGCCCGAGGAGCGCACCATCACCACGCGCGAACAAATGCTGGACGAGATATGCGCCACACTGGGCGGGCGCGCAGCCGAAGAACTATTTACAGGACACATCTCGAGCGGCGCGCTGAACGACCTGGAGCGCGTCAACAAATCGGCCTACGGCATGGTGGCCTACCTGGGCATGAGCGACAAGCTGACCAACATTTGCTACTATGACGCACAGCAGG
Source organism: Bacteroidaceae bacterium (assembly GCA_017940605.1). Classification (GTDB taxonomy): domain Bacteria; phylum Bacteroidota; class Bacteroidia; order Bacteroidales; family Bacteroidaceae; genus UBA6382. The sequence goes on from JAGAYF010000035.1 coordinate 30,239, forward strand.
ACATGAGCTTCAGCAAGCCCTATTCAGACCGCACGGCCGAACTTATCGACCTGGAGGTCAAGGAACTCATCCAGCAACAGTACAACCGCGCCAAGGCCTTGCTGGAAGAACATGCCGAGGGACATGCCCGCCTGGCCCAACTGCTGATTGACCGCGAGGTCATCTTTGCGGAAGACGTGGAAAACATCTTCGGCAAGCGTCCGTGGGCCAGCCGCACCGACGAACTCATTGCTGAGAACGACCGCCTGCAAAAGGAAAACGAAGCCAAGGAGCAGGCCGAGATACAGAACACCGAAAAGGAGAACCAGCAACTGGCATTGGAGATTCAGGAAGGTACGGAAATACCCAAAGAGACAGAGGATGAACAACCTGCTTAAGCGCACCCTGTCAGGCATCCTGTACGTGGGTACGGTCATTGCCTGCCTCCTGTACAGCAAGACGGCGTTCTGCATCGTCTTTGCCATCGTGACGGGCTGGGCCATCGACGAGTACAACCGAATACTGGAGGAGCGCGGGCTGGCGCAGCCCAACAGGATGATGACCATGCTGGCGGGTGTCTATCTCTTCCTGGTCCTCTTCCTGATCACTACCAACGGATACTCCCCCATTCTCTTCCTGCTATTCATTCCCTACGGCCTGACCCTGCTGTTCCTCATCGCAAGCGAGCTCTTTGCAGGCAAGCCGCAGCCGCTGGCCAACTGGGCGTACAGCCTGGCAGGGCAGGTCTACATTGCGCTACCCTTTGCCCTGCTCAACATCCTCACCTACGGCATGAAGGAAGTGCAGCTTTCCTGGCCGTTGTCGCTCTACCTGTTCATCTTCCTTTGGCTGAACGACTCGGGCGCATACGTCTTTGGCAGCCTGCTGCACAATAAGATTCCCTACCGCCTGTCGCCCCACATTTCACCCAAGAAGACGTGGATCGGCAGCCTGGGCGGCGCAGCCACCGTGCTGGCAGCCTCGGCCGTTGCACACCTATGCACCGGCCAGATGGGCATTGGCTTCTGGCTGGGCATGGCATGCACCGTCATTGTGTTCGGAACACTGGGCGACTTGGTTGAAAGCCAGATGAAACGCCAAGTCGGCATCAAGGACAGCGGCTCATTCCTGCCGGGCCACGGCGGCGTGCTGGACCGATTCGACAGCGTCATCTTCTCCATCCCAGCCGTCATCATCTACGTCTGTTGCTATTCCTACTTATTCCATCATTAACACCCCCACATGAAACGAATCTGCATCCTCGCCGCATTCCTGGCCGCGTTCGTGAGCCTTCAGGCACAGACCGCGCGACAGGAAATCGACGCCAACCCGCAATTGTCGGGCGGCAACCTGTTTTGCTACCCCGTACCCACCCACGTCCAGTACACCGCCCCGCCTGCCGGCTACAAGCCCTTTTACCTCAGTGCCTACGCGCGTCACGGCTCGCGCCACATGACCACCCAGGCCGACTACACCGACGTGCTGAACGTCATGAGCAATGCCTACCGGACGGCACGGCTCACCACGCTGGGCAAGCGCGTGTATCTCATTGTCGACTCCCTGTACACGCTGGCCCAGCACCGCGTGGGCGACCTCACGCAGGTAGGAGCGCGGCAGCACCAAGGCATAGCGGCGCGCATCTACCGGAACTTTCCCGACCTGTTCGCAGGCAACGTGCACCTGGAAGCCCGTTCCACGGCCATACAGCGCACCATGCTCTCCATGCTCAACGAATGCTGCACCCTGCAGGGACTGTGCCCCCACATGACCGTCCGCACCGACGCGCCGTCCCACGATGTCCACTACCTGGACTTTGACGACCCCGTCGTCTCCGTCCACCGCGACCGCCCCGAGGTGACCAAGGCGCTCAACGACTACACCGAGCAGGTCGTGCAGCCCCAGCGGCTGCTCAACTCACTCTTTGCCGACACCGCCACCATCAACCGCATCAAGGACCCCAGGAATTTCATGATCCGGCTGTTCAATCTGGCCAACATCATTCAGAACGAGGGCATCCAGCTCGACCTGTACCACGTCTTCACCCAGGAAGAGTTGTTCAACCTGTGGAAACGCACCAACTACTGGTGGTACGTAACCCGCGCCGCCTCGCCGGTGACGGGCGAAAGGATGCCCCGCGCCCAGCGCAACCTGCTGCGCAACTTCATCTACACCGCCGACACCGCGCTGGTCAGGCAGCAGAACAACCTGACCCTGCGCTTCGGCCACGAAGTGGACCTCCTGCCGTTCATCTGCCTCATCAAGCTCAAGGATGCCTACTTCGTCAGCGCCAATCCCGACGAAGTGTCCGAGCACTGGCGGTGCTACAACCTCTTCCCCATGGCATGCAACGTGCAGTGGGTGTTCTACAAGAAAGAAGGCAGCCCCGTCCTCGTCAAGATACTGCTGAACGAGCGCGAGCAGACCCTTCCCATCAACAATGCCCCAGGTCCGTACTACAAGTGGGACGACCTGCGCGCCTACTGCATGGAACTCCTCAGATAACCCCCGGCACGCACCGGCCGTCCCCGCACGCACCGGCCGCGATGCCGCCCACACACATTCCCATTCCTACCAACCCACACCCCAATGAACAGAATCCTGCTCCTTGCCCTCCTTAGCACAGGCTGCCTGGCCGCATCAGCCCAGAAACCGGCCCGACAGGAAATCATGGAAGACCTGAACCGCACGGCCACCAACCTGTATGCCTACCCCACCCCGCAGGGCATCACCTACACCAAGCCCCCGCGGGGCTACAAGCCCTTCCACATCAGCGCCTACGCGCGCCACGGCTCACGCTTCCACGCCAGTGCCGACAAGTACACCTACCCGCTGGACGCGCTGGCCCGGGCCGACAGCGCAGGCCGGCTGACCCCGCTGGGCCGCGAGGTCCTGCTCACAATCGACACCCTGTACAGGATGGCCCACAAGCGAATAGGCGACCTTACCCAAGTCGGGGCCGACCAGCACCGAGGCATTGCCCGCCGCATGGTGAGGAACTACCCCGAGGTCTTCCGCGGCACGGTCCATGTCGAGGCACGCTCGACCCCCATCCTCCGTTGCGTCATGTCCATGGCCAACGAGTGCATGGAGCTCAAGCGGCTGCACCCCGACATGACGCTGCAGTGCAACGCCTCCCACCACGACTACGACTACCTCAACAACCACGACTCGTGCCTGGCCCACCTGTACGCCCAGGGGCAGGCAGCCCATTCCTTCAGGGAATACTCGCGCCGCACGGTCCACCCCGACAGGCTCATGGCGGCCCTGTTCAACGACCCGCAGTACGTAAGCGAGCACGTCAACCAGCAGGAGCTCATGCCCTACCTGTTCTCCATGGCCGCCATCGTGCAGAACCTGGACCTGACACCCCAGGAGGCCGACCGCTACAACCTGTACCGCATCTTCACCCCCGACGAGTGCTTCGACCTGTGGAAAAGGTGGAACTACAGGTGGTACCTGAGGCACGCCTTCTCGCCGCTCACCCACAATGAAGTGCCCTACATGGAGGCCCACCTGCTGCGCAACATCATACTCACGGCCGACACCTGCCTGGCCTCAGGCCGCAGGAACGTCACCCTGCGCTTCGGCCACGACATCAACGTCATGCCGCTGGCCTGCCTGCTGCACCTCGACGACTACGCCTTCTCGAGCGACGACCCCGACGCAGTGGCCGAGCACTGGCGGTCCTACAAGATCACCCCCAAGGCAACCAACCTCCAGTTCGTCTTCTACCGCAGGAAGGGCGCGCCCGACATGGTCAAGGTGCTGCTGAACGAAGAAGAGATGCGCATGCCGCTCGACAGCCCCCACGCGCCCTACTACTACTGGAGCGACTTCAGGAAATACTGCGAGGACATCCTGCACAAGGCCGACGAAGTCCTGCACAAATACCAATCAAGATGATGAGAACTTCCCTATACATATTTATAACAGTCCTGTCCCTCAGCCTGGCCGCCCCCACAAGGGCCACCGCCCAGGCCACGGCCACGGCGCGCCAGGAGATACTGGCCAACCCCAACCTGTCGGGCGGAAACCCCGCCGTGTACCCCGAACCCACCGGCGTGACCTACACCAGGCCCCCGCGCGGATACAAGCCCTGCTACCTCAGCGCCTACATACGCCACGGGTCGCGCTTCCACTGGGACACCCACGGATACAGCCGCCCCCACCAAACGCTGCAGAAAGCCCACGACGCGGACAAGCTGACCCCGCTGGGCCAGCACGTCTACGGCATCGTGGACTCCCTGACCCGCGCAGCCGACCGCCGCATTGGCGAACTGACCCAGATAGGGGCGCGGCAGCATCGCGGCATAGCGCAGCGCATGGTGAGGAACTTCCCCGAGATATTCCGCGCCGACGTGCGCGTCAGCGCACGCTCCTCCACGGCCGTGCGCTGCGCCCTGTCCATGCTCAACGAGTGCTGGACCATCGAGGGCCTGTGCCCAAAGGCTGTCATCAGGTGCAACGCCTCGGAGCACGACATGTCCTACATCAACTACGAAGAGCCCAGGATGAAGGCCTACAGGAAGCGGCCCGAGTCCAGGCAGGCCTTTGACGACGCCTACCACCGCCTGCTGCAGGCCGACCGCCTCATGGGCGCGCTGTTCAACGACACGGCCTACGTGGCCCACCACGTCAAGAAGGACCAGCTGTTCATGGAGCTGTACAGCCTGGCCAACCACGTGCAGAACCACGATGTCTACCACGACGCGCGGGGACGCAACCCGCAGCTGGACCTCTTCCCCATCTTTACCGACGACGAGCTGTACGACTGGGCCAAGTTCATCAACTACTACAACTACCTGACCCACGGATACAACACCCAGACCCTGGACAAGGCCCCCCTGACCCGCGCCAGCCTGCTGCGCAACATCATACTCACGGCCGACACCTGCCTGGCCTCAGGCCGCAGGAACGTCACCCTGCGCTTCGGCCACGACATGGTGCTCATGCCGCTGGCCTGCCTGATGCACCTGGGCAACTGCGCCGCGCACGCCGACAGCCCCGAGGAACTCATCACCGAGTGGCGCAACTACAACATATTTCCCATGGCAGGCAACATACAGCTGGTCTTCTACCGCAAGAAGAACGCCCCCACGCTGGTGAAGGTCATGCTCAACGAGCGCGAGCAGACGCTTCCGCTGCACAGCGACACCGCTCCCTACTACCCGTGGCACGAGGTGAGGGCCTACTACATGGGCCTGCTGGAGCAGGCCGACACGGAATAGGCCGCGGCAGGCACTGCGCCGCACCGACGGCCGTCGGCCATCCAGGCCATACAGGACGGACAGGTCCTGCAAGCTGCCTCCCCCCTGACGCAGGGGGAGGTTTTTTCGGCCTGTCGGCCCGTTGCCCGCTTTTGCGCCCCGCACGCCCACGCCCCGGGCCGCGCCCTCGTTTTTTCGGGCCGCCCAGGGACACTCCCCGCGCCCCGTCGGGCCAGCCCCCCGCGCCGCAGCGCAGGAAGGGCATGCCCCACACCGCCCCACTCACTGAAACGGCACGCAACCGAGGCCATCAGGCCTAAGAAATAGAGAGGAAACGCATTTTTTCTTTTGTATTTTCCTTATTTATCAATAACCACTGGTAAGTTACTTGCACTTGGCACGGCCGTGCAGCCAAACTTTATTTGCCTGCACTTGCCCTTCTCTCATTTTATCCGTAACTTTGGATAAGTTACTCGCATTCGGCACAGCCGTGCAGCCAAACTTTATTTGCCTGCACTTGCTCTGCTCTCATTTTATTCGTAACTTTGGATAAGTTACTCGCATTCGGCACAGCCGTGCAGCCAAACTTTGTTTGCCCGTACTTGCTTTGCTCTCATTTTATTCGTAACTTTGGATAAGTTACTTGCATTCGGCAAAGCCGTGCGTCCAAACTTTGTTTGCCCGTACTTGCTTTGCTCTCATTTTATTCGTAACTTTGCATCAAACTATTATGATTCCGAGACATGGACAACAAGAAAATGACTAATTTCAGATGGGTGATATGCACCCTGCTCTTTTTCGCCACGACAGTCAACTACCTGGACCGACAGGTTCTCTCGCTGACGTGGGATGAGTTCATCAAGCCCGAGTTTCACTGGGACGAGGTGGACTATGCCAACATAACGGGCGTGTTTGCCATCGTGTATGCCCTGGCACAGTTGTTTGCGGGGCGCGTGGTGGACCGCCTGGGCACCAAGCGCGGCTATGCCGTGGCCATCAGCGTGTGGTCGGCGGGCGCGTGCCTCCATGCCCTGTGCGGGCTGGCCACGGAATGGTACGTGGGAGCTTCGTCGCGGCTGGAGCTGGTGCAGGCCGCGGGCGACGTGGCCGTGATGATATCGACCTTCAGCGTCTATGCGTTCATCCTGGCCCGCTGCGTGCTGGCACTGGGCGAGGGAGGCAATTTTCCGGCCGCCATCAAGGCCACTGCCGAATACTTTCCCAAGAAGGACAGGGCGTTTGCCACGGCCATATTCAACTCGGGCTCGTCCATCGGGGCGCTGGTAGCCCCGCTGAGCGTGCCGGTGCTGGCCGCCCGCTACGGCTGGGAACTGGCGTTCCTCATCATCGGTTCGCTGGGCTTTGTGTGGATGGGCATCTGGGTGTTTGCCTACAAGCGGCCGCAGGACAACCCGCTCGTCAACGCCAAGGAGCTGGAATACATTGAGCAGGACAGGGTGAGCGACGCCGCGTTTGACACGCAGGCCGACGCGCTCGATGCCGCCGACGGGAAGGCCGGATTCCTGCACTTCTTCAGGTTTCGCCAGACGTGGGCATTTGCCCTGGGACGCTTCCTGACCGACGGCGTGTGGTGGTTCTTCCTGTTCTGGACACCGTCGTACCTGAACACTCAGTTTGGCATCAAGACCTCCGACCCGCTGGGCATGGCCCTCATCTTTACGCTGTACCTCATATCGATGCTCTCCATCCTGGGCGGCAAGCTGCCCGCCATCTTCATGGAGCGCACGGGGCGTGACCCCTACTCCTGCCGCACGCGCGCCATGCTCATCTATGCCTTCATACCGCTGGTGGTCCTGTTGGCACAGCCACTGGGCACGATTTCGCCGTGGTTTCCCGTGATATGCATTGGGCTGGGCTGTGCGGCACACCAGTCGTGGTCGGCCAACATGTACACCATCGGCACTGACATGTTTCCCAAGCACGCATCGGCCACCATCACGGGCATTTGCGGCATGGCGGCGGGGCTGAGCTCGTTCATATTCCAGCAGGTGGCAGGCCGGCTGTTCGTCTATGCAGGCGACACGGGGCTGAGCTTCCTGGGATTTGAGGGCAAGCCGGCCGGCTACTTCATCATCTTCTGCGTGTGCGCCGTGGCCTACCTGGTGGGCTGGGTGGTCATGAAGAGCCTTGTGCCCAAGTACAAACTGGTAAACATATGACCCCATGAGCAACGTCAAACCCTTCATGGACGAGGACTTCCTCCTCCAGACCGACACCGCACGCAGGCTGTACCACGGCCACGCCGAGCACCTGCCCATCATTGACTACCACTGCCACCTGAGTCCGCAGATGATAGCCGAGGACCATCGGTTCCGCTCCATCACGGAGCTGTGGCTGGGCGGCGACCACTACAAGTGGCGGGCCATGCGCGCCAACGGCATTGACGAAAGGTACATTACGGGCGATGCCGACGACTGGGAGAAATTCCGGAAATGGGCCGAGACCATCCCCTACACGCTGCGCAACCCCCTGTACCACTGGACGCACCTGGAACTGCGGACGGCCTTTGGCATCAACGAGGTGCTGAACCCCGACACGGCGCGGCACATCTACGACCAGTGCAACGCCATGCTCGCCGACGGGGCATTCTCGGCCCGCAGCCTCATGCTGAGGTACAAAGTGGAAGCCGTGTGCACGACCGACGACCCCGTGGACTCACTGGAACACCACCAGGCCGTCAGGCAGAGCGCATTCGGCGTGAAGGTCCTGCCCGCGTGGCGGCCCGACAAGGCCATGGCGGTGGAGAACCCCACGGCGTACCGCCAATACCTGGAGCGGCTGTCGGAAGTGAGCGGCGTGGCCATCGCAGGCTATGCCGACCTCATCGACGCATTGCAGGTGCGCCACGATTACTTCGCAACGCAGGGCTGCCGCCTGGCCGACCACGGGCTGAACGCCTTTCCCTGGAGGGAATGCACGGAACGGGAGGCCCACAGCCTCTTTGCCCGCGTCCTGGACGGCGCAACCCTTGGCAATGAGGACGTTGAGAAGCTACAGACATCGCTGCTGCTCGACCTGGCACGCATGAACGCCCGGAAGGGATGGGTGCAGCAGTTCCACTTCGGCGCACAGCGCAACAACAACACGCGAATGTTCCGCCAGATAGGGCCCGACACCGGATTTGACTCCATAGCCGACGCCCGCTGCGCCGCCCCCATGGCCCGCTTCCTGGATGCGCTCGACGCTTCGGGCCAGCTGGCCAAGACGATACTGTACAACCTGAATCCGGCCGACAACGCCGTCGTCGCCACCATGATTGGCAACTTCCAGGACGGCAGCACGCCCGGCAAGATGCAGTGGGGCGCAGGCTGGTGGTTCAACGACCAGCTGGACGGCATGGCACAGCAGCTCAACCAACTGTCGCTGCAGGGACTGCTGAGCCGATTCGTGGGCATGCTCACCGACTCGCGCTCCTTCCTGTCCTACCCGCGCCACGAATACTTCCGCCGCCTGCTGTGCAACCTGATCGGGCGCGACGTGGAGGACGGCCTCCTGCCCGAGAGCGAGTGGCCGCGCATGGCGCAGATGGTCGAGGACATCTGTTACAACAACGCAAAACAATATTTCAACTTCTGACACAAAATGGAAAGGACCTGGAGATGGTTCGGCAAGAACGACAAGATAACGCTCGCCATGCTGCGGCAGATAGGCGTGCAGGGCATCGTGACCGCGCTCCACGACGTGCCGCTGGGCCAGGTGTGGCCGCGCGACAGGATACGTGAGCTCAGGGAATGCATCGAGAGCCACGGAATGCGGTGGAGCGTGGTGGAATCGCTGCCCGTCACGGAGACCATCAAGTACGGCGGCGCAGACCGCGACCGCCAGATAGAGGTGTACAAGGAGAGCCTGCGCAACCTGGCAGCCGAGGGCATACACACCGTGTGCTACAACTTCATGCCCGTGCTGGACTGGGCGCGCACCGACCTGAGCCACCCCAACCCCAACGGCACGACCAACCTGTACTTCAGCCACGCCGAGTTTGCCTACTTCGACATCCACATCCTCAAGCGCGGGGGGGCTGCGGCCGACTGGGCCGCCCAGGGCTCATCCATGGGGCGCGACATCCTGGACGAGGTGGACAGGCTAAGGAAAGGGATGACGGCCGAGGGCGAGCACCAGCTGGTGGAGAACATCATCGTCAAGACGCAGGGATTCGTGAGCGGCAACATCAGGGAGGACGACGAGCGTCCCGTGGATCTGTTCCGCCAGCTTCTCAGCCTGTACGACGGCATGACCCAGGAGCGGCTGCGCGAGAACATGCACTACTTCCTGCAAGCCATCATGCCCACCTGCCGGGAATGCGGCATGTACATGTGCGTCCACCCCGACGACCCGCCGTTCCCCATCCTGGGCCTGCCGCGCATCGTCACCTGCGACGAAGACATTGACTGGCTGCTCCGCGCGGTGGACGACCCCCACAACGGCATCACCTTCTGCGCCGGCAGCCTGTCGGCAGGCACTCACAACGACGTGACCGCGCTGGCCCGCAAGTACGCCGACCGCACCTGGTTCATCCACCTGCGGTCGTGCCACGTCTTCCCCAACGGCGACTTCACCGAGGCTTCCCACCTGGGCGGCCGCGCCGACATCATTGAGCTGGCCCGCATCTTTGAGCAGGCCAACCCGCGGCTGCCCATGCGCGTCGACCACGGAATGACCATGCTGGGCGACGAAGCGCGGGGCTACAACGCCGGCTACTCCTTCCTGGGCCGCATGTTCGCCATGGGACAGGTGCAGGGCATCCTGGCCACCGTGGACCGCGAACTGGGCATCCCCTACGTGCAGCCCGGATTCCATGAAACCGAAAACCAACACAAGACACTATGAACGAACTATTCAACATAACCGACAAGGTCGTCGCCATCACGGGCGGATACGGCGTGCTGGGCACGGCCATCGGCCAATACCTGGCCCAAAACGGGGCTACCGTCATCCTGCTCGGGCGCAACGCCCAGGCCGGCGCTGAGCGCGTGGCTGACATACAGGCCCGGGGCGGCAGGGCCGACTTCTTCCAGGCCGACGTGCTAGACCAGGCTGCCGTGGAACAGAGCGTAGCCGACATCGTGGCCCGCTACGGCCGCGTGGATGCACTGCTCAACGCCGCCGGCGGCAACATGGCCGGTGCCACCATAGGCCCTGACCAGACCATCTTCGACCTGAAGCCCGAGGACTTCCGCAAAGTGCTCGACCTCAACCTTACGGGGACCGTCATCCCCACCCAGGCATTCCTGAAGCCCATGGCCGGGCGCGGCAAGGGCTGCATCGTCAACTTTACCTCCATGGCCGCCTTCCGCCCGCTGACCCGCGTCTGCGGCTACGGGGCAGCCAAGGCCGGCATCACCAACTTCACCGCCTACATGGCGGCCGAATGTGCCAGGAAGTTCGGCGACGGCATCCGCGTCAACGCCATTGCGCCCGGCTTCTTCATCACCAACCAAAACCGCGCCCTGCTGACCCACCCCGACGGCAGCTACACCCAGCGCGGACAGGACGTCATACGCCAGACCCCCTTCGGCCGCATGGGCCAGCCCGAGGAACTGTGCGGCACGGTCCACTACCTCATCAGCGACGCCTCCAGGTTCGTCACGGGCACGGTGGCCGTGGTCGACGGCGGCTTCAACGCATTTTCCATGTAACCCAAATACCATTCCTATGAAGATTATCACAATGGGTGAGCTCATGCTGCGGCTTTCGCCGCCGGGCCGCCTGCGCTTCGTCCAGGCCGACAGCTTCGACGCCGTGTACGGCGGCGGCGAGGCCAACGTAGCCGTCAGCTGCGCCAACTACGGCCACGATGCCTACTTCGTAACCAAGCTGCCCAGCCACGAGGTGGGCCAGGCCGCCGTCAACGCCCTGCGCCGCTACGGCGTGCGCACCGACCACATAGCGCGCGGCGGCGACCGCGTGGGCATCTACTACCTGGAGTCGGGCTCAGCCATGCGCCCCAGCAAGGTCATCTACGACCGCACCCACTCAGCCATGGCCGAAGCAGACCCCGAGGACTTCGACTTCGACCTTATCATGCAGGGAGCCGACTGGTTTCACTGGTCGGGCATCACACCGGCCATCTCCGACAAGGCCGCCCGCCTCACCCTCCTGGCCTGCCAGGCCGCACGGCGGCACGGCGTCACCGTGTCGGTCGACCTGAACTTCCGCAAGAAGCTGTGGACCAGCCAGAAGGCGCAGTCCGTCATGCGCCCCCTCATGCAGTACGTCCACGTGTGCATAGGCAACGAGGAAGACGCGCAGCTGTGCCTGGGATTCCAGCCCCAGGCCGACGTCACCAAGGGACAGACCGATGCCGAGGGCTACAAGGGCATCTTCCGGGCCATGCAGCAGGAGTTTAGCTTCCGCTACGTCATCTCCACCCTGCGCGAATCCTTCTCGGCCAGCCACAACGGGTGGAAGGCCATGATATACGACGGCAGCGAGTTCTACGTGTCGCGCCGCTACGACATCAGCCCCATCGTAGACCGCGTGGGCGGCGGCGACGCCTTCTCGGGCGGCATCATACACGGCCTGCTCACCAAGCAGACGCAGGCTGAGGCACTCGAGTTTGCCGTGGCGGCATCGGCCCTCAAGCACACCGTCAGCGGCGACTTCAACATGGTGACCGCCCAGGAGGTGGAGGCACTGGCCGGCGGCGACGGCAGCGGGCGCGTGCAACGATAAAAAAAGAATGAATGTATGGCAAGATTTGACAAGACAGCAGTATTCAGCAAGATGCAGGCCACGGGGCTCGTACCCGTCTTCTACCACCCCGATGCCCAGGTGGCGTGCCGCGTGGTCAAGGCCTGCTACGACGGCGGCGTGCGCGCATTCGAGTTGACCAACCGTGGCGACTTTGCCCATGAGGTGTTCGCCCAGGTCATGCGCTTTGCAGCCACCGAGTGCCCCGAGCTGGCACTCGGCGTGGGCACGGTGGTCGACCCCGCCACGGCCGCGCTCTACATACAGCAGGGCGCATGCTTCGTGGTAGGCCCGCTGTTCAACCCCGAGGTGGCCAAGGTGTGCAACCGCCGCCTCATTCCCTACTCGCCCGGCTGCGCCACGGCCACCGAGGTGGGCATGGCACAGGAAATGGGCTGCGACCTCACCAAGATATTCCCCGGCGACGTGTACGGCCCGCGCCTGGTCCAGGACATCATGGCCCCCATGCCGTGGAGCAGGCTCATGGTGACCGGCGGCGTGGACCTGACGCAGGAAAGCCTGGCCTCGTGGATGCAGGCCGGCGCATTCTGCGTGGGCATGGGCTCCAAGCTCTTCCCCGCCAGCCTCATCCAGGCTGCCGACTGGGAGGGCATCAGCCGCCGATGCCGCGAAGCCCTGGACCACCTGGCCCAGGCACGCAGGCAATAAGCCCCCACCCCTCCCCCGTGGCGGCACGGACGGCCGCCCGCGCCACCCGCCGCAGGACAAGGCGCAAAATGCCC
>JAGAYF010000036.1 GCA_017940605.1 Bacteroidaceae bacterium
AGTTGACGAACTTTGTGTACAGGTTGCACATAATGAGATTATATAACTTAAAGGTTGGACGCTCTAAGTTACTAAAAATCTTTGATATGTGCAACTTTTTGCTATACATTCTTTTAGATATTTAATTCCGCCAACGGGTTTATAAAACAATTAACTATTATATTTGCAGTGGAACAGTAAATACAACTATAAAAAGTACAGCTATGATGAAAAGTGAAAGCAGATGGCCTGCACAAAAGGGGTTTTGTGGGTTACATTCCCTCCTGGTGAGTGTGACGCTGTGCTGTTTCTTGTCATCGTGTGCCCAGAAGGGAGGATACAACTGGATATCATCTGACGGGCATGACAGGGAATATGTGGGCGGAGGTCCGCCTATGGTGAATGGCGTGCCTGAATTCAGCGACATCAGCGGTGCTATTCCTTTCCAGTTTGACCTGACGGTGCAGGACAAAGGGGCTATAAAGGAAGCACGCATGGTCAAGAAAATGGAAAAGAAGATGGTGTCGCGTCCGTCAAGGGAGGCGGAGTGTCGGCAGCAGTTGGAATATGTGAGGGATACGCTGCAGCAGAGCTATGAAAGGCGGGTGGCCGAGCGTGCTGAGTTCCTGAGGGATTTCTACGAGGCCATGTTCCAGCTGAATGCCAAGGATTTCACGAAGGAATGCCGGAAGTATTGTTCCATGAAGATGAACCTGGTCCTACAGAAGGCCTTTCAGGAGGAACACCAGGGACATGGCTATCTGTGGGCCATCTTTACGGATAACATGATGCACGGTGCCGACGGCATTCAGGTGTCCTATCTTGAGGGAAATCCCACCCTGGTGGAAAACAGTGGGTATGCGCTGTTCATGTTTGGCGACAGTGTGAAGCGCGCGACGCCGAAGTACCGTTTCTTCAACGAGGAAGACAAGTGGTATAGGGTAGCCCTGGACGGACAGCCGGTGTATGTGCAGGTGGACGGGCAGAAGGACTACATTACCATCACGGGATTGGTGAATCCGCGATTGAACCTTATGGTCAGGAACGGCTATCCCAAGTACATGCGGCCGCGCATACCTTGGCTGTAAGGGCTTGCGTTGACGGCTGCGGGATGGATGCATCCATCACAGAGGGAGTAAGCAGAAAACTTACTCCCTCTAAGTTTAAAATTACTCGGACTAATTTTAAAATTACTCCCTCTAATTTTAAAAAACTCCCCGAGTTTTTTTGAGCAACTGAATCTCCCTGACAATTCAGGGGTTGGCCCATGGGACGGGCGGGGCTCATGAGGCTTATCAAGGCCCTTCAAGTCCCCATAGGAGAGCACGCGCTCTCGGGTCGATGAACTCTTCCCCTAAGATAGGGGAGGTGACGCGAAGCGTCGGAGGAGTATGACCTTATCATTATATATGTTCCTATATATAATATAACACACTCCATCGGCCCTGCGGGCCACTTCCCCTATCTTAGGGGAAGAGTTTCTTCCATGCAATAAAGTTTCCTTCAAAGTTAGCGGGAGAGCCGCTCCCCTAACTTAGGGGATCTGTCACGAAGTGACTGAGGCGTGTGACAGCCACCGCAGGCATTGTGCTGCACCATGAAAGGTTGGCCTTATGTTTGAGACACATGTCCCCGAGCCTACGGCTCACCCCCTCTAGCTTAGAGGGGAAGTTATTTCCTGTCATCTGAAAGGGTTGCTGAGTCAACGGGGTTGCTCTCTTAACTTGTGCGTCGTGCCTTTTGGGTTACCTGCTAACGCAGACGTAGCCCGGCACAACTTGCGACCTCACAGAGCTTGGCCAGGGGAAGTGTTCAGGCGAAGGGAACGGTCTTAATGGCGAATTTACTATAGTGAGCGGCGTGTATGTGTATATGTCATTGTGGGTATGGACGAGAGGTGTTCTGCGGAAAATGTTTTTGTGGCAGAAAAACTGAAGTCCATGCCGGAAGCTCGTCTTTTTTATGTAAATTTGTGGGCACAAATCTGTTTCTTTACATCATATCAGGATATGCAACCATTTGTACATCTACATGTTCATACACAATACTCGACGCTGGACGGGCAGGCTTCGGTGAAAAAGCTGGTGGACAAGGCACTGGCCGACGGCATGAAGGGCATGGCCATGACCGACCACGGAAACATGATGGGCATCAAGGAATTCTTCAACTACGTGAAGCACCTGAAGGCCGATGCCCGCGACGGCTTGAAGAAGCTGGAGGCCCAGTTGGCCGAGAAGACCGAGGAAGGGCCGGAGCGTGACGGCTTGTTGAAGGAGAAGGAACGCCTGCAGGCTACCATTGACTTCATGCCGGTGTTTGGATGTGAAATGTATGTGGCCCGACGCGGCAAGGAGGTGAAGGAGACGCGGCTGGACCAGAGCGGATGGCACTTGGTGGTGCTGGCAAAGAACGAGGTGGGATACCACAACCTGATAAAACTGGTAAGCCGTTCCTGGACAGATGGGTTCTACATGCGTCCGCGTACCGACCATGCAGATTTGGAACGCTACCGAGAGGGCCTGATTGTCAGCAGCGCGTGCCTGGCGGGGGAACTTCCGTGGAAGATCCTGCGCGGCGAGATGAACAGTGCCGAGGAAAGCTTGAAATGGTACAAGAATACCTTTGGCGACGACTTCTATCTGGAGCTGCAACGCCATAAGGTGACCGACCCGCAGCAGCGGGCCAACAGGGAAACCTATCCCCTGCAGGAGAAAGTGAACACGGTCCTGGTGGAATGGGCTGCCAAGTACGGCGTGAAACTGATATGCACGAACGATACCCACTTTGTGAATGAGGAAGATGCGGAAGCCCACGACCGGTTGATATGCCTGTCGACGGGCAAGAAGGTGAACGATCCTGACCGCATGCTGTACAGCAAGCAGGAATGGTTTAAGACGCAGGGAGAGATGAACGGGGTCTTTGCCGACCATCCCGAGGCTTTGCGGAACACGCTGGAGATATTGTCAAAGGTGGAGGAATATTCCATTGACCACGGGCCCATCATGCCCAACTTTGACATTCCCCTGGACTTCGGTACGGAGGAGGAGTACCGTCAGCGTTTGACGGAGAAGATGCTGTATGACGAGTTTACGCAGGACGAGAACGGAAACGTGGTGTGCACGGAGGAAGAGGGGCAGAAGAAGATAAAAAAACTGGGCGGCTATGACAAGCTGTACCGCATCAAGCTGGAGGCCGACTACCTGGCCAAACTCACCTTTGACGGCGCAAGGAAGCGATACGGCGACCCAGTTCCCAAGGAGATTGAGGACCGGCTGCGGTTTGAGCTGCACGTCATGAAGACCATGGGTTTTCCGGGCTATTTCCTGATAGTGCAGGACTACATAAGGGCTGCCCGCGAGGAACTGGGCGTGAGCGTAGGACCTGGGCGCGGCTCGGCGGCGGGAAGTGCGGTGGCCTACTGCCTGGGCATTACCCAGGTAGACCCTGTCAAGTATGACTTGCTGTTCGAGCGTTTCCTGAATCCCGACCGTATCTCGCTGCCCGATATTGATGTCGACTTTGACGATGACGGGCGTGCGCTGGTGTTGCAATGGGTTACGCAGAAGTATGGCGAAGAAAAGGTGGCGCACATCATTACCTATGGTACGATGGCGACCAAATCGGCCATCCGCGACGTGGCCCGTGTGGAGGATTTGCCGTTGGCCGAGAGCAACCGCCTGGCTAAGCTCGTACCTGACCGACTGCCTGAAGGACCTGACGGCAAAGTGCCCAAGATGAACCTGCGTAATGTCATTGCCGCTGTACCCGAATTGCAGGAAGCCTGCCGCAGTGCCAATGCTGCCGAGCGCGAGACGCTGAAATATGCCCAGGAACTGGAGGGCTCTATCAAAAGCACGGGCGTGCATGCATGCGGGACAATCATCTGCCGTGACGACATCAGCGACTGGGTGCCCGTCAGTACGGCCGATGACAAGGTGACCAAGGAAAAACTGCGCTGTACGCAGTATGAGGGTTCTGTGATAGAGGAGACAGGGCTCATCAAGATGGACTTTCTGGGGCTGAAGACATTGTCCATCCTCAAGGAGGCCGTGGAAAATATCCGTGAGAGCCTCGGAATAGAAATAGACGTAGACAACATTGACCTGCAAGACCCGCCGTCCTACCAACTCTTCTGCGACGGGCGCACGGTGGGCGTGTTCCAGTTTGAGTCGGCGGGCATGCAGAAGTACCTCAGGGAGTTGCAGCCCGGGCAATTTGAGGACTTGATAGCCATGAATGCACTGTACCGTCCTGGCCCTATGCAATATATTCCCAGTTTCATCAATCGCAAGCAGGGAGTGGAAGCCATTGAGTACGACCTGCCGTGCATGCAGAAGTACCTGAAGGACACCTACGGAGTGACGGTGTACCAGGAGCAGGTCATGCTGCTGAGCCGTGAGATTGCCAACTTCACGCGTGGTGAGAGTGACACCCTGCGCAAGGCGATGGGCAAGAAGCAGATTGACAAACTGAACAAGATGTACCCGAAATTCATTTCGGGCGGCGAGAAGAACGGGTACGAAGAGGCCAAGCTGGAAAAGATTTGGAACGATTGGCGCGCCTTTGCGTCCTATGCGTTCAATAAAAGCCATGCAACCTGCTATTCGTGGGTCGCCTATCAGACGGCTTACCTGAAAGCCAATTTTCCTGCCCACTACATGGCGGGCGTGATGAGCCGAAACCTGGACAACAGCAGCGAAATTACCAAACTGATGGACGACTGCCGCAGCATGGGCATACAAACGCTGGGTCCCGACGTCAATGAGAGCCGCATCAAGTTCAGTGTGAACCTGCAGAACAATATACGTTTCGGGCTGGGCGGCATCAAGGGCATGAGCATGGCGGGTGCGGAGTACATTGTGGCCGACAGGGACAAGAACGGTCCGTACAAGGATTGCTATGACTTTGTGGAACGCATCAACCTCAGCCTGTGCAACAGGAAGTCGCTGGAAGCCCTGATACTGAGCGGCGCATTCGATTCCTTCAAGGACTTGCAGCGCGAGCAGTACTTTGAAGTGAATGCCAAGGGCCAGTCTTTCCTTGACCAATTGCTGGAATATGGCAATGCGGTCCAGAAGGACCGCGCCCAAAACGCCAATATGCTGTTTGGCATGGACGAAGTGGCATTCAGCATCACGAAACCCGAATACCCGGGCCTGAATACCATATGGAACGACCTGGAAAGGCTGGACAAGGAGCGTGCATTGATAGGCATATACCTGAGTTCCCATCCGCTGGACGAGTATTACGTGCTGGTCAACAATGTGTGCAACCTGCATTG
Organism: Bacteroidaceae bacterium; assembly: GCA_017940605.1. GTDB lineage: Bacteria > Bacteroidota > Bacteroidia > Bacteroidales > Bacteroidaceae > UBA6382. The sequence goes on from JAGAYF010000036.1 coordinate 5,261, forward strand.
CTCCGACCTGGACGACTTGCAGAAGTTCTCGGGCCAGCAAGTCAAGCTGGGCGGCATGGTTGTCGATGTCAAGGAACTGGTGACCAAGCGGAACACGTTGTTTGGCAAGGTGAAGATAGAGGACTACACGGGTGTGGGCGAACTGGCGTTCTTCGGTTCGGACTGGACGGCCTACAAAAACCACTTTACGCGTGGTGCGGCGCTGTTCATACAGGCAACCATCCAGCCCGCGCGCTTTGCTCCCGACAGGATGGAGTTCAAGGTGGGCAGCATAGACTACCTGACCGACGTCAAGGACAACTACCTGGGTAAACTCAACGTAACCATTCCCGTGTGGCAGCTTTCGGCCAGCAGCGTGGAGGACTTCGCGGCCCTGCTGGAGGCTGAAAGCGGCGATGCCGAACTGAACATAAGGCTGGTGGACGACAAGAACCACCAGAAAGTGCAACTCAAATCGTATGCCAGGAAAGTCAACATTAACCGTACGGTCATTGATTTCCTGGATGCCTGGGAGGCGGTGCAGTATACGGTGGAGTAATTTTCGGCAGCACTCCATGCGTTTGGCATACATATTGTTGTATGACGAATAGAGAGAATAAGTTTAATCACCCCAATAAAACATCTTGATTATGGAGATTCAATTTACTGACCAGAACTTTGAAGAGTATGCCGCACAAGGCAAACCCATGTTAATCGACTTCTATGCCGATTGGTGCGGCCCATGCCGCCGGCTTGGCCCTGTGGTGGAGCAATTGGCCCAGAAGTATGAAGGCCAGGTCCTCATAGGGAAGTGCGATGCCGACGAAAATGCAGCCCTGGTGGAGCGTTTCGGCGTGCGCAACATACCCGCGCTTTTCTTCCTCAAAGGCAGCGAGGTGGTCGATAAGTCAATCGGTGCCGTACCGGCCAGCATGCTTGAGGAAAAGCTGCAATCCATCCTGTAGCACCCTTCCGCCAGCAGCCCGTTCCCGTGGCTGCGATGCCTGAACCACGCTCCCCGTATCGCAATATATCGATACGGGGAGCGACTTGTTTCATACCTTGCCGTAAAAAGCAGTCAGCCACATTCCTTGCGGGGAATGTGGCTGACCTTCTGCGTAGCGCGAGACAGGATTGAACTGTCGACCTCATGATTATGAATCATGCGCTCTAACCAGCTGAGCTATCGCGCCAACATGTGCGTTTTGCGGGTGCAAAGATACACATATTTTTTATTCTTCCCAAATGATTGCCCTTTTTTTTGGAGATGAAAAACGAATAATACCCAAATATATTTGTCAATATAACTCCAAAAAGATGCGTTCCGCTACCAAAGAGAATTCTATAGGATGACTTTTGGGGGTTGTCAAGTCAGAAGGAATCATTATGAATATATCCGTCATCCTGAATGTTCCAAAGTGAGCTGACCAGTACGCCGCCTATGACAGCGACGCCTGCCATAAGTATATATAGGTTGCCCCAGCCAAACTCATCGGAGAACCAGCCCAGCCCAATGCCAGTAAACAATACGGAGGCGTAGCTCATCAGTCCGATGAAGCCCACGGCAGATGCTGCCGCTTTCTTGGTGGCTTGTTTGAAGGCCACGACACCGAGTAGCACTTGTGGACCGTAGAGAAAGAATCCTGCCATGGCAAGGATAATAAGGAACAGCAGTGGGCTGATAGTGTCGGGGAGGACGTGCAGTATGATCATGCAGATGGCGACAAGTCCCATCTCTATGGCGCACACTCGTTGCGCCTTTCCGGCAAACAGATGGTCGGAAATCCAGCCTGCGGCCACCATGCCGAAACATCCGGCGGCCTCAAAAATGCCGATGGTCCATCCTGCCAGCTCGGGCGAGAGCGGATTGTCCCGCTGCTGGAGAAACGTAGGCCCCCAGTCCAGTATGGCAAAGCGGACAATGTACACAAACAGGTCTGTAATCGCCAGAATCCATATGATAGGGTTGGTGAATACTTTCTTGCGCAGGTAGGCCTTGAAGGCCTGCGGACTGTCATCGTGGTCTATCTCTGTCTTCGTGTTGGGTAACTCGGGCAGGCCCACTGAACTGGGGCTGTCGCGTAGGGTGATGAAGATGAACATCACGCCTGCTGCGGCAATCACGCCGGGTATCCAAAAGCAATAACGCCAGTTGCCTGTGCTGGCTATCAGATAACCACACAGAACCGACACAATGCCTGCGCCGATGGAATGAGAGGTGTTCCATATGGATGCTTTGGTGGCCAACTCGTTCTGGGGAATCCAATGCACCTGTAACCTGTTGCACGGTGCCGCCCCGCAGCCTTGGAATACGTTGTTAAGCACCAGTAAAATGCCCATGATGACTACCATGGTCTTGATAAAATCTGTGCCTTCAGTGCTGCCGGTGATGAGTGTGCTGATCTTGTCGCTCCAGCCGAAGCTAAAGTTCAGCAACACGCACACCGAGAGCCCAATCACCAAGTGCCAGCGTGCATTGGTCCTGTCGGCAATGATGCCGTTAACTAATTTAGAGATGCCATAGATAACTCCCGCGAGCGACAGTATGATGCCGAAGCTGGTGTTGGTGATGCCGTATTCGTCAGATAAGGCAGGCATGGCGAAAGAAAAATTCTTGCGGACGAAATAGAACATGGAGTAGCCTATCATCGAACATATGATGACACGCCATTGCCAATAGCTGAATGATTTGTTGGTTTTCATCTTTTCAGAGCTTTCAGCGTTTTACGGTCCGTGGGAAGTCCTATCCATTGTGCGGGATAGTCTGTCTCAATGAGGTCGGGCAGGTCGGTCAAGGTCCTGAGGTAGGCGGTCCGACGGTTGCGATCGTTGCTTATCTTGTCATCGCTCTGTGTAACCGATACAATAATCATGACACCCTTGTCGTGCAGTTTCTTGTACAGTGGTTTCAGCATCGGGTCCATGGCTGTGCGGCTGGAGGCGATGATGTGATCCCAGGGAACGGGGCATGCGTCAATGGCATCAAATTGTTCCTGGGAACTGACCTCCATGCAGAACATCAGGTCATGCACTCCTGCGTCCCAGTACATCATCATTTCCTTCATAGAGCGCGGACATACAAACATGTTGTGGTATTTGGCCCAATCGCCGCCAGGAGAGAACTGGCGGATAAAGTACTTCATGGCTCGGTCCTTGTCTTCCTGGCTGATACCCTTGGTGTTCATGTATTTGTTGTCAAAGTTGAATGCCACCTTGCCCTTTCCCCACTCCAGCACTTCCAGCAGGGTGGGTATTTTGTGCGGAGTGACATCGCCCTTGCGGTCCACCAGATTGAATTTCTGGAGCTCGGCGTAAGTATAGTCGGCCACGCGGCCTTTTCCGTTGGTGGTGCGGTCTATGGTCATGTCGTGCATCAGCACCATGACGGAATCCTTGGTGAAGCTGAAGTCCAGTTCGATGAACGTGGGCATCTGCTTAATGGTTTGCTCGCACGAGGCGATGCAGTTCTCGGGATAGCCCTCCTGCATTCCCCCGCGGTGGGCGGAGATGATGATGTCTCTGTCGGGATAGTAGTGAAAATACGCCTGCATGTCCTTGAAAGACGCAATGTTCACGTAGTTGTTCTGGTCGGGCGTGGGGTACGGCTTGCTCTTTCTTGCCATGGATGTGGCGGAGATCACGCCGAAGCATAGTGCCAGGGAGATGAAAGTATGTGTGTTCATGTGTTAAGTGTGTTGTAAGCGTCAGTGATTTGTTGTATTACAAGGGTGTCTGTCTGCCCCGTGATTTCCCTTGCGGCCTGGGCCGGACCTTTCTGCCGGACGAGCTGCTCTATTTCGTCGCATTGCGGGTCGCCTTCAATCTTCTCTGTCATGCCTGCCGCGATGGCCAGGCACAGCATGTCGGTGGGCAGCCGATGCTTCAGGGCCATTGTGACGGGGTGGGAGAAATAGAGCATCGGCCCCAGTTTCCGCCGAGGGTCATGTCCCACGCGGGCTGTCTGGTCCTTGATGTGGGGGTTGGAAAATCGCCCCAGCACCCTTTCTATGTATTCTTCATGGTCGCCGGGGGCAAATCCGTAGCTGGCAATCAGGGCTCTGCCGCTCTGTTGCATGATGGCCCGTGTCGTCTGCCTGACATCCTTGTCGTCCATGCATTCGTGGATGTAGGTGTAGCCCTTGATGTTGCCCAGGAACGCCGTGGCGCAATGCCCGGTGTTTACCGTGAACAGTTTGCGCTCAATGTGCGCCGTGAGGTTGTCTGTGAGCCTCATGCCTGGAATGGTGGGCAGTGTCCCCCTTAGCTGGGAGCGGTCTATGTTCCATTCAAAGAATGCCTCGGTGGCCACGTCCAGTGGATGTTCGTATGCCGACAGGGGAACGATGCGGTCGACTGAACTGTCGGCAAATCCGACGTGCCGGTCGGCCCATGCCCGGCCTTCCGCGCTGAGGTGCTCATATACCATCGCCTTCAGTTGGCTGGTGGCGCGTATGCCATTCTCGCAGCACATGATGTTGACGGGTGCGGGGTTCTGGCTGTCCATGCGCCGCAGGATGCCCTCAGCTATCCTGGGCGCAATCAAGGGCAGAACCTTCATGCTCACGGCAGTTGTGACGACGTCGGCGGTCTCGAATTTCGACAATAGCGCCGCCGATGAGGTGTGGACGGCACTTACGTCCTCAATGCGCTCGTCGTAGGGCGCGAGGTCAAGGACGTGGATGGTGTACTGGCGTTCCCTGTTGATGAGGTCAATGGTTTCCTGGTCCACGTCGGCAAAGCACAGTTCATAGCCAGCCTTCCTCAGCACTGCCCCGATGAAGGAGCGCCCTATCTTTCCTGCTCCGAAATGAATGGCCTGCATGTGAAAATGGGTGTGGTGTTACTTACTTGGTCTTTGATGGTCAGCGGAGACAAAATCCGTCCGGGAGTTAGGCTTGCTACGAGGGAATGTCATAATACGTCCGCTTTAAATCTTTGTGCAAAAATATAAAAACTTTTCAGAAGAACAGTACGTCGGCCCGAAAAAGTCATTGTCGGAAGGACCTGCGGAAGAAGGCTTTCCGCTCCGATGCCAGGCCGCCCCTGCGGCCCGATAACGGACGGGAAAGGCGCAAAAGGCCGACGAACAAGGTGTAAGAACGGGGTGAAAGCGGCCTGAAATATTTCGTGCAAGGCGTAAAAAACGCATGGCACGCCGATGGGTCGGCCTGGCGGCCGGCCCGCGGCGTGGGCGGCTGTCGTGCAGGGCGGGGTGTCGCGCCAGGGGGCTACGAACGACAAAAAAGCATAAAAATGCCTAAGAGTGACGGGCAATCGGCGCAAATGTCGTACTTTTGCACATTGGAAAATAGGCTTTTCTCATGCTGGGCATCATTAAGAAGATAGATGTTTACATCCTCAGGAAGTACCTGCTGTTGTTCGTGGGCGCTTTTTGCATCTGTCTGTTCGTGCTGATGATGCAATTCATGTGGCGGTACATCGACGAACTCATAGGCAAGGGACTGGAAATGGAGGTCATGGCGCGCTTCTTCTGGCACATGGCCCTGACGCTCGTGCCCATGGCCCTGCCGCTGAGCATACTGCTCACTTCGCTGATTTCGTTTGGCAACATGGGGGAGAACCTGGAGCTGACGGCCATGAAGTCGGCCGGCATACCCCTGATACGCATCATGCGCCCCCTCATCATCCTGGCGGTGGTGCTCATGGGCGTGTCTTTCTATTTTCAGAACTACATTGCGCCCAATGCCCAGAAGCAGCTGACGCGCATGCTGGTCACCATGAAGGAGACGTCGCCCGCCATAGAGATACCCGAGGGCGTGTTCTACAACGGCATTCCCAACGTGAACATCTACGTGAAGACCAAGAACGCCAAGACGGGCATGCTGTACGATGTCATCATCTACAAGATGGACCAGGGCTTTGAGAATGCCCAGATTGTCATGGCCGATTCTGCGCGGCTGGCCACGACGGCCGACAAGCATTTCCTGCAACTGACCATCTTCAGCGGCGAACAGTTTGAGAACCTGCAGTCGCAGGGACAGATGGCCCGCCGCATCAACGTGCCCTACGACAGAGAGACATTCAAGGAGAAGACGCTGCTCATTGATTTCGACAGCGGCTTTGAGCTGATGAGCGAAGGCATGTTCAACAACATGGCGCGCGTGAAGAACCTGCGCGAACTGGAGGACGGGGCTGATTCCATCACGCGGGCCTGCGACAGCATAGGTCTGTCCTATTTTGATACGTTCAAGTCGAAGTACATGGCCCGCGCAGCCATTGGCAAGGACGATTCCGCGCGTGCGCCGCAGGTGGCCAGGGCGCAGAGGGAGTACATCGTGCGGAAAAGCATGGACCTGTCGCCCGAGAAGCGGCTGCATGTCCTGAAGCAGTCGCAGGACGAGGTGCGGAGAATCAAGTCGGAGCTGGAATGGGAGCGCCCCATGACGGCCAATGGCTACCTGAACGCCAAGAAACACTTGATCAAGTGGCACGAAATCTTTTCGCTCTCACTGGCCTGCCTCATCTTTTTCTTCATAGGCGCGCCGCTCGGTGCCATCATCCGCAAGGGCGGCCTGGGACTGCCCACGGTGGTGAGCGTGGTCATATTTATTTTCTATTATATCGTGAATACGAGCGGAATGAAACTGAGCAAGGAGGGCGAACTGACGGTATGGTTTGGCATGTGGGTGAGTACCCTCATCCTTGCGCCCGTGGGATTTTTCCTGACCTATAAGTCGAACCGCGACTCCGTGGTGTTCAACGTTGACAACTACCTGGCGGCGGTCAAGCGGTTCTTCGGCGTGCGCCGCTCCCGGCTGTACATGCTGAAGAGCGTGGTCATATCAGAACCCGACTATGCGCGGGATGGGCAAGTCCTGCGGGAAATCAGCCGGCGTTGCGATCAGTACATCAAGGACGCGCACCTGCCCCTGTTGCCCAACTACGTGAAAGTGTTCTTCGGGAAACCTGTGCCCGATGCGGCGCAGGGCATCGTGCAGGACCTGGAAAACGTGCTGGAGGACCTGAGCAACAGCCGCGATGCCCGTTTGCTGACGGCCATGAACGCCTATCCCGAGGTCAGCGGGCGCGCACATTTGTCGCCGTTCGGGCAGCGTGGCACAAATATTGCAATAGGAATATTGTTCCCCTTGGGACTGATCGTGGGCTGGCGCATGTGGAGATACCGCATCAGGCTGTTCCGCGATTTCAAGGCCATCATAAAAACCAATAACGCGGTCGTGGACCGCATTGACACCCTGCAAAACAATTAATACATGGAACAGAAGAAGGAAGAAGAAGTTAAGCTGAGCTCTATTGAGGAAGCCATCGAGGATTTCCGCCAAGGGAAGTTCGTAATCGTCGTAGACGACGAGGATCGCGAGAACGAGGGCGACCTTATCATAGCAGCCGAAAAGATAACGCCCGAGAAGGTCAACTTTATGCTCATCCATGCGCGCGGAGTCCTGTGCGCGCCCATCACCCTCAGCCGTTGCAAGGAGTTGGACCTGCCCCACCAGGTGGATAACAACACATCGGTGCTGGGCACGCCCTTCACCGTGACGATTGACAAGCTGGAGGGATGCACGACCGGCGTTTCGGCCCGCGATCGCGCCGAGACCATCAGGGCACTCGCCGACCCGAAGAGCACGCCCGAGACATTCGGCCGCCCTGGCCACATCAATCCGCTCTATGCCCAGGACAACGGCGTGCTGCGCCGCAGCGGCCACACCGAAGCAGGGGTGGACATGTGCCGGCTGGCCGGACTCTATCCCGCTGCCGCCCTGATGGAAATCATGAACGAGGACGGCACGATGGCTCGCATGCCAGAGCTCATGAAGATGGCCCGCCAGTTCGGCTTGAAGATTATTACCATCAAGGATTTGATTTCATACAGGCTGAAAAACGAGAGCCTTGTCGAAATGGGCGACAAAGTGAACATGCCGACCAAGTACGGGGAGTTCAAGTTGATACCATTCCGGCAGAAAAGCAACGGATTGGAGCACATTGCGCTGATCAAGGGCGAGTGGAAGGAGGACGAACCCATCTTGGTGCGCGTCCATTCCTCCTGCATGACGGGCGACATCTTCGGAAGCATGCGCTGTGACTGCGGAGACCAGCTGCACAAGTCCATGAAGATGATTCACGAGGCCGGCAAGGGCGTCGTGCTCTACCTGAACCAGGAAGGGCGCGGCATTGGCCTGATGGCCAAAATTGCTGCCTACAAATTGCAGGAGCAAGGCTACGATACGGTGGATGCCAACCTGCACTTGGGCTACGATGCCGACGAGCGCGACTACGGAATAGGGGCGCAAATCCTGAACAAGATAGGCGTGCGCCACATGCGCCTGCTGACCAACAATCCCATCAAGCGCGTGGGGCTGGAAGGCTTTGGACTGAACGTCGATGAAATCGTTCCCATCGAGATACAGCCCAACAAATACAACGAAAGCTACCTGCGGACAAAGCAGGAGCGCATGGGGCACGTGCTCCACTTCAAGAATATCAAGAAATGAGTGTATTAACCTTTATTATATCTTAGTTATGGAAAACAGAAACAATTTTGACTACGAGGAAATCACCTCAGCCTATGGCAACGATGGGCAAACGACGATTGTCGCGTCGGCATTCAGCGCGCTGATGCGCAAAGTCTATGTCTGGATGGCGTTGGCCTTGGTCGTAAGCGGGCTTACCGCGCTGTATGTCTCCCGAAGTGCCGGTCTTCTGCAGATGGCGGGCAGCGGAATTTGGTTGCTGGTCATTGCCGAGCTGGCATTGGTCATCTTCCTCACGGCGCGCATCCACAAGATGTCCTTCCAGACGGCTGGAATCATGTTTGTGCTGTACTCTGTGCTGAATGGGGTGACGCTGTCCTTTATATTCCTGGCCTACACCATGTCTTCCATCGCCACGACGTTCTTCGTGACGGCGGGAACGTTTGCTGCGATGAGCCTCATCGGCTACGGCACGCGCCGCGACCTGTCCTCAATGGGCCGCTACCTGCTGTTTGCGCTCATCGGCCTGATCATAGCTACCGTCGTCAACCTGTTTTTGGGCAACGGCCTGCTCAATCTGGTCATCAGTGCCGTTGGCGTGCTGGTCTTCGTGGGACTGACGGCCTACGACACGCAGAAAATCAAGCAAATGTTCCTCATGAACGGAACAGACGTGAATGAAGGCACGCAGAAGTTGGCCCTGATGGGCAGCCTCATGCTCTATCTCGATTTTATCAACCTGTTTTTGTATCTGTTGCGGTTCTTCGGCCGTTCTAACAACTAAATAAATTTTCCATGAAAGAGATTCTATCCAACCGCCTGAACCGTCTGGAGCCCTCGGCCACGCTGGCCATGTCGCAGAAGAGCAGCGAGCTGAAGGCTCAGGGCATCGACGTCATCAACCTCAGCATTGGCGAGCCCGACTTCGACACGCCCGAGTCGGTCAAGCAGGCAGCCCGTCAGGCCATCGACGACAACTATTCCCACTACTCCCCAGTGCCGGGCTATCCCGTGCTGAAGCAGGCCATTGCCGACAAGCTGAAGAAGGAGAACGGGCTGGAGTATTCCCCGGCCGAGATTCTGTGTTCCAACGGGGCGAAGCAGAGCGTGTGCAACGTGATCCTGGCCCTCGTCAACGCCGGCGACGAAGTCATCATCCCCGCTCCCTACTGGGTCAGCTACCCCCAGATGGTCAAGCTGGCCGGCGGCAGCCCCGTCTTTGTGAAGGCGGGCATTGAGCAGGACTTCAAGATGACGCCGGCCCAGTTGGAGACCGCCATCACCCCCCGCACGCGCGCCCTGATACTGTGTTCGCCCAGCAATCCCACGGGAGCGGTGTACAGCAGTGCCGAACTGGCTGCGCTGGCCGAGGTACTGAAGAGGCATGAGGACATTGTGGTGATTTCCGACGAAATATACGAACACATCAACTACGTAGGGTCGCACGCCAGCATTGCCCAGATACCAGGCATGAAGGAACGCACGGTCATCATCAACGGCGTGTCCAAGGCATACGCCATGACGGGCTGGCGCATTGGGTTCATTGCCGCCCCCCTGTGGATTGTCAAGGGGTGCAACAAGTTGCAGGGCCAGTACACGAGCGGTCCTTGCTCGGTGAGCCAGATAGCGGCGGCCCATGCGTTCAGCGGCGACCAGCAACCCGTGGAAGACATGCGCCAGGCCTTTGAGCGCCGCAAGAAACTCATTGTCGGGCTGGCCCGCGAGGTGGAAGGCTGGGAGGTCAACGAGCCTGACGGCGCGTTCTACATATTCCCCAAGGTCAGCGCCCTGTATGGCAGGCAGCATGACGGCCGCACCATAGAGAACAGCAACGACCTGGCCCTCTACCTGCTGGAAGTGGGGCATGTGGCTACCGTGGGCGGCGGTGCATTCGGCGACGACGAGTGCCTGCGCCTGAGCTACGCCACCAGCGAAGAGAACATTCAGGAAGCCTTCCGGCGCATCAAGCAGGCCATAGCGGCCCTGCAGTGATTCTTGCCGTTGATACGAAATGGGCGGCGGCTCTCCGGTTTACTGGAGAGCCGCCGTTTTTTATGCATTGCCGTAAGGCATGGGCCCAGGTGCGTGACCGGACGATGGGTAAGCCATGGGCGTGCCATGACCCATCCAAAATTCAAGGCATGCCATTGATTTTCAAACGATTTCCTGCGGATGAAAAACAACGGGGCAAGGGCATGGCTGAACAGGGCGTGAAAGGTGGCCCAACGCGGCCTGAAAAATTTCGGGCGCGGCGTGAAAGTATGGTCATCAAGGCGTAAGGGAGCGCGCTTGGCAGGCGCAGGCACGCTTGTGCCTGTTGCGGGGCACGGTCAGGGCATGGTGCACGACGGCCCGTTCGGTGGCACGGCGTTGCAGGCCGCTTCGTCCAGGACGGCGGCAGTTTGCCACGGTGCGACGACTGATGTCAGTGGATTACTTGCCCTGCTTGTCTTTCCCGGGTGCGGCCTGGGGCTTGCGGGGCTGGGCGGCCTTTTGCGGTGCGGCCTGGGGCGTATTCTTAGGCTGGGCGGCGGTTGTGTCGGCAGGGGCTGCCGACGGGGTCTTGGGGGTAGCCTTGGCGGCTTTGGCGGCCTGTACTTCCTGGATGGCCTGCCGCTTCTGCACGTTCTGCTGCTTCAGGCTGTCAGTGTTCAGGTTGCCCTGCTTGTCTATGAGGCCGAACGTCGTCTCCGTCACGCTGAACTCGGTGCGGCGGTTCAGCGCGTTGCATGTGTCCTGCTGGGCGGCGGGCAGGCCCTTGATGAACTCCTCGGTCAGTTCCTGGTCGGGTTTCAGGAAGGGGTACAGTTCGGCAAACTTGCGCGTGATCTTCTTGGGCTTGGCCTTGCCGTAGCCCTTGGCCACGACGCGCTCCTTCTGTATGCCGTGCGAGGTGAGGTAGTTGACCACCGACTCGGCCCGCTGCTGCGACAGCTTCAGGTTGTACTCCTGCGATCCGCGGTAGTCGCAGTGGGAACTCAGTTCTATGGCTATCGAGGGGTTTTGCCTGAGCAGGTTGACCAGTGCGTTCAGCGCGGGCAGCGACTCGGGCTTGAGGGTGGCCTTGTTGAAGTCGTAGAACACGTTGTGCACCAGCACGGGAATCTTGGCCGAGGGCAGCGGGAACTGCAGCGTGTCTTCGTGGCTCTCGGTGACGGTGGGCACGTGCAGGGTCTGGTTGTAGTTCATGTATCCCTCGCACGTGGCCAGGAACAGGTAGTTCACGTTGGGTTTCACCTCCACGTTGAACGAGCCGTCCAGCCTGACGCTCAGCTTTTCGTTGGTGCCGTCGTCGCCTACCATGTACACCAGCGCCTTGGGCAGTTCATAGCCGTCCTGTTCGTAGACCCACCCCTGCACCGTCTGGACGATTTCGGGGCATTCAAAGGTGTAGATTTTGTCCCACCCCCTGCGGTTGGCGCGGTTGGAGCAGAAGTAGCCGCGGTTGTGCCTGCCCTCAAACGTCATGCCGAAATCGTCGCCGTGGGAGTTGACGGGATAGGGCAGATGCTCCACGCGCCACTGCCGCCCCTTGACGGTCGTGTCGGGAATGGCGCGGTAGATGTCCAGCCCGCCCATGCCCACGCGCCCGTTGGAGGAAAAATACAGGTCGCCGTTGGGGCGGAACGTGGGAAACATCTCATTGCCCTTCGTATTTATCTCGGGGCCCAGGTTTTCCATGAGCCCGAACCCGTTGGGGGTGATTTCGGCGCGCCACAGGTCCAGTCCGCCCTGGCCTCCGGGCATGTCGGACACGAAGTATAGCCACAGCCCGTCGGGCGACACGGCGGGGTGGGCGTATGTGGAGAGCGTGTCGCTGCTGAGCTGGCACAGCTGGGCCTCTCCCCAGTTGGCGTCGCTGCGGGGCGACATGTAGATTTCGGCCAGGCGCGGGTAGTTGGCGTCCCAGCGGCAGCGCGTGAAGTACATGGTCTTGCCGTCGGGCGAGAAGCAGGGCGCGCCCTCGTCATACTTGGTGTTCACGGAGTTGGGCAGGGCTTCGGGCTTCTTCCACTTGCCCTTGAGGTCCTTGACGGAGTAGAAAATGTCGCCGCTCTTCATTCCCGTGATGCCGCTCACGTCGTCGCCCTGCGATTCGCGGCGTGTGGAGGAGAAAAACACCTGGTCGTCGAGCACGACAGGGCAGTAGTCGTCGTATCGTGAGTTGAAGTTCTTGTCTTCCTTGACCGTGTAGGCCGAACCCTGCTCCCTCATGGCGGGCGCCACGGCGCAGCCCTGCAGGCCGGCTTGTGCCAGCGCGTCGCCGGGGAACAGCTTGAGATATTCCTCGTAGTGGGCGGCCGCGTTCTTGTAGTCGCGCGACTGGCGCTCCATTTCGGCCAGGTAGAAGTAGGTCAGGGTGTCCGTGTAGTTGTAGCGCGCCGCGTTTCGGAAGCCCGGCAGCGCCTTGGCCACGTAGTTGAAGCGGCGGTTGCTCTCGCCAATCTTGTAGGCCACGGTTCCGCGCTTCTCTTTCTCGGTGGCGGGAATCTTGGAGTAGGCCGTCGCGTAGTTTTGCGAAGCTTCGTACCATTCCCCAATGTGGAAAGCCTCGTTTCCCTTGCGGATGTACTTGTCAGGACCTCCGCAGGAAAGCAGGCATAAGGCTGCAAAAAGGAATATGAGCTTCTTCATCTCCTTTATAACTGAAAAAAGCGGCTTTTATTGTCCGGAAAGGCACAATCATGGCTCAAAAGGCTGCCGGAAGGCGCATCCCTCGCGCCATCGGGAGCATCCGTAGGCCGTCGACCCCTTGATGATGTGCCCCTGGCCGCATTGGGGGCACGGCTTCCCCACGATGGAGTCGGCTTGCGCGGCCTGTGTGCCCTCTTTCTTCTTCCCCGGTTTCTTTCCGCCCCCCAGGCCCGTGGCTTTCCTGCTCCCTTTTGCCGTTTTCCCCTTGGGCGCGTCCTCGGTCACGGCCACATGGCGGTTGCTGTTGTCCGAAAGGACCTGCATCACCAGGTTCTGCACCATTTGCTTGAGTTCGTCCACGAATTGGGCCGAGCTGAATTTCCCTGCCTCGATGTCGCGGAGCTTTTTCTCCCATTGGCCGGTCAATTCAGGGCTTTTAATCAGTTCTTCGTGGATGACATCGATGAGTTCCTCGCCGGTCGCGGTGGAAAAGATGCTCTTGCGTTCCTTTTGTATGTACCGCCGCTTGAACAGCGTCTCGATGATGGCGGCGCGGGTCGAGGGACGGCCGATTCCGTTCTCCTTCATGGCCTCGCGCAGCTCTTCATTGTCAACGCTCCTGCCTGCAGTCTCCATTGCGCGCAGGAGCGTGGCTTCCGTGTAGGGCTTGGGGGCGGTGGTCATCTTCTTCGAGAGCTGCGGCGCGTGCTCTCCGTGCTCGCCCTTGCTGAAATCGGGCAGCGTGCGCTCTTCAGCGTCGGGCTGGGCCGCGTCATCGTCCTCCTCGGCCCGCTTGTCATTGGCAAACACGGCCCGCCATCCCTCTTCCTCGATTTGTTTCCCTGTCACGCGGAAGCTATCTTTTTCCACCTGGCCTGTAACGGTGGTGGTCGTGAAGACGCAGTCGGGATAGAAGATGGAAATGAACCGGCGCGCCACCAGATCGAACACTTTCTGCTCGGGAACGCTCAGGTTGACGGGTTGAACGCCCGTGGGAATGATGGCATGGTGGTCGGTGACCTTGGAGGAATCGAAATATTTCTTGCCCTTGGGCAGCTTCTTGCCGCGCAGGGGCTCGAGCAGGGGCTGGTAGTCCTTCAGTCCGTTGAGAATGTGGCCGCACTTGGGGTATATGTCATCGCTCAGGTAGGTAGTGTCCACGCGCGGGTAGGTAGTGTATTTCTTCTCGTACAGGGACTGGATGACCTTCAATGTCTGGTCGGCCGAAAAGCTGAACTTGCGGTTGCACTCCACCTGAAGCGTGGTCAGGTCCAGCAGATGGGGCGCGGCTTCGCGCCCTTTTTTCTTGCTGACCTCGGTGACGAGGAACTCCTTGCCCCTGATGCGCTCCAGTGCGGCCTGCCCGTCCTCCTCCTGCTCGTATCGTCCCGCCGTGGCGGTGAACAGGGTGTTGCGGTAGACGGTAGCGAGTACCCAGTAGGGCTGCGGAACGAAGTTGCGTATCTCCCGGCACCGCTTGACTATCATAGCGAGCGTGGGAGTCTGCACGCGGCCCACGCTCAGCGGGGGTGCGCCCACGCGCCGCGCCCCATACTTGATGGTGTACAGCCGCGTGGCGTTGATGCCCAAGAGCCAGTCGCCGATGGCGCGGCACAGTCCGGCCTCGTACAGGCTTTGATAATGGCTTTGGTCCTGAAGTGCCTGGAATCCCTGCTGTATGGACTCCTCGGTCAGGGATGAGATCCACAGCCGGCTTACAGGGCACTTCGCGCCGGCCTTCTGCATGACCCAGCGCTGGATGAGTTCGCCCTCCTGGCCGGCATCGCCGCAGTTGATGATGCGCTCGGCGTTCTGCATCAGCTTTTCAATGGTGGCAAACTGCTTCCTGATGCCGGCGTCGTCCTTCAGGCGGATGCCAAAGGGCTGCGGCACCATGGGCAGTGCGGCCAGGCTCCACGCCCGCCACTGCGGGTGGTAGTCCTCGGGGTATTTCAGTTCGCACAGGTGGCCAAACGTCCACGTCACCTGAAATCCGTTGCCCTCCAGGTAGCCGTCGCGCTGCTGCGTCGCGCCAAGTACGTTGGCAATGTCGCGTGCCACGCTGGGTTTCTCTGCTATGCAAACGATCATGCTGTCGGTGTGCTGTTTATGTGTATTCCAAAATTTCCGCCGCACCTGTACGGGGCAGCCTGAGGCCCTGGCGGTCCGCCCCCGTGGGTTGCAGCAGGTGGTTGAGCCCTCCCTGCGCCAGGATGTCGGCCGGCGTGCCCACGCCCAGCCCGCTGCCTGCGCCCATGACCCACAGGGTGTCGGCCCAGTTGAGGGCCAGCTCCAGGTCGTGGATGCTCAGCAGTATGGACAGGCCTTCCTCGTGGGCCAGCTGTGCCAGGAGCTGCAGCATGGCCACCTTCGACGGATAGTCCAGGAAGCACAGGGGCTCGTCCAGCAGTATGGTGGCGGTCTGTTGTGCCAATGCCTTGGCCAACAGGGTTTTCTGCCGCTCGCCGTCGCTCAGGTGGCTCACCTTGCGGGTGCTCAGGTGGCCTATGCCCATGCGCTCCATGGCCCGGTCCACCTGTTGGGTGTCCTGCTGCGTCAGGTGTCCCCACAGTCCTGTATAGGGCTGCCGCCCCATGCCCACCAGTTCCCTTACGGTGAGTGAACGCTCGGGAATGCCGTCGGTCAGGACGATGCCCACCATTTGTGCCAGTTGCGTGCGGCTGTAGTCATGCAGCGGCCGCCCCATAAGCTCCAGGCTGCCGCCCACGGGTGGCTGCAGTCCGGCCATGGTGCGCAGCAGGGTTGACTTGCCGCACCCGTTGACCCCCACGAGACAGGCCATCTCGCCCTTGTGCAGCCGTGCGGTCAGTCCGCTGGCCATGCCGTCGGGCTGCCGGTGTGCGCGCGGGTAGCCAATGCGCAGGTCGTTGAGGTGGTAGGTGCATTCTGCCATGGGAAGGCAAATTTACAAAAAGACGGCCGACTGATGTGTCCCACGGCGGTGCTTTTTTCTGTTTTGGTGTCAAGTTTTCGCTTTTTCACGGCGAAACCGTGGCTGGCGGCCGGCCTGCGCCGTGGGCCAAGTCAGGACCGCTGGTGGGCGTAACTGAAAATATGTCGGTTGGAGGGTTGCATGCAAACAATGGATATACCCCATTTTGAGTTCGAAAGAAACCGTTGGGGCAGGAAAAGTGGATTATTACGCCCCGTCGGAAATTTTTCAGACCGCGTGGGACGGCTTTTCACGCCTTGTTGGCGGCGCGCTTGCGCCTTGTTGTTTTTCGGTGGCTGCGACGGCGTTTTTTTGACGGACCTGGGCATGTTTTTGGCGAAAAGCCCCCATTGTTTAGGCAAAAGAGTGTAATTTTGTTGTGCAATTCAACCATGTCGTCATGAAAGGCATTTGCTGGGAAGGTTTCAAGTGTTTCTTCAGGATAGGGTGCTTCACCATCGGCGGTGGCTACGCCATGATTCCGCTCATACGGGCCGAGGTGGTGGAGCGCAGGAAATGGCTGTCCGAGGAGGATTTTCTGGACCTCATGGCGCTGAGCCAGGCGTTGCCCGGCATCTTTGTGGTGAATTTCAGTATCTACATTGGCCAGCGCCTGCGCGGACTCAAGGGCAGCGTGTCCATGGCCGCCGGCGCGGTGCTGCCCAGTTTCCTTATCATTCTGCTGATAGCCATGTGCTTTCATAACTACAGCCAGTGGCCGGTTGTCGAGGCTGTGTTCAAGGGGATACGCCCCGCCGTGGTGGCCCTGATAGCCGCCCCCTGTGTGGGGCTGGCGCGCACGGCTGGCATTAGGCTGACCAATGTGTGGATACCCATCTTTGTGGCGCTGGCCATCTGGCTGGGCCATGTTTCGCCCGTCTATGTCATAGCCCTGGTGGCTGTGGGCGGTTTTGTGTATGGGCGCATTGTGCAACAGGAAAAAGAGGACGAGGAAGGAGGTGACGGCATCAGGCCATGATTTTCGTTCAGTTGCTGTACACATTCTTCATGATAGGCCTCTTCGGCTTCGGGGGCGGCTATGGCATGCTGTCCATGATTCAGGGTGAGGTGGTGACCCACTATGGGTGGCTGACCACGCAGGAGTTCACCGACATCGTGGCCGTGAGCCAAATGACCCCTGGCCCCATCGGCATCAACTCGGCCACCTTTGTGGGCTACCGTGCCGTGGTCAACGCTGGCTACGCCCCGTGGCTCGGTGTGGTGGGCAGCGCGGTCGCCACGCTGTCTGTCGTGCTGCCTTCGTTCCTGCTCATGCTGTTGGTCATTAAGCTGTTGCGCAGGTATTGGGAGCACCCTGCCACGCAAAGCATATTTACGGCCCTGCGCCCTGCCGTGGTGGGACTGCTGGCGGCTGCGGCCCTGCTTTTGATGACGCGCGAAAACTTTGGCCACCCCGAGCAGAACCCGTGGCAGTTTGGGGTGAGTGTGTTCCTGTTCGTGTCGGCCTTTGTGGGCACGCAGGTGTATAAGGTGCACCCCATCCGCATGATTCTGTACTGCGGGCTGGCTGGTTTGTTGTTATATATGTAAACGATGAGAAGAAAAAAGAACCTCTACAACCGCATGGCCCACCTGAGGGGCGAGGTACTGAAGCGTTTCAACGAGGGAACGTGGCAGAAAGAGGCTGCGCTGTACCTGTCGGACAAGAAAAAAATGCGCTCCCTGCTGGGGCTGCTGCTGACCCTCTTCCACCGCCGTGCCCTGGGGCCCATGCTCAAGGACTTGGTGCTCCTGTACTACTATGTGCGCGACATTGTGGAGAAGCGGTACACGGCATACAGCCGTCGCAATTTGCTGCTTGTCGTGGCAGTGCTCATCTATGTCGTTTCGCCCATCGACGTCATTCCCGACTTCCTGGCCGGCGTGGGTTTCCTGGACGATGCGTTCCTGGTGGGCTACGTCATCCGCCTGGCCGATGCCGAGCTGCAGAAATACTACGCATGGTCGAAGGCAAGAACCCGGCGGGACAAGGATTTGACAGTTCCCGACGGGAAGTGAGGCCGAGGGCAATCTCCCAGATACGAAGGCGGGGTGCTTCCTCTTGTAGGAAACACCCCGCCTTCTGAATGGTATCTGTTAATTAGAAGTTGTAGTAGAGACCGAAGGTGAGCTGGTTGCCGTTCAGGTCGAAACCAACGCCGTTATTGCCGAAGATCTCTTCTTCATCAGCATCGCGGTAGCCGAAGAAGCCGAAGTGGGTTACGAAACTCAGCTTGTCGGTCAGGTTGATGGCAACGCCGGGCTTCAAGCCTACTTCCCATGCATTCTTGGCATCGTCGGAGAAACCGCTGACCTTGTTCTTGTAGGTGGCAAAGCCGAAGCCGCCGTCAACGAACAGGTTGACTTTGTCCAGTTTCAGGAAGGTGTAGCGCAGATAGGGAGCAACTACGAACGCATTGGTCTTGATACCGTCTGAATAGTTGTACAGGTAGCCGATAACTGTACCGATGCCCAGCTTGTCGCTCAGGCCGTAGCCTACCTCGGGCTGGAGGGAGAATTCGGTGTTGTTGGCACCCTTTTGCCATTCACGCCAGAAACCTACTTCGCCGCCGACGTAGAGTTGTGCACTTGCAGCAAAAGTTGTTGCTGCCATCACCATAACTAATAATAGTTTTTTCATGTTTTTAAAAATTTTAGTTAAACACTTTTCCCTTTTGATGGGGATTTTGACGGGGCAAAATTACGCCTTAATTGGTTATGGGCAAAGAAATGGGGCGTAAAAAAATGCGGAAATCCTAAGTAAAAGTTAAAAAAGAGACCCAAAGGACAATTTTTGATGGCCAAAAGAACGTTTTGGACGGGCAGGATGATGGGGAAAATGGGTGGGATGCCCGTCCTATCGGGTCATGCGCGTCCCGCCGCCGCTGTTGTAGCGCATTCGGCTGCCCGTGTTGCCCGCGTTTCGCTGGTTGCGCTGCTGTATGCCTTGGTTGCGCTGCTGGACGCCCTGGTTGCGCTGCTGGGAGAGCTGGCGGCTGCGCTTGCGCATGGTGTTGATGTTGTATTGGAAGGACAGCAGGAAGTAATCCTTGAGCATCATGGAATGGGTGTCCACGACGCTCAGCCCGCTAAAGGTGCGGTTCACGCTGTTGCGCTGGTGCAGCAGGTCAAACGCCTGCAGCGAGACCAGGGCGGCGTTGTTCTTGAGGAATCGCTTGGTGAGCTGCCCGTTCCATATGGCCAGGTTCTTCCGCATGCCCGAGGAGTAACCGTGGCGGCTCACAAAGTTGATGTTTGACGACAGCTGGAAGTTCAGTGGAAGCTCTGCCTGCATGCGGCCGTTGATGTTGTAGTCGTATGTCTCGTAGTCGCGCTGCCTTTGGTAGCTGTTGTCCATCTTGTAGTAGCTGACACCGCCGCCAAGCTGCCACGAGAAGCCCTTCTTCCTGTACCGCAGGCTTGCGCTCTGGTGCAGGCGAAGCGCATGGCTGTGGTTCTTGATGGCGTAGGGCTGCAGCTTGTCTATATCGTCGTAGGAAATCTCCTGGAAGTTGGTGATGCCCGCATCGCGCAGCTTCTTGCGGCTCAATGGGGTGGAGTTGTAGTTGGTACTCTCGCTGAAGGAGAAACTGCTGGCCGTGCTGACGTTCCATCGCTGGAGGCTGTCCAGCGGAGTGTTGAAGTTGATGTTCCCGCTGGTGTTCCAGCGCCCGTTGATGTTCATCAGCTTGGAGACGCGTATGCCCGTGCTCGATTCTGTCAGGATCATGTTTGACGTAGAGTTGGTCGTCTCGGTGAAACTCCAGTTGGTGACAAGGCTTCGGTGGCTTTTCTCGCCGTACAGGTTGTAGCTGCCGCGTACATTGTGGGTGAAGGACGGCTTTAGGTTGGGGTTGCCGTAGCGAACGTACTGCGGATTGCTCTTGTCTATGATTTCCTGAAGCTCTTCGATGTTGGGCTCCGAGGAATTGCCGTTGTAGTTGAGCGATAGTGTGTTGCGCTTGGTAAATCGGTAGCGCATGTTCAGGCTGGGCGACCAGTTCATGAGGTCTTGCTTCACCAGTCCCTTGTTCATGCGCTGCCCAAAGATGAAATTCGTCTCGTTGTGCCGCGGATTGACGTGCACGCCGTAGCTAAGGTTCATCTTCGCGGTGTTGTGCCGCATGTTGGCCTTGATGCTGTGCGAGGTGTAGTCGTTGGCATTGCACGAGCTCAGGGTTGTGTCCACGGGGACGAGTTGCCAGTCTATGATGACGTTGTCAGTGAGTAAGGTGTCCTCCAGCGCGCGGTCGAACTGCTGCCCGTAGCGGTTGGAGCGCGCATGCCGCTGGCTGAAGTTGTAGCTAAGCTGCAGGTAGGTGTTCTTCAGCAGGGGCTCGTTATAGGAAATCCCTGCGTTCAGGCTGGAACTGAACGAGTTGCCGTCGAAATTTCGGTTGTAGTTGCGGTTCAGCAGCGGCCTCAGGTAGTATTTGGCCAAGCTGCGCGTGTTGCTGTAGTTTTCGTTGTTGGAATAGCTGTACGAACCCGTGACGGTGACGTTCCTGCCTGTGCGACTGAGCCTCCGGAAAGCCATCAGGTTGATGCTCTCGCTCGAACCTTCCGACTTATAGGCGTTTTTGCTCAGCGTGCGGTTGATAGCCGTCGTGTCGCTGTACTCCGACCCGTTCCAATTGTGCGTTCCACCCTCCGATGCACTGCCGCTGCGTGTCATGTTGTACGAAAAGTTCGGTCTTACCTCGATTTTGCTCAGCGTGTCGGGTGTCCACTCCAGCTTTGCGTTGGCATTCAGTTCGTGGCGCATGCGGTCCGAGTGGCTGTTCGTGTCGCTGAAGCGGTGTATCGTGTCGCTGTACACAGTCTCGGCGTGGCGGTCCGACTTGTTCTCCGCATCTGAGTGCCCATAGCGCACATTGCCCGAAAACTTATACTTTTTCCGTTTTTCCTTGGCGTACGTCAGTCCCACCGACTTGGAACTCGTCAGTCCCGAGCGCGCTTGCGTCGAGGCATTGCTGGCACCGCTGCCGCGCTCCGCAAATACGGGGTTGTTCACGTTGTTCATGCTCCCCACGATCGAGAAATGCTGGTCCTTCCTGAACCTATTGGCGTTAAACCGCGTGTTGTAGCGGTCGTGGTTGCCGGCCGACAGCCCCACGTTGCCCACAATCCCCTTAAACATGTTCGGTTTCACCTCAATGTCAATGACATTGTTCTCCACGCCGTCGTCAATGCCCGTCAACCGCGCCTGTGCGCTCTTGCGGTCATACGTCTTGATGCGCTTGATGATATTGGCGGGCAGGTTCTTCAGCGTAGCCTGCGGGTCGTCGCCGAAGAACTCCTTGCCGTCCACCAGAATCTTGCTGTATTCCTTGCCGTTAATCTTGATTTTCCCGTCCTCCGTAATCTCAGCCCCCGGAATCTGCTCAATCAGCGATTCCACCATGGCCCCCTCGGGAGTCTGAAAGGCATCGGCATTGTAGGCCACGGTGTCGTCCACCACCGTCACGGCCGGCACAGTGCCCACCACGACTGCTTCGCCCAGCACCATGTCGTTGATCATGATGCGCGCCGTGGGCACGTTGATGACGGGCGCGTTCTCAGTGAGCGCAATCGTGTACTGTGCCTTCGTGTAGCCCGTCGCCTCGCAGCGTATGACATAGTTGCCGAAAGGTAGCCCGTCCAGCGCATACCGCCCCACCGAGTCCGTGGCCGCGCCGTTTACCGTAACGCTGTCCGGTAACCTCATTGCCCTGACAATCACGCCCCCCAGCGGAGCACCCATGTCATTCGTCACCTGCCCCTTGGCCAGTCCCTCGGTGCGCACTTCGGGAGCGGCAATCTTCAGCGTGTCCCCGACCTGAGCGGCGTGCAGGCCAGTCATTGGCAGCGCCGACAGCATCAGCAGGAGACAGCGTAGGAGAAGACGGGACTTGTATGGTCTCATTCCATTGTTTGCAAGTAGGTTGTACTGTCCTTAGACAGCAGAAAGGGCCGAAAGTTTAATTTCTTATGCGTTGAACACGTGGCAGATACTGCGCCGCCCAGCCAAGCCCAGCCCAATTTTCTGCAAATATACGAAAAATCCCCTATAAAGCACACCCTCAGCCCCTATGATTTTCTGAAACCTGCAAAGGCCCTTTCCTCTCCGCACCTGCGTTCCCTTTGTCCCCTTCATGCCTTTCAGGAATCCATCCTTTCCTTTGGTCCTGCCCGTCCCGTCCGTCCCGTTGCGGCCTATTCGCTCCACGGGTGCGGCCTTTGCTTCCGCGCAAGGCGCAATCGTCCGGCGGGCGCGGCCCGAAAGATTTCGCGCGGGGCGTGAAAGCAGCGCAGACGGGGCGCAAGCGTCCGACGTATGCGGCCCGAAAGCCGACTCCTGCACCATGTGTGCCACTTCCCCTATCTTAGGGGAAG
>JAGAYF010000037.1 GCA_017940605.1 Bacteroidaceae bacterium
TACCAGCTGCTGCAGGGCTACGACTTCCTGCACCTGTATCAGACCAAGCAGTGCAAAATGCAGCTGGGTGGCAACGACCAGTGGGGCAACATCACCACCGGCACGGAGCTGATACGCCGCACCCTGGGCATCGAGAACGAAGCCTTCGGCCTGACCTGCCCGCTCATCACCAAGGCCGACGGAACGAAGTTCGGCAAGACCGAGAGCGGCAACGTGTGGCTCGACCCCAAGCGCACGACCCCCTACAAGTTCTATCAGTTCTGGCTCAACGTGAGCGATGCCGACGCTGAGCGGTACATCAAGATTTTCACCTCTCTGGAGCGCGCCGAGGTAGAGGCCCTCGTGGCCGAGCACCAGCAAGACCCGGGCCAGCGCCTGCTGCAGAAGCGCCTGGGCAGGGAGGTCACCGTCATGGTGCACGGCGAGGCCGAGTACGTCAAGGCCGTCGATGCCAGCAACATCCTGTTTGGAAAGGCTACGCGCGAAAGCCTGGTGCAACTGGACGAGGACACGCTGCTGAGCGTCTTTGAGGGCGTGCCGCGCTATGAGCTGGCCGCCCAGGACATCGTGGGCAGCAAGGCTGTGGACCTCCTGGCCGAAAAGACAGGCTGCTTCCCCAGCAAGGGCGAGATGCGCAAGATGGTCAAGGGCGGCGGCGTGAGCCTCAACAAGGAGAAGCTGGCCGATGCCGAGTATGAAATCAGGGAAAGCGACCTGGTGGACGGCAAGTACCTCATTGCCCAGCGCGGAAAGAAGAACTATTTCCTCATCATCGCCAAGTAGAAAATGCCTGTCGGGGAACAAATATTTTCCTGAAAAACTTGCACAATTCATTGCGAAATACTAATTTTGCACCGAATTTCAATTATTGTGAATGGATTGTTCCATGGTGTAATGGTTAGCACTAGGGTTTTTGGTACCCTCAGTCCCCGTTCGAATCGGAGTGGAACAACATGACAAGGAGGGAATCCGCATCAACCGCTTTTATGGGAGGTGCGGATTCATTTTGTCAATTGCCTTGAATTCCGTACTTTTGCATTCCAACACCAAGTCATCATGATGAAAACATGTAAATGGACCACACTGTGGGTGCTGCTGTTTCTCTGCCTGCACGCCCATGCCGTGCTGAACGAGAAGAACCTGGAGCAGACGCTGAGCGTGCTGCGCGTTGAACTGGCCACGACCAACAACGAGCTGAAGCAGAACATGGCCATGCTAAGCGCGACGCACAATGCCCAGCACCAGAAGATGATCAGCACCATGCAGAAGAGCAACCAGACCGCATTGATGCTGTATTCCCAAAAGAGCAGCTACACTTTCAACCTGACCTACGCCTGCCACGAGGCGGCCGAGCAATACAGGGAGTTCACCAAGAACCAAGTGCCCTACGACCAAATCGTGAGGCGCATCAACCTGGAGATTAACCGCTACACACAGCTGATTGAGACGCTGCAGAAACTGCCGCCATCGCTGATAAAACGGCCGGACACACTGGCCCGCGACAGCCAGCAGGCCCGTCCCGCCCCGCCGCCGGCAAGCGTGCACCCGTTCATGCTGAGCGAAAAGGCTCAGGAGGACAGGACGGAGTGTGTCAAGTTTGCCATGAACATTCTCAAGCAGTACCAGCAAATACGCGAGGACCTGAACCGCGACAGCGAGCACTACGAACACACGCAGCAGCGGTTGCAGAAAGTTTATGAGTATGCGCAGCGGCGCTACCGCGACATCCAGCAGAACATCTTCATCAACGGCGAGAATAACTACCTGACGACGCTCAAGCGCCTGCCCTACACCCTCATGCAGGTGCGCCGCGACCTCAACGACAAGTACGGCGACAAGAATTTCGTGTACAACCACGTGAAAAGCGACTGGCGCGGCAGCATTGTCCTGGGCCTGACGATTTTTGTCGTGTTCTACTTCGCCCTTTCCTTCCTGCTGAGCAACTTGATCGTGCGCATATTGATGAGACGGTGGAAGCGCCTGCAGAATGAAGACATGCGCCTCAAGATGGACTGCATCATCACGGCCGCAAGCCTGTGCATCTTCGCCATTGCCATCATGTTCCTGCGCTCCTACATGCACCATAATTTCTTTATCATGGCCAGCCAGCAACTGATGAGCTTTGCGTGGCTCTGCACCATCATCCTCATTTCACTCTTGGTGCGCCTGGACGGAAAACAAATCAGGAAAGCGCTGCGCTTGTTCATGCCCATCATGATTTTGGGCTTCATCGTCATCATCTTCCGCATCATATTCATACCGAACTCGCTGGTAAGCCTCATCTTCCCCCCGTTGCTGATCGTCTTCACGCTGTGGCAGTGGCTCGCACTGCGGAACAACGGCAGGCAAGTGCCTGCAAGCGACCGCATATACAGCATCATCTCGCTTTCACTCATGGTCGTAGCCACTTTCATGGCATGGTCGGGCTACGTACTCATGAGCGTGCAGGTCTTCATCTGGTGGCTCATATTATTAATGATGATCCTGACCATCACGAGCCTTTACGATATCCTGCAAGCGCGTGAAGAAATCTACTTGAAGCGGACGCTCAAGCTCAAGGACGTGCCGCAGCAGAACTGGCTGCGCCGCAAGGGCGACCACATTGACAAAACGTGGCTCTACGACATGCTGTCGATGATGGTGCTGCCCGTTGCCATTGTCCTGTCCTTTCTGGGTTCCATCTACATGGCAGCTCAGGTATTTGATCTCACGGAAATCTGCCTGCGCATCTTCCAAACGCCATTTGTAGACATTGAAAACGTGTGCCGGCTGAGCTTAGCCAAAATCGTACTTGTGGCAAGTCTCTATTTTGTCTTCAACTACGTTTGCTACATCGTGAAAAGTTTCTACAGGATGCTCCGGCTGCGCCACATCAGCAAGAAGAACAAGGGTGTCAGCGTGGCCGCCAACCAGGCAAACTTTACATTATTCTACAATATCACGGCCATCGTCGTCTGGGGCAGCTACTTCATCCTGGCACTCATCATTCTGCAAGTTCCCAAGAGCGGAATCTCCATCGTGACGGCCGGCCTGGCAACGGGCATCGGCTTTGCGATGAAGGACTTGCTGAACAATTTCTTCTATGGCATATCCTTGATGACAGGCCGCCTGCGGGTGGGCGACTGGATTGAGTGCGACGGCATCCGCGGCAAGGTGGACTCCATCACATACCAGAGCACGCAAATCGTCACGGCCGACGGCTGCGTGATCGCCTTCCTAAACAGCACGCTGTTCAGCAAAAACTTCAAGAACCTCACGCGCAACCATTCCTACGTAATGTCAAAAATCGTCGTCGGCGTGGCCTACGGGACCGATGTCGGGCAAGTCCGCAAGGCATTGGTGGATTCCATCACGAAAATGATGCACAAGAACAAGAGCGGGCGCGACGTAATGAATCCCAAGAAGGGAGTGAGCGTCCTGCTCTCCGACTTCGGAGAAAGCAGCGTGGACCTGGCCGTCATCTACTGGACACTGGTGGAAGAGAAAGCCGTCTTCGACCTCAAGGTCAAGGAAACGATCTACGAGACCCTCAACGCCCACCACATTGAGATACCTTTCCCCCAGCGCGACCTGCACCTGCGATCCGGATGGGGCGGCTCGGCCACCGTCGTCCAATAGCGGTCATTTCGGTAACAGGGTTTATCCATTCCGTAATACGGTTATGACTCATTCTGCACAATCTGCATAATTTTGCAGCCCACAAAAAGAAAACAACAATGGAAACACTTGATAATATTCAGTTGGGCGGAGAGCGCCCCTTGTTTGAAAGCCATCATCTCACCCTTCATAACGTAACCATCACCGACGGCGAAAGCGCCATCAAGGAGTGCAGCGACATCCATGCCCACCACTGCCATTTCTACGGCAAGTATCCGTTCTGGCATGTCAACGGGTTTGAAATCGCCGACTGCCATTTCGCCGTCGAGGCCCGTTCAGCGCTGTGGTACTCCAATGACTTGATCATGCGCGACACCGTTATCGACGGTCCCAAGATGTTCCGCGAGATGCACAACCTGTCATTGGAGAACGTCACCATCAACGATGCCGACGAAACCTTTTGGGCGTGCCACGGCATCCGCATGAAGAACGTCCGGCTCAAGGATGGGACGTACCCCTTCATGTTTTCCACCGACATCGTCGTGGACGGGCTGAACACCGACAGCAAATACGTGTTCCAGTACGTGAAGAACGTCGAGGTACACAACGCCCACATCGCCACCAAGGACGCATTCTGGGAGACCGAGAACGTGACCGTCTACGATTCCTACATAGACAGCGAGTACCTGGGCTGGCACAGCAAGAACATCAAGTTCGTGCGCTGCCAGATAGCCGGAACGCAGCCGTTCTGCTACATTGACGGCCTCACGCTGGAGGATTGCACCATGAATGCCGACTCCGACCTGGCCTTTGAGTACTCCAGCGTGGATGCCCACGTCAACGGACACATCGTCAGCGTGAAGAATCCGCGCACAGGCCTGATTGAAGCCGACACCATCGGCGAAATCATCATTGACCAGAACATCAAAGGCCCTGCCGACTGCATCATACGCCAGCGTAACCATGACAGACACGCCATTTGACTTTGACAAGGTGACTGACCGCCGAGGCGGCGATTCCTACAAGTGGGAAGTGGCATCGGAGGCCCATGCGCTGCCCATGTGGGTGGCCGACATGGACTTTCCCACCGCGCCCTGCATACGACGCGCCCTGGAAAAACGAGTGGAACACGGCATCTTCGGCTACGTGTCAGTACCCAACGCATTCTATGAAGCCACCATCAACTGGTTTGCCCGCCGCCACGGCCTGCACATGGAGCGCCAGTGGATGCTGTACACGAGCGGCGTCGTGCCCGCCCTGTCGGCCATCATCAAGGCCCTGACCCGCACGGGCGACAAGGTGTTGGCACTCACGCCGGCCTACAATTGTTTCTTTTCCTCCATCCGCAACAACGGATGCACCCTGGAATCCAGTCCGCTGGTCAGGCATGGCGACTCCTTCTTCATTGATTTCGACGACTTTGAGCGGCGCGCAGCACTGCCCGAGGTCAAAATATTCCTCCTGTGCAACCCCCACAATCCCGTAGGGCGCGTATGGACGGCCGACGAACTGCGCCGGCTGGGCGACATCTGCCTGCGCAACGGTGTCTTTGTCATTTCCGACGAGATACACTGCGAACTGACCATGCCCGGCTATACATACACCCCCTACGCCTCACTAGGCCCTGCCTACCTCCTGCACAGCGCCACGTGCACCTCGCCCAGCAAGGCTTTCAACACGGCCGGGCTACAGATTGCCAACATCCTCATAGCCGACGGCATGGTAAGGCAGGCGGTCGACAAGGCCATCAACATCAACGAGGTGTGCGACGTCAACCCCTTTGGGGTAGCGGCACTGGTGGCGGCCTACAACGAGGGCGAACCCTGGCTCAACGCCCTGCGCAACTACCTGTTTGCCAACTACACGTACCTAAGTGACTTCTTCAGCCAGCAGCTGCCCCAGTTTCCCGTCACCAAGCTGGAGGCCACCTACCTGGTGTGGGTCGATGTCTCCGCATTGGGCCAGGACTCCCCCACCGTGTGCCGCGAGCTCCGGCAGAAGGAACAGCTGTGGCTGAATGACGGCCGGATGTACGGCACTGACGCACCCTACGTGCGCATCAACATAGCCTGTCCGCGCTCAGTGCTGGCCGACGGCCTGAACAGGCTGGCCCGCGCCTGGGGAAGGGCCACGTAGTCCCCCGTTCCCGTTGCACCAAGCAGTTGCAACGAATTTCTCAACCCTTTGTTTTCCAACCTGCTCCATCGCCACGAAAGCGATGGGGCAGGTTGCGCGTTTTTCAAGGCGCGTCCGAGAATTTTCACGCCCTGTCCGAGTGTCTCTTGCGCCTTGCACAAGAACCTTTTGCGCCTTGCCCGAATGATTCGGAGGCGCATGGTCGGTGGTTGGCCCAAGGGAATGCTTCCGCGTTGCCGTTTGCCCACAACTGCGGCACTTATAATAGAGGAAAGTCCAGGCCTATCCCTCGTCCAGGCGGAACACCAGCCGCTGCACGCCGTCCTGCCATCGCGACGACGTGATGCGGAAGCGGCCGCACTGGGCCGTGTGATCCACATGCCGGCCCACGCACAGGCATTCGTCGTAGTCGCCCACGTGGACGATGCGCACGGTCTCGCTGGCATCGTCGGGCAGGCGGCTCAGGTCGAACCGCTGCGCCACTTCGCTCTTGCGCGCCATCTCCATCCACACGGGCGCGTCAGTTGCTATCACGTCGTTGACGCGCTGCTCCAGGTCGGCTATCTGGTCGGCCGTCAGGGGACGCTCCATGTGGTAGTCCAGCTTGGATTTCTTTCTTTCCACGTGGCTTGAAAAGGCGCGGCCGCAACCATACAGCCGGGCCACTGTCCCGTTCAGGATGTGCTCGGCCGTGTGGGCGGGAGGGTACTCCTCCTTGTTGTGTTCGTTCAGTGGGGGAATGTCATTCATGATGCTTGTGTCTTAGGGTATTTCGTCATAGGCTTGTATGGCCTGCCTGAAGCGGCCCACGACGTCCTCCAACGGGTACAGGCCGTCGGCATTGGCCGTCAGGCCGCTGAGTTGCAAGGAAAAGACCACGGGCGGCACGGCCAGGCCGAGCAATGTGGCCTGGCGCAGCTGGTCAGGGCTTTGGTAGACCAGGTTGAGGGCAGCGTAGAGCCCGCCCGAGCGGTCGGCCCATTTCTCCAGCACCAGCTTGCAGCCAATGGGGGTCTTTTTCTCAATGGCATGGGGCAGCTGGTAGTCCGCCACCCCCAGGGCGGCGTTCACACTGGCGATGTTGGAATCATGGCCACAGAGGAAAGTGAACTTGCGCCCGGGCTGCTGCAGTTCCTTCAGCATCTCCTGCAACAGGGGATGGGCCACGTTGGCCGCTACGATGGGAGCGGCAAAGAGTACGTCGCCGTAGACATCCTTGATACGGGCAATCTGCTCCCATTGGGAGCGGGAAATGTCGTGGCCAAAGGCAGCCTTCAGCGTATCGGGTTCTTCATAGTACTGCAGGATGAGCGCGTCGGCCGCCTGGTTGGCCAGCTTAAGCGATCCGCCCATGCGCGGCTCGTTGCCCTTTTCCAGGATAATGCACAGGTCGTCCAGCCGGAAACCGCAGGTGTCGCCCTGCGTGCAGGCAGGCGATTGCCTGAGGTCGAGCACGCGGGCCAAAATCTCGTAGGCGGGCTGCAGGTCCTTATTGATGCCCTGCAGGCCCTCGCGGCCGCCCATGAGCCCTATCTGGCGCAGTGCCTCCCTGCGGAACTTCCTGCTGACCTTGGTCAGCTGGGGGTGGAAGACGGAATCCATCCTGCTGGGGGCATAGGTGTGCCTTACCGGCAGGTTGGCCACGGGCATGAACCCCGCACTGAAGTACTGGGCCGTCGCTATGGTGCGCTGCATGGAATTGGCATACAGCAGGACCTCGCCATCGGCCGGAACGTAATTTTCGGGAAAGAAGCCCTGGGCCTCCAGCCACTTGCGGAAGTACTGTCCCATGATGGTCTCCAGCACGCCGCCGCGCTGGGACAGTTCGCTGGCGGGCGAGGACCACCCGAACCAACGGTGGGGCGTAATGCGCGCCAATGCACTCCCGTTGCCCGAGAGCGGCGAGCGAATGTTGTGGCGGCTCAGCACCACTACCTGGGACAGCTGGTATTTTCCCTGAAAGGCCGCGCTGCGCTCAAGCTGCGCCATGGCCGGAACAAAAAGCAAAGGGATGCAAAAAAGCAAAAGGGTACGTTTCATCACATGAAAAAATAGTGTTACATGGGCGCAAAAGTACGAAATCCCATCAAGAATGGGCGGAAAGGAGGCAATATTTTAGCGCCTTGCGCACAAAAAACGAAAAAGATTTGGCACTCTCGCGCAATTGATGTACCTTTACCGATTGAAATAAGAACAATCAATACAATCAACCAATGAAAAAACTCAATAAAGTACTTGTGCTTGGCTCAGGCGCATTGAAAATTGGGCAGGCAGGCGAATTTGACTACTCTGGCTCGCAGGCACTCAAGGCCCTCCGCGAAGAGGGCATCCATTCCGTGCTTGTGAACCCCAACATCGCCACCATCCAAACCTCGGAAGGCATTGCCGATACCGTATACTTTCAGCCCGTGACCCCGCACTTCGTCACGGAAATCATTAAAAAGGAACGGCCCGACGGCATCCTGCTGGCATTCGGCGGACAGACCGCGCTCAACTGCGGCACGGAGCTGTTTCAGAACGGAACGCTGCAAAAGTACGGCGTGCAGGTACTGGGCACGTCGGTCGAAGCCATCATGAACACCGAAGACCGCGACCTGTTTGTCAAGAAACTGAACGAGGCACAACTGAAAAGCCCCGTCAGCCAGGCAGTGGAGTCAATGGATGAAGCACTGGCCGCAGCCCACCGCATTGGCTTCCCCATCATGATCCGCTCCGCCTATGCCTTGGGCGGACTGGGCTCAGGCATCTGCCCGGACGAGCAGACCTTCCGCGAAATCGCCGAGAGCGCATTCACCTTTGCCCCGCAGATTCTCGTGGAGGAAAGCCTGAAGGGATGGAAGGAGATAGAGTTTGAATGCATCCGCGATGCCAACGACCATTGCTTCACGGTGGCCTCGATGGAGAACTTCGACCCGCTGGGAATCCATACGGGCGAGAGCATCGTAGTAGCGCCCACCTGCTCCCTGACCGACGAGCAGGTGAAGATGTTGCAGGAGCTGACCGTCAAGTGCGTGCGCCACCTCAACATCGTGGGGGAATGCAACATCCAGTACGCGTTCAACGCACAGACCAACGACTATCGTATCATTGAGGTAAACGCGCGCCTCAGCCGCTCGTCGGCGCTGGCCTCCAAGGCAACGGGCTACCCCCTTGCCTTCGTGGCCGCAAAAATTGCCTTGGGCTACACGCTCGACCAAATAGGGGAAATGGGAACGCCCAACTCGGCCTACGTTGCGCCCCAATTGGACTACATGATTTGCAAGATTCCGCGCTGGGACTTGACCAAGTTTGCCGGCGTGAGCCGCCTCATCGGCTCCAGCATGAAAAGCGTGGGCGAAATCATGTCCATCGGCCGCTCGTTCGAAGAAATGATTCAGAAAGGCTTGCGCATGATTGGCCAGGGCATGCACGGTTTCGTGGGCAACGAGCACATTCAGTTCGATGACCTGGATGAGGAATTGAGCAAGCCGACCGACCTGCGCATTTTCGCGATTGCACAGGCCCTGGAGGAGGGATATTCCGTGGAGTGCATAGAAGAGCTGACAAAAATCGACGTCTGGTTTCTGGAACGCCTGAAACACATTGTCGAACTCAAGCACACGCTGCTGAAATACAACCGGCTGGAGGATCTGCCGGATGAATTGCTGCGCGAGGTCAAGGGAGCGGGCTTCTCGGACTTCCAAATTGCGCGCTTCGTCCTGAAATCGCAGACGGGCAACATGGAAAAGGAGAACCTGGAGGTGCGCCGCCTGCGCAAGCAGCGCGGAATACTGCCTTCGGTGAAGCGAATCAACACCGTTGCGAGCGAACACCCCGAGCTGACCAACTACCTTTACTTCACCTACCTGCAAGAGGTGGAGGCCACCGCGCAAACGGCATCGGCCGGCGCACAGCGTCCCGCGCCCTACAGGCAAGCCGCCCACGACATAGACTACTACAAAAATGAAAAGTCGGTAGTGGTGCTCGGTTCGGGCGCATACCGCATCGGCTCGAGCGTAGAGTTTGACTGGTGCTCCGTAAACGCCATCAACACGGCACGCAGGCTGGGCTACAAGAGCATCATGATCAACTACAACCCCGAAACGGTTTCGACCGACTATGACATGTGCGACCGGCTCTACTTCGACGAGCTGTCGCTCGAGCGCGTGCTCGACGTCATCGACCTGGAGCAGCCGCGCGGCGTGGTGGTGAGCGTGGGAGGCCAGATTCCGAACAACCTGGCCATGAAACTCTACCGCCAGGGCGTGCCTGTGCTGGGCACGTCGCCCGTCAACATTGACCGTGCCGAGAACCGCGACAAATTCTCGGCCATGCTCGACAAGCTGGGCATAGACCAGCCTGCCTGGCGCGCACTTACGTCGCTGCAGGACATTCAGGAATTTGTGCAGGAGATTGGTTTTCCCGTGCTGGTGCGCCCATCCTACGTGCTGTCGGGGGCAGCCATGAACGTGTGCTACAACAACAGCGAGCTGGAGCGTTTCCTGAAGATGGCCACCGAGGTATCCAAGGACTTCCCCGTGGTGGTGTCGCAGTTCATGCAGGACACCAAGGAGATTGAGTTCGACGCCGTGGCCGACAAGGGCGAGGTGGTCGAGTATGCCATCTCGGAGCACGTGGAATACGCCGGAGTGCACTCGGGCGACGCGACCATGATCTTTCCCGCCCAGCACATCTACTTCAGCACAATACGCCAAATCAAGAAGATTGCGCGCCGCATTGCCACCGAACTGAACATCAGCGGCCCGTTCAACATACAGTTCCTGGCCAAGAACCGCGAGGTGAAGGTCATCGAGTGCAACCTGCGCGCCAGCCGCAGCTTCCCGTTCGTCAGCAAGATACTGAAGCGCAACTTCATTGAAACGGCCACCAAGATCATGCTTGACAGCCCCTACACAAGGCCCGACCGCAGCGAGTTCGACATTGACCGCATCGGCGTCAAGGCCAGCCAGTTCTCATTTGCCCGCCTGCAGAACGCCGACCCTGTGCTGGGCGTCGACATGAGTTCCACGGGCGAAGTAGGCTGCCTGGGCGACGACCTCAACGAGGCCATGCTCAACGCCCTCATAGCCACGGGCTACCGCCTGCCCAAGAAGAGCATCCTCATTTCGTCGGGCGGTGCCAAGAGCAAGGTGTCGCTGCTCGAACCGGCCCGCGAACTGGTGAAGAAGGGCTACGAAATCTACGCCACCCACGGCACGGCCAGGTTCTTTGCCGAAAACAACATACCGGCCACCATCGTGGGCTGGCCCGACGAGGACGGCGGCACAAACGTCATGGACCTGATAGCCGCCCACAGAGTGGAACTCATCATCAACGTGCCCAAGAACCACTCCAGCCGCGAGCTGACCAACGGATACAAGATTCGCCGCGCCGCCATCGACCACAACATACCGCTGATGACCAACGTGCGCCTTGCCAAGGCCTTCATCGAGGCATTCACGGCACTGAGCGAAGAGGACATCAAGATGAAGAGCTGGCAGGAATACAACAGCTGACCATCCTCACAGGACCGGCCGCACCCCTTACGCAAGGGATGACGGCGGCACGGCCCTCGGCCACATGCATCCCGACAACCGCAGACAGCGTTGTCGGGATTTTTTCATGCCCCCACACACAGGAGCATCGCCCATCCCGACGGACACACGGCGCTGCCGCCCCATAGCCAGCCTGCCATGGGCGGAACGCACGAACGGTGGCCGGGCCTGCATTTTTACGCCCCGCGTGAAAATCCTTGCGCCCCGCAGACACTCCTTTCACGCCCCGTCGGGCCACCGCTTGCGCCTTGGGCCGGGGCTTTCGGGCCGCAGGGCTGCCGCACCGCCTCCAGGCGGACTTGTCATCGCCGGCAGCGGGAGCGAAATATTCCCCATCGGCATTTTAATATTAGTATGGTTCGCGCGCGCGACATAAAAAAGGGCCTCCATCTCATCGTGTTGGGCAACAAAAATGAGCAAAATGACGTTTTTTTGGTGCATGAAATGCAAATTTTTAAGAGAAAGTTTGGGCAAGTGAAAGAATATTAATAACTTTGCGCCCTGTAACTGAATTTAATTAAATTTTTAGTAATTATGACACAAGCAGAAATTGAAGCTAAAGTTAAAGCAATTATCGTTGACAAACTTGGTGTTGACGAAGGTGAAGTTAAGAGTGAAGCAAGTTTTGCCAATGACCTCGGCGCTGACTCTTTGGATACAGTAGAGCTCATCATGGAGTTCGAAAAGCAGTTTGGCATCAGCATTCCCGACGACAAGGCTGAGAAGATCAGCACCGTGGGCGATGCCATCCAGTACATCAACGACAACGCTGCCGCAGAGTAATCCCTGCGACGGGACGAATCAAATTAGCTTAATTTCCATCGTTTCTTAATGGAATTAAAGAGAGTCGTCGTAACAGGTATCGGCGCCATTACCCCGCTGGGTCTGTCGGCTCCCGAGACATGGGAGAACATCAAGAACGGCAAAAGTGGCGCTGCACCTATTACCTATTTTGACACCTCCAAGTTCAAGAGCCACTTCGCCTGCGAGGTGAAGGGTTTTGACGTGCGCAACTACATAGACCGCAAGCAGGCCAACAAGATGGACCTCTACACACAGTTTGCCATGGTATCGGCCATGGAAGCCGTGAAGGACTCGGGCATGGACCTCGAGACCATCGACAAGACCCGCATCGGCGTTGTCTATGGCGTGGGCATTGGCGGTATCAACACCTTTGAAACAGAAGTTTCCAACTATGCGCTGCACGCTGAGGAAGGGCCTAAGTACAGTCCGTTCTTCATTCCCAAGATGATTGCAGACATTGCCTCGGGCATGATTTCCATCCATTTCGGTTTTCACGGCCCCAACTTCACAACCACCTCGGCATGTGCCTCCTCCACCCACTCGCTGGGCGTAGCATTCGACCTGATCCGTTTGGGCAAGGCCGATGCCATCCTGGCAGGAGGAGCCGAAGCCCCCATATGGCCCACCGGCGTGGGCGGCTTCAACGCACTGCACGCCATCTCGACCCGCAATGACGACCCCGAGCATGCCTCGCGCCCCTTCAGCGCAAGCCGCGACGGCTTTGTCATGGGCGAGGGCAGCGCATGCCTCGTGTTTGAGGAACTGGAGCACGCCCTGGCCCGCGGAGCCAAGATATACGGCGAGGTGGCAGGCTGCGGCATGTCGGCAGATGCCCACCACATCACGGCATCCCACCCCGAGGGCCTGGGAGCCAAGCTGGTCATGGAGGCCGCGCTCAAGGACGCAGGCATGAAGCCCGAGGACATTGACTACATCAACGTCCACGGCACATCGACCCACGTAGGAGACATTTCTGAAGTAAAAGCCATCCAAATGGTGTTCGGCGAGCACGCCTACAAGCTCAACATCAGTTCCACGAAGTCCATGACGGGCCACATGCTGGGCGCAGCAGGCGCCATAGAGGGACTGATCAGCCTCCTGTCCGTAAAGGAAGACATCGTGCCGCCCACCATCAACCACGAAGATGGCGACGAAGACCCCGAAATCGACTACAAGCTGAACTTCACGTTCAACAAGGCCCAGAAGCGCCCCATCCGCGCCGCCCTGAGCAACACCTTCGGTTTCGGCGGCCACAATGCTTGCATTATCATGAAGAAGTACGCAGAATAATCTTTCTCGTACAAAATATGCATCCATTTATACATAGAATAAAGTTCCTCTTCTGCAAAAGGGAGGAACTTTATTTTTCGTTGAAGTCCATATTGGGCTTCCCTCCCCGCAACCTGGCACTGTACAAGGAGGCACTGTCGCACAAGAGCCTGAGAATCAAGGATAGAAGCGGCCACTACCTGAACAATGAACGGCTGGAATACCTGGGCGACGCCATCATCGAGGCCATTGTGAGCGACATCGTCTTCCGCAGCTTCCCCCACGCCCACGAAGGCTTCCTGACCACCACGCGCAGCAAGATGGTGCAACGCAGCACACTGAACAAGCTGGCCGCCACCATAGGGCTGGACAGGCTTATCCAATACATACGCTACACCGACACCCACAACAGCCACATCAACGGCAATGCGTTTGAAGCCCTCATGGGTGCCATCTACCTGGACCAAGGATACAAGCGCAGCTACCAGTTCATTGAAAGCCTTATCCAAAAGGGCATCATCAAGCCCGAGGCCATGGCCAAGAAAGAACAGAACTTCAAGAGCCTTGTGCTGGAATGGGGGCAGAAATGGCACATGAACGTCCACTTTGAGACAACCAGCACGGCCGACGGTGAGACGCCACTGTTCACAACGGCCATCGACATTGAAGGATTGGTGTTGGGCAAAGGCACAGGATTCTCGAAGAAGGAAAGCCACCAGAAAGCCGCCGCCCGCACCATGGACATCCTGCGGCATCAGAGGCACATCATGCCGGCACTGCGGCGACGCCAAAAAATCAGGCTTGTCGTACAGGACAGCCTGGCCTATTTTCCCCATTTTGAAGAACTCAAAAAAAATACGGAAGAGCAACCCGAAGACCTTTAAGGCTCTTTTACTCGGATCTGTGCATACCTATTTAAAATATGTATGCACCAAGGACACACTTGCTGCAAAGAAAAATTCCCGTTATTTGTTTCTCCCCTGCCCTTGCACCGAGGCCGACCTCGTTCGGCTCACATTGCTACTCATTTGACGCAGGCCGCCCCAGCATGCGCTGAATGACGGGAATGGCAGCCCGCATAGAGTCAAGGCCGAACAAGCCGGCATCCAGTTTGTCCAGGGGCAGCCACAGCAATTCCGCCACGTCATCGTGGGGATGCAGTTCCAGCTTGTTCTCTGCCGTGCAAAGGAAAAAATTATCAACGGTAGGAATGGCCATTCCCGCATATTCATAGCGGTTGGGCTGGCTGAAAAGCCACTTCACGACCTTCACTTCCAGTCCCGTCTCTTCCCGCATCTCGCGCAGGACGGCCATCTCCATTTTTTCATCGGGGTCAACGAATCCGCCAGGGAAATCAAGCGTTCCCATCTGGGGATTCCTGGCCCTACGGCTGACCAGAATTTCTCCCGTGGGGCGGACAAGCAGGGCCACCACGGCAGCGGCGGAATTGAGGAAGTATTCGAATCCGCAGTCCGCGCATCGGCGGCTGCGCGGGCTTGCCGGAACAAAGCGAGGCGAGCCGCACATGGGACAGAAGCGGAAGGGCAGGGCCGTATCGGGAAGAAGTGTGTCCATGAATTGATTTTTCGGTGCAAACTTAGCATATTTTTGAATGAAAAAGGCTAACTTTGGAATAAATTCTTGAAAAAAACACAGCCATGCTGTAACTTTCTGCCGCACGAACCGTCTTAACAATAGAGAAAGCCCACATGATTAACTTCAAGGCCGATGTCCTTCCGCTCAAGAACCGACTCTACAGGCTAGCCCTGCGCATTACGCTCCACACGGGCGAAGCAGAGGACATTGTACAGGAGACAATGATAAAGGTGTGGGCGCACCGTGCAGAATTGAGCGGGCCGCAATCGGCCGAAGCCTACAGCATGACAGTCTGCCGCAACATGGCGCTGGACTATCTGGCACGGAAGGAAAGCCGACACGCCGCATTGGACGATGCAGCGCACGAACAGGCCGACAACGCGGCTTCTCCCTTCCAACAAATGGCTCGTCAAGACGGCTTGATGTGGGTGGGAAGGCTCTTCGACCAACTGCCCGAAAAGCAACGCACCGTCATGCAGCTGCGCGATATAGAGGGCAAGCCCTACAAAGAGATAGCCGCCATACTCGGCATCACAGAAGACCAAGTAAAGGTCACGTTGTTCCGGGCACGGCAACGCA
The DNA here is from genome assembly GCA_017940605.1 of Bacteroidaceae bacterium. Classification (GTDB taxonomy): domain Bacteria; phylum Bacteroidota; class Bacteroidia; order Bacteroidales; family Bacteroidaceae; genus UBA6382. Next base: position 15,516 of record JAGAYF010000037.1, read on the forward strand.
TAAAAGAACAATTTGAGAAAATAAGCCGCTATGGACTATAAATACATCGAACAACTGCTGGAACGCTACTGGGAGGCGCAAACAACGGTGGAGGAAGAATGCCTGCTGCGCGATTTCTTCAAGCAGGAGCATCTGCCCAGCCACTTGGAACGCCTGCGTCCCCTGTTCCATTATGAAAGCACGGCGCAAGAAATGTGCCTTGGCGACGACTTCGACGCCAAGGTGCTGTCCCAAATCGACGAAAGGAGCGTAACCGTGCGCTACAACACCATTGGCTACCGCCTGCGTCCTTTCTACAAGGCCGCAGCCGCCGTAGCCATCATCTTCACCTTGGGAATGGCCGCGCAACACACCTTTGAGCAGAACAGCCAAGCCGAGGCAGAGCAGAACTACAACTACGCCAATTACAAGGACACCTACACCGACCCGCAAGTGGCCTACGAGCAAGTTTCCTCCGCATTGGAAACCATTTCGGGCGGCCTGCGCGCCTCAGGAATGGGGCTGCAAAACGATACAACCCTGATAAAGAAATAACATGAGGCACTTGCTGCTCCTTTTCCTTGCGTTCTTCCTGTCCTCGGCAGGCCTATGGGCCGACGACAGGCAGGATTTCGTCGCGCAGTTGGTTGTACAACTCCAGGACAGCACTGAAGAAGTACAGGACAAGGACTACCAATGCATCACCGTGAGCCCAGGCATGATGGAGAAGATGTTGGAAATGATGCAAAGCAGCAACGAAGAATACTTCAAGAACGAAAAAATCCAGAAGAGTCTCCCCAACATCAAGAGCCTGCGCATCTTCATCGCCACCCAGCATCCCGAAAAATACAAGCAGGAAGTCGAGCGGCTTCTGGACAAGAAGAAAAGAGTCTACCAGCCCTATAAGAACGACTTGAACGACAAGAACGAGCCCTGCGTATGGCTGCGGCGCAACAAGAACAAGATCATTGAGATCATTGCCATGCAGCATCAGGACAACAACGAAGAAAACAGCTTGAAGGTCGTTGACTTCACGGGCAACTTGACCCACGAATTCGTTTCCGAACTACTTAAAATGTGAACAATCTATTCCAAAAAAGTTCTGCAAAGAGCAAATTGCTTATAAACCAAATGGAAACTTTCTGAAAAGGTTTCAATTCTCTCAAAACCAAAACCAAAGATGCCTCCAAGCAGGCAAAAGCAAGCACCGACCCCACAAGGGGTCGGTGCTTTGCCTTGTGTAAGAACCACCCACAAGTTGCAGGATTTCCTCGCTTTTTCGCACAATTTATGGCTCTGATTGCGCGCAAATGATTACATTTGCGGAACAATCAGCGACTGGCTACGATTTCCGTCAATGGAGAGACTACTGCACTACACTTGGCAACAGCGCCTCTACCCCAGCCCCACGCTCACGACCACCAGCGGACAGCTGTTGGAAGTGCTCGACCCCGGCTTGCACAACTTTGATGCGGGCCCCGATTTCTTCAATGCGAAGATCAGGATGGGCCACGAAACCCTGGTAGGCAATGTGGAAATCCACTCATACAGTTCTGACTGGAATCGACACCAGCACCAACTCAACCCCAGCTACAACAATGTCATCCTCCACGTGGTGGAGCACGCCGACACCGACGAAATCTACACCCAGGACGGCCGCCGGCTGATGCAGGTCGAGTTGGAAATTCCCCCCTACGTAGAACAAAACTACCTGCGCCTGCAACGGCAGGACTTCTACCCTCCCTGCCAGGATTCCGTAGGCAAGATGCCGTCCCTGCTCGTCCACCAGTGGCTGGATGCCCTGCGCATGGAGCGGCTGGAGCAGAAGACGGAGCGCATCAACGGCTATGCCGACGAGGATTGCGGCAACTGGGAGCGCGCATTCTTCATTACGCTGGCCCGCAGTTTTGGATTCGGCATCAACGGCGACGCTTTCGAGTCGTGGGCCAGGATAGTGCCCCTCGGAGCTTGCGGCAAGCACCGCGACATGCCCTTCCAGATTGAGGCCATCTTCCTCGGGCAGGCAGGCCTGCTGACAGAGGACATGATTCCCGCCTTCCACCGCTCCTACGCCCAGGAAGACGGCTACTTCACGAAGCTGCAAAACGAATACCGCTTCCTGGCGCACAAATTCACGCTCACACCCATGAACGGATACCAGTGGAAGTTCCTGCGCCTGCGGCCACAGAATTTCCCGCACATCCGCCTGGTTCAGCTGGCCAACCTGTACTGTTCCCAAAGGCTGAACCTGTCGGCCCTGCTCGACGCAAAGACGCTGGACGAGGTGAAGGACCTGTTCCGCACGGGTGTCACGCCCTACTGGGAGACCCACTACGGATTCGGCGCAGAGAGTGCGCGCTCGGCCAAGCAACTGTCGAATGCCTCGCTCAACTCACTGGCCATCAACGCCGCCGTTCCCATGCTCTTTGCCTACGGAAAGCACCGCTTCAACGAGGAATACTGCACGCGCGCCATGGAGCTGCTGGAACAGCTGCCCGCCGAGGGCAACCGCTACACGCGCATTTGGAAAGAAATGGGGCTGACCGTCAACACGGCCGCCGACAGCCAGGCCATCATACAGCTGCACACCCACTATTGCTACCGCAAGGACTGCCTGCGATGTCGCTGGGGCTACCAATTCCTGAAACAAAGATAAACCTACGCCTATGAACCGACCCACCTATACCTTTGAACTGCCCATGCAGGTGCGCGACTACGAATGCGACCTGGAAGGCATCGTCAACAACGCCAACTACCTGCACTACCTGGAGCACACGCGCCACCAGTTCCTGCTGCGCGAGGGCATCAGCTTTGTCCAGCTGCACCGCCAGGGAGTCGACGTCGTGGTGGCCCGCATCACCATCAGCTACAAGACCCCGTTGCAGAGCGACGACGAGTTTGTGAGCTGCCTCAACGTGTCCAAGGAAGGGCCCAAGTACATATTCCAGCAGGACATCTACCGCCAGCCCGACGGCAAGCCCGTGGTCAGGGCCCGGGTCGAGGCCGTGTGCACGATGGAGGGGCGGCTGTGCGACTATGCGCCGCTGATGGACATCTTTGGCAAATACCTGAAGTAGATGCAGCCCGATCCACTAGCCTGCACCCTGGCACTGACGCGCATCAAGGGCCTGTCGGCCCGCCATGCCCTCATCCTGCACAAGGCACTGGGGGAAGACAGCAGCCTGCTGTGGAGCAACCCCGGGGAAGTCAGGCACGCCCTGCCCGACCTCCATGCCAAGCTGGCCGACATCCTGGA
>JAGAYF010000038.1 GCA_017940605.1 Bacteroidaceae bacterium
GTTCCACATGCATCTGCATCCAGGTACAACCGCTAATTGGCAAGGTTCGCTGCCTTATCAGCCAAAACCCCTTTTTCACACAGGAGGACACGGGGCGGCCAATGTCCATGGAAAATGGGCATCCAAAAATTTGGCTTTCCCGTGAAAAATCATTAATTTTGAATCGTCAAATATTGTTTTACCTATACCCTGTTTATATTATGACATCAATGCTTAAACGAATTCTCACCCTGACCCTGCTGTCCGCCGGCCTGCTCACCGCGAACGCCATACGGACCGCCGACCTGCGCTGCGAAATGCTGAAAAATCCCTGGGGCGTGGACCGCACCGACCCCGGCCTGAGCTGGAAAATCAACCCCGACGAGAACGGTCTGCGGCAGACCGCCTACCAAATCCTGGCCGCATCGTCGCCCCAACTGCTGACCGAACAGTCGGCCGACCTGTGGAACACGGGGCGCGTAGAGGGCAGCCAATGCCTGTGGATACGCTACGCCGGCCGCAAGCTGGACAGCCGCAGCGTCGTGTACTGGAAAGTGAGGGTGTGGGACCACCACGGAAATGCATCCAACTGGAGCTACACGGCACGGTTCAGCGTAGGACTGCTGAAGGAGGGCGACTGGCACGGCCGCTACATAGGCACTCACCTGCAGGACACGACGGCATCGCCTCAGCTATGGAAGAAGTTCAACGTGCAGGGCAAGCCCGAAAAGGCATTCCTGCACATCAACACGCTGGGCTACCATGAGGTCTACCTGAACGGCCGGAAGGTAGGCCAGAACGTGCTGGCACCGGCCGTGGTCCAGTTTGCCAAGCGTTCGCTCAGCATGACATACGACGTGACGCCCCTCCTGCAGAACGGGCGCAACGACATTGTCATCTGGACAAGCAAGGGGTGGTTCGACTCCCACGGCCGCGGCATCAGTGCAGGCGGCCCTTACGTGCGCGCCCAGATTGACCAGCTGGATGGCAGGCAATGGAAGACGCTGGTCGGCACGGACGACAGCTGGAAGGCACGCCGCAGCGGCTACTACATGCCTGGCAATTGGGAACACGTGGACTTCCAGGGCGAAAACATCGTGGCATCGGAACTCCTGCCCGACCTGACCGCGGCTTCGCTCGATGCCGCCGACTGGGAACAGACCTACATGCCCAGCCTGCCCAAGCGCATCACATCGCCCATGATGAGCGAGCCCAACAAGATACAGGCCCAGTTCCGCCCACAGGCCATCAGGCGGTACAATGCCGACACATGGCTCATTGACATGGGGCGCAGCATCGTGGGATGGACCGACATGCGGCTGGGCCGGCTGGCAAAGGGCCAGAAGGTGAGCCTCACCTACGGAGACCAGCTGGACGTCGAGGGAAACTTTGACAACCACAAGTTTACCGACACATACATTGCCAGCGGCAAGGGGCAGGAATCCTTTTGCAACAAGTTTAACTACCATGCCTTCAGGTACATCAAGGTAACGGGCCTCGACCGCATGCCTTCCTATGACGATGTCACCGCCTACCTCATCTACACAGGCTATGACACGCGCTCGTCATTCGTATGCTCCGACAAGGACATGAATGACATCCACGACATGGTGCACCGCACGTTTCCCTGTCTCACCCTGGGCGGCTACATGGTGGACTGCCCGCACCTGGAGCGCAAGGGATATGGCGGCGACGGCAATGCCTCCATCCTGAGTGCCCAGATCATGTATGACCTATACCCTCTCTACAACAACTGGATTCAGGCCTATGGCGACGCACAGTGGGAGGACGGCGGGCTGCCCCACGAAGCTCCCAACCCCACCCGTTGCGGGGGCGGCCCGTTCTGGTGCGCCTTCATAGCCAACGCTCCGTGGCAGACCTACGTGCAGTATGGCGACAAGGACATGCTGAGCCGCTACTATCCGCACATGCAGAAGTACCTGCAGTATGCTGAGAGCTTCATGCCCGACGGACTGCTCACGCTGGAGAACCGATGGCCCAACACCGTGTACCGCCACTGGTACTTGGGCGACTGGGCACTGCCCAACGAAGAGCATCAACTGCACCCCGAAAGCATTGACGACGTGAACAGCTGCTCCATGAGCTGGGTGTACGACACAATGGCCAAGGTGGCCAAGGTCCTGGGCAAGAGCAAGGACCAGCAAGCCTATGAAAAGAAGCGCGACGAGATAAACCGTCGCATTCACAGCACCTATTTCAACGCTGGCGACAACACGTATGCCAACAAGCTGCAACTGGACTTCTGCTTCCCCCTGTTTGTAGGTGCTACCCCGCAGGAACTGCGCCCGCAGGTGGAACAGGCCCTGAAAGAGACCACGGCCACGCTGTGGAACAACCATTTGTTTACCGGCCTCGTGGGCATACCCATCGTTACCCAGTGGCTCACGCGTGCCGGCGAGGCCCAGTTTATGTATGACATGCTCAAGAAGCGCGATTTCCCCGGCTATCTGTACATGATAGACAACCAGGCTACGACTACATGGGAACACTGGAACGCACGCCGCAGCCGCATACACAATTGCTACAACGGCATCGGTTCTTGGTTCTACCAAGCACTGGGAGGCATTGTGTATGACGAAGATGCCCCCGCATACAGTCATTTCTTCATCAAGCCGCAACCCGTGGATGGGGTGGACTTCGTAAAAGTAAGTCAACCCACACCCTATGGGGCAATCCGCCTGGAATGGAACAAGACGGCCACCACGTTTGACATAAAAGTGAACATTCCCGTCGGTGCAACAGCCACTGTGGAAGTGCCGTTCCAAGCCGTTTCGGCCGAAATACCTCCCACGAAGCTCATTCGCTACGGCCTTGTGTACAACGAGCAGCAACGGGACAAGAGCACCGAGGTGCAACCCGAGCGCAAAGACCCCACCAAGCCCATTACACTTGAAAGTGGGTACTACCGCATTGTGTACAAGCTGAAGTAAACCGCTATTCGATTGAGGTGGTCGCCATTTGGGGCACTATAAACATAAACTGCGCTTGCATGTTTTCATGCAAGCGCAGTTTATATATGGAATAGGTTGGACTAAAGAGGGAAATAATAGGTTTGCATGCCCTTTTCCTTGACATACAAGGAGAATGCCACCGTGTCACGCCCCGTTTGCAAGGCGTTATCATAGAAATACAGCGGCAGGGACAGATATGCCGTGTGGCTGAATGCCTCCATGTCGCCATTGGCGTCATGATACAGCAACACATGGGCCGTATTGCTGCCATCGGCATTTTCTACAGTGCCCTTGTCCTTGAATGCAAAGTAATGCGTTTTTTCTTTTCCGCCAATCAGCAACGTCATGTTGACATAGCGCCCACCGCGCCACATGCTTTGAATCTTTACGGCATCGGTGTGTTCCTCCCTGTCAGCCATGGCCGACGGAAAAGGCGATATGGCTGAATAAACGCTCCTGAGGTTGAGCTTCCCATTGGCTGGCTGCACATAGAACGCCACACATCGGTAAAGTGTATCGGACTTCAGGGATGTCACCGGGTTCTCCACCTCCAGAGTATCCCCCCTGTCGGTCACTGCAAGCGTCGCCCGCCCCTGAGTGTCGGTGAGCAACTCCAGGAAATCCAACTGATAGGATTCGCTCCAGGTATCGTCCTCATTTTCACAAGAAGCCAAAACCAGCAGGCAGAGCAACGGAATCAGTATTATGTGCTTAAAAGTCATTCTCTTTTTGCTCGGCCGCCTTAAGGTAATTATAGAGAGGATTGGCGTACATTTCCAGAATTTTTTTCTCCAGAAACTCAAAATCCGGATGCGGCAAGTCAATACGATGTATCTGCTTGACCAGGTATTCCTCGAAGCGCGACTTTTCCTCAGCCGTGTACAAGGACTTGAAACGCTCTTCCTGGCGCAATTTGTCCGATGCGATATAGTTATTGGCGAACAAGCGATAGTTACTGTGGATGACATGGTCTAAGCGCGCGGCAACGATATTGCAAAAATCGCCCTTGGGCAAATCATCAGGCAGATTACTCAGCCAATGGTTGAGCGTCGTAGCCGCTTGGTAGTGAATGCGCCCTTTATAGCCAAAAATGCCCGTGGACATGCTGTTGATGTCATCCTCACGGTTCTTTCTGTAATCCGGATTGTCGCGCTTCAACTGAAATTCGCGGGCTTTGAGAAAATCGCACGGGTCAAATTCGTATGAAATAGTCAGGGGAACGATATTCAGTTCGCTCAACCGTTCTTTCAACGTACCTTCCCCACCCATACAAAACATCTTTATAATGGATTCCTGGGTCAGATCACTGGAATCCTTTGCGCGGCCTTGCCGTTGAGCTATCCAGATGCTTTCTTTCTTCTGTTTAATGGCAAAATGAAGGTAGCTGCTCAATTCACGGCTGGCCAAAAGTTGCTCGCGCATGGATATGCCACGTTTTACAACAATACCTTTATTTAAACGAATCAAGGTGCGTATCCAAGGTAACTGCATCAGATTGTCTCCCACACACATCTCGACCGTGTTGTCAAAGCCCAGATCAACCATCATTTCACTTAGGAACGCAGCATCCAGCACAATGTCACGATGATTGGAAACAAAGGTATATGGAGTGCTTCTGTCAAGTTCATCTGCCTGCATGTCAATACCGTCTGAGTGCTCGGCAAGCAACGATTTCAGCCACGAATAATCGAATGTCTTTTGGAATTCCAACAAATTGCGACACTGCTTCGCCTTTGCAATCAACACTTCAAGGGGAATCCCAGGCATCGCTTTTTTCATCACCTCACAGAACAGAGGGTCTTGAGCCAGTTGATCCACTGCCGCAGAAATTTCTTCGGGCTTATAGGGACGAATGTCATCAAACTCTGAAGGAATGTTCATACTAAAAATGATTTTCGATTATATCTGAAAGTACTTCTCCCATGGTAAGACCAGCGACTTTCACTTGCTGGGGAATGAAACTTGTTGCTGTCATTCCAGGCGTGGTATTTATCTCTAATAAATTAATGGTTTCCTGCCCGTCAGTTCCACTTAATATATAATCAATACGAATAATGCCCTGGCAATTTAATATATCATATAATTTTGAAGTCAACTGGCTTACTCGCTGTGAAGTCTGGGAGCTGATGCGCGCAGGCGTTATCTCTTTTACTTGCCCTTGATACTTTGCCCCGTAATCAAAGAATTCATTGTCAGTAACTACCTCTGTGATGGGAAAGACACGTTCCACTTTGCACGTCTTATAGCAACCACACGTTATTTCACGTCCATCAATAAATTGTTCAATCATAACTTCGTCGCACTCCTCCATTGCTTTTTGAATGGCAGGAGCCAATTCGCCGGCCGTTTTAACTTTGGTTACTCCAAAGCTACTGCCATCCGAACTGGGTTTAACAAAACAGGGTAGTCCCAAACGTTCTATGATTTTCTCTTCAGAGATTTGATTTTTCTGTTTTTTCCGCACCAATATACTGTCAGCTATATTGACACCAAACGGACGCAGAAACTGATTGAGGAAATATTTATTGAATGTAAGTGCTTCCACTAGGACTCCACTAGTAGAATATGAAATTCCCACCAAATCAAAATATCCTTGCATTACTCCATTTTCACCTGGTGCACCATGTATAGTGATGTATGCAAAATCAGGACGCACTCTCACGTCTCCTTTCAAGACAAAAGAGAAGTCTGCTTTATTTACTTCACATTTCTCGCCATCATCAAAAAGGACCTGCCATCTTTTGCGTGTAATTTCAATTATATAGCATTCATATTGTTCCTTATCAATAAAGGAATAAATTCCTTGAGCACTGCGCATCGACACATCGTGTTCCGAAGAATCCCCTCCGGCCACGATTGCTATTATGCGCCTGCGTTTATTCTGTAAACTATCCATTTCTATATTTTGTCTTGCGTATATTGTTCCCATAAATCCACTAAAACCTGCATATCCTGCGGTAACGGACTAGTAAAATCCATTTGTTTCCCTGTTGTTGGGTGGACAAAGCCGAGCGTACGGGCGTGCAATGCCTGACGCGGACAAACAGAAAAACATTTCTGAATAAACTGCCGATACTGAGACTCAGTCGTCCCACGCAGTACCTGATCCCCACCATATCTGGCATCACTGAACAACGGATGCCCTATATGTGTCATGTGCGCACGTATTTGATGTGTGCGTCCCGTTTCCAATTGGCACTCTAGCAATGTTGAGTGAGCATATCTCCGTAAAATACGCCAATGCGTCACTGCACTTTTCCCTTTTCCGCTTTCAGGGGGAAAGACTGCCATACGCAAACGGTCCTTTGGGTCGCGCCCGATGTTGCCTTCTATCCTTCCGGCATTGTCACCTGGGTCTCCCCAAACGAGGGCATTGTATTTTCGCTGCGTGGTCTTATTAAAAAATTGCAGTCCCAAGTTCGTTTTGGCTTTGGCCGTCTTCGCCACCACCAACAGCCCACTCGTATCCTTGTCAATGCGATGAACAAGTCCCACCTCAGGATTATTGATATCAAAATCCGGTTCATTCCTGAGATGCCAAGCCAATGCATTTACCAATGTTCCTGTATAATTTCCACAGCCAGGATGTACAACAAGGCCCGCAGGCTTATTGACGACCAGTAAGTCTTCATCTTCATACACCACGTCAAGAGGGATTTCCTCTGGCTCTATCGTCGTATCAAACGGAGGATGATCCAGCCACACCGTCACGACATCAAAGGGTTTCACCCTGTAATTGCTTTTTACAGGTCGGTCACCTACTCGTATAAAGCCCGCTTGTGCCGCTTTTTGAATACGATTCCGCGACGTATCCTGCAAATGGAGATAGAGGAACTTATCTACCCTGAGCAAACTTTGTCCTTTATCAGCCTGGATGCGCAGATGTTCATACAGCGTATTTTCTTCTTCCTCTTGAACATCTTCAATTACATTGGGATCGGCATATGATTCATCAACCATCACATCATTTCTTTTATTGTTCTATTGATGACGGTTTCCTTCCGGTTCAGCGGTCACCTCCACCCCGTAATCATCATCCACGCCAGTCACCACGCTTTCATCAGCCATAATTCCGACAGTCTCCTCCTCATCGTCAGAAAAAGAACCATTGCCAACAACAAGCGTCACTTTTGACTCCGACGGAATACGGTCATAGGCCGCAGCATTTTTTCCATTCACCTTGAGCCCATACACCCAATCAAGTTCCCCGTCTATGGACTCAACCGTAACATTCTTGATACCCAAGACCGTCAGCTTCATGCGAGCCTCACGTACCGAACAGTTATCTGCCAAGTCGGGAAGCAACACCATAGGTGGATGCGAAGAATTAACCGTCAAATGCACAATACGTCCCGCCTTCACATGCGTTCCCGCCGTTACACTTTGGCTATATATCGTATTGGCAGGAAGTTCCTTCACGTATACCGAATCACTCAATGTAGCCCGCAATCCAGCATCCCTTATCCGCTGAACAGCCTTATCCACACTGAGTCCTTTCAGTTCAGGCACATCTATTTCGTCCCCATGACGGGTATATGACCGAAGCCCCCAATGGACAGCCACGGTAATTCCTATCATCAGGACACCTAGTCCCAACAGATTGTACAGGAACTTCCTTCCAACTGACTTTTTTTTCTTTTCCGCTGCGGCCATACACTACAAAAGTACGCATCTTCCCGCAAACGACCAAGTCAACAGGCAAAAAATCCGCAATAAAAATTCAAGCGTTGTCCTTATTTGCACTTCCCGTTTTTGTCTGTGCATAAAAAAAGAAGCAAGCATCCATAAAAATGGGGCTGCTTACTTCTTTCAGTTTCTTACTTTCACACTCGGCAATGGCCATCAACCCTCCTGAGGGTTATTTGCCATGATGCTCGTCGCTAACTGTCAATTTTTTGCGACCTTTGGCACGGCGGTTAGCCAAAACTTTGCGGCCACTTGCCGTCAACATGCGCTGGCGGAAGCCGTGCTTGTTATTTCTCTTGCGGTTGTGTGGTTGGAATGTCCTTTTCATATCTCAATTATTATTTTATTTATATTTTCAATTGATTTTGGCGTGCAAAGTTACATTTTTTTTTGAAAATCACAATACAATCAACCATTTTTTTGTTTCACGCCGCCTTTCAATGGCAAATATCGCCACTACACTCCCTCCATGCCATGGAAGAATAACAGGATATCGGCATTACTTCAACTTAGAGCCATCCTTAAAGGCATTCCCCACGACATCGCCGACGACACGATAGTAATTCTGCGCCGAATCGAACATAATGGGCTTCCATTTCGACAAATCTATCTTCCCGTCGGCATTCAGGATGTTCTCGTCCGCCACCACGTTCACTATCTCGCCCACAACACGCTCCTCGCCCAGGAAAGTTGTCGCCAGCTCTACCATTTTGCATTCCAATGTCAGGGGATATTCCTCTATAATCGGGGCATCCACATGCTCCGCCCTGCGCACATGCATCTGGGCCTTGCCTATTTTGTCCCTTTCCTTTTTTGCGCTCACTATTCCGAAGTAATCGCTCTCCACCACGTCATCAGCAGTTGCAAAGCTCACCGTAAACGCTTTCCGCAGCTTGAGATTATCATTGGTCTTGTGTACAGGCGACAAGTTCAGGGCTACATGCTTAGGGCCGCATTGGCCGCCCCAGGCCACATTCATGGCATCAGCCACACCGTTCTCGTCATAGGTCGCAATAATCAATACTGGCAACGGGGTAACGACCCCAACTGCTCCAAGGTTCTTTTTCATTTTATCTTATTTTTACTAAAATTACGACATCAATATATCAAGGCAGCCAGCACATAGGCCACAACCGTCGAGACAGCCACGCTGATGAGTCCCGGCATCATAAAGGAATGGTTCAGCAGGTACTTGCCTATCATTGTCGTGCCGGAACGGTCAAAGTTCACGGTCGCAATATCCGACGGATAGTTGGGAATAAAGAAATAGCCGTACACACTGGGCAGTACGCCCAACAGGACAGGCCCCGGTATGCCCAAACTATATGCCAGCGGCAGCATGGACACCACCACTGCGCCCTGCGAATTTATCAGCACCGACACGGCAAAGAAAGCAATGGCTATCGTCCACGGGTACTGCTCCACAATGTTGGTCAGCATGGCTTGCATTTCGGGCATGTAGTTGGAAAAATAGGTATCGGCCAGCCAGGCAATGCCGTAGATGGCCACCACGGCCACCATGCCCGACTGCCACACCGCGCCGCTCACTGCCTTCTTGGGCGGGGCTTTGCAGAAGATGATCATCAGCGCCGCCGCACAAATCATGACAATCTGGATCACGATGTTCATGGCCAAGGGCTTTTGCGTCTCGCGTGTCGCACCGTCTACCTGCACCTGCGCCTTCACCAATGCCGAAGTCTTGATGGTGACATGCTCCGTTTCGGGAATGGCGCGCGTTATTTTCTCCTTTTGCACAACCGTCTCGCCATCCACCACCTTTGTCGTCACGGCAGTAGAGTCCAAGCTGCGGGGCGCAAACGTGATGGCCGTCACGTTGTCCACCGCCTTCACGTCCGTGTACTTTGGCAGCAGGTTCACACCCGCCATCTGGGCCACCGAAAAGAGTACGATGACAGCCAGAGCCCCCAGGAAGATGTAGACGGCGCGCTTGCTCTCGGGCGCAATCTTCTTATCCAGCGTCGTGGCACCTGAACCGTAGATGTATTCGCGCTGGGCAGGATCTTTCAGGCGTGCCTGGAACACGGGGTCGTCGGCCAAATCCTTTCCGCGCCTGTAGGAAGCCAGTGCGGCCGCCATGAGTCCGCACAGACTGGCCGGAATGGTCACCATGATGACCTGAAGGTTGTTTATCTCAAATCCATTCATGCCCGAAATAGCTGCAAACGACACCACGGCCGCAGCAATGGGAGAACAGGTGATTCCCACCTGCGATGCAATGGATGCCACGCCGCACGGACGCTCCGGACGGATGCCCTTCTTCAGCGCAATGTCACAGATGATGGGCATGAGCGTGTACACGACATGGCCCGTTCCCACCAGCACCGTCAGAAAAAAAGTACACAGCGGTGCCAGGAACGTAATGCGGTCAGGATGCTTCCTCAGCAGCCTTTCAGCGATTTGTATCATCCAGTCCATGCCGCCCGAGGCCTGCAATATGCCCGCGCAGGTCACGGCAGCGATGATGATGTAGATGACATCGGTCGGCGGAGTGCCCGGCTTCATGCCGAAGCCCAACACCAAGATGGCCAAACCTATGCCCGAGATAGCACCGAGTGCCAGGCTGCCGTACCGCGAGCCCACCCACAGGGCGGCCAGCACGATCAGCAGCTGAATAATCATGAGTACCATAAACTATTTCTTTTCTAAATTTGCAAACTGTGAAACTTGTATTTTGTCAATTTGAGTTTACAAATTTAGAAAAGAAATATCAACCTGGCAAGCCTTTGCGGCATTTTTCTCTACCTGCCCCGCCGACCGCTTCCGCTGGTCACCTGGCCTCCCCTGCGGCTGCTGTTCTTCTGCGAGGGCTGGCTCTGCACCTTGCCCTGCGGCTGTCCGCCCGGGGTGGGCTGCTGCTTGTAGCCGCCCTTGCCGTCAGCCTTTTGGGGCTGCTTGGCCGCAGGCTTGCGGTCGTTGCGCGGAGCGGGAGCCGGCATGGTGGGGCGCGGACGGCTGGAATAACGCTCGTGATAGTAGTTCATATCCTTCCTGTGCCCACCGCGATAGCGGTCCACCACGTACCTGCTGTCACGGTAGTACTTGCCGCGCTTGTAGTGGTCGTATATGACAAATATCCAACTATTGTAACCTGGGCGGACGGGCTTTGCGAAATAGCCCGCCAGCCTGTATTTCTCCCACTGCGCGCCCGTCAGCACATAGCTCATCTTCCTGTCGCGGTCGCGGGCCAGGGCGGAGTAGTCATAGCTCAGGCTGCCCAGGCGGCGGAAGAAGTCATAGTTGATTTCATACACATCATCCCACTGGCTGTCCAGGAGATTCAGCTCATAGGCCATCTTGTCGGTCAGGAAGTCGGCCTCCTCCTGTGCGCGCTGCTTGCTCAATGCAAACACTTGCGTACTGATGAGAATCATCGCTGCGAAAAGGAAATTTTTCTTCTTCATAACACTTCGTTTTTATAGGGTTAAACTTGTGCACCCTTATCAAGATGCGTTGTCAGTCCTTTTTCTTTTTTAGACTGAACAAGGAGGGAAAAGGTTTAACCGTCCCGAGGGATATTTTATGGATGGCATCGGCCCACCCTGCCTGTTGCACAGCATCACGCCCCTGCGCCATGGCGTGCCGTCCGGCACAACGGCACACGGCCGCTGACGGACGTTGTACTAATGGGCGCAAAGCTCGGTTTTTTACGCCTCGTATGAAATTTTTCAGGCCGCATTCCTCCATCTTTTACGCCTTGTTGGCAAGGCTTTTACGCCCCGCAGTTTTCCTTTCTGTTGAAACTGGATTCCCAACACCCTTTTTTGGGGAATTCATCGGGTCAACGCACCGGCCGCCGACTGGGAGACTGATGTTTCTTGTCCTCTTATTTAAATATGTACGGGAAATTGATTAACTTTGCCAAAAAATATGACATCATGAACAAGAGACTGATTTGTACCATCCTGCTGCTGGGATTCCTTACCTGGCACCAGGCCAACAGTGAGACACAGGAACGCGAGAATCCCATCGCCGTCATCAAGCAGCAGCCAGGCATGTGCGGCATCTTCCTCAAGTGGGGATTCATTGGCGACAGCCTGTGCAGCGGAGAACACGAGTACCACAAGAAAGACGGAAAGAAGGGGTACAAGGACCTCTACCAGTACTCCTGGGGACAGTACATGTGCCGCGCCATGGGGGCTACGGGCGACAACTACTCACAGGGCGGAGAGACTACGCGCGGGTGGATAGACCATTTCTGGGACAACCCTGCCAACCGCAACTATGACATCAGCGCACAGGCCGACCCCAAGCAGGCTTACATCGTGGCGCTGGGCGTCAACGACTCCAACAACGGCCGCGTGCCCGTGGGCGACGTCAAGAAGGACATCAACCTGAAGAACTACCACAAGAACGCCGACACCTTTGCCGGAAACTACGCCGGAATCATACAGCGCGTCAAGAGCATACAGCCCGACGCACGCTTCTTCGTGGTGACCATTCCCGACAACCTGACCGACGAGCGCCGAAGCCCCTACAACGAGGTGATACGCACCATGCCCACGCTGTTCAGCAACGTGTACCTGCTGGACATCGACAAGTACGGGCCGTCCTACAAGGACCCCGAGTTCCGCAGCCGCTACTTCATGGGCGGCCACCTCACGGCCATGGGCTACCAGTACACCGCCTGGATGTTCCTCACCTACATTGACCACATCATCAGGCAGAACCCCAAGGATTTTGAACAAGTGGCCTTCATCGGCACGCCATACAAGTACTGATGTGCCGCAGAAGGGTCTTCCTGCCATCCCTGCTCGTCATGCTGATGTGCCTGGCCGCCGCGGCACAGGACATCATGATGGTTTCGCTCAAGGACGGCAGCCGCAACGCATTCAGCATAGCCATGATTGACTCCGTCAACCTGATCACATCCGCCGCAGCCGGCACAGCCCAAGGCGGCGTGCCACTCAGCGTGGACTACCACTGGCGCAAGGGCGGCATCAGGGCCGCCACGGGTGTCATCTACGACCGCGACGTAAGGGTCTATTCGGAACTCATAGCCGTAGAGGAGGGCGATGTGGTCAAGTCGGAGGGATGGCCCTACACCATCGTGTACTACCACCCTGCCGACAGCAGCTTCAGGCTTTCCGACTACACGGAGCACGGCTTCCGCAACCGCGACTTCCTCTTTGCCGAAAAATCGCTGATACGCCTGCTCGTGGCAAGGCCCGACTTCGGCACTTTTTCGGATGCAGAGCTCACCCCGCCCGTATGGGTGCAGCACGGAGGCTACCAAGGACAAGTGCCGCCGCGCAGCCACTGGCCCAGGCTGTTTGACGGACAGTTCGGACTGGAGGCCCACCGAGGCATCTGCGACGAATATCCCGAAAACACGCTCCTTTCCTTCCGGCAGGCAGCCTCCGTCGGGCACTATCGCGGCATGGAGACCGACGCACAAATGACGCGCGACGGCGTACTGGTGTGCATGCACGACAAGTCGCTGGACCGCACCACCGACGGCACGGGCAAGGTGTCGGACTACACCTGGGCCGAACTGCAACAAGTGCACATTGACGGCGGATACGGATGGGACGACCGCTACGGCGGCCAGCTGCGCATACCCACCTTTGCCGAATACCTGGACGTGTGCAAGGAGTCGGGCAAAGTGCCCTACGTGGAACTCAAGCTGCTCACCGGCGAGGGCATTGCCAAGGTCATTGACCTGCTGCACGACAAGGGATTTGCCGACGGCACCTACGTGCTCACCTCCTTCACCCTGGACTACCTGCTCCAGGCGGCCAGCCTGTGCGACGCGCCACTGGAACTGATGATGTCCAGCTTTTCCGATGCTGACGTGGACAAGTACGCCCACCTGCGCAACATACTGCTGCGCCCACAGGCCAAGAACGTGACGGAACGCTTCGTCAAGGACTGCCACTTCCGCAACATTGGCGTGGAAGCCTACGGCATCGGCGTGGGAGACAAGGCCACGCTGGAGCAACTGCGCCGATGGGGCGTGGAGGGCGGCACGTGCAATTCCTGGAAGGGATTGGGATGGGAAGAGCCCTAGTCACTGCCGTGCCCAGGCACGCTCCCGAACCCACAATCCTTTTTACCGAACTTACTTAAGTATCATCCATCAATAAGACCCAACCCACATGATAAAGAAAACCACATGGCTCTCCCTGACCGCCGCTGCGGTCGGCTTGATGCTTACGGCCTGCGGCACGCAAAGCCGCGACGGCCGCGACAGTGAAGAACGGCTTTACGCCAGCTGCAAGCCCTACACCCGTTGGTGGTGGTTTGCCGCCGAGATAGACACCAACGACGTGCGCCAACAGTTGCAGTGGCTCAAGGACCACGAGTTTGGCGGCGTTGAGATTGCCTGGATCTACCCCATGGGGCTGGACAGCACGACCCAGCACCCTGAGTTCCTGTCAGCCCAATGGAGCACGGCCGTCAATGCGGCCAAGCGCATGGCCGACTCGCTGCAGATGGGGTGCGACTTCACCTATGGCACGCTGTGGCCCTTCAACGACCTGCACCTGCCCGACGGCGACCAGACGCGCACCTACCACGACAGCGTGGAGGCCGCACGCTGCTACCATTCATGGGACTATCCGCGCATTTCGCGCATCATCAACCACCTGGACCGCAAGGCCTTCGTGGGCTATGCCGACCGCATGAACCAGGCATTGGCCGGGGCTTACCACGGCGCAAAGCCCGGCCTCTTCGTCGACTCCTGGGAAGTGGAGACCATGTATGCCTGGACACCGGGCTTCGACACGACCTTCCGGGCACAGCACGGCTATGACATCGTGCCCTACATGGAGAATAAGACCCTGACCGACACGGCCAACATCGACGTATACTATGACTTCATGCACACACTGTCGGGCTATGTCATGCAGGAGTTCTACCAACCCTTTGCCGACAATGCCGCACGCGTAGGGGCATTCTCGCGCGCCCAGTGCGGCGGTGCGCCCACCGACCTGCTGACGGCATTCACCCTGGTCGACATTCCCGAGACCGAGGCCATCCTGTACGAACCCAGCTTCAGCAAGATTGCCGCCTCGGCCGCCACGCTGGGGGGCAAGCAGGCCGTGACCGCCGAGACCTTCACCTGCGCCTACGGATGGACCAGCCTGCTCAAGGACAACGGGCACGGCATGAGCCCCCACCAGGGCAGGGAGCAGATTGCCGACCTCAAGCTGATATGCGACGCCCTGCTGGCCAACGGCACGAACCAAATCATCTGGCACGGCTTTGCCTACAACAAGCCGGGCCGCCGCGACAACCATTTCTACACTACCTGCCAGGTAAGCATGAGCCCCGAGGACAACCTGTCGGGCGACACGCTGGCCGCCTTCAACCGGTACATGACCACCGTGTCGCAGTACATGCGACGCGGGCGCAACTACAGCGACATGGCCGTCTACATGCCACTGGAGGACTCATGGATGCACGTCTTCTACCCCGACAGGGTGAGGGAGCAGATGAAGTGGGTGTGGGGACAGTACGAGATGCGCTTCATCGACACCCCCCGCGAGTTCAAGGGCATGCAGCCCCTCTGGGTCAACGAGCACTTCCTCAGCCAAGCCCGCTATGCCGACGGCCGCCTGCACTGCGGCCAGGCTGACTTCCGCTCGCTCTACGTGGGCGTGGAGTACATGGAACTGGGTGCGCTGCGGCACATCCTGCGGCTGGCCCGTGAGGGACTTCCCGTCTACATGGCCACCCAGCCCAAGGAGCCCGGGCGCGTAAAGCACCCCGCCGACTACGCCGCCGCCATGCAGGAACTGCTGGCACTCGACAACGTGGGCATCCATGCCGCCGTCATCACCCACAAGCCCCTGCTCGAGGGCGACAGCCTGCCCGACTTCTGGTGCCGCCAGGAGGGCGACACCTACTACATCTTCGTGGCCAACCCCATGACCCAGACCATCAGCTACCCGCTGGACTACTGCCACGCCTTTACCGACCAGGGCAGCCAGAGGGCCGTCACCGTGCACCACCACGGCAAGAGCGAGCCCTACACCCTGCGCTTCCGACCGCAGGAGTCACTCCTGCTCCGGGTCACCCCCGACGGCATCACCCCCATCGACCTCGGCTTCACCCCCACCGCGATGCGCAAGGGGTAGAGAAGCACCGCGACCAGCCAGCGGAAGGAGGGAGAGGTACAATTTTCCCTGCCCCTCCCATGGCCCGTGTATGCAAAAAGCATTATCTTTGCACTGCGTAATTCCAATTACCCCAAAGAAAGTGACCCGGCCCATGCCCCATTCCTATACCATATTATATAATAATGTAGGCGCAACAGCTGCTCCCCTGAGGCAGAACAGCTCCCCCTCTAAGATAGAGGGGGCAGATGCACAGCATCGGGGGCGTGTGTCCATTACAGGAAGCAGGGCTGGCAGCTTCATGCTGACACACTCCATCGGCCTGACGGCCACTTCCCCTAACTTGCGCGTTGTGCCTTTTGGGCCACCTGCTGACGCAGACGTAGCCCAGCACAACTTGCGACCTCACAAAGTTCGGTTAGGGGAAGAGTCTGGTACTCCCGCAGAGCTCGGGCTGCATTTTACCCCCCCTATTTTATAGTTCAGAATCAATTAGTTACCGCTTTGCTTACGGAGCTTTCTTCCTTCCTTGGCAGGGATGGGAGGCACGTGCCGTGCGGCCAAGTGCCGAGGCGGCGGGCGCAAAGTGCGCATTTAGCATCCGGCAAAGTGCGCATCTGTCCGACCGCAAAGTGCGCACTTATCCCACCGTCAAGTGCGCACTTAACCCAGGGGTCAAAAGGCACTTACGGGAGACACAAGAGGCACTCACGGGTGGGTCAGGAGGCACTTGCGGGGTGGCGAGGACCGCA
>JAGAYF010000039.1 GCA_017940605.1 Bacteroidaceae bacterium
AGCATTGAGGCCAGCGGCCAGGGCGTGCTGGTGTCCCACCTGCGCAATGGGGGTAAGGACTACCTCATGATAGTGAACCGCGACCTGCTGCACACTCAGCAAGTCACCGTAAGCAAACAAACGGCTCTGCACCGCGTGCTACCCACGGGCCAGAGCGTCAAGGAAGGCCGCCGCCCCACCACCGCCAGCCTACAGCCAGGCGACTATCTGCTCTACGAGTGGAAGCGCTGAGCCAGCGTCGCAACTTTCGTCACGAAGCCCATACGGCACACCCCTACTCCCATGTTCCCACCGGCGGAACATGGGATTTTCTTTTCTCCATGCCCCACAGTCCGCGCCAAGCCGCCAGGCGGACCTGCACGCCCCGACTGCCGTTCCCGACAAGGCGCAAGAGACGCGCCAATGCGGCCCAAGAAAATGAGGGCGCGGCGTGAAAGGCCCATCAACAAGGCGCAAGAAACCAGCCCCACCGCCACAACACCCGGCACGGGACAGGAAACCGACACCGACCCCATGCAGGAAGAACCAGGGACACATGTCCCCACCATGCCGACCTGTCACAGTCGGTGCACGGGCAAAGCGTGGATTTCGACAACTGGACATTGCAAAAACGGGGGAAACCTAGGAAAATAGGAGGTTTCGGAACGATTTTTCTTCAGTTTTTCGGGCTTTTTTGAACCCAATTTGGAAAAAATGCGTACTTTTGCATCGTCAAAAAGAGTATTAACCCGGAGGTCCCAAAGCTGAAAACCTCCACAAAACTTTAAGAAAGATGAAACGTAGAATGATTAAATTGGGAGACTGGTTGATTAAAGTTATGAACTCTCAGAACAACGTAACGAAATCCCACATGTTCCCGCTCGACTGAGACAGTCGAGTTTCCAAAAAAGAAAGTGTTTTAAGTGTTGAAAGATTTTTTTTCATAGTAATCATAAGTTAGGTAATTAGTTTTATCGAAAAAGGTTTGTCGGGAGACAAGCCTTTTTTGTTGCATCGTGGGCCAGGGTGCTCCCATGGCCGATTTTTGCACCCAAAATGCAAAATATCACGGAACAAGGCTGGCTTATTGGGCTGAAAATCGTATTTTTGCCCAAAAATCATCAAGCACACAGTCACCGTAGCCCCATGCTGTTTTGGAGTAGCGTCGTATTTGGCATCATTTATTTCATCCTGATTGTCATTACCATCGGCATCGTCATGCTGGACAACCACCAGCCGTCGGAGTCGGTGGCGTGGATAGCCTTGATCGTGGCCCTGCCCATACTGGGGCCGCTGCTCTACTATTTCTTCGGGCAGAACATACGCCGCAGCCGGCTGCTGGAGAAACGCAGCCTGGACCTGCTGACGCGCAAGGGGATGGCCAAGTACGTGCAGCAGGCGCACAACCTGCGGCCGCAGGAGGGAGACATGCCCATGCTCAGGTTCTTCAAGCGGCACAACATGTCGCTGCCCTTTGACAAGAACCAGGGCGAGTTCCTCACGCAGGGGAGCGACTTCCTGGGCAGGCTTCTGCACGACATTGACGCGGCCCGCCACCATGTGCACCTGGAGTTCTTCATCTTCCTGGACGACGGCGTGGGCACACAGGTGGCCGATGCGCTGGCACGCGCAGCCGGCCGCGGCGTGCGGGTGCGCCTCATCTATGACGACATGGGGTGCTGGAAAGTGCCCAACCGATTCTGGCACGACCTGCGGCGCAAGGGCATACAGGCCGTGCCCTTCATGCCGGTGAGGTTTCCCGCCGTGGCCCACCGCATCAACTACCGCAACCACCGCAAGCTGGTCGTCATTGACGGCAGGCTGGCCTACATTGGCGGGATGAACATTGCCCAGCGGTATGTGGACGGCATGGACGGGCGGCCCTGGCGCGACTTGATGATGAGGCTGACAAGCGGAGGGTGCATCTACGGCATACAGATGCTGTTCCTGGCCGACTGGTACATGGCCACGCACGAGATTGTGGACCAATCGGAGTACTATCCGTCGGAGGCCACGGCGGCAGGAGAGGGTGCGTTGGGGCAAATCGTGTTCAGCGCCCCCATTTCCAAGTGGCCGGTCATCATGATGGGCTACCAGAAAATCATTCTCAGCGCCCGCAAGTCATTGCTCATCCAGTCGCCCTACCTCATCCCCACGGTGCAGATACGCGATGCCCTGCAGACCGCCTCGATGAGCGGCGTGAGGATACAAATCATGATTCCGCAGTATCCTGACAGCAGGTGGCTGCGCTGGGCCAACAACAGCTATGTGGGCGACATGCTCAAGGCCGGTGCTGAGGTGTACCTGTACAAGCCAGGCATGATGCACGCCAAGATGCTCCTGGCCGACGACCACCTTCTGTCGATTGGGTCGGTCAACATGGACGCGCGGAGCATGCTGTCCACGTTTGAGAGCAGCGCCGTCTTCTATGACGACCAGCTGGCCCAAAGGGCCAGGGAACTCTTCATGGAGGCGCGTGCGCAGTGCACCAAGATAGACATTCAGCAATGGCGGCAGCGCAAGTTGCACCACCGCCTGACAGAATCTTTTGTAAGGATATTCACTCCCTTGCTGTAAGCAAACGGACACGGTCAGCACTCCCTTGTTCCCTTCATACTGATTCGGGGAACCGCATCCAGCATTTCCCTGAAAATGGCGTTCCTACCCAGCAACGCACTGCTGCCGATGAGTACCAGCTGGTGACGGGCGCGCGTAAGGGCCACGTTCAGCTTCCTGTCAACCCACAGGCATGAGCCGTCGGGCTGTTCCTCCTGGTAGGAAGCCGAGGCCAGGAAGCGGAGCTGCGACGGGTGGGACACCGTAAAGGAATAGACAATCAAGTCGCGCTGGCTGCCCTGGAAACGCTCCACGGTATCGATGGTGATGAGGTCCAGCCGATGGAAACCAAGCGATTGCAAACAGGACTGCACCCTGCTGATTTGGTTACGATAGGGCACGACCACGCCCACACTGTGGTCGTGCAGCGCACGGCCCTCTGCCTGGAGCAAGGAAGCGTAGGCCACAATGACTTGGGAGGCCAGCAGGGCCTCGACAGCGTTGTCTTTTCGGCTATGGGACAAGGTAGGCGGCATTTCGGTGTCCAGGAAGCAGCACCTGTGCCTGAGCAGCAGGCCGACAAAGGGATTCGCGGCTGGTTGGCCGCAGGACCGTGGGTACAGGTCCTGCAGAGTCTGCGTTTGGTGGTCCAGCGGCACGCACTGAAGCTGACCTTGATAGAAATATCGGTTGACAAAGGAAAACAAATCGGGATGCATGCGCCCCTGACGCTTCAGCAAATGGCAGGCAGCGTGGTTATCGGCCCGCATTTGCAGCATCAGCAGGCGTTCAAACAAGGAGCGGCGGCCATCATGGAGACACAAGGACCGCAGACGGGGAGAATGTACCACGGAACTTCTCTCGTCCTGCCGCACAACGGCAGGCAGTTGCTTTTGGTCGCCTATCATGACAAAACGACGAATGAACGGCTGACCATTGCGCGCGCCGCCCAAAAGTTTGAGCAAATGGGGCTCCAGCATTTGGGAGGCCTCATCAATGAAAGCCACGTCAAAGGAGATCGTATGCTGCAACAGGTTCAGCGAACTGAGCGTAGTGGCAGTTCCGACAATGACCGGCATGCTTTCCAATAGGCGGCGCACATCGGCAGCGCGATGCACCTGGGCCATCCTGGCCGACAAGAGCCGCCTGCGGTAGGCCTGGGCCGTGGTAA
Source organism: Bacteroidaceae bacterium (assembly GCA_017940605.1). Lineage (GTDB taxonomy): Bacteria > Bacteroidota > Bacteroidia > Bacteroidales > Bacteroidaceae > UBA6382. Next base: position 3,707 of record JAGAYF010000039.1, read on the forward strand.
GCTCTGCACCGATGCGCAGATAGTCATTGAGCAGACGGGGATGGGTTTCGCAAATCTGTTCCAGCATTCCGCAGATTTCATCAACGGCACGGTTGGTGTAGGCAAGCAGCAGGATTTTTTCCGTTCCGCTGCGCAATTCTTCCTCCACCATGCACCGCAGGGCGCAGTTCGTCTTGCCCGAACCCGGAGGGCCGATGACCAAAAAATAATCCTGAGCGCGACGCTGCTTCTCCACCATTTCCTGAAATGTTCCATAGTTGCCGCACAGCGAGACCTGCTCCGCAAATTGTGGTTTCCGCACGCCGAGCAACAATTCCTGTCGTTGGGACGGAGCGGACAGGAAGGCAAACAATCCGCGGTACAACTCATTGTAGCTGGCCTCGACATGGTCGTGTTCGACGGCAAAAAACTGATTTTCCTTCTGAAAGACATGGGCGCTGCGCTGGCCGTTGGAAAGTTCCACGCGTATTTCGTCAGGTTGCATGAGGGCCAATTTCCCGCGCAGCACAAAGGTTCGCCTGATGTCGGGAGTTTCGGCTTTGTCATAGGTATAGACCTGCACGACGTCGCCCACCCGGAAATTGGTCAGCGGCAGGGGCTGACGGTCCTCGCGGCACAGGGCCAGTATTTTCCTTCCCTTGCCTGTTTCCGATTCTTTCTCTTCAAAACTGATCAGGCTGAGTTCAGAATACATATCGCCGTTCTCGGCCCTGACCGCAGCCGGCACATTCCAGAGGTCAGAAAAGCTGTGGCTGCCCATCCCCTGGATATTTCCCACCTTGCTCAGCAACTGTTCGCGGCACAGGAAGTCATAGAAATAGTAGAAGTAATCCAATAATACGGGCATGCGCTCCGTGTTGTCCCCGTGCTGTAGAGGATGAAGCTGCGACAAGAGATTTGCCAGGCGATTCCGTTCATAATTGGGCATCGGCCTGCCATTTTTCCCACAGAGGTCTTCCAATTTTATATGCTCCAAAACAGAGCGCACGCCATGCCGGACACAGCGCAACTCCTGCGCCACAATTTTGTTCCGCAACTCCAGTACTTGGAATAGGAGCTGGTTATACATAGTCTCAGACAGCATCCCGTTTGGATAGCGCGAGTAGTACAGGTATCCTGCGGCCTCATGCGGCTGCACTCCCACATTAAATTCCAACATGGCCAAATAAAGCATCATCTGCACATAGTGCGCTTCCACATGGGCCGTCTCATTGTAGGCCATACGCCCACTTTTCTGTTCCACCATCCGCGAAAAATCAGACTGCAGGAAGTCCAAACGGCCCGAAACACCCAATGATTCGCACACGAAAGAGGGTTCTACCAATACCTTATCCAACTGAAATCCGTATTTTTCCTCCAATTCTTCCTCCACGAGCCTCTTTATATTATTGAATTGAAGTCTCGCCTGCTCATGAAAGCGGAAACGGGCATCCAAATCCTGCAAGGAAAAAGCCAGAGGGGATGAACGGAATGCGTTTCCAAGTGATTTTGCATAGGTAACGGGACAATTTTTATCCTGATGCATCAAATCATCCATGAACTGCCCCACAAGATTACCCAAAACCTTGTACGGAGAATCCACGTTGGGGCTCAAACGGTCCAGGATAAAGTGCAACGGGCTGTGGCTGTACTCCTTGAACGCATGGGACAGCGTGGATGCATCCAGCAGATAGTCCGGAAAAACGATGATGCACTGTGGAAGATAGTTCCCCTCGCCATCCAGCGAGACATTCAGCAGATTCAGCGGGACACCCTCCAGTGAAAGGTCGTTTAGGTAGTGCAAGTCTGCACCGCTGCCGCCGCATAGACAGTCCACCTTGATTTCCGTACGGCCATCCTCGGCTTTTTCCGTTTCTGCATAGATAAAACGCTCATCCACGCGCCTTGCCATGACCCGCAGGCACTTCCAGAATCGGCCACGCACCCTTTTTTCCCTGCCCATGCGCTTGCGAACAGGCAGCCGCGACAACAATTCCTGGGGAACATCCTCCTTCAGGACCGCCGACACAAATTCCGCCATGACCAGGCAGCCATAGGACAAATCCGCCAAGCCCTCGCCGCCGTGCAGGCGGTAGCGCAGGTTCTGAATATCCCTGCTCAATCCTTGCGGAACGGCACAGCGATGGCACACATCAGACAATTGTGAAAACAAGTTGGAATAATACCGACCTTCCGTCAGTTCCGCACACACATCCTGCAACAATTCATACAGGCACAGCCTGCTTTCCTGCGAAGACTCAAGTTTCAGGACATAGCCTATCCGTTCAAAAAAATCATGTGCAGGACGGGTTTCTCGTAAGGGCGGCATTTCTTCTTTTCCGTGAAATTATGTCTCCAAAATTAGCAAAAACTTACAAAAGGTCACTCATTTACCAGCAAAAATTGTAACTTTGCGACTTCAAAATGCTACACATTACACATTTATATCAACTTAACGCACATGTTTGACAAGCAAACTTACATAGAACGCCGCGCAACGCTCAAGAAATTGGTCGGACACGGCGTCATCTTCATGCCTGGCAACAACGAAAGCCCTGCCAACGGCCCATACAACTACTACCATCACCGTCAGGACAGTTCATTCCTCTACTATTTCGGCCAGAACCGCGACCGTCTCGTGGGAATCATCGATGTCGACAACGATCAGGACTTCCTGCTGGGCGACGACATCGACATGGACGACATTATTTGGTTCGGCTCGGTCGACAGCGTCAAGGAACTGGCCTCCCAGGTCGGCATTGAACACTCCGGACCGTTCTCCCAAGTCCAGGAAATTATCCTAAAGGCCATTGAGGAAGACCGGAAGGTGCATTTCCTCCCGCCCTACCGCCACGACATTCAGATTCTCATCCAAGACTTACTGGACATCCGTCCCGCGCAGCAGAGAGCCCAGGCATCGACCGAGCTCATCAAGGCCGTGGTGGCCATGCGCTCCATCAAGAGCACCGCCGAGGTGCGCGAGATAGAGAGAGCCTGCGCCATTGGCCACAAGATGCACACAACAGCCATGAAGCTCTGTTCCCCGGGCGTGACCGAGCACTTCATCAGCGGCATGATCGAGGGCATTGCCAATTCCCTGGGCGCAATGGTATCCTTCCCCAACATCGTAACCATGCACGGCGAGATAATGCACGGCACCCCCTCCGACAAATACATCGAAGCAGGGCGCTTGCTGCTTGTCGACGCAGGTGCCGAGACCAACGACAACTATTGTTCCGACAACACCCGTACCACCCCCGTCAGCGGCAAGTTCACCAACCGCCAGAAGGAGATCTACACCATCGTGGAAGAGTGCCACGACCTGGCCCTCCAACTGGCCAAGCCCGGCATCCTGTGGTACGACGTACACATGGACGTATGCCGCCACATGATTGAGGGCCTGAAAGCCCTCGACCTCATGACGGGCGATACCGAGGAAGCCTTGCAGGCCGGAGCCCACGCCCTGTTCATGCCCCACGGACTGGGCCACATGATGGGCATGGACGTACACGACATGGAGTCGCTGGGACAGAACTACGTGGGCTTTGACGACGAAATACAGCCGTCCAGCCAGTTCGGCACAGCCAGCCTACGCCTGGGACGGCGGCTGCAGGAAGGATTTGTCGTCACCGACGAGCCAGGCATCTACTTCATTCCCGCCCTTATCCAGCAATGGAAGGAAAACGGCACGAACGCAGCATTCCTCAACTTCCGCAACATTGAGAAGTACAGGGAATTCGGCGGCATCCGCATCGAGGACGACCTGCTCATCACGTCCAACGGTGCCCGCATCCTGGGCCGCGACATCATTCCCTACCACCTGGAGGATGTAGAAGACTTCATGGCCAAGAACAGATACGAATAACCTATTTAATTCCAATACAATCATGATGAAAAAGACCATCTATTCCCTGTTGGCCCTCCTGCTCACCGCAGGCAGTGCCGTGGCACAGGATGCCACCCAGAAGGAATCCAAGAAAGATTCCCTCACGTTCACCGTCGTCAAGGAGAACCCCATCACCTCGGTGAAGAACCAGAACCGCTCGGGCACATGCTGGGCCTACTCCTCGCTGGGCTTCTTTGAAGCCGAAGCCCTCAAGGCCACCGGCAAGACATTCGACCTGTGCGAAGCCTTTGTCGTTGAGAACACCTACCTGGACCGCGCCACGGCCCACGTCAGGATGCACGGCGACGTATCCTTCTCCCAGGGCGGCAGCTTCTACGATGTCCTGTACTGCCTCCAGCACTACGGCATCTGCCCCGAGGACGCCATGCCCAAGCCCGGCAGCCTCTACGGCGACAGCCTGTTCAACCACAACGAGTTGGACAAGGTGTCCTCTGCCTATGTCAAGGCATTGACGGGCAGTGACCTCAAGACACTCTCGCCCGTGTGGAAGAACGGCCTGACAGGCATCTACGAAGCCTACATAGGCAAGCTGCCCGAGACGTTTACCTACGAGGGCAGGAGCTACACGCCGAAGAGCTTCGTAGACGTGCTCGGCCTGAAGCTGGATGACTACGTCAGCCTCACCTCATTCACCCACCATCCCTACTACAGCAGCTTCGCCATCGAGGTACAGGACAACTGGCGCTGGGGACAGAGCTACAACCTGCCGCTTGACGAGTTCATGCGCACCATGGACTACGCCATCCGCCAGGGCTACACCTTCGCATGGGGAGCCGACGTGAGCGAGCCCTCGTTCCGCCGCCACGAAGTCGTGCTGATGCCCGAGGCCAAGAATGCCAACGACGACACGGCAGGCAGCGACCAGGCACGCTGGATAGGCGACGCAAAATCAAACAAGGAGCAGGCCCAGGCCAACCTCAAGAACGAAGTGAAGGTCACGCCCGAACTGCGCCAGAAGGCCTATGACAACTGGGAGACCACCGACGACCACGGCATGCTCATCTACGGCCTCGTCAAGGACCAGTACGGCAAGGAGTACTTCATGATGAAGAACTCATGGGGCGACTACAACAAGTTCCACGGCAAGTGCTACATCTCCAAGGCCTACACTGCCTATAAGACCATGAACATCCTCATCAACAAGAAAGCCATACCCAAGGACATCGCCAAGAAACTGGGACTCTGATCCCCGTTTCCGATCATCCATTCCCCAAGATACCGCCGGCCACACTTGTCCGGCGGTATCTTTTTTTGCACCTCGGCGGCCACCCCCACGCCAAGGGGAAGTGCCGTCGGGACTTTGCCGGCAGGACAAGGCGCAAGAGCAGGACCGGAGCGGCCCAAAAGATTTCCGATGGAGCGCAAAAGCCGCGCCTGCGGGGCGTAAAAACCACGAAAGCAAGGCGCAGCATTGGGAACATGCGCCCATGAGCGTGCCCGTCTTGCTTGTTATAACTGATTCTTAACGTATTACAAAACACCTGTTTCTTTTGGCACGGCATGTTGTTTCGCACTGATTTTTTCATGCAAATGAAATATATTTCGTAACTTTGCCCACAAATCATCAAAACGACACAAACATGAAAAAGACTTTACTTTGGGGTGCGGCCCTGCTGGCCTGCCTCCATTTCAGCGACCTGAGCGCCGCTGCCAAGAAGAAACTGGCCGGCGTGCCCGTATCGGCCTACACCATTGTCTATTCGGCACAGGCCGAAGAGGAAGAAGGCATTGCCATGGCCAAGTGCATACAGAAGAAACTGGAGCAGGCCACCGGCGAGCAGGTGCAGATAGCATCGGATTCTGCGTTCAGGAAAGGACATGCCATTGCCATCACCCACGGCAAGGGCACTCCGCTGTGGGACTACAGCATCAGGGCTGCCAAGGGCAGGGTCACCCTGGACGGCGGCGGTTGCTGGGCCATGGACAAGGCGGCCGACATCCTGGCCGCCCAGCTGGCACAGAACAGCATTCCCGCAGGCTACAGCACCAAGGGGACGGTAGAAGGCGAAGTGCTGTTTGCACGCCCCGAAGGAGCAAACCTGAGAATCCTGGATGACAACATTTGGGACTACAGCAAGGAAACATGGCCCGAAAAGTGGAAGGAACTGGGCGTCGACCCGAGGGACGACGTGCGCGCCCCCAAGTTTGCCCAGCTTGTCAGGGCTTACATGCCCGATGTGGTCACCATACAGGAATACAACAAGCACATGCACGACCGTTTCTACCCGTTGATTCAGAAATATGGCTACGATATCTCCTATGAGAGCGGTGCCGACTGGAACAACACCCCCATCTTCTACAAGAAGGACGCCCTCGAGCTTATTTCGGTGAACTACAACCTGTACACCCCGAAGCAGTGGTGCAACGCAGGCTCCAAGTCCTTCCAGTCGGCCGTATTCAAGCACAAGGCCACGGGCAAGGTCTTCGCCGTGCTCAACACCCACCTGTGGTGGATGGGCGAATGGCGTCAGCCCGGCAGCACACAGGCGCGTGCCTCGCAGGTGAGGCTCATGATCGCCGAGGCCGAAATCCTGAAGGCCAAGCACGACTGCACCATGTTCGTGACGGGCGACATGAACTGCTATGAGAACACCACCCCCATACGCCAGTTCCTCGACGAGGGCTTCGTACCCTGCTACAAGGCGGCCACCCTCTACGGCGACAACCACAACGGCCACCACATATGCAGCGCGGGAGACGGTTTCTCGCGCAACAGCCGCCGCCCCAGCCCCTACCGCGCTGAAGGAGCGTTGGACCACTGCTTCATCTACAACTTTCAGAAGCACAACACCGAGGTAAAGGTGTTTGACTGCATACAGGCCTACTTCACCATTGAACTGACCGACCACTATCCCAACCTGATTGACGCAAGGCTGTAACCGGCCGCCACCACACCGCACGACATGAAGAAACTCATCCTCACGATTCTTTTCCTGGGCGCGGGGCTTCACCTTTGGAGCGCCAATGCCGCCGACACACTGAGCATACAGCGCAAGCAGAGCACATGGCAGATGGCACTGCCAGGCGGCGGCCGCATGGAGTGCAACCTGCAGGCCGAATGGCCCGAGACGCAGGACAATGCCATCAACACTGCCTTCGGCACATGGCTCAGCGAGTCGCTCAAGCCCATGCTGAAACTGGAGGAAGGTACGGGCCATGCGCTGGCAAACCGCCTGGAGCAGTGCTTCCTGGAGGAAGGGAAGAAAGCCAGGCAGCAAGCCGTGGAACAAGCCGTCAGGGGACAGGTGAAACCCTTCAACCTGGCCCTGGACGTTGACATCAGGTGCGTGTGGAACAAGGCCAACCTGGTCACGTTCCGACTGCACGCCATTCACTACAGCGCAACAGGCGAGCGAAGCGAAATCGTGAAGGAAAAGACGTGGCACATGCCGTCGGGAAGCGACGTAACATGGGACGAACTGGTCAACCCCAAGCGCCGGCAGCGATTTAACAGCGTCATGGTGGAAGCACTGCAAAGCTACTTCGGGGTGAACGACTGGGAAAACCTGAAGCTGAAACTGGCACAGGGCGAGCAGCTCACCTTGCTGGGATTTCCGCTGCCCAAGGGCGGACCGGCCCTGGAAAAGGCCGGCATACGCCTGTGCTATGAGGCAGGAGAGATAGCACCGGCTGGTGCAGGACGGCCCACGGCATTCGTTCCATACAGCAGCATTGCCAGCCACCTAACGGCCAACGGGAAAAAACTCATCAAATGAGCACACTGCCTACCGAACAGCACTGGGAGGAGAATGTCATCCTGGCCGATGCCGACTGGATGGACCGTTTTGTATTTGAACTGACGGTCAATTTTGAACGCATGCTGGAAAGGGCACTTCCCAAGGCCCAGCTGGCACAGTGGATGGACTATTTGGCCCTGGACGGCGGCCTACGGCCGGGAAACAACAAGGTGCAGGTGCTTCTTATCCATTCGGCTGGGAAAAAGACACTGAAGAACTGCATTCCCTCCAGCCTCACCGACGACTTGGACGGCAAGGCATTCAGCGACAACCTGGGGGAGTTCCTGTTTTCCGCGTTTCCCGTGGAGACAGAACTGGTGGACAAGGGGCAATTCTTTGCAGAGAGCCTCAAGACATTGGCAGAAGCACCGTCGGTCAAGCGACTGCTGGTCGTACCCGACGTTGAACGCTACGGACAGGAACTGAAGGACACCCTGCGCAAGGCCCAGGACAAGAACATCACCTTGTTTGCCACGGAACCCGTGGCCAACTACCACTGCAAACAGGAAATCCTGACCTATTCAGCCATGGCCACGCTGGGAATAAGGGGTGAGGAACTGCCGCGTTAGGAAACAGCGGAAAATAAATAGACGGATTCCGCCAACTATCTCGCAGAAAAGCCTTACCTTTGTAAAGGGAAATTCCCATAGCTTATCAACAACTGCAAACTACATAACAACATGAACAGAGTACTGATTATCGGTGCCGGCGGAGTGGCAACCGTCGCCGCATTCAAGGTAGCCAAGAACAAAGACGTCTTTCAGGAAATCATGATAGCCAGCCGCACTAAGGAAAAGTGCGATGCCATCGTCAAAGCCATAGGCGACCCCACCATCAAGACCGCCCGCGTCGATGCGGACAACGTGGCGGAACTGGTGGACTTGTTTCAGAATTTCCAACCCGACTTGGTCATGAACCTGGCCCTGCCCTATCAAGACTTGACCATCATGGATGCCTGCCTGCAATGCGGAGTTAACTACCTGGACACCGCGAACTATGAACCAAAGGACGAGGCCCATTTTGAATACAGTTGGCAGTGGGCATACAAGCAACGATTTGAGGAGGCTGGACTGACAGCCATACTCGGATGCGGCTTCGACCCAGGCGTCAGCGGCATATATACGGCCTATGCCGCCAAGCATCACTTCGATGAGATACAGTACCTGGACATTGTGGACTGCAACGCCGGAAATCACCATAAGGCTTTCGCCACGAACTTCAACCCGGAAATCAACATCAGGGAAATCACGCAGAAAGGACGCTACTATGAAGACGGACAATGGGTGCAGACGGGGGCTTTGGAGATACACAAGCCATTGACGTACCCCAACATCGGCCCAAGGGAGAGCTACCTTATGTATCATGAGGAACTGGAGAGCCTTACCAAGAATTTTCCCTCCATCAAGCGCGCCCGTTTCTGGATGACCTTTGGGGAGGAATATCTTACCCACCTGCGCGTCATACAGGACATAGGCATGGCACGCATTGACCCCATTGAATACCAGGGAATGCAGATTGTACCCCTGCAATTCCTGAAAGCCGTGCTGCCCAACCCACAGGACCTGGGTTCAAACTATGACGGGGAAACCAGCATAGGCTGCCGCATACGCGGAATCAAGGACGGCAAGGAACATACCTACTACATATATAATAATTGCAGCCATCAGGAGGCCTACAAGGAGACAGGCATGCAGGGAGTCAGCTACACCACTGGCGTTCCTGCCATGATTGGCGCACGGATGTTCATGCTGGGACTGTGGAAACGCCCGGGCGTGTGGAATGTGGAGGAGTTCGACCCCGATCCCTTCATGCAGGAACTGAACAAGCAAGGACTGCCGTGGCATGAGGTGTTTGACCAAGATTTGGAATTGTAATACATTATATTTATTATATGGCAAAGAAAATCGAAACGGCCGACAATGTCGGCAATGAGAAGCTAAAGGCCCTGCAAGTGGCCATGGCAAAAATAGAAAAGGACTTCGGCAAAGGTTCTATCATGAAACTGGGCGACGAAGAAGTCGTAGATGTTGAAGTAATCCCCTCGGGCAGCATTGCACTCAACATGGCACTGGGGGTAGGCGGCTATCCACGCGGCAGAGTGATTGAAATTTTCGGTCCAGAGAGTTCCGGTAAGACGACACTGGCTATCCACGCCATTGCAGAGGCACAGAAAAGGGGCGGTCTTGCTGCATTTATTGACGCAGAGCACGCATTTGACCGTTTCTACGCCAAAGCCCTGGGAGTAGACACTGACAGTTTGCTCATATCCCAACCCGACAACGGCGAACAGGCCTTGGCAATTGCCGATCAGTTGATACGTTCCTCAGCTATTGACATCGTGGTCATCGACTCCGTGGCTGCGCTCACGCCAAAAGCCGAAATAGACGGCGTCATGGGTGAAAACAAGGTCGGACTGCAAGCACGCCTGATGAGTCAGGCACTCCGAAAACTCACATCCGAGATAAACAAGACCAACACGACCTGTATTTTCATCAATCAGCTGCGAGAAAAAATCGGCGTCATGTTTGGCAGTCCCGAAACGACCACCGGAGGAAACGCTCTTAAGTACTACTCCAGCGTGCGCCTGGACATCCGCCGCGCCACGTCCGTAAAGAAAGGCGATCAGATTATTGGCAATCACGTTCGCGTGAAAGTGGTGAAGAACAAGGTTGCACCCCCTTTCCGCAAAGCCGAATTTGACATCATGTTTGGCGAAGGAATTTCCCGTGCTGGAGAAATTTTAGATATTGCCACAGAACTGGACATTATAAAGAAGAGCGGGTCGTGGTTCAGCTACAATGACAACAAATTGGCACAAGGGCGCGATGCCGCAAAGACGCTTCTCAAGGACAATGAAGAATTGATGAAAGAAATTGAGGAAAAAATCTATGCTACCCTCAAGGACAACAAGGATAAATTGATTTCTTCATCGGTAAGCAACAGCGATCCTTCCGACGATGACGATTTATAGGCCATTCAGCCAACGATAACAGAGGGGCATCCTTGTTTCAAGATAAAGGATGCCCTTTTCCCGTTTTCTGCATTCCCTTAAAAGCCCGTTTCTTCACTGAAAAAGATTTCCTCACACCTTTTATATATATGACAAGCCCCTTCCGATTCACCCGTTTTCTCATTCTTTCTGCTTTATTGGTGGGAATGCCGACCACATTCCGCGCCAACATCAACGACATCAAGCACACATTCTGCCACATTCCAGAAGAACAGCAACTGGCAGTCTATTGGTATTGGATTGCAGGCAACATGTCCCGAGAAGGAGTCGTAAAAGATTTGGAAGCCATGAAGAAAGTGGGCATCAACCGCGTGCAAATCGGATTAATCGGCGAGGGGCAGGGAACACCGGCAGGGCCGGTCAAATTCTTTTCAGACGAATGGTGGGCCGTACTGCATCAAGCACTCAAGACAGCAGGCGAACTTAATATTGAAGTCGGTATCTTCAATTGCCCAGGCTGGAGTCAGAGCGGCGGTCCGTGGGTACAACCCCGACAGGCCATGCGATATCTCGACAGCAGGAGAGACACCATCAGCGGACCAACTCTCATCAGCCTTCATCAGCCTTCCTCAGAAGAGCAACCCGTAAAAACACTGGCCTATCCGCTCATAAAGGAACAGGCACGCTTTACCGTCATTGGGAATCCTAGGAGAACAAAGGAAATACTCTTCCAAAGTCCATCCTTGACAACGGTGCGCAGCATCACACTGTATCCAGCACCGCAGAAAGCCAACTTCCGCGCAACCCTGCAAGCCAAGGACAACAAAACGTGGCGCAATATCAAGCAAATTTCCGTTGACCGCAGCAACCCAGAGCTTAATGTCGGTTTTCTTCCCTATGCACCTGCGGCTATTGCGCTGCCCGAAACCCGTGGAAAGGAATTCCGTCTCGTCATGGAACAGGAAGGACAGATTCTGCAGGCCGTTTTAAGCGACTTGCCCGTAGTCGAACGGTACGCAGAAAAGACATTCGCAAAAATGTGGCAGACTCCCCACCCCATGTGGGACGCATACCTGTGGCCACAGCAACCAAAATACAGCCAAGCCCAAGTCATACAACCCAACGAAGTCATTGACCTGACGGGAAAAGCCACATGGCAAGTACCGCAGGGCGATTGGGTAATCCTGTACACTCAAATGAAACCGACCGGCACGACAAACGCGCCCGCCCCCAAGGAAGCAACAGGCTATGAGACCGACAAAATGAGCAAGCGTCACATCCGCGCACATTTTTACAACTATTTAGGTAAAATTCTGGAGAGAATACCACCACAGGACCGCAAAACGTTCCGCATCGTCGTAGAAGACAGCTACGAAACGGGCGGTCAGAATTGGACTGACGACATGATTCCCGATTTCATCAAGGCCTACGGCTATGACCCCGTGCCCTACCTGCCCGTCATGAGCGGCGAGGTGGTGGGAAGCCCCGAGCAATCCGACCGCTTCCTTTGGGACTTGCGCCGTCTCATAGCCGACGAGGTTTCCTACAACTATGTGGGCGGCCTGCGCGAGGTAAGCCACGAGCACGGCCTGACCACGTGGTTGGAAAACTACGGACACTGGGGCTTTCCAGGAGAATTCCTGCAATATGGCGGACAAAGCGACGAGATTGCAGGAGAATTCTGGAGCTTCGGCACATTGGGCGACATCGAGAACCGCGTGGCATCCTCATGCGGCCACATCTACGGCAAGCCCCGGGTGTGGGCAGAGTCCTTTACCTGCGGCGGCCCTGATTTCACCCAATACCCGGGCCAGATGAAACAGCGAGGTGACCGTTTCTTCGCCGAGGGAATCAACGCCACCCTGCTTCACCTGTACATCCAACAGCCCGATGACGAGCAACCCGGCAAGAATGCCTGGTTCGGCAACGAATTCAACCGCAACAACACATGGTTCAGCCAAATGGACGTCTTTGCGCACTACCTGAAACGCTGCAACTATCTTCTCCAGCAGGGCAGGTACGTTGCCGACGTGGCCTACTTCATCGGCGAAGACGCTCCCAAGATGACTGGCATACGGCAACCCGAACTGCCCAGGGGCTACTCATTTGACTACGTCAATGCGGAAGTCCTGCTCCAGGCCGGCGTCCACAACGGCCGCCTGCACCTGCAAAGCGGCATGGAGTACAGCGTACTGGTGCTCCCGCCGGTGGAAACCATGCGCCCGCAACTTTTAGAAAAGCTGTCATCGCTGGTCCAGGACGGCCTCATCCTGCTGGGCAATGCCCCCACGCGCTCACCCAGCCTGCAGGGATGGCCCGAGGCCGACCTGCAAGTAAGGACGCTGGCCGAAAAAATGTGGCAGCCAACGGAACGCCCCTATTCCGCCAGTGTAGGCTACGGCAAGGGGAGGATTTACCGAAACGTATCCCTGGAGCAAATCTTCACCGACCTGCACATCGCACCCGACTTCACGGCCGACGACCCACTGCTGCCCGTCACATTCCTGCACCGCACGCTCAACGATGCCGACATCTACTTCATTTCCAACCAGGGCGACCGCCCCATCCGTTTCAATGGGGCATTCCGCACACAGGACAGGCAGGCCCAGCTGTGGAATCCGCTGGAAGCCAACACGCGCCTGCTTCCCCAGTCGCGCAGCCTCACACAGACAACCCAGCTGCCCTTGGAACTGCAACCCTATGAGAGCGCGTTCATCGTCTTCACCGACAACGGCCAGCCCCTTCCCGACAGGGAGAACTTCCCCGCGCCACAAGTGCTTGCCAGCGTCGACAGCCCGTGGCAGGTCACCTTTTCCGCCGAAATGGGCGACCCTGGAAAGACCGTCACCTTTGACAAACTCACCGACTGGACGCTCACAAACGATTCCGCCATCAAGTACTACGCTGGCACAGCCCTCTACAAGGCATCGTTCAAGCTGTCCAGGATTCCCACCCAGCCCATTTACATCGACCTGGGCAAGGTCATGGTCATGGCCAAGGTAAGAATCAACGGCCAAGCCGTCGGCGGCGTATGGACTCCCCCCTACAGGCTCGACATCAGCCAGGCCGTGAGGAAGGGCCGCAACGAAGTCGAGGTGGAAGTGGTCAATTGCTGGCGCAACCGCATCATAGGCGACCTGCGGCTGCCTGAAGCACAGCGCATGACCCGACAAAGCGTCACCTACCTCAAGAAAGACTCCGAGCTCCAGCCTTCGGGACTGCTGGGGCCCGTCGTCATACAAACCTACGACTATCATTTCCGTTAGGATGCAACTGCTTTTCAACTTCATCTTCCTCCTTTTTGTTCCCTTTGCCCACATTCACGTAGAGGGTGAGCTGGGGCAACGCCTGCAACAGAACTTCAACCGGCTGGAGGAAAGCAAGTACCAGCCGCAAAACGTGTTTCTCACCATGCAGCAAAGCGGCGACTGGCCCGGCGACACGGAAGGGCGCACCATCCTGGCCCTCACGCTCGATGCCCAAGCCACCGGCCGCACACCGCGCTACCTGGACGAAATCATAGGCCTGCTGCCCAGCCACATGAACGAAAAAGGATACATGGGCCCCGTCTTTCCCCACTTTGCCCATGAGCAACAGCTCTCGGGCAATGGTTGGATGCTGCGCGGTCTGTGCGAATACTACCTGTGGAAGCCCTCGCCGGCCGTGCTGAGCCACATCAGGCACATCAGCCGCAACCTGTTCCTTCCCCACAAGGGACGCTACGCCCGCTACCCCATCAGCCCCGATGAAAGGCGGCAGGACACGGGGGCCGAAAGCGGCAGCACCGTGGGCCAGCTGGACGGATGGCAGCTATCGTCCGACATAGGCTGCGTCTTCATCGGCATGGACGGGCTCATCCAAGCCTACGGCATCCTGCACGACGAGGATCTGAGGCCCGTCATTGACGAAATGGTCGGCCGCTTCCTGCAAATCGACCTCGTGGGCATCAAGGCTCAGACCCACGCCACGCTGACCGCCCTGCGCGGCCTGCTGAGGCTGGCCGACCTGACGGGCAGGCAGGCCCTCGCCAGGGAAGCCGAGCAGCGCTTCCTGCTGTATGTCAGGAACGGCATGACCGAAAACTTTGAAAACTACAACTGGTTCAACCGCTTTGACACGTGGACCGAACCCTGCGCCATCGTCGACTCCTACATGCTGGCCATGCAACTGTGGCAGCACACCCACAAGGAACAATACCTGCAATGGGCCGAAAAAATCTACTACAACGCCCTGTGCCGCACGCAGCGCCACAACGGCGGCTTCGGGCTGGACAACTGCCCGGGACGGGCAGCCGGCACGGCCGAGCTGCGCGTACACGCTCCCGAGGCCCACTGGTGCTGCACCATGAGGGGCGGCGAGGGCCTGGCACGCGCGGCACAATACACCGTGCGGCAGGAAGGCCGCCGCGTGTGGATCAGTACCCTGCGGCCGCTGAAGGCACAGCTGCCCCTGGAGGGACAGGCCACGCTGGGCCTGCGCGTAGCAACCGCCTATCCCATGGACACCACGTGCAGCATTGTCATCACCCAGGCCGACGGCGGCAGCCCCATTGACCTCCATCTGCCCTGCCATCCCTGGATGGAACGGCCCACCGTCATGCTCAACGGCAGGGAAATCAAGGTAAAAAGACGGCAGGGATTCCTGCGCATAAGGCATGCGTTCCAGGCAGGCGACAGCCTGGCCTATCGGTTCAGCCAACGCCTGTACTGGGATGGCACACAGAACGCCACGAACACCCTGCCCCGACAGAGACGCGCCTTCTACGGCCCGCTCATGCTGCAGCTGGACGGCACAACCGTCACAAGCCCCCTGCCCCACGATGCACGGCTGGAAAAGACCGGCAGCCAGGCCTTTGGCATCATCGGCACAAGCCTGCGCCTCACTCCCGTGTACCACATGATGTCGCCCCACCTGTGGCAGAAGCAGCAACAGGGCCACCCCATCCTGTTTGACACGGAGGAATAACATTCTTCCCGCACAGCCAGACGGCCCGCGCTGATACGCACCGCCGCAAACGGAACACCATCCCCCAGCACCATTCCCGTGAGGACAACGAGCGGCCAACGCACCAGCCGTTGGCCCATGAGGTGGATTCTTACGCCTTGGCCGAAATTTCCCAGGCCGCATTGGGCCACGGCCCTTGCCTTGCTGGCGCGGCTTTTGCGCCTTGCAAGAACAGGCCGGCCCGCAACAGGGGGAAAACGCCCATGAATGCAGGAATCTCCACCATGCTCACTGCCGCGGCCCAAGGTGCAAGACCAGCCATCGGGCACACGAGGCCATGCAAAGGAGGAACACGGATGCTTATATTAAAATATTTTAAAAACACAGCCCATTTGCCAAAAACTATTTAACAACCGCCGTCTGTTCCATGAATTATTTATAACTTTACTTGCCGAAATTGGGGTAAAAGGTACTTACGCATTTTGGATGCGGTATGCAACATGCAACAATATACCTGAAACCCCTTTTATCAGAGGGTTTTTCAAGAAAGGGACACACAAGAGAGACCCACCCCGACAGCCCTTGCGAAAGGGCACATGCTTAGCTAAAAAATAAAAATGACATATATCAATGAACTATCAATGGAAGTTCCGAACACCATCGGCCCAAGCCCAGGAAAAGGCACAGCAACTGGCTGATGACATGGGAATCCATCCTGCGCTGGCCCAGATGCTCCTGCAAAGGGGCATAGGGACGGTGCGCGAGGCACGGCGCTTTTTCCATCCCGTGCTGAGCGACCTGCTCGACCCCTTCCTGATGAAGGACATGGGCAGGGCGGTCGAGCGGCTGAACGAGGCCATCGGCATGAAGGAGAAGATTCTCGTATACGGAGACTACGACGTGGACGGCTGCACGGCCGTCACGCTGGTCTACAAGTTTCTCAACAGCTTCTACTCGAACGTAGACTACTTCATACCCGACCGGTATGACGATGGCTACGGCCTGACCAAGCGCAACGTGGACCGCGCCGCCGCCCTGGGGGTCAAGGTCATCATCATCCTGGACTGCGGCATCAAGGCGGTGGAGGAGATTGCCTATGCACGGGAGCTGGGCATCGACTTCATCATCTGCGACCACCACATGCCCGACGACGAGCTGCCGCCGGCCTATGCCATCCTCGACCCCAAGCGCGAGGACGAGACCTACCCCTACCACGATCTGTGCGGATGCGGGATAGGATTCAAGTTCATGCAGGCATTTGCGCAGAACAACGGCATCGAGTTCAACAAACTCGTGCCCATGCTGGAACTGTGCGCCGTGAGCATCGGCGCAGACATCGTGCCCATCATGGGAGAAAACAGGATACTGGCCTACCACGGGCTGCGCCAGCTCAACTCCAGCCCCAGCATAGGCATGCAGGCCATCATCAGCGTTTGCGGCCTGGAGAACAAGGAAATCACCATGAACGACGTCATTTTCCGCATCGGGCCGCGCATCAATGCCTCGGGCCGCATACAAAACGGCAGCGAGACCATCGACCTGCTTGTGGAAAGAGATTTCGACAAGGCCGTGGAACGTGCCAACACCATCAACAACTACAACGACGCGCGCCGCGACATTGACAAACAAATGACCGAGGAGGCCAACACCATCGTGGACAGCATGAAGAACCTGGACGACAAGCGCTCCATCGTCGTGTGGAGCGACAGTTGGCACAAGGGCGTCATAGGAATCGTGGCGGCGCGCCTGGCAGAGCTCTACTACCGCCCCACCGTCGTCATGGCCATCGACGGAGACACGGCATCGGCATCGGCACGCTCGGTGACCGGATTTGACATCTACTCAGCCGTGCAGAGCTGCCGCGACCTGGTGGAGAACTTCGGCGGGCACACCTACGCAGTGGGACTGTCCATAAAAAAAGACAACATCCGCGAATTTGCACGCCGCTTCGAACAGTTCGTAGAGGACCACATCACCGACGAACAGACACACCCCACGCTGACCATTGAGCGGACCATCGACTTCAGGGACATCACAAAGAAATTCCACCACGACCTGAAGCGCTTCCGCCCCTTCGGCCCCGGCAACACCAAGCCGCTCTTCTGCACACGCAACGTATACGACTACGGAACAAGCAAGGTGGTGGGCCGAGACCAAGAGCACATCAAACTGGAGCTCGTGGACAACAAGAGCAACAACATCATGAACGGCATAGCCTTTGGGCAAGGCTCCAGAGCACGCTTCATAAAAAGCAAGAGTGCTTTCGACATTTGCTACTCCATCGAAGAAAACACCTACAAGCACAACGAAGTACAATTGCAGATAGAAGACATACAGCCGACCGAAGGAGAAGACTAGACACCCATGGCCGATTTCCTGCACATTCTCAAGCAATATTGGGGATACGACGGTTTCCGTGGTATCCAGCAGGAAATCATTGAGAGCATTGCCGCCGGAAAGGACACGCTGGGCCTGATGCCCACGGGAGGCGGCAAGTCCATCACCTTTCAAGTCCCGTGCATGGCGCAGCAGGGCATGTGCATCGTCGTCACCCCCCTGATTGCGCTCATGAAGGATCAGGTAGCGCACTTGAGGGAGAAAGGAATCAAGGCAGCCGCCATCTATTCCGGCATGACGCACGAGGAAATCCTCGTCACGCTGGAGAATTGCGCCTACGGCGGCTACAAATTCCTGTACGTGTCGCCCGAAAGGCTCAGCTCGCAGCTGTTTCAGGCCAAGCTGGCCTACATGGACATCAACTTCATCACCGTAGACGAGGCGCACTGCATATCGCAGTGGGGATATGACTTCCGTCCCTCCTACCTTGAGGTATCTCACCTGCGCCGCCTGCTGCCCGGGAAACCCATCCTCGCGCTGACGGCGACGGCAACGCCGCGCGTCATCAAGGACATACAGGACAAACTCTGCTTCGCCCAGGAAAACGTGAAGCGCATGAGCTTTGCGCGCCCGAACCTCAGCTACAAGGTCATACACGCCGAGAACAAGTTCAGGGAAGTCCTGCACGCGCTGAGACAGTCCCAAGGTTCGGCCATCATCTATTCGCGAAACAGGAAGAACACCAAGGACATTGCCGAATGGCTCAGCGAAAACGGCATTTCAGCCATCCATTACCACGCGGGCCTTGAGAACGCGGACAAGGACATACGCCAAGCCATGTGGCAGGACGAGACCGTGCGCGTCATGGTCGCGACAAACGCATTCGGCATGGGCATTGACAAGAGCAACGTGCGGACAGTGATCCACATTGACGCCCCCGATTCCATTGAAGCGTACTTTCAGGAGGCGGGGCGAGCCGGACGCGACGGACAGCCCGCCCAATCGCTGCTGCTCTTCAACGGAAGCGACTCCCTGCGCCTGCGCCAGCGCGTCAGCGAGAAGTTTCCCACCAAGGAGTACATCCGAAATTGCTACGAGGACCTGTGCTGTTTCTTCCAGCTGCCCATTGGCGAGGGGGCAAACAAGACATTCGAGTTCAGCGAAGAGAATTTCTGCCGCAACTTCCACTATTTCCCCGTCACGCTGCTCAATGCGCTGCAGATACTGGAGCGGGCGGGCTACCTGGTCTACCACGAGGAGGAGAACAGCCGCTCCAGGCTGATGATGCTCCTGACAAAAAGCGAGCTGTACAAGCTCAACCGCCTCGCGCCCACGAGCGAAAAGGTCATCCAGGCACTCCTGCGCAACTACGGCGGCCTGTTCAGCGAGTACATCTACATAGAGGAGCGGCTGCTGGCCCAGACGCTCAACATAAAGGCCGATGAGGTGTACGACACCCTGAAGGCGCTCAACCACATGCGCATCCTGCACTACGTGCCGCGCAAGAGCACGCCCTACGTCACGTTTACGCAACGCCGCGTCGACACCGACGAAATCCAGCTCTACCCTGAAGTGTACGATGACCGCAAAAAGGAGTACCAGGAGCGCATTGAAGCCATGCTGGACTATGCAACGAGCCACGCCACCTGCCGTCAGCGCATCCTGCTCCGCTATTTCGGCGAGGATGCCCGTCAGGACTGCGGCCAATGCGACGTATGCCTCTCGCGCGGCAGCCAAAAGAGCCGCGGCAGGGACGCAGAGCATGCGACCGAAGCCATTGCCGCCATGCTGTCCGACGGAAAGAGTCACCGCATAGCGGAAATCACCGCCCTCCCCTTTGAACTCACCGTCCTGCAGGACGCAATGGAGTGGCTGGTCAACGAAGACGAAATTGCCATCAGCGAAGGGATGGCGCGATTACTATGAATACCTACACCTATGACTACAAACATCAGAACGGCAAACCCCGAGGATGCCTATGCCGTGGCATCACTGATTATTGAGGCGATGAGCGAGGAATGCTGCACCTACTTCATCGGCCCTGACCACACCATGACCGATTTCAGGCTGTTCATGGCCGCCCTCGTGGGGCGCGAGGACACGCAGTACAGCTGGAAAAACACGCTGGTGGCCGTTGCGGAAGACAGGATTGCGGGCATTGCCGTCTCCTATGACGGCATGCTGCTCCGCCAGCTGCGCAGGCCCTTCCTGGCAGGCATGCTGCGCGTCTTCAACAAGGACTGGAACGACATGGATGACGAGACGCAGGCCGGCGAACTGTACCTCGACTCGTTTGCCGTACTGGCCGAATACCGACGCCAGGGCATCGGCCGCCAACTGCTGAAAGCCACGTGGCTGAAGGCACAGAAGATGAAACTCCCATGCGTGGGCCTCCTGGTCGACGAGGACAACAGGCCCGCCCTCAGGTATTACAAGAAACTAGGATTTGCCCACGTGGACGACAACACGTGGGGAGGACACAGGATGAAGCACCTGCAACTGCCCGTAAGGCATCAGCACCTTCCCTTCTCGGCCAGGGAGTAGCGCCTGTACCAGCTGAAGAACCACACCAGCGCTGCCACCAGCACCACGGCCGCCACGGCATGGCCCACGCCCGTGCCCAGGCCCAGGGCCGAGTTGGAAACGAACAGGAAGCTGGAGCAAATGACGGTCATGAAGAGTGCCGGAACGAGCGTGACCCAGTAGGGCTTGTGCCGCTGCACCAAGTAGACGGTCAGCATCCACAAGGTGAAGACGGACAGCGTCTGGTTGGCCCAGCCGAAGTACCGCCACAGCACGTTGAATCCATTGGGGTTTTCTATCTGCCAGAACAGCAGCACGATGGAAAACAAGAACAAGGGAATGCAAATGTAAAGACGCTTCGAGATGGACCTTTGCTCCAGGTGCAGGAAGTCGGCAATGATGAGCCGCGCCGAACGGAAGGCCGTGTCGCCGGTGGTAATGGGCGCAGCCACGACACCGATGAGCGCCAGCACGCCGCCCAGCACGCCCAGCCAGTCGCGGCACACCAGGTTGACCACGGCGGGGGTCGACGTGGCGTAGCCCGTCTGGGCCGCACCGGCTATGAGCTCGCTGCCGGGCGCAGGAGAGCCGTAGAAGAAGTAGGACGACACGGTGGCCCATATCAGTGCCACCCCCCCTTCGATTATCATAGCCCCGTAGAAGATGGGCCTTCCCTGGCGCTCGCTTTTCATGCAGCGCGCCATGAGGGGGCTCTGCGTGGCGTGGAAACCGCTGATGGCGCCACACGCTATGGTAATGAACAGGCAGGGAAACAGCGGCTCCGACGCGTGGCCGGTGGCCTCGGCCAGGTTGCCGAAGCTGTTCCACAACTCGGGCAGGTGCGGCATCTTGACAATGAGGCAGACCAGCAGGGCCACCGCCATGAACAGGATAGAAACGGAAAACAGGGGATAGATTTTCCCAATGATCTTATCGACAGGCAGCAGCGTTGCCACCACGTAATAGGCAAAGATGATGACAATCCACATCATTCCCGAGCCCCACATGCCCTTCAGTATCTCGGCGGGACTGTACACAAAGACTGTGCCCACCAGGACGAGCAGGAAGACCGAGAAGACCAGCATGACCGACTTGGTGGTACGGCCCAGGTATGTGCCTATCAGTTCGGGCAGGCCCGCGCCGCCGTGGCGCAGGCTGAGCATGCCGCTCAGGTAGTCATGGACCGCACCGGCAAAGATGCACCCCAGCACAATCCACAGGTACGCCACAGGACCGTACTTAGCCCCCAGGATGGCGCCGAAGATAGGGCCAGTGCCGGCAATGTTGAGAAACTGAATCATAAACACCTTCCATCCGGGCAGGATGACATAGTCCACTCCGTCGGCCTTGCTCAGGGCAGGCGTGGGATCGTCGGTGGGAGCGACAATGCGCTCGACCAACCGGCCGTACAGGAAATAGCCAGCCACGAGGGCCGCCAAGGCAATCAAAAAGGATATCATAGGTCTACATTTTCATTCATACTGCAAATTTAGCTTTTTTCAGCCTAACAAGGCATTCCTTTGGGTAGGAAAATAGCAATGCGGCCCAAGACGCTGCACATTACGCCTTGTCCGAAATTTCTGAGGCCGCATCGGGCGGCCGCTCACGCCTTGTTGGCAGGCGGCATGCACCCCTGCCGGCTTCCGGGCGTGCGCACGGCCCTGGCAGGGACTGAGGGGGAGCAAAAGAAACATCCTTGCTGCCTGGCGGCAGACAAGGATGCTCACTAAAATATGTATTACGAAAAGATTTTGTCAGGCTGTTTCGCCATTGTCGTCCTGGCGGTAGCTTTCTATATCAGCCTCGTCCAGGTTGTCCACAAATGCGGCATGCTTGGCCACCTCGGCAGCGGCGTAGTTGACGTAAACCTTGGCACTCTTCTGGAAGAGCTCCATGTTGCGCGTGGCATCAATCAGCAGCAATTGGCTCATAATGATGTCGGCAGCCATTTCGTAGAGGTGACGGGCGGCCAGGTCCTGCAATGTCTGGTTGCCGGCTTCCTTGATCTTGGCAACGGCGGCCTCGTACTGGTCGGCCATGGCCTTGACACGCGCCTTCAGGCCCTCCAGCTGGGGGTTCACCGTCTCCTGCTCCATTTCGCGTATGCAGCTCAGGTACGTACCGTTCATGACATAGCGTATGGCGGCCACTACCTGCAGCTGGGTCGTTCCTTCATAGATGGAGAAGATGCGGGCGTCGCGGAAGAGACGCTGGCTCTTGTACTCCATGATGAAACCCGAACCGCCGTGAATGCTGATGGCATCATAGGCATTCTGGTTGGCATATTCAGAGTTCATGCCCTTGGCCAGCGGGGTGAATGCATCGGCCAGACGGGTGTATGTCTTCAGTTCGGCCCTCTCCTCGGGCTCCAGCTTGCGGTCGCGCTGGATGTCCTCGAGCGCTTTGTAGATGTCAACGTAGCGAGCTGTCTGGTACAGCAGCGAACGGCCGGCATCCAACTTGGCCTTCATCGTGGCCAGCATGTCATACACGGCGGGGAACTCGATGATCTTCTGTCCGAACTGGGCACGCTCCTTGGCGTACTTCAGGCCCTCGTTGTAGGCCTCCTGCTCCACACCGACCGACTGCGCCGCAATGCCCAGGCGCGCGCCATTCATGAGCGCCATCACATATTTGATGAGGCCCAGGCGCGTTGAGCCGCACAGCTCAGCCTTGGCGTTCTTGTAGGTCAGCTCGCACGTGGGGCTGCCGTGGATTCCCAGCTTGTGCTCGATGTGGCGCACGTTGACACCGCCCTGACGCTTGTCGTAGATGAACATGGACAGGCCGCGGCCGTCGGTCGTACCCTCCTCGCTGCGG
This sequence comes from Bacteroidaceae bacterium, assembly GCA_017940605.1. Classification (GTDB taxonomy): domain Bacteria; phylum Bacteroidota; class Bacteroidia; order Bacteroidales; family Bacteroidaceae; genus UBA6382. The sequence continues at coordinate 26,904 of JAGAYF010000039.1, forward strand.
GCCAGCACCAGGTGGATGTCACTGTCGCCGTTGGTGATGAAACGCTTCACGCCGTTCAGCCGCCAGCAGTCCTCCTTCTCGTCGTATGTAGCCTTGAGCATCACGCGCTGCAGGTCACTGCCTGCGTCGGGCTCGGTCAGGTCCATCGACATCGTCTCACCCTGGCAGATGCGGGGGATGTATTTCGCACGCTGCTCCTCGGAGCCGAATTCATAGAGGGTGTCGATGCACGACTGCAAGCTCCACACGTTCTGGAATCCGGCATCGGCAGCCGATATAACCTCGCTCAGCATGGAAAACGTCGTGTTGGGAATGTTCAGGCCGCCGTAGCGCCGCGGCATGCTGATTCCCCACAGGCCAGCCTTGCGCGTCGCGTCCAGGTTCTCGTATGTCTTGGACGCATATATCATGCGGCCGTTCTCCAAGTGCGGCCCTTCCAGGTCAACGTCCTCAGAGTTCGGCTCTATGATGTTGGCCGCAACATCTCCCGTGATTTCAAGGATTTGTTTGTAGTTCTCGATGGCGTCCTCGTAGTCAACGGGAGCATCTTCATAAGTCTTCGCATCTTCATAGTTGCGCTCCTTGAGCTCAACAATGCGCTTCATCAAAGGATGGTGGAGATGGAACTCCAATTCCGGATGATCACTATAATAATTAGCCATTGTTCTTGTTTTTGCGTTCTTGTTTAGATAATGTATAGTAGAGTGTAAACAGGCTCACCAGCATCAGGCCCGCAAGGACCTTGCCCACAGCTTCTTTATCAATGACGAACGAAGCGGAACAGATGCCTACAGACACCAAGATTATGATTTGCCAGCTCTTCATTTATTTGCTATTCTGCTTGTAGTACTTGATCAGTTTCGGGACTACCTCCTCGGCCGTTCCGACGATGACGTAGTCGGCAATCTTGTTGATGGGGGCGTCGGGATCGGAGTTGACGGAGATAATTATCTTGGAGTCCTGCATTCCGGCTATGTGCTGTATCTGTCCGCTGATGCCGCAGGCGATGTACACCTTGGGATGCACCGTAACGCCGGTCTGTCCTATCTGCCGATCGTGGTCGCAGAACCCGGCGTCGACGGCGGCGCGGCTTCCGCCCACCTCGCCGTGGAGAACCTTGGCAAGTTCGAAGAGCATGTCAAAGGCTTCCTTGCTGCCCATGCCGTAGCCGCCTGCAATGACGATGGGAGAGCCCTTCAGATTGTGCTTGGCTTCCTCCACGTGGTGGTCGAGCACCTTGACGACGTAGGCTTCGGGGCTTACGTACTTGGCGACCTCGGGAAAGACGACCTCGCCCTTGTAGTTCTCGTCCAGCACCTGCTTCTGCATCACGCCCGAGCGCACGGTGGCCATCTGGGGACGGTGATCGGGGTTGACGATGGTGGCCACGATGTTGCCGCCAAAGGCAGGACGAATCTGGTAGAGCAGGTTCTCATAGTGTGCCTTGGTCTTGTTGTCGTCGTAGTCGCCTATCTCCAGCTGGGTGCAGTCGGCGGTCAGGCCGCTGGTGAGCGACGAGGAGACGCGCGGCCCAAGGTCGCGGCCTATCACGGTAGCGCCCATGAGGCATATCTGCGGCTGCTCTTCCTTGAAGAGGTTCACAAGGATGTCGGTGTGCGGCGCACTGGTGTAGGGGAAGAGCCCCTCGCCGTCAAAAACAAACAACTTGTCCACGCCGTAGGGAAGGATTTGGCTCTCCACTTTCCCCTTCAATCCCTCACCGGCCACCACGGCATGCAGCTGCACGCCCAGCTGGTTGGCCAGCTTGCGGCCCTTGGTCAGGAGTTCCTGAGACACTTCCTTGACGGCGGTTCCTTCTATCTCGCAATATACAAATACGTTATTCATAGCTTAACCGATAATCTTTTCATCCAACAATTCCTTGACTAATCCCTCCACATCGGCGTCGCTTGCGGTCAGGGTCTTGCTTTCCTTGGCCTGGAACACGATGTTCTTCACCGCCTTGACCTTGGTGGGCGAGCCGGCCAAGCCGCACTGGTTGGGGTCGCCGTCCACATCGGCCACGCTCCATTGGTTGAGCGTCAGGTAGGGACGCTCTTCATACAGGTTCTGGCGCGGGCTGTCGGCGGTGCGCTCCATTGGGCAGGTGGCATACTTGTACTTCATCACCAGCTTGGCGTTCTGGGGGCGGCAGGGGGTTGCGCTGCCGTTGACCGTGATGACAACGGGCAACGGGGCTTCCACTGTCTCGACACCGCCGTCGATGTGGCGGCGGATGGTGGCCTTGCCGTTCTCGACCTTCAGGATTTCCTCGGCGTAGGTCACCTGGTTGAGCCCCAGCTTCTGGGCCACCTGCGGGCCTACCTGGGCCGTGTCGCCGTCGATGGCCTGGCGGCCGCCTATGACGATGTCAACGTCGCCTATCTTCTGGATGGCGGTGGCCAACGCATAGCTGGTGGCCAGCGTGTCGGCACCTGCAAAGAGGCGGTCGGTCAGCAACCACCCCGTATCTGCGCCACGGTAAAGCCCCTGGCGGATGATTTCGCCCGCACGCGGAGGTCCCATGGTGAGGACGCCCACGGTAGAGCCTGGGTTCTGTTCCTTCAAGCGCAATGCTTGCTCCAACGCATTCAGGTCGTCGGGATTGAAAATGGCCGGCAGGGCAGCACGGTTCACCGTGCCCTCTGGCGTCATGGCGTCCTTGCCCACGTTGCGGGTATCGGGCACTTGCTTGGCCAATACTACAATTTTGTAACTCATGTTTATTCGTTTTTTTATTGTAAAATGCTTCTTGGAAAGGGTGTGGCTGTCAAGCATATCCCTTACAAACTGCAAAGATAATGATTTTAAGTTTTATATGCCCTTTTTCCCTAAAAAAACAACACCGCTTCCATGACGAAAAACGTTCCTTCCTCCCTTTCCGCCTGCCGCCGGGCCTGAATTTGCCACACGTTGCTGACAAAAAACGTTTCTCAGCAAGCCGCAAACCGCCATCAGGGAAAGCCCTCCCCCTCGGGACACCGGCCACCCTGCGGCCACGGCACGGCACAGTGCCCACCCGACCAGACGGATTCCGCAAGGCGCAAAAGCACCACCAACAAGGCGCAAGAGACGGACCAACGGGGCGCAAGAAATTTCATACAAGGCGTAAACGCCGCACACTGCGCCGCGATGTTCCAATATATTTGTATTTATATGTTTTTCAGTAAATTACAAGTAACACATCTGCCGTCAGCCAGGATGCCATGCCAATGCCTATTCATCCACATGCTCATAGCATCCGGCATCGCTCCTGCCGTCATCCAGCCGGGGGCGGCCCAGGCGGTCGTAGGGGTAGTAGCGTTCCGTCACCGACGCGTCGGCAGCCCCGATGGCCAGGCTGCGCGAGTCGAGCGCGAAGCCATAGATGAGCCAGTCCAGGTTGAACCCCGTGAAATTGCCCGCGCGGCTCACCTCGTTGCCGGTCCTGTCCCATTGGTTGTCCAGCACGTTGGGGTCGTCGTCTATCTCGGGCGTGTTGAGCAGGCAGTTCTGGAATCCGTAGTTGAAGGCGGCCGTTTCCGACTCCCATTCGCCAAATATCTCGTCGTCGCTGTAGCCCGTCACCACGCAGTTGATGAACATGGCCCCCAGCAGGGGACAGCCGTCGGCGTTGGCATAGCGCAGGGCCGCGCCGCGCAGGCCGTCGAATGGGTAGAACTGGGCTATGGTGCAGTGGATGAACTGCGCATCGCCGCCCAGCAGCCTTACGCAGTTGCCACCGGCGTTGCTTATCTGGCTGTTGCCCACCAGCAGCTTGCTCGCGGTGGCCTCCAGGCAGTGGCCGCCCACGTTGTGGATGACGCTGTTCTCCATGCGCAGGCGTTCCTCCTGCGCATCGTCGTCGGCAGGCTCAATGCGCACGCCCCATGAGCCGCTGTGTATGTCGGTGTGGTCCAGGTGGCTGCCGCGGCTCGATGCCGTCAGCACCACGCCCTGCCATTGGTTGGATATGCGGTCGTAGGGCTGGTTCTCAAACATCATGTCCATCCTGTCGCCGCGCAGCACCACGGGGCGTTCCGCCGTGCCCTCGCACAGCAGCCGCCCGTCGACGCGCAGCAGGGCCTGCGAACCGAACATGAGGCGCACGCCCGGCCCCAGGCGCAGGGTTGCCCCTGCATCGACCGTCAGTGAGTCCTCAATGACATAGGGACGCTGGGCATCCAGGCGCTCATCGGGCCCCGTGGCATGGTAGCCCTTGAGCCAAATGACGTCCTGCCCCCACGCCTGCAGCACTACCGACTGGCGCACGCCGTTGGCCAGGGTGAAGACGAGCGTGGCCCTGTGCTCCACCTTGTCGTCGCGCCCCGACTCCTCGGGACGAATCTCCACGAAGACCGTCAGGCTGTCGCCCTTGCGGAAATCTATGGACTCATCCAGCTCCCGTCCCACCGACACGCCGTCCACGTTGACGCGGAAACCGTCAGGGTCGTCATTGGCAAAGGCCACGTTGGTAATGCTCACCCCGTCATGGTTGCGGTTGTACACGGCAAAGCTGCGCGTCACCGACGTGCGCCCGGCTATGACGGTATCCATCTTGAGCGTATCCACCGAAAAGGTCAGGCGGTCGCCGGCCGCCGTGGGAAACTTCTCTTCCTCCACGCAGCCCGCCACCGTCAGCAGGCACAGCAGGAGGAAGGGCCACATTCTGCATAAATTCCTCATTGCACAGTTATCTTTATATGGTATAACGTTTTTCCGCACAAATTATTTCATTCCCCCGGGCCACTTTCTGCATCCCAAGCCAAATCCTTGACCATTCCGCAAAAAGTTTGTAATTTTGCAGAAATTTTGAGACATCATGAAAATTGGAGACAAAGTACGATTCCTCAACGACGTGGGCGGGGGAGTCATCACGGGATTCATAGGAAACAACCTGGTCAACGTGGAGAACGAAGACGGATTTGACATTCCCGTTCCCATTCGCGAAGTAGTTGTCGTGGAATCGGACAATCCCCAGGCCGATGCCCACAGGCAGACACAGGCCGCACCCACGGCCGCCGCCGAGACCCGGGAAAAGGAAGAAGCAGAGCCCGAACCCGCCGACCTGCCCGTGAGCTACCGCCCGCAGCCACTGGAAAGGCGCGACGGCGAGCCGGCCAACGTGTACCTGTGCTTCATGCCCGTGAGCCCCATGCGCCTGAGCGAAAGCGATTTTGAAATATACCTCATCAACGACTGCAACTACTTTGCCGACTTCCTGTTCCTGCAAGGCGAGAACAATGCATGGGAGGTACGGTTCCGCGGAACGCTGGAACCCAACTCCAAGATGTACATCGAGACCATCGACCACGAGGACCTGGGCCAATTGGGGCATCTGTGCCTGCAATTCATGTTCTACAAGCAGGCGAAACCCTTTCTGCTCAAGCCCGGAGTGGCCGTAGACCTGAGGCCCAACCTCACAAAATTCTACAAATACCACACGTTTCAGCCCAACGACTTCTTTGCGGAGAAAGTACTCACGTTTGAACTCATCAGGCACGACAAACCCGTCAAGGGAGACACCGTACAGGCCGAGGAACTGCGCGAAGCACTCCTGAGCAGGCACGAAGAAAAGACGGAAGAGCCCGCCCACATTTCCATAAAGGCCGTGGCGCGCAAGAAGAGCGAAAAGGACGAAATACAAGTCATCGATCTCCATGCATCGGCCCTGCTCGAAACAACTTCGGGCATGAGCAACGGCGATATCCTGGAATACCAGCTGACGGTATTCCGCAAAACAATGGAGGAACACAAGGCGCACAAGGGGAAAAAGCTCGTGTTCATACACGGAAAGGGCAACGGTGTGCTGCGAAGCCAGCTGCTGAAGGAATTGAAGAAGAATTGGCCGCAATGCACGGCCCAGGATGCATCTTTCCGTGAATACGGATTCGGCGCAACCATGGTTATCATGCACTGACCACGGTCAGCAGGACAATAAAGGGCAATGGGCCGACTGAAAAAGTCGGCCCATTGTCTTTCATACTGGAGCAGCCGGCCGTTGGGCCGACGTCAGCCTAAATGACGGTCTTGCCGGATTTTATGAGTTCTTCCGTGCTTTTCAGCGGCCGCTTTGTGACGGTTATCTTATGCACAGGGCTGACACAGGCCTTTTCCGCTTTCTTGTAAACGGGCTGGCTGAAGAACCCAAACGGGTCGAAGGGGTCGATGTCCTGTTTCTGCTCAACGTAGACGGTCGCACGAAAAGATAGTTCAGGGAATTGGTACTCTCCCGTCCTACTGCTGCCCACGCAATATTGGCGCACGGCCGAACAGTAGTAGCTGCGGCCGTTCACATAGGCGCGCTGTTGGCGCTGGCGGCCGCGGGCCGCGTAGGTTTGCCTGACGGAACAGTTTCCCATCTTGACTTTCTCGTCCTTGCACTGGACATTGTCAAAGGGATGAACGCTGTAGATCCACACCGTGACGAGCAAGCTGTCGCCTTCTATGAGAGAGCCCTCCGGTTGCTGCGTCACCTTGGCAAAAAAGGTGGCATCCTCCTTGGCCGACAGGCCAAAGGGAAGCAACAACAGGAGAAAAATCAAGAGTAACCTATACATATTTAAATAATAAGCCGATGGGAAATTCTTATAACCTTTCGCACTCCTCCAACCACAGGCTGGCATCAGCATCGCTGGGCATGCGCCAGTCGCCGCGCGGACTCAGCGAGCAACTGCCCACCTTAGGGCCGTCGGGAAGGCAGCTGCGCTTGAATTGCTGCTGGAAGAAACGGCGACAGAAGGTAGTAAGCCATTTTTTGATGGTCGCCTTGTCGTATTTGTCCTTGAACGCAACCTGGGAAAGGAAGAATACCTTGGCCGGTGCAAAGCCAAAGCGCAGGAAGTAGTACAGGAAGAAATCGTGCAACTCGTATGGACCGACCAAGTCTTCAGTCTTCTGCGCAATGTTGCCTTCTGAATCGGCCGGAACAAGCTCCGGACTGATGGGCGTCGCGGCTATGTCGAGCAAAGTCGCGCGGCAGACGCCTTCCGGCATTTGATGTGCCGACCAAACGACGAGATGGCGGACCAAAGTCTTGGGTACGGAGGCGTTGACACCGTACATGGACATGTGGTCGCCGTTATAGGTGGCCCAGCCCAAGGCCAGTTCGCTCAAGTCGCCTGTCCCGACAACGATTCCGCCGCATTGGTTGGCCACGTCCATAAGAACCTGCGTCCGCTCGCGGGCCTGTGAATTTTCGTAGGTCACATCGTGCACGGAAGCCGCGTGTCCAATGTCGCGGAAGTGCTGCAAGCAGGCTTCCTTGATGTTAATTTCGCATATCGTCACGCCCAATTCCTCCATCAGGCGGATAGCGTTGTTGTATGTGCGGTCAGTCGTCCCGAATCCAGGCATCGTGATACCCTGGATACCCTTCCGTTCCATTCCCAGGCGGTCAAACGTCCTTACTGCCACGAGCAATGCCAACGTTGAATCCAATCCGCCGCTTATTCCCACGACGGCGGTCTTGCTGTGCGTGTGCAGCATGCGCTTGGCCAAGCCTTCCACCTGTATGTTGAAGATTTCCTCACAGCGCTCGCCGAGAGCTGGGCCGCTGGGCACAAAAGGATGTGCATCCACCGCGCGAGCCAGGGTTGACAAGCCGGAACGGGCCGCCGATGCCCATTGCACCACCTCATAATCCGCATTCCGCTGGCACTGGACCGCACTGGACGAAAACGTTGTATTGACTCGGCGCTCCGAACGCAGGCGCTCCACGTCAATCTCGCTCACAACCAATTGTTCATCCAAGGAAAAGCGATCAGCCTCGGCCAGCAGATGCCCGTCTTCATACACAAATGCCTTGCCACTGAAGACAACGTCCTGCGTACTCTCGCCAAAACCACAGCCACTAAACACATAGCCGCACAGACAACGGGCACTTTGCTGGCTGAGCAGCTTTTTCAGGTATTCGTGCTTGCCAACGGCATCGTTGTCCGCGCTGAGATTAAATATTACGTCCGCTCCCTGCAAGCACAACTGGCTGCTGGGCGGAATTGGGGCCCAAACATCCTCGCACACCTCGACTCCGAAAGTAAAGTCGCCCTGAAACAGGACCTTGTTGCCCAACCGCGTCCGCTGCCCACAGAGAAGGATGTCCTCGCAGGGCACATCCAACCCGGGAGCGAACCAACGCATTTCGTAGAACTCCCTATAGTTGGGCAAGTAGCTTTTAGGCACGACAGCCAACAACCGTCCGCCCTGCAACACGGCCGCACAGTTGAGCAATTTGCCCCTGTGGGCCACGGGCAGGCCCACGATGGCCACCGTGGGGAGTTCCCGCGTATTCTCCAGCAGGATTCCCAACTGCCGCTCGGCCTCATCCAGCAGCGATTGCTGGCCGAACAAGTCCTGACAGGTGTAGGCGGTCAGGGACAATTCGGGAAAGCATACGATTTCCGCCTCCTGCTCCGCCGCCTTGCGGACAAGGTTCTCTATTTGCTGTCTATTGTACTGGCAGTTGCCCACCCTGACATGCGGAATGGCACTGGCCACCTTGACAAAGCCGTATTGCATGGATTCTCCGGGTTATGATTAATAATGGAACGTGCTGCCGCCCAGGAATTCGCGCAGCAGCGACGTGGGAGGCAGGCCTTCCGTTCTGATGGGTTGTATATAATTCAGGAATTTGCGCAAGCGATAGGCCTCGCTGTACTCAGGGGCGCATTCGGGCACGCGTTCCAACAGCGGCAGGGCCTGCGTGCGCAGCCCAGCCAGCTCAAACAGCAACGCCGAGTTGAACATCACGTCGGCCTCCTCCTGATAGGGCACGATCCACTTCCTTTCGCCGGCCAACACCTTGGGCCAGCGGCTGATGGTATCCTCAGCGGTATAGTTGCGGTACTTAAAATCCCTCACGATGCGGCGCAAGAGTCGGTTGTCGCTGGTCGGGATGAAATTGTGCGAATCCAACTGTATCGTCGTCAGGGCCGAAACGAACACCTTGTACTTTTTCTCGTCGGGAATGGCTGCCGTCAGCTCGGGGTTCAGCCCATGTATGCCCTCCATCACGATAACGGTGTGCTCGTCTATCTTCAATCGGTTATGGCTGGACACGCTTTTTCCCGTCGTGAAGTCATACTTGGGCAATTCCACCTCTTCGCCGTTCATCAGGGCGTTCAGATCGGACTGCAGGCGGGCAATGTCGAGGGCGTACAGGGATTCAAAATCATAGTCACCGCTCTCATCGCGCGGCGTCTTGTCGCGGTCCACGAAATAGTCGTCCATCGCTATGGCTACGGGCTTGATGCCAGCCGCCATCAGCTGTACGCTCAGGCGCTTGCTGAACGTAGTCTTGCCGCTCGAGGACGGACCGGCTATCAGCACCAGCTTCACGCCGCCGCGCGCCTCAATGTCCTCGGCGATATTGGCAATTTTCTTTTCCTGCAGGGCCTCGGCCACATTGATGACGCTGTTCGTCAAGGTTTTCTGCCCGCTCACCACATTGAGCTCGCCCACGTTTTTCACGCCCAGGATTCTGTGCCAACGCTTGTGCTCCTTAATGACATCGAGCATCTTTTCCTGCTTCACGAACGGCAGTAACGCCTCCGGATTCCGTGGATCGGGAATGCGCAGCAGGAGTCCGTCGGCCATGGCCATGACGTCAAAAATTTCCAGGCTGCCCGTGCTGGGCATCAGCGCGCCGTAGTAGTAATCGGGTTCGCCCTCCAGCGTATAGTAGGTTGTATAGAGCGTCCCTATGCTTTCCAGCAACCGCGCCTTGCTGGTCAGGTCGCGCTGGCGGAACAGGTCAATGGCATCCTGCGTGTGCGTGTGTACTTTTATGAAGGGAAGGTCGGCATCAATGATTTCCTTCATGCGCCGCTTCACTGCCTGCGCCACTTCGTCGTCCACGGGACGGTCCAGCCTCCGCACTTCGCAATACAGCCCGTTCGATATGGGGGCCTCAATGAAGATGGCGGTTCCCGGGTAGACGTCCTTGATGGCCTTGCTCATGACAAAGAGCAGCGACCTGACGTAGGTGTACAGTCCCACGACGGAAGATATGCCCAGGAACTCCACGTCCTTGTTGCTGTAGAGCTCATATTCCAGCCCCTCCAGCACGTTGTTCACCTTGGCGCTCGTTATCAGGCCCAGGCCCTGCGGTTTTATCAGCCGGGCCGCCTCCTGCAGCGTGCTGCCGGCAGGAATCCTGACGGTTTCGCCCGTATTGACGCAGTATACAGCTATCTCCTTCATACGGCGCACCTGTTATTTGTCGTCTTTCTTGGTCGATTTATAGCGTTTGTTCAGGCCCTTTATCACGTCCTCCGTGATGTCCAGCGCGGGGTCGGCCAGCAGGATGTTGTCGCCGCTCTTGCTGAGGATGTAGGCATAGCCACGGTCCTTGTTATAGCTTTTCAGGAAATTCTGGATGGAGTCGTGCAGGGCCTGGTTGTACTCATCTTGCTCCTTCTGGTACTTAGCCCCCAGGCTTTCCTGCAGGTTCTGCAGGCGCACCTGCTCCTTCTGCAACTCCTGCTGCTTGGCCATGGCCTGGTCCTGGGTCAGCTTGCCCTGCTGGATGTCATTCTGAAACTGGGCCGCCTTCTTCTGCAAGGCCAGGCCCTGGTTGTTCAGCGTGCTCTGGATGGTCTCCATCTTCTTCTTCAGGATGTCGGCATATTCCTTGGCAAAGGTGTACGTCGTCATGATGGAGTCAACCTCGACAAAGGCTATCTTCAATTCATTCTTCTCGGCAGTTTGCTCGCCGCCGTTCACCGACTTGTCAGATGCCTGCTGCTGGCATCCTGTGGTAGTCAAAACAGCCGTTGCCATGAACAGGCAACCAGCCAAAATGTGCATTTTTTTCATTGGTTTGTATATGATTTTACTTGATTTTATTCTTTCTTGCCATGTTCCCCAATGCGGAATACCGGCTGCCGCCGCGCATCGGCGTCCTGCTTGCGCGGACAGCTGATGCCCCGCTGGCGCAGGGCCGCCACGTCGTCCACGTCGTGCAGTTCAAAGCGCCCCCTTCCGCACAGGCTTTTCACAGCCAGCAGGCCCATGCAGAGGGCCAGTACGGCCAGCGCAGATACAAGTGCAACCAGCATTTCGTCAGTTATTTGGGGTACAAAAATAAATCAATTGCCGCAATAGTATTCCGTATGGCATGTTAATAAATGGTAATTGCACTCCCATTTCTGCTTTTACCGTCCCGTCGGGACAGGACCTCCCCATCGGCCCGGCCACCCTGCCACAGGGCCGTCCGCAACAACATGGCGGCCCTTCCTGCGACCTAACGGCAACAGGGAAAGGCGCAAAAAACCGGCGGACAAGGCGTGAAATCCTCACGGACAAGGCGTAGGAAATTTCATGCGGGGCGTAAAAAACGCCTTACAGGCATCTGTTTCACATTCTATTGAAACACAGATAAAAAGCAGCCCCGTTTCCAAAGAAAGAAAACGGGGTGATTGCTTCCTTGCGCAAGCCGGCATCCGCCCATGAGCCTGTACCTGGATATATCAGAAACCAAAGGGGTTCAATGTCTTATAGTGGCGGTTCATGTCGTCCTCGACGGTCTCGGGAGTCGTGTCCGTCTCGGCCGGCAGGTCCTCCAGCTCGGCCTCGTCGGCCCGGGCCTCCTGCTCATTGCCCAACTGCCGCCACACTTGGGCGCGCAGCCGATAGGCTTCGGCAAAATCGGGCTGCATCTCCAGGGCATTGCTGAGGGCTGTGCGTGCCTGCTCATATTTTTCGGCCTGCATGTACAACTGTGCCATGCGCAGCGTGGCCTCGCGGCTGAAGGGGTTGGCCTCGAGCATGGCGGCATAGCTCTCCAGCGCACCGTCGGCATTGCCCTGCGCCTCACGCATCTTCCCTTGCAGCAGGTAGGTCTCCTCAGTGGCCTCGCCGGCAGCCGCCAACTGCTGCAGGTCGGCCTCGGCCTGCTGGACCTGGCCCATTGCAAAGTAGGAATCGGCGCGCAACTGCAGCAGGCGCACATATCGGTCGCCCTGGCCTATCAGTTGGGTGAGTCCCTCCACCGCCTGGGCGTGGTTGCCCATGCCGCGCTGGGCACGGCACAGCAGGTACAGGGCTATCGCGTCGTCGGGCTGCAACTCCACGGCCTGCCGCGCGTGGTGCTCCATCTTCTGCCACTCGGCGGCCTGTTCGCACGCCTCGGCCATAGCCGCATGCAGCTGCGCCCTGTCGGGATGAGCCTGCAAGAGTTTCTCCAACAGTGGCAGGGCCTGCCTACCCGCCCCCTGGCGCACGTAAGCCTCGGCCAGGTGGGCGCATGTGGCCTCGTCGTCCTCATACTGGAGGGCGGTCTCCAGGCATTTCACGGCATAGGAGAACTGTCCCACCTGCATGGCCCGCAATCCGTCGTCGCGCAGGGTCTCAAACTTGTAGATGCGCTCGTGTTCCTCGGCCGACATTTCCTCGGGTTCGGCAACGGCCTGCCCTGCCTGGGGTTGCTGTCCCTCGGGTGCGGCAGCCGCCTCCGAAGGTGGGGTTTCGGGCGACGATGCGCCAAATATCTTCTTGAAAAATCCCATGTTAATCTGTTATTTTAAGGTTGATGGTTCGTATTGCTGCATGGTGATGCTCGATGCCGCCCCTGCCTGGTGGAACAGGCTGACCTGGCAATCGCGGAAGTCGGCCTCGGAGCACGTATAGGGGTCGACAAACTGCTGCGGGTTCATGTCGGACAGGGGAAACCAGCTGCTCTGTATCTGCACGCCGATGCGGTGGCCCTTTCGGAACGTGTGGGCAATGCGCTGCATGGAGAAGCTGACCTGCGTCACCTCGCCCGGGCGGAATGGCCGACCCTGGCTGAAACCCGAGCGGTAGCGGCCGCGCATAATGTCCATCCTGACGGGCAATTGGTAGCCATTCAGCTGATATCCCTTGGCACGGTCGCACGCAGGGGCGTTCCTGTGATAGTCATCAGGGTATATGTCAAGCACTTTCACGACAAAATCGGCATCGGTGGTGCTGACAGCCACGCGCAAGTCGGCCTGAATGTCTCCCATAAAGGTCATATCCTCGCTGAGAGGGGCGGTCTGGAATGTCAGAACGTCGGGCCGGCGGCCGGCAAAGCGTTGGTCGGCCGTCATATAGGAGGCAGGACGGCCGTAGAGCGGACCGTCCATGAAGGGAACGGGCTTTTCGTGGTGCGAAACGTATTGGGAGCACGATTGGGCGGCCTGGGGCGACCGCAAGTCCAGCCGACCGCCTGCATGCAGGTACAACGTACAGGGTTTCAGCCCGCGGGAGGGCCACTGGCCCAAGTGCAGCCATCGGTTCTGCCCCGTCAGGAAGACATGCACGCGCTCCAGGGCCGGCTGTTCCGCATGCGTCTTCCTTTTTTCCTGTGCGCTTTTTTTCTTTCCTGGCCCATACTTATTTAAATAGGTATCCAGAAACACAAACTCGAGGGAATCCTGGTAATACAGGGCCTGATCCTGGTCTCCGAAGGCGTAGTCGCCCAGGTAGTTGCGTCCGGCGGAATTCCAGCCCCCGTGTTGCCACGGCCCTAGCGTGAGGAAAATCTCGCTTTCGGGGTTCTGTTGTACAAGTGCCTCGTACAATTGGCACGTGCCGTAGAAATCTTCGGCATCCCACAAGCCGCCGACAACCATCACGGCGGCCCGTATGTCCCTGCATCGGTTGCGGTAATCGCGCGCCTGCCACCAGGCATCCTCGTCGGGATGGGCGGCCATTTCATCCCAGAAAGGGACTTCGTGGGCCAGCAGGGCGGTCAGGTTGGCCAAGGTCTTGTGCTGCAAGTAAAAGGAATATTCGTCGCCGTCAATGAAACTGGGGGCTTTGGGCTCTTTCTGCGCCGGTCCTGGCCGGACACGGCAGTGGCGGTTGGTGAATCCGAATGCGTCGCGCAGGAAAAAAGCGCCGTTGCGGTGGAAATCGTCGCCGCGAAACCAGCTAAGGATAGGGGCTTGCGGCACGGCGGCCTTGATGGACGGGTGGCCGCTCAGCAATCCCTGCATGGCGTAGAATCCTGCATAGGAACTGCCCAGCAATCCCAGGCATCCGTTGTTTTCAGGCACGTGGTTCATCAGCCATTCGGCCGTATCGTAGGTATCCGTGGCTTCATCAAACTCCTTTGCCCCGTGCTTTGGTGGCAACAAGGGGCGAATGTCCACGAACTGGCCCTCGCTCAGCCCCTTTCCGCGCACATCCTGAAAAACTACCGTGTATCCGTTCTCCACAAACCGATGCCAGTTTTTCCAAAGGGAGCTTTCCCAATTCTCCTGCCCGTAGGCGCACCCGTATGGCGTGCGCCGCAGCAGGACGGGCCGCTTTCCGTTGGGTTGGCGGGGCGTATAGACCGCCGTATAGAGCTTTACTCCGTCGCGCATCGCCACCATTGCTTCCTTTTTCTGGTAGTGCGACTGCACCCACGCCTTGTCCACTGTCTCATGGGCCGCAGCAGCCCCCCCTTGTACGCACAGAAGCAGCAGAAAGGGGAGACAGATTTTCCTCATGTGCTTTTTCATCGGTTTATCGTCAATTTCAGGACAACTTGTCCCTAACGGAAAGCAAATTTATCAAATTCGGGTGAAAGTCCGCCTTTTTCATTTCGCTTTTCTCCGTTTTTTCCAAAAATTACCGTAACTTTGCGAAGTATTCAGCCAATTAAAACAATTATAATATGAGAAAATTATTCTTTTTAGGCGCACTCATCGGCCTCTTCGCCTGGAGCGGAAGCTCCCTGCAGGCCAGTGCCAAGGCGGACAAGCCGCTGATCATCTTTGACAACGACATGGGTAACGACGTAGACGACATCTTTGCGCTCGACATCCTGTTAAAGTACCACGACATGGGCAAAATCAAGTTCATTGGCGTGCTTCTGAACCGCGATGCGCCCTCGGCCGCCGCCTTTGTCGACCTGTACGACACCTGGTGCGGCCATCCCGAAATTCCCATCGGCATTACGCACCTCGGCCCCAACCCAACGGCTGAGCAGAAGTCCTATGCGAACAAGGTATGGCGCATGGAGGAAAACGGCAAGCGGATATTCCGCACCACGCGCGAAGATCCGCGCACCTATCCCGACGCAGTGGATTTGTATCGCCGCCTATTGGCCCGCGCAGCCAACAAGAGCGTCGTCATTGTCTCGACAGGTTTCTCCAACAACATAGCCCGCCTCATGGAAACTACGGGCGACGACATCTCGCCCCTCAGCGGCATGGAACTGCTCAAGCGCAAGGTCAGCTGGGTCTCGGTAATGGCCGGCGACTTCCAGCGTCCCGACTACGCTGAGTACAATGTCAAGAACGACGTTCCCGCAGCCAAGAAGTTCTTCGAGAACAGCCCCGTGCCCATCGCGTTTTCCGACTTCCTGCTGGGCAAGAGCATCTGCTATCCCGCTACAAGCGTCGAGAATGACTTCACATGGACGAAACACCACCCCCTTGTGGAGGCCTACAAGGTGTACCTGAAGATGCCCTACGACCGTCCCACGTGGGATCCCACGTCAGTGCTCTACGCCGTTGAGCCAACAGCTGGCTTCTTCGGCCTTTCCGAGCGCGGCAACGTGACAGTGACCGAAAAGGGATGCACCCATTTCCACCCGTCGCCCACCGGCAACTGCCGCTACCTGACAGTCACCGACGCGCAGCGCAAGAAGATTTTGGATTTCTTTACGGAAATTGCCCCCAAGCGGCCCAAGCACTGCATTGCCAGGAAATAGTTCCGGCCGACGGCCACTGAGACAAGCACTCATCCTATGAAATCATTCTTATATGCAATAGGGACACTCTTGGTGTCCCTATTCTTTTTCCCCACGCCGTCCAGGGCCGCCGCGCCCGTGCGCATCATCTTCGACAGCGACATGGGCAACGACGTGGACGACGTATTCGCCCTCGACATCCTGTTAAAGTACCACGACATGGGCAAAGTGAATATTCTGGGCATGCCAGTCAACCACGATGCCCCGTCGGCCGCCGCCTTCATCGACCTGTACAACACCTGGTGCGGCCATCCTGAAATTCCGCTGGCCATCATCCGCAACGGAGTCTGCACAAAGAAATGGGAAAGCACCTACAGCTACAAGGTATGGCAGCTGGAGGAGAACGGGCGCAGGGTGTTCCGCACCACGCACGCCGACCCGCGCGCCTTCCCCGACGCAGTCGACCTGTACCGCCGCCTGTTGGCCCAGTCGCCCAACAAGAGCGTCGTCATCGTCTCGACAGGATTTTCCTCCACCCTGGCCCGCCTCATGGACACCACGGGCGACGACATCTCGCCCCTCGGCGGCATGGAGCTGCTCAGGCGCAAGGTCAGCTGGATTTCAGTAATGGCCGGCGATTTCCAGCGCCCCGACTACCCCGAGAACAATGTAAAGAAGGATATCCCCGCCGCCCAGAAGTTCTTTGAGCATTCGCCCGTGCCGCTCGTGTTCACCGACTTCCTCCTGGGCGAAAGCATACGCTACCCTGCCTCCAGCATTGAGCGCGACTTCAATTGGACGAAGCACCACCCCCTTGCGGAGGCCTACCGCGCCTACCGCAAGATGCCCTACGACCGGCCCACGTGGGATCCCCTGGCCATGCTCTACGCCCTCGAGCCCGACGGCGGCTTCTTCCAGTTGTCCGAGCGCGGCAACGTGACAGTGACCCAGAACGGCTGCACCCATTTCCACCCGTCGCCCACCGGCAACTGCCGCTACCTGACAGTCACCGACGCACAGCGTCGCAAAATCCTCGATTTCTTCACCACGCTTGTTCCGCAGCGCCCCAGGCACTGCACCGCCCGTCGCTGACGCGGCGGGGGCACACCTACGGGGTTACTTCTTCCCTACCGTCGTTTTCTGCATCCGTTTCTGCCTGCGCACGGCCGTGCGCAGCAGTTCCACGTCCTCATAGGGCACGCCCATGCGCTGCCCTCGGCCCAGCAGCGTCAGGGCCTCTTCCCTGCGCCCCTGCCTGGCCAGGAACAGGGCGTGGCCCTTCAGCAACGCAGCGTCCTTGGGAGACAGGTCCGTGGCGTGCGCCCAGTCGGCTGCGGCCGCAGCCTCCTGTCCCAGGGCCTCCTCAATGTCGGCCCGCTTGGCATAGTAGCGACTGTCGTTGGGATGGCGGCCTATCAGGGCATCCATGCGCTGCAGGGCCTGCTGCCAGTTCTTCTGCTGCACGTCCAGCAATGCCATGCCATAGGAAGCGCGCTCGTCCAGCGGATGCAGGGCCAGCAACGCGCCGAAGTCGGCGGCTGCGGCGGCCACATGGCCCATGTCGGCATGGGCACAGGCGCGGAAGAACAGTGCATCCTCGTCCTTGGGCGACAGATGCAGCACCTTGTCAAAGTCGGCCACGGCATCGGCCGCCTGGCCCAGCAGCAGGTACAGCCCGCCGCGGCGCAGGTAGGGCTTGGCGTAGCTGCCGTTGAACTTGATGGCCTTGCCATACAGGTCCAGTGCACTGCGCTGCCTGCCCTCGCGCTCCTCCAGCTGGCCCAGTTCATAGTACACCTCGACATTCGACGGCATCTTGGGCAGCACCTTCAGGGCCTGCTCCAGCCGCGACTTGCCCACGGAAAAGGAGTCGTTCTGCAGGGCGTGGTAGGCCGTCTGTATCAGCCGGCGGTAGCGCGCCGAATCCTCAGCCGTGTAGGGCGATGCCACGGGGCGTTCCGTGGGTTGCACCGCCTGCACCTTGGGCGTGCCGTTCAGCCCAATGCGCGCCTGCCCCCATGCCTGTTGCACCAGGACGGCCGCCAGCCATACCAGAAAGATTTTCTTGCAGTCCATACATTGCGTCTGCACTGGGCAGACACCGCAAAATTAGGCAATAATCTTCACCCCTGCCTCCTGCCGGCGCAAAAAATCGCGCCACATCCTCATCGCCAACCACATAGCACCCGTCCCCTGACAGGACGGAAGCCCCTGTGGGGCGCAATGCACACACAACGCCCCGTAAAAGCTGGATGATTACGCCCCATCGAAAAATTCTTGGGCCGCATCCGATGGCCTTTCACGCCTTGTTGGCCGGGCTTTTACGCCCCTGCGCTGCATGGTGCTGCCCAACGCGTTCAGGCCAACCCACCTGGCGGCCGCACCACGCCGGCCTCCCAACGCCATGCCCGTTGGCACTGGCAGGCAGAAGCTGCCCCGTTTTATTAAAAAAAGTAACAATGTGCACAAAAAACCTTTCTCCCCATGGCCCACTTGCAAATAAATTCGTACCTTTGTAATTCAATCCAGTCGCAATGGGTCGAAACATCACACAAATAACCAACGGACGCATCCTCACGCCACAGGGCTGGCTCAGGGGAGGAAGCATCTTGGTGGAAGACCGCAGGATCATCGAGGTTTCCGACAACGAAAACACTCCGCCGGAGTGCCAGACATTTGTCGACGCACGGGGCATGAACATCGTGCCCGGAGCCATCGAACTGCATGTCCACGGCGGTGGCGGTGCTGACTTCATGGAGGGCACGGAGCAGGCTTTCCGCCGCGCCATCGACGTGCACATGCAGCACGGCACGACAGCCATCTACCCCACCCTTTCGTCATGCAGCGTGCCCATGATACAGGCCGCCGTGGCCACCACGGAAAAACTCATGCAGGACGAGGCGACCCCCATACTGGGACTGCACATCGAAGGGCCCTATTTCAACAAGGAACAGGCAGGCGGACAGATGCCCGAATACATTACGCCCCCCATCAAGGAGGACTACGAGATGATACTCGGCAGCACCCGCTGCATCAAGCGCTGGGACGAAGCGCCCGAGCTGCGCGGTTCTGAGGAGTTTGGCCAGTGCTGCGTGCGCCACGGCGTACTGCCGGCCATTGCCCATACCAAGGCCGAGTGGAATGACGTGCGCCGCGCCTACGAAGCCGGCTTCAGCCACGCCACACACTTCTACAACGCCATGACGGGATTCCACAAGGTGAGGGAATACAAGCACGAAGGAACGGTGGAGAGCATCTACGCCATTCCCGACATGACCGTCGAGGTCATAGCCGACGGCATACACGTGCCACCCACCATCCTGAAGATGATCTACCTGTTCAAGGGCGTGGAGCGCACGGCGCTCATCACCGATGCCCTGGCCTGCTCGTGCAGCGACAGCAACGAGGCGTTCGACCCGCGCGTCATCATTGAGGACGGCGTGTGCAAGCTGGCCGACCGCTCGGCCCTGGCAGGCAGCGTGGCCACCAGCGACCGCCTCATCAAGGTCATGGTCGAGAAAGTGGGCATCCCCCTGTCCGATGCCGTCCGCATGAGTTCCGAAACGCCGGCACGCATCATGGGCGAGGACCGCCACGTGGGCATGCTGCGCAAGGGCTACGATGCCAACCTCTGCATCTACGACAGCGACACCAACCTGCAATTTGTCATGCAAAAGGGAAAAATCATCCGCAACGACCTGTAGCCGCCGCGCCGTTTGCTTTTTCCTTTCCCCACTGTATTGCTATTCATCCACTGCGCCCATCTTCACACCAGCCGAAGACGGGCGTTCGTCATGCCTGCCCCTGGCCTTCCGTCCCTTGTGTCGGGATTTCGGCGAATGAGGGGGCTTTCTTCCCCTGCCACGACGGCGGCCGTGGTGGGGAGGAAGGAGGCCCGCACGGGGACAGGGCATGAATGCCCGCAACCACGGCACAAGAAAAGTGCCTCGCAGGCTTCCGCATGGGGAAGTGCGAGGCACTTTGGCGTATCAGTTCGGTTCAGCAGCCTACTTCACCGACACTTTCTGCTTGCCCACGATGTAGATGCCCTTCTGCAGGCCACGGGTGGCGTCAGCGGCATTCACATGGCGGCGCAGCAACTGTCCGTCTATGCTGTAGACATTGACATACTCGCTGCTCTGGCGGATGATGGCAGTACGGATGGCATCCAGGATGCCATTGCCCTTGACAGTCAGGGTGGCGGCGCTGCCAGTGTCGATATCCTGTACCTGCAATGGGTCAATGTAACCCGTCTGGCCAGCCACCAACACGCTTACGCTGTCGTTGGTCACCGTCAGGAAGCCCTTCTCAAACAATCCAAGGCCTTTCTTCAGCAACTGCGTGCCGGAGAGGCTGGCCACAAGGCCATTGGCCGTCTTAGGCTCGGTGGTGTTGTAGTCTTCGATGGCCACGGGAGTGATTATCATGTTGATGGAATCGTGGAGCACCTCATCGACCGTCGGTGCTGTGGCGGGATTGCCCGTTACAAGCACGAACGGCTCACCGGCCTCAAAGGAAGCCTTCTCGTACAGTACGACGGAACTGATGGAGTCGGCTGCGTTGTCCACAGTGGCACTCTTCAGGCCGTAGGTCTTGACGGGGACTTTCTTGAAGTTCTCGTCCTCGGCCTCAATGTTGGCCACGGCAAACGGGAAGGTCTTGATCTGGATGTTATCGTTCAGTGCGGGGAAGTTCAATGCCGCATCGGGATCTTCCACTGCCTCGAAGGTAAAAGCTGAAGAAGTGCGGTAACCCTGACCGCTATCGCTGAAGCTGGGAATTCCGTTGGCGTTGTTGGTACTCCACCATACGGCACGCAGGTCGCTGCCTTGATAGTGCAAAGGCTTGCCTTTCAGCGTCACCTCAGTGCCGCTGCCATTGGTATACTTGTTGGTAACGGTGTCGGTCACGATTTCAAACTCACCGCTGCCCAGGATGTTGATGCCCAACGGCATGGGCACAAGACTTTGCGTCACATACCAGTCAGCATCTTGGTTGCGGCCCAGGTACAAGCCCGTGGCACGGTTCTGGATGGCGTAGGCATTCTCCTCACCCTCCATCTTCACGATGCGCCACATGGCGTAGGGATTGGCATAGGCATCAGAAAGGTTACCATTAGAGAAGTCAGGCACGTAGGTAGTGGTTGTACCGTCGCCGTTGTCCTCGGTCACATTCGCAAAGTCGCGTCCGCCGGCCACGGAGAAAGGCATGTCACCCCAATGCTCGTCATCCAGGGCGGCAAAGTTCCAATAGTATCCGTAGCGAACAGGACCTACCTTGTATGCCAAGGCATCGCTCTGCCAAGGATTCTGCGCGTTGGCATCGGTAGCCATCAGGGCATGGCCGTACCTCCACGTAGGAGCTTTCGTACGGACATAGGAACGGTCAACAGAGGGCGTAGCAGTGAATGCTATCGAAGCCATGCTTGTTTCCGTACCCGTGATGTAGTACCATTTGTTCAGTTCAAACGTCTTGCGCATGGACTGGAGTTTCGCCATTACCTCGGGAATGTTCTTCTTGGCCTGCTCCACACTTTCCTTGGTCGGCTTGATAGACATCAGGTTATAGATTTTCTCATTGGCATAGGCATCAAACTCTGCCTTCTGAGCCGTGGTAATTTCACCATACTGCAAATCTTTTTCGTTTGCAGCCACATGGACAGAGTCCCTCAAGACTTTCAATTCTATCAAGGCCAGCGACAAATCCATGGTATCCACAGCCAGTTCATTGATCTTGGACTTGGCATCCACGATAGCATTGACGGCTGCCTCGCTTACGTTGCCGCTTTCCAACTGGGTCTTGGCCGTTGCCATGGCAGCGTTCAGTTCTGTCACGGCTTCCTTCATGCCACTTACATAGTTGTAGGCGGAATTTTCTTCATTCAACTTGGCTTCGTACAACTGCAGGAAGCCAGCTGCCCAATATACGTTGCCACTCGTTTGGCTGTCGTTGATTGTGTGCGGCACGGCAATACGGATGAACTGATAGGGCTGGTCCATGACAACGGCCGGCGAGAAGAACTTGCGGTATTGCACATTGTCGGTATAGGGCAGGTTGGCAAACTTCCTCACCAAAGTCCAGGAATCGGCGTTGGCCGTGTCGTTCGTGGCATATACGTCAAATTCTATGGGGCGCTGTGCCTGGCCTAAGTCAGCCTGCAGGTTGTCATAGGGCGAGAATTTGTCGTCGCGGCGCATGGAGTAGAAGAAACGAATGGCCTTCTGGGGATTGGCCTTCAGGTCAAACTGCACATAGTGTGGCCAACCGTCGGTAGGCTGCGTGGCAGCATTGTGACTGGAGATCCAGAACTTGTTGGCATTCGGGTCAATCAAGTATTCAAACTTGTAGGGATTGGCCGCATAGTCAAACTGGTGAGGCGCATTGGTCGATATCTGGCAGTTAGCAGGGTCGCTTCCGTCAGCGTTGGTAATCAACGGCTGGCTCATATCCATGTCATAAGTATATGCCTTGTCCAACGTAGCATCGGCATCGTCAATTTCATCTTGGCACTTAATGTTCAATGCCTTTTGGTTACCGGCCGCTACAATCTCTTTCAGGAATTCTTCATCCGAGACTTTCTCCACTTTCCATGCTCCCAGCTGACCATCCGTGCTTCTCCACGTTTCTACGCGCGTCGGACCTGTCGCACCACCTGAGCTTGCGCCATAGGGATGGAAAGAGTAAGCCCCCATGGCTGGATTAGCTTCTGCAAAAATCTCAAACTTACCCGTCGTACCCTGGCGGTTACCACCATTGAAGCACAGGTCGCTGGTCCAAATGCTGTTTGTCATCGTCATTGGCTTAGGCTCTTTGTCCAAACCGATGGTACGTACATAGTTGACCGTTCCTACAATGTATTTGCCCGTTCCCAAGTTCTGAATGGCATACATCCCATTCTCCTGCGGAATCACGCGGAAATAACGGTTGGGGTTCTTGGCATCCTCATCCATGTTGGTATCCCAATACAGGAGGTTGTCATCGTCGGCATAGAAGCCAGCCACCTTTCCTTGCTTGCTCTTGAAGCGATAGTCGGCATTGACAAAACGGTAGTAGCTGTTCGGATCAAAATCATTCGAAGCGGCCAGCGTGTCCTTGAGCTGCTCCTTCACGGCATCGGTGGCTGCATTCAGCGCATCTGCGGCACTTGCGTAGTCACCGCCGTCGGCATATACCTTGCGGGCAGCTTCCAATGCGTCCAACATCGGTTTGGCAATGCTCATCTTCAGCGTTCCCGGCGTACCTTCACTGGGTGCCCAGTCATTTACAATGCCGCCCGCTTCCGTAATGGCTTCGTTCAGCAGAAACTTGGGCGTAATGCGCTCGGCAGGAACAGCCTCTATCATCCAGCGACGGCCCAGGTTGGCACTGTTGGAGTTGGCTGTCAGGAAAGAATTATCTCCCAACTGGATGCCCAGCGGATTCTCGTCTATATAGAAACGGTATTCGTTACCTCCTATGTTTCGGGCCTCAAAATGGGTGCGCGCCGTACCCGTCATGTTGAACTGCGTCCATACTTTCTCACCCTTGTTCCTGAAACCAAATGAATAGACAAAGGGAGCAAAGTAGGTAGAGTCTCCGCTCCAGCTGCTCTCGGCACAGTTCTTCAGGACATATCTTCCGTTGCCCAGGTCCTTAAAGTGCCAAATATACTGCTGTCCAAGGTCTTCATTGGTGCTTTCATCCACCCCTTGGCCCAACCACCATGCATCGTCGGTATAGTTTTTATGACTGTTTGCCCAAGCCGTGGTCGCGCCTGTCGCATTCGTTATGGTTTTGGCCGTCAGCTTTTCACGCTCTGCATAATCCATGAATGGCACCATCCATTTTGTTTTGTCGGTCGGCCAACCTTGGGCTGCGCTGTACACATCGCTGATACGCACAAAGTAATATCCGTCCTTCAAAGGATTGATTGCCCCTTTCACTTTTTCAATGGCAGCCTGAAGTTTTTCCAATTGCTCCTTGTACACTTCATCGGTAGCCCCTTCGTCACGTTTGTCAATGGCTTCATCCAATACTTTGGTAAATTCAGCAAATGCGGCTGCATCACTCACCTGCCCGGGGTTGTTTCCTTGGGTCAGCTGAAGGCCTTTGGCATCTGTACAAACTTCATTGAGTGCAATCCATGCCGAGTCAGCGCCCAGATCCACAGGAATCAGTTCGAAACTGGAATTGGTTGTATTGTCCTTAGCATTCAACTTCACCAGTTTATCACTGCCCAAACGACAACGCCACGTATTGACCGTTGGCACAAACATGACACCGCCTTCCTTGGCCGTAAATAGTTTGTCCAATGTCTGCATTCCATGTTGAACCGTTCCTTCTGTTGCATCAGAAGAGCCCCATGATTTGGTGCGTGCAAAGAAAGTACATTGCTCCTTGGTCGTTGCGTAAATATTGCTCTGGCCACAAACCTCAACTAAAGGATAGAAGTAGGTTTCGTCCTGCGGACCACAATTCTTCAAGTGGTAGGTAGGCTGCCCATCCACGGAATCGGCCTTGGTAATGTGCCAAATAGTCGCCATCTTAAGGTTACGGTCCAACTTATCTATGCCAAACAGTTCTATGTTTTTACTTGTCAGTGTATCCCGCAATGGTGTAACCATCGTTGTATTATAGCCTAAGGACTTACTATACTTAATCAATAAGGCCCAGTCGGTCGTTGTCGTACCGTCTTTGTCTTCTTTTGTATCTGCACTTTTTGCATTTCGCAGAACCATTCGGTAGTATCCATCCTTCACCTCTGTATTGACGTTCTTCGACGGATCATACACTGCCGCCATCGCCGTTTGTGCAATGCTCACAAAGCATGCCAGAAAGGCAAGCCAAAAATAAAAAGTTTTTCTCATACGCATTTTGTTTTAGAAATTATTGTTGTTGTTTTTAGTTGAATCATTCTTCCATTTCATATACTCGTACTTCCGCATTCGAAATATCTAATGGATGCCCCACCCAATATTCGAATTTCCAAGAACTCACTTCATCTGGATTCATTAGAACATCCTGGCCTAAGAGTTCATCATATTCATATATCGGAGTTATATGGGGTTTTTCCAAATATACACCTTCAGCTACATCCCATTCAAAATACTCTTCGTATTCTTCTGTATATTCTCCTCCATCTCCTATGGGTATCCGCTCTACATTTCTATAGAAATATCCATCAGCCAACGATTCAGTCATTGTATAAGGGCCACCATGTTCCTCATCATTTAACTCATAGGACCACTCAATACGATAATGATGTCCATCCTGATATACACTTGCATCGAAATATGGAATGTATGCCCGCCAAGGATATTCTGGACTACCGTCATCTTCATCACCGGGAGAATCATCTACATATCTGGTCAGAGAATACGTCGCCACCAACGTTTCATTCGTCTGCGCCCACGCCATGAACGGAAAGCCCATGAGCATACACGTCATCCATACTTTAAAGAATTGCTTTTTCATATCCCTATACATATTTAAATAGATGTCTGAATCATCTTCTGTTCTTAACTTTATTTCCTTGGGTACACGAGTTCGCGTTTTTAAGGTCACAAAAATAATGTTTTCCCATCATACAAAGACGCATTTCCCACGAAAAAACATTCCTGCCTGCTCATTTTTCGCCTTTTTCGATAAAAACAAGTTGGAAAACCTTTTCATTTTTGGACGTTTTCATGTTATTTGTTATTTTTGCAGCAAAATTTCCAAGAACAGTTCATCCTACCCCCTATGAAACGCAGAGATTTCCTAAAGACAGCCCTGGCAAGTGCCGGCCTCATGGCCGCCGGACAAGAAACAACAACGGCCAAGAAGAAAGAAACCTTTCAGGAAGACGGAAAGTTTGTGACCGAACCCACGAAGCAGATACCCATCCTGCTGCGCACCGACGTGCTGGTGGTGGGCGGCGGGCCTGCCGGAACAGCAGCCGCCATTGCTGCCAGCCGCGGAGGGGCAGAAACCTGCCTGGTGGAACGCTACAATCACTTGGGCGGACTGTGGACGGGCGGCCTTATCCTGCCCTTGCTGTCGACGCACGGTCTGGGACGCGACGGAAAGACGACGCGTGTCATACGGGGCATAGGACAGGAAATCACCGACCGCCTGAAAGAAAAGAACATGGTCATCTATGAGCGCAATCCGCTGGTCGACCCCGAGGCGGCCAAGTACATGCTGGACCGCATGATTGAGGAATCGGGGGTTAGGATGGTGTACCATGCATGGGCCACGGGGGCTATCATGGACGGCAGGACGATACGCGGCATCTTCATTGAGAGCAAGAGCGGCAGGCAGGCCATCCTGGCCAACGTGGTGATTGACTGCACGGGCGACGGCGACGTGTTTCACTGGGCCGGCGAGAAATACAGGGAGGTACAGCACCGCATCTGCCTGCCAAGACGCTTTGGAAACGTGGACACCATTGACAAGAACGCCCCTGGGTACACAAAGCAAAAGTTGGGATGGAAGACACCGACCCCCAACACCTATGTGAAGTGGGAGGGTTCGAGTTCCGGACCCAAGTCCTCCTGCCTGGACGTCATGAACCTGAGCAAGCTGCAAGTGGAACACCGCAAGGCGGTGTGGGAAGAGTATGAAGCCATCAGGAAAACACCTGGGTATGAAAAGATATTCCTCATGGACACCGCCAGCCAGTTGGGCGTGCGCATGTCGCGCGTCATGGAGGGCGAATATCAGCTGACGCTGGAGGACAGCATGACCTACAAGCAATTTGACGATGCCATTGGCATGAGTGGCTCGTGGACTTCCGTGCCCTATCACGGCGGAAAGATCAAGTCGAACGACCGTCCTTTCTGGCAAATCCCCTACCGTGCACTGCTGCCCAAACACATTGACGGGCTACTAGCTGCAGGCCGCTGCTTCAGCTTTGATGATGGGTTGGTAGAGGATGCACGCGTCATCGGCACGTGCATCGTGACCGGACAAGGTGCGGGTGCTGCCGCCGCTGTGGCTATCAAGGAGAGCAACACGCCGCGACACATCAGCCGACACGCCCTGCGCCAACTCCTGTTGGAACAAAAAGTCCTCTTGGAAGCCTGACCTGCCAGCCACATTCCTCCGTTTCTCCTCGTACATACGCCATAGGGACAGACACTCCTCAGTCACTTCTCGTACACATGACCTGAAGATACACACTCCTCAGTCACTTCGTGACAGCTCCCCTATCTTAGGGGAGCAATTTGCTCCTTTAACTTAGACAGAGGGGTCTCTTAAATATCGAAACTCTTCCCTTAAGCTAGGGGAAGTGGCCCTAGGGCCGATGGGGTGTGGCGGTGAGTCACCGCGAGCAATTTACTATATGGTGCATTCTCCTTTTAAGCACACACTCCTCAGCCACTCCGTGACAGCTCCCCTAGCTTAGGGGAGCAATTTGCTCCTTTAACTTAGACAGAGGGGTCTCTTAAATATCGAGACTCTTCCCCTAAGATAGGGGAAGTGGCCCGTAGGGCCGAAGGAGTGTGTCGGTGAGTCACCACAGGCATACTGCTGCGCCCATGGCACAGACAACAAGTAACACACTTCTCAGTCACTTCTCACAACACACGCCCCCGACCCTGCGGGTCACCCCCTCTAACTTAGAGGGGTAATTTAGTTGCGCAAAAAAACTCGGGGACTTTTTTAAAAAACTCCCCGAGTTTTTTAAAATTACTCCCTCTAATTTCCAACTTACTCCTACTTAGGTTCAACCTTAGTCTGCACTCTTTTCTGCAAGGACGGAAAAGGCCATGCCTTACAGGGTCTCGTCCTGCACATTCCCCATGAAAGATGAGCAGACAAAGGGAACGAGCGGGAATTTTTATGCAAGAAACCGTTTCATGTGAAAATCATCCCTATTCTTAGCAATAATGGGTATTCCCATCAACATTTATCTATACGGGAAAACAAAAAAAGTCTACATTTTTCAGCAAAAAAGCAATTTTCAGTAATTTTGTAATGAACAAAATAAGCCTTTTACAGAACAATGAAGATTAGCATTATAGGAGCAGGTGCCATGGGTGGTGCTATTGCAGAGGGGCTGTTGAAAGTCCACGACTTTGACAACGCCGGTTTGTGCGTGGCCGATGCCAGCAAAGAAGTTTTGAAACGGTTTGCCGACCGTGGCATACGCACGACGACGGACAACCATGCAGCCGTACAGGGGGCTGACGTGGTCATGGTGGTCGTCAAACCCTGGATAACCGAACGTGTGCTCCTGCAAATCAAGGATGCGCTCCAATATGACCGGCAAATGCTGGTCGTAGTGGCTGCCGGCATCACATCGGGCCAAATCAACGGCTGGCTGGAAAAGGATGGTCAGCCCGCACTGCCACCCTACTTCCTGGTCATTCCCAACATTGGCATCAGCGAACTGAGTTCCATGACCTTTATCGTTCCCGTGAAAGCCAGTGATGCCCAGACGGCCTGCATCAGCGGCCTGTTTGACAAGATGGGGAGTTCGCTGGTCACGGAAGAAAGGCTGCTGGGGGCAGGCACAACGCTGGCCTCATGCGGCATAGCCTATGCACTGCGGTACATCAGGGCCGCCGTGGAGGGCGGAGTGGAACTGGGATTCAAAGCTCAGGATGCCCAGCGCATCGTAAGTCAGACAGTGAAAGGCGCAGTGGAACTGCTGCAGGCCACAGGTGCCCATCCTGAATCACTGATAGACCAAGTGACCACGCCAGGAGGCGTGACCATCAAGGGACTGAACGAAATGGAACATGCCGGATTCTCCAGTGCGGTCATACGCGGGCTGAAGGCCGGTGCAAAATAAGGACATCCCCCCAACGCAGGCAGGGCCGGGTTGCGATGAGAGCCCCAAAAATCCGACGATGCCTGAAATATCCATTACAACATGAATGATGCCATCAAACAAATAGGACAACGCCTGAAAGGGCTGCGGGAAGTGCTGGACATCCCGGCCAAGGAGATAGCGGAACTGTGCGACATCTCGCTGGAACACTACGAGAAGATAGAAGCAGGCGAAGCCGACCCCTCGGTGTACCGACTGAGCAAGATATCGAAGCGATTCGGCATTGACCTGAACGTCCTGCTGTTCGGCGAAGAACCGAATGCCAGCCGATACTTCCTGACACGCAGCGGACAAGGCATGAGCGTGGACAGGCGGAAGGGCTATGAATTCAAGAACCTGGCCCACGGATTCAGAGGACGCAAGGTAGAACCCTTCATGACCAAGGTTGATCCGCTCCCCAACGGGGAAAGGCACAGCCAAAACGTACATGACGGGCAGGAATTTGACTTCGTGTTCCGCGGTCACCTGGAAGTCGTGATCGGCGACAAGGTCATGGACCTGCACCCAGGGGACAGCATCTACTTCGACGCCCACCAACCGCATTGCTTTCAGGCCCTGGACAACGAACCTGTCTATTTCCTGGCAATCATCATATAGAAAAGACCTACAAGAAAATGATTGAACGATTTCTGAAACAGACCCAATTCACTTCACAGGAAGACTACATAAAAAACCTGCACTTCAACATTCCCGAAAACTTCAACTTTGCCTATGACGTCATGGACGAATGGGCACGGGAACGGCCACAAAAGAAGGCCCTCATCTGGACCAACGAGGAAGATGAGTGCATTGCATTCACATTTGAAGACCTGAAAAAGCAAAGCGACCGTGCCGCCAGCTACTTCATGAGCCTGGGCATCGGCAAGGGGGACATGGTGATGCTCATACTGAAGCGCAGGTATGAATTCTGGCTCTCCATCCTGGCATTGTGCAAGATTGGGGCGGTGGCCATCCCTGCCACGCACATGTTGACGGCCCATGACATTGTGTACCGCAACAACCGAGCCAGCGTGAAGGCCATCATCTGCGTGGGCGACGAATACGTATTGGAACAAGTGCAGGCTGCCCAAGCCGACAGCCCGACGGTAAAGACGCTTGTCAGCGTAGGACCGCACGTACCCGAGGGCTTCCACGACTGGCACAAGGAGTGGGATGACGCACCAGCCTTTGTCAGGCCTGCCCGGGGCAACCGCAATGAGGATATCATGATGATGTACTTTACCAGCGGCACAAGCGGCGAACCCAAGATGGTGGCGCACGACTTCCTCTATGCATTGGGCCACCTGACAACGGGTGCTTTCTGGCATAACCTGAGCGAAGACAGCATTCACCTGACCGTGGCCGACACGGGATGGGGGAAAGCGGCATGGGGCAAGCTGTACGGCCAATGGTTCGTGGGGGCTGCCATCTTTGTGTTTGACCACGAAAAATTCACAGCCGACAAAATCCTGCACAAGATAGAGCAATACCACATTACCTCGCTGTGCGCCCCGCCTACGGTGTACCGTTTCCTGGTACATGAGGACTTCTCGCAATATGACCTGTCCTCACTGCGATATTGCTGCACCGCAGGCGAAGCACTGAACGCCGCCGTGTACAAGAAGTTCCTGGACCTGACGGGCATAGAACTGAAGGAGGGATTCGGACAGACGGAAACGACCATGACGCTGGGCACAATGCCGTGGATCAAGCCGAAACCAGGCAGCATGGGGATGCCCAACCCGCAATATGACATAGACCTGCTGCGTGCAGACGGGACTCCCTGTGAAGACGGAGAGAAAGGGGAAATCGTGGTCAGGACGGGCGATCATAAGCCCATAGGCTTGTTCAAGGAATACTACAGGGACGCAGAACTGACACGGCAAGTGTGGCACGACGGCATCTACTACACAGGCGACGTGGCCTGGAGAGACGAAGATGGCTACTACTGGTTCGTGGGACGCGTGGATGATGTCATCAAAAGCAGCGGCTACCGCATAGGTCCCTTCGAGGTGGAGAGCGCACTGATGACGCATCCCAGCGTAGTGGAATGCGCCATTACGGGCGTGCCCGATGAAATACGCGGCATGGTGGTCAAAGCTACCGTCGTACTCAGCAAGGGATGGAAAGACAAGGCCGGACCTGAACTGATAGCGGAACTGCAAAACCACGTCAAGCACGAGACCGCTCCCTACAAGTACCCACGCATCATTGAGTTTGTGGACGAACTGCCCAAGACCATCAGCGGAAAGATTCGCCGCGTGGAGATACGCAAAAACGACAACGCATCATAGGGTAAACACCCCAACATCTTCCTGCACCATGAACAATAACGCAAAGAAAAGAATCGTAGTGAAAGTGGGCAGCAATGTGCTGACCCGCCCCAACGGCAAGCTGGACGTGACACGCATGTCGGCCATCGTGGACCAAATAGCGTGGCTGCGACAGAATGGCTATGAAGTCATCCTGGTATCCAGTGGTTCGATAGCCAGCGGAAGGAGCGAACTAAAGGTGAACAAGAAGCTGGGCAGCGTGGAACAACGGCAATTGTTCTCGGCCGTGGGACAGGCCAAGCTCATTAGCTTGTATTATGACCTGTTCAGAGAATACAACATACACGCCGGACAGGTGCTGACCATGAAGGAAAGCTTTGGGACAAGGCAGGAATACCTGAACCAACGGGCCTGCATGGAGGTCATGCTGGAGAACGGCGTGATTCCCATCGTTAACGAGAACGACACCGTGAGCGTAACGGAACTGATGTTTACCGACAACGACGAACTGTCGGGGCTAATCGCATCGATGATGGGGGCAGAGACCCTGATTATCCTCAGCAACGTGGACGGAATATACAATGCGGACAAGCAGGTGATACGCGAAATCCGCACCGGCGAGAGCGTGACGCAGCACATCAAGACGGAGAAAAGCAGTTTCGGCCGCGGGGGCATGCTGACGAAGTGCCACATTGCCCGACAGGTGGCCGAGGAAGGCATCAGCGTCATCATTGCCAACGGAAAGAAGGAAAACATCCTCATACAACTGATAAAGAATCCTGCCGAAACCCTACACACCCGCTTCCTGCCCAACGAGGAAGGCATCTCCAACGTCAAGAAATGGATTGCCCACAGCAGCAGCTTTGCCAAGGGGGAAGTGCGCATCAACACGCAAGCCCAGAAAGCACTGCTGGGAAAAGAAGCCACCAGCCTGCTGATGGTGGGAGTGACTGGCATTGCAGGAGACTTTGAAGAGGGAGACATCATTCACATCATCAATGAAAATGGGGAGCACATTGCCATAGGACGCTCGGGATACAGCAGCGAAGAAGCCCGCCGGCTCATAGGGGAACACAATGTAAGGCCCTTGGTACACTACAACTATCTATACATAGAATAAACCGTTTCATTCCTACACATCATGCAACAGACATTCCAGAAAGTCAAGGCCGCAAGCCGCGAGATGGGGCTGATTTCAGACGAGAAGAAGGACCAAGTCCTTTGCGCCGTGGCCGATGCCATCCTGGCAAGGAAAGGGGAACTGCTGATGGCCAACACCGAGGACCTGAGCCGAATGGACAGGCAGAATCCCCTGTACGACCGATTGCAACTCACGGAAAAAAGGCTTGAAGACATAGCCGCCGACATGCGCCATGTGAGCGAGCTGCCCTCCCCCCTGGGACGGACATTGCTCAACAGGACGTTGCCCAACGGACTGCAGCTGCGCAAGGTGAGCGTGCCGTTCGGAGTCATTGGCGTGGTCTATGAAGCCCGTCCCAACGTGACATTCGACGTGTTCTCCCTCTGTTTCAAGAGCGGCAACGCCTGCGTACTGAAGGGAGGCAAGGATGCCGACAACTCCAACCGCGCTGCCATCAGGATTATCCATGACGTGCTGCGCCAGCAGGGATTGAACAGTTCATTCGTCGAGTTGCTGCCGGCATCGCACGAGGCAACGGCCCAGATGCTCAGCGCCGTGGGATACATTGACGTTTGCATACCGCGCGGCAGCAAGCGTCTCATCCAGTTCGTGCGCGAATCGGCACAAGTTCCCGTCATTGAAACGGGAGCGGGCGTAGTCAATACCTATTTTGACGAATACGGAGACCTCAACATGGGGACGGCCATCGTGCTGAACGCCAAGACACGCAGAGTCAGCGTGTGCAACGCGCTGGATTGCCTCATCATCCATGAAGGCCGCCTGAAAGATCTGGCCGCATTGTGCGCTCCGCTGGCCGACAAACAGGTGTTGCTGTTTGCCGACGCGCCTGTCTTTGTCTCCCTGCAGGGAAAATATCCCTCGGAACTGCTGCGGCCCGCCACGGAGGAAAGCTACGGCACGGAATTCATGAGCTACACAATGGCCATCAAGACCGTAAGTTGCATGGAAGACGCACTGGAGCACATCTACCGATACGGTTCGGGACACAGCGAGAGCATCGTCACCGAAAACGAGGAACGCGCCCAGCTCTTTCAGGCCCAGGTGGATGCTGCATGCGTCTACGTGAACGCCCCGACCAGCTTCACCGACGGAGCTCAGTTTGGCTTGGGCGCAGAAATCGGCATCAGCACCCAAAAGCTAGGACCGCGAGGACCTATGGGGCTGGAGGAAATGACCACATACAAGTGGCTCATCAACGGCAAGGGACAAACACGTCCCTGACCCATCCTGAGTCAAGCCATTCCGCACAAAACACCTTATACCATCATGGGCCTGCCGCAAAATTGCGGCAGGCCCATGATTCATTCCAGTCTGCACATGTCGCCACCAGACCAACGCCCTCGGCCGACAGCCAAATACTGACATTTCGGGAAGCGACAGAACTTCGTCCTTACGACATGCAGCAGCCCAGGGGCATCAATGGTAGTACTCCCACACTGGGTCTAAGTCGTACTGAGGCGACACGGCCGTTTCGTAGACTTTGTTGCCAGGCTCAAAAGCATTGCCCTCTATCATCTCCGTCTGTTCGTAGCGGTTGCCATAGGGGTCGGTGGCCACCACCTTAATCTTGGCGTTGGCTTTCTTCATTGTGTACTTAAACATGTGCGTGCACACCGAGATGTAGCTATTGCGGTTGCTGCCGCCTATGTTGCCGCGCCCTATGATACCGCAGTGGTAGCCAATGGCCCACCAGTCTTGGCACGACGTAAGGCTGGGCTTGAGCGAGCGGCCTCCGTCAGGGTTGATGCGCTCCATCTCGCCCATGAGCTTGTCATTCTCATAGACTTCCACCTTCCATTCGGGCTCCCAGCCAAAGACGTTGGCCAACACCACCTTCTTGCCAAAGGGAAGCTCGTCGCGTTCATACTTGCCGCCGAAGACGCAGTCGCCCCTGTAGAGACGAATCTGGAAACTGCGGGGATAGCGCGTTGACTTCCAGTATTGGTCCACAATCTTGTTGCCTTCTATGTTGACCACCTGGTAACCATGGGGCACGCCGTCGGCATTGAGCCTGCTCCACCACCAGCAACCGCTGGCAGCCGCCAGGTTGAACTCCTTCACGCCATACTTGTGGCGGGCAGGGCGGTTGGCGTGGATGTGGCCGCTGTAAATATAGACGTTGGGGAACTGGCTGAGCAGCTGCAGGAGTGTATCGGTGTTGCGCGTGCCCCAAATGGGGATGTGGCAGCAGAAGAGCACCAGCTTGTCCTTGGGCACGAAGCTGAGGTCCTGGCGCAACCACTCCATCTGCTCCTTAGTGAGCTCGCCGTGGTACTTGCCGGCCGTGTTGAGCTTGTCGTACATGACGTTGTTCATGGAAACGATGTGCACGTCGCCGCGATTCCAACTGTAGTCGGTAGGCCCGAACAAGTCCTCAAACATGCGCAGGTAGCGCTGCATGGGCAGGGGGTTCTGCGTGTTGAGTTCCAGGCCCTCATAGATTTGATCGTGGTTGCCGTTGGTCTGAAACACCTTCATGCCCATGTTTTCCTCTTTCATCTCCTCGCGCATCATGGGCAGGATGTAGTTCGTGTTAAACTCGCCCTCGGTATAGCCTATGTCGCCCAGCGTGATGGCATAGTTTACGCCCTGGAGCGTCTTGCCATGCTCGCGAATGTCGGGCACGGTCTCATTGTGCAGGCGGCGCACATGGTGAGGATTCTGGCACTGCGGGTCGGCAATGAAGAAAAGGTTCACCTTGGTGTCCTTCATGCCTGGTTTGCGCAGGAGGTGGAAGTTATACACCGAGTCGCGGTCCAGCTTGCGGAAGAAGCAGGGGTGTCCGTAGCGCACGGGCACTTCGCAGTCGGCGGGTACGGAGTAGTGCACATAGTAGGCGGCCTCGTTGCGCACAAAGGCGTACTTACCGTCATTGTCGGTCTGCACGGCGGTGAAGCCGTCGCTCACGGTGACACCCTTGATGGGCTGTCCCTGCATGTCGGTCACGGTCCCCATCACTTTCATGGTGCGGGCCGTCGCTGTCTGCATGACTCCCAGCGAGAGAGCCATGGCTAAAATCACAATGGGTTTCTTCATGTTCATATTATTATGGTTGTTTCATTACAATGCTTCGTATTCAATGGCTTGAGTGGTTGTTCCACCCGAACAGCGAACGGACGTAATCGCCCACGTTCTCACCAATGTCGCTGCCTATCTGGGCCAAGGTCTCGCCGTCGTGGCGGACCAAGTACCATGCACACACAATGTAGACTGCCACCGAGCCCAGAAGGACAAAAACGCCATAGTTCAGCATCCAGTGCGGATACGCCCAGCTGTTCCATTCGTCAATGAAACAGAGCAGCAGGGCCACGGTCAGGACCACCGAGGACACCAGGATGAGAACGCCGCACAGGAGTTCCCTCCACGCATCATGCTCCCGCACCAACAGCCAGCCGACCCCCATGCCGTACACAAAGAAGACCAGCAGCACCAACAGCCCCACGCGCATCTGCCACGACAGGGCATGGCGGTAGGTATGGGCCACGCGCCGGGCCAGAGTCCAGTCTTCGTGCGACTGCTGCACCAGGAGCAGCGTCACTTCGCTGTCCTCCAGGTAGCGATAGATGCGCATGTAGGCATTCTTCTTGTGGCGCGGAAACACATAGCTTGTCAGCAGGTCGTAGCGTTCTCCCCTGCCTTCCTCGCGCCCCGTCACCTCAGCCCCTTGCAGGACATCCTTCAGCCAAGCGTCATCCCGCGCCTGCATGCAGGCACTGCGCGAGAGCCTTACGCTGTCGGGAAAAGCCACATGCAGCATCACAAACGACACCGTGTCGTCCTGCACCACGTAGAGATGGCGCAATGAGTCGGCCATCACCACAGGAATGCCATCGGGAAAGGTGAAGCGCACCTTGCCGTCGCGCAGCACAACGGCCTGGCACACCATGCCGACAGCCATTGCACAGGCCAACAGCCACATCCGCAGAGGGTTCACTGACAAAACGGAGGCATTCATCCATGCAAAGTTACACCAACTATTTCAAATCTCGCCATACGATGCCATAGTTTTTGCCCTCGGCGCAGGAAAGTTTCTCTGCAAAATTGCGTACCTTTGCCCCATGATGAAAGAACAGAAGAACATCCTTACAATACCCTACGACACCCCCTGCGGCCAACTGCTGCTGGGAGCGCACGACGGCCGCCTGTGCCTGTGCGACTGGATGTCAAGGAAGAACCGCCAGGCCGTGGACAGCCGCCTGCAACGGCTGCTGCACGCCGTCCCCACCGGCCACACCGCCCACGACCGCGTGCTGGACACGGCGCGGCAGCAACTGGACGAATACTTCGGCCGCAAGCGCACCACTTTCAGCGTGCCCCTGCTCCTGGCGGGCACGGAGTTTCAGAAACAGGTGTGGGCACTGCTGGCGGCCATTCCCTACGGCACGGTCCTGTCCTACGCCCAACTGGCCCGCCGGCTGGGCAACCCCCGTGCCGTGCGCGCCGTGGCCAGTGCCAACGGGGCCAACGCCCTCAGCATCTTCATTCCCTGCCACCGCGTCATAGGCAGCGACGGCAGCATCACGGGCTACGCCGGCGACCTGGCGGCCAAGGAATACCTGCTGCAACTGGAACGCGACCCCCAGCCCTCCATCTAACCCCCACCCCTGCACATGCCCGCGCCAGTCGCCGCCCAACCCCATGGCGGAAGGGATGGAACAACCGCACCCCAGGACAAGGAAAGACAGCAAGGCGCAAAAGACGGAAGAACGCGGCCTGAAAAATTTTGCGAAAGGCGTAAAAGCATCACCTACAAGGCGTAAGAATTCACGCCCGGGCGGCCGGCATCATTATTTCGTGCTTTTCCTTTGCCACTTTGCCGCAATTGACGTAATTTTGCAGCTAAAATTTTTTAACACTCCCCAAAAACGAGACTCTATGAAGAACCCGCGCACATCCTGCACAAAGGCTTTCCTCATGGCACTGCTCATGGCCGTTCCGCTGACAGGCCTGGGCCAGTCCATGTTCGTCCACACCAAGAGCATGGGCAGCATACGCATTCCCATCAGCGAGATAGACAGCGTCAGCATTGCCGACCAGATAACCGGCAGCTACTATGACGTGGACCAGTTTGTCAAGCCGTTCTTCGTACCGGATGCCTCCATGATTAACTGGCGGTACGGAGACATTCAGATGGTGTGCCACCGCGCCTACAACGGATACCCCGAAAACACCTACGTGGGCATTGCCAAGGCAGTGGAGATGGGATACAAGATGATTGAGTGCGACATTGCCTTCACCAAGGACGACGTGGCCATACTCTCGCACGATGCCACCCTGGAGCGATGCAGCAACGGCACGGGCCGCACCACCGACTACACACTGGAGGAGCTGCAGCAATTTGACTTCGGCTCATGGGCCGGAGAGCAGTTTGCGGGCGAGCGCGTGTGCACGCTCGAGTCCATCCTGCAACTGTGCAAGGCCAACAACGTCGTGCTGGAACTGGACTGCGCCACCAAGGCACGCTTTCCCAACACGCGCTTCCAGCAGGTGTACGACCTGGTCAAGTCATACGGCATGCTGGGGTCTACCATCTGGTGCGACAACATTGAACCCCTGCGCATCCTGCTCGACATCGACCCCAACCTGATCGTGTCCATCAGCAGCATGACGTCGACCTATCAGGTGGACCGCGGCATGGAGATATTCCGCAAGGCACGCATCACCGACTGTTCCGTGCCCTTTGCCTACCTGTCGGAGAACCTGGTGAAATACATCCATTCCAAGGGCATGTACGTCAAGACTTGGACGGTCGACGAAGTAGACGATGTGAAATGGGCGCTCAAGATAGGCTGCGACCATATCCTGTCCAACACCATCGGCCCGGAACTGCCCGCGGAGTGACACAAGGCCCGCGCGGCGCAGCTTGCCCACGGCACTACGAAAAAGGACAGCCTTTCGCTGCACAGAAGCAGGAAAGGCTGTCCTTCATGGTCGACGGGCCGGATTTCCGTCAGGGTTCGGGTATCCAATACGTGAGTGCGTCCTCGCGGCGGCTGTCCTGCAGTCCGTAGCAATGGCCATGCAACGTCTCGCGGTAGAAGACGCGGTCGTATGCAAAGTCGGACGTGTCGTCAGCCTTGATCTTGTCCAGCTCCATCCTGACGGCATCGGGCAGCGGATGGGCGGCATCCAGTTCCCACTCGGTCTTCATCCACGCATCATCCATATTCTTATACTTTTTGTAGTTGTTGTAGAAATACACCTGCTTCATGTAGCCGTCGTGCAGGATGTAGAACTCGTCATAGCCGGCGTGGTTGGCATGGCCGCGCACGTCGCAACCCTCGTAGCGGGTTCTCACGAAGTCGAGCGCGTCGTCCAGGTTGCGATACCATTCCGAGCGGTTGAATCCGTCGTGGCTCTGCTCCAGCACCGTGCCGTCCTCGTTGATGAGCAGGTAGCAGGTGAGCCAGGAGTTGTCGGCCTGCGGCGTATGGAAGCGCATGTCGTACAGTTGATGGTCAATGCCGTTGCGCACAATGAGCGCCACCCTGTCATCGGAGGTTGCCATCCACATGTCGCCCCAGCCCATGTTGAGCAATGCCTCAATCACCCGGACTGGCATCTGCTCCATGTCGGTAATCCGCTTCATGTCCAGCTGCCACACGCCATGGGAATAGTGGCTCTCGGCAGACATTCCCTGCGCGTCGGTGTAGTAGATGCAGATGAACGACTCGCTCTGGAAGTTCCTGGCCTGGGTGACACTAACATCCCTGCCGTTGCGGCGGAAGAAGTCGTGGACGACCGATTCGGGGATTTCATTTTCTTCAAATACGTCGGTTACCGTGTGTTCCTTGTTGCTGCAAGAACCGAAAAGCAGCAGGACCATTAGGACTGCGTGGGCCGCAGCGAGATGGAAGCTCAGTTTGTTGTTCATAACGATTGAGTGTTTATTTTATTCAACATGGTTTCGTTTACGGCCGCAAAGGTACGAATAAATATTCACCCCGACATGCAAAACCGCCTTGTTTTTTGACTTTTGTCGGGAAAAATCACTACCTTTGCCCACGCAAAAGACAAATAATCAAAAACAACAACCAAAACACATCACCTATGGAAATTATCAACTACAGTCTGGAGTGGGCTCGCAGCGAGGTTTTCTCTGCCAAGGCCATCACCGTGGTCGGCATTTGCGTCCTGCTGTGCGCGGCTGGTTTCTACTTTTGGGGCAAGACGTCCATGGCGCGTGCCTACTGGCTGCCCATGGTCATCAGCGGCGCGTTTCTCATCATTGCGGCAGGCGGCCTGTACTTTGCCAACCACCCGCGCATCTGCACGTTTCAGGAGCAGTACGAAGCCAACCCCACGGCCTTCGTTGCCTCGGAACTGGAGCGCACGGCTAAGAGCGACCACGACCTTAACCTCATCGTCTACTACGTACTTCCCATCTTTGTCATCGTCTGCGGCGTGCTTGTAGTGGGTTTCAAAGACAGCACGTATGTACGCGCCTGGCTCATCACGCTCATGGCCCTCGGCGCCATGCTCATGGTCATTGACAGCAACACCAAGGCGCGCAATGCCGACTACCGCGCCAAGCTGGCGGAAGTGCAGGTGGCACAATGAATGATTTACCTTAATAATAAAACAAAAAAACACGACAATGACTGACAAACAACAGGTGGAGGACATCGTGCGCCAGATAGCACGCTCGTTCTCGGGTGCAGACAGCACCAAGGATTGGACACAGGAGACCGTTTGGTTTGATGCCGCACCCTACGCCTGCGTAGGGGCAGAACGGGCCAAGGCTGTATTCGACGATGCCTTTGGCAACCTGAAAAGCTGCACCGTGGAGATTCTGGACATGCGCACGCGCCTGCTGGGCGACGCCGCCTTGGTGTGCTCTGTGCAGCGATGGGACACGGTAAACAAGGACGGCTCGCAGAATCCTCCTTTCATGATGCGCCAGACCGACTACCTGGAACGCCAAGACGGCCAGTGGAAGGTACTGCACGAGCACACCTCCATGGCACAAGGCTGGGACGGAAAGATTGACGGGTAGACCATCCTGGATCAGACCCTTCCTTCTGGTTTTTAAACCAAGATGTAAGGTCGTTGTCAAACAGGAAAACGATACAGCTATGATACACGATTCCATGATTCAACGACGCATCAGCATTTTGTTCTTCCTGCTGGCATTGTGGCCCATGTTTCTTCTTGCTCAGCATGACAAAACAGCCTATTACGAACCGGCCAGCTACGAATACGCCGGCGTGACCCTCCCCTACCGCATGCTCAAGCTCAACCAGGAGCAGGCGGGCAAGTCTGTACTCGTCATCCAACTGCACGGAGGCACGGCACGGGGCGATGACAACAAGGCGCAGTTGGATGCATCGGCCGTAGACAGCGTTGAGACCTACCTGCGCGTCCACAAGATGAAAGCCGTGTTCCTGCTGCCCCAATGCGGCAAGGACCGCGTGTGGAACGAAAGCGCGCGCCAGCAGCCCGTACCCATGACCGACGTGCTGGCCCAATGGCTGCAAGACTTCCTGACGACACACGACATAGACACTGACAGAATCTACATGACGGGCTACTCGGCAGGGGGAAGCGGGGCGTGGCGCATGGTGAACGACTGCCCGCAGCTGTTTGCCGCGGCGTGCATAGCCGCAGCCAATCCCCTGATGGTGGAGGAAGGCAACGTGTGCCGCACACCCATCTATGCCGTTGCCGGAAG
This sequence comes from Bacteroidaceae bacterium, assembly GCA_017940605.1. GTDB lineage: Bacteria > Bacteroidota > Bacteroidia > Bacteroidales > Bacteroidaceae > UBA6382. Next base: position 67,410 of record JAGAYF010000039.1, read on the forward strand.
CAAGGACAACATCATGGATGCCGACAAGATAGGGGCTTTCGTGCGCTCGCTGACCGCCCTCGGGGGCGAGGCACAATTTGACCTGCTGGAAGATAAGGACCACTTCGGCACGTGCGACGCGGCCTTCTCCAGGGAACGGCTGGTATGGCTGTTCGGCCACACGCGTAAGACGACCGATGGCATCCGCCCCGTGAACACGGACACGCTGCCTGCCACCCTGTACGGCCTGGACGGCATGCCGCGCACGCCACAGGCCAAGGGATTCCTCATCCAGCGACTGCCCGACGGCTCAACTAAAAAAGTTTTGGTAAGATAGGAAAGGCAGAACCTGCCCGCACCTCATCCTTAGGCTTCATCCTCCCCGGGATGCCACAGGCTGCGGATCAGCAGCACACGGCCCGACGGGGCAAAGGCCACGCCCTCGGCGCGAAGCAGCTGCTCCTGCTGCGGCCACGTGGGGGCTGTGCGCCCCTGCGCATTGACCACGCGGTGGCAGGGCAAGGCAAGTTCCCGCGGCACTTCGCGCATGACGCGGCCCACCAGGCGGCTGTGACTGGGCCACCCCACCAGGCGGGCTATGTGGCCGTAGGTGAGGACGCGCCCAGGGGGAATCTGGGCCACCACGTTGTATACATCAGATTGGAATTGGTTGTACTGGGGCTTCATCTGCGTGTGCAAAGGTACGCATTTGCTTTCATTGCGCGCCGCCCCTGGGGCATGAAATGTGCCTGCATGGGTTACGCATGATGGGGCAACTTTCTCCCACGCCCTGCCCGCTACCGCCCGGCCTTCGAGGCCACCCATCCGTATAGCAGGCGGAACAGGTTGTTGCCTGCGCGGGACGAGACGGGCTGCACGGGCAGGTCTACCTTCAGTCCCAGCGACACGCAGGTGCGCCGGTTGGGCTCGTCCACGCCCAGCGCCTGTCCCATGAGCGGCCCGTCGGTAAAGCGCAGCGTGCCTCGGTTGCTTCCCCACAGGCCTATGCGCCAATCGTAGTCCACGCACAGCGACACGCTGCTCAGCAGGTGGATGTCCACACCCACCCTCGGCGAAAGGCTCAGGGCAGGGCACTGCACATCGTAGGCCATCAGCGCATGACACCCAGGATACCCCTCCTGCGTCACCACGAGCGTCTCGCCACGCTCGCTCCCCAGGTGAAGCACATTGGTCAGGAGCGACGCGCCCACATGGGGCTGCACCACCCACCGCGTGGACAGGAAGTAGTACTTCGCCCCTGCCTGCACGCCCAGCATGGTTACCTTCTTCAGCCCGATGCCGCCGGCGTAGTCGGTGAACACGCCCTGCTGCTCCCACACCACGCCGCCCGTCAATGCCGTGCGGCGGCCCAGCCACCGGTCGGCCGACAGGTAAAGCACGTTGCCCTGGTCCTCGTTCACATAGTGGCGTCCGTCGTCATAGCGGTTGTCCATCATGGTCACACCGCCCAGCCCCGCCTGCACCGACCACCGCCTGGCCTCCTGCCCGCAGGCACTCAGGGCTGCTGCGCAAGCCGCCCATGTCAGGATGATTGCTTCCTTTCCCATCAGATTCTTGTTTTTGCTTCGTATATATATAATATGTATAGGGATGCCCCGCAGAGCGTTCCAATTTCTCTCGCCCGTGGTGCAAAGGTAGCAACAATCCGTCACACGGGCGGCACGCACTTCGGGGATTTTCCGCTTTCCGTATGGGAAAATAGTTGTATCTTTGCAAACGCTATGACCGAATTTGAACAACTCTTCAACCTGGACGACGTGCCCCCATCGTGGCGGCACTGCTTCCTGGACCAGTGCCCACGCTGCGCCCAATGCCTGCGCTACCAGACAGGACAGCGCCTGGCCGACGGCGACACAGCAGGGCTCAGCATCTTCCCCACCGTGCTCAGGCTGGCCGCATGTCCCTACTTCAAGCAGATACGCATCGTGGAACTGGCCTATGGCTTCAAGCCCCTCTTTGCCGAGGTGAAGCAGAAGGACTTCACGCCCCTTCACGCCGAACTGATGGGCTACATAGGCAGCAAGACCTCCTACTACCGCTACGACTGGGGCGAGAACATGCTCACTCCCGAGCAGCAACAGGACATCCTGTCCATCTTTGCACGGTACGGCTACACCGACGGCCTGCGCTTTGAGCACTACCGCAGGCACATTGACTACTCCAACTGACACCGCGCCCCCCTGCCCCAAAGCAGGCACAGGCGTGACGGACTGATGCCTTGCGCATCACCGCGACAAGGCATGCAACTCCCTGCCACCAGGCTTTTTACACGCCACAAAAAGGCTTTTTATCCACCGAAAAAAGGCATGACACCGCCAGTACCATGCCTTGGAACTCACAGTACCAAGGCTTGGAACTCGTAGTACCAAGGCATGGAACTCACAGTACCAAGGCATGGAACTCACAGTACCAAAGCATGGAACCCACAGTACCAAGGCATAGAACTCACAGTACCAAGGCATGGAACTCACAGTACCAAGGCTTCTTTACGGCACTTGGGCGGCATATAGGGATGGCGCAGATGCCGCGAGGCAGGCCGCAAGGGGGCGAATGACAGGCCGATTGTGGGTTGATGTCAGTAGCGCCGCGGGGTAGAAAGCCTGGGGAAAGGGAGCGCAGTGTCGGATTAATTGCCTACCTTTGCACTACGTAAACCTACAGACTTTTATTGATATGTATATCCATACTCGAGCATTCTTTTTCCTCCTCACCATGGGGATGGCCCTCAGCGTCGCGGGGCAGAACATCACGGGGCGCATCACCTGCCAAGGGCAGGGTGTGGAGGGCGTGGCCGTAAGCGACGGCGACGCAGTGGCCTTGACCGACGGCGAGGGACGCTATGCACTGCAGTCCGAGAAGCGCAACGGCTATGTATTCTATACGCTGCCCTCGGGCTACGAACCCAGGATGAAGAACCGGTTCAACCCGCAGTTCTGGGCCAGGCTGTCCTCGCCCGACAGGGGACAGCGCGAGGAGCACGACTTCGAACTGAGGCGGTGCAACAACACCAAGTTCCGCATGCTGGTGGGCGCCGACCCGCACCTGGCCCACCGCAGCAAGGACCTGAGCCAGTTCAGGAACGGGTTCATACCGGCCCTGGGGCGCGAGCTGAAGGCGGCGCAGGAGGAGGGCATGCCCATCTACTCCATGATACTGGGCGACCTGACGTGGGACACCTACTGGTTTGCCAACAAGTACAGCCTGCACGACTTCATGAACACCTGCAAGCAGATGCAGTACCCCATGCCGCTGTGGCCCGTCATAGGCAACCACGACAACGACCCGAGCGTGCAGCAGGGAGCGGAGCGGAACGACTTCCTGTCGAGCGCACCGTGGCGCGACGTGGTGTGCCCCAACTACTACTCGTTCAACCTGGGCAAGGCCCACTTCATTGTGCTGGACAACATCTACTACAAGAACGAGCCCAAGGAGGGAGCCCAGTACGCCGTGGGCGCAGCGGGCCTGCGCAACTATGAGGACTACATCACGCCCGACCAGATGGCCTGGCTGAAGAAGGACCTCAGTCTGGTCAGGGACAGGAACACGCCCATCATCGTGGGCTTCCACATACCGGCCATCAGACAGTCAAAGGACAACGCCGAGCCCTACGCACACATGAAGGACAGCTGCACGGAACGCCTGTGCGACCTGCTGAAGGACTACCGCCAGGTGCACTTCCTAAGCGGGCACACCCACTACAACTACTGCGCCCAGCTGCCGCAGTGGCCCAACGTGATGGAGCACAACATCGACGGCATCTGCGCCATATGGTGGACCTCGTGGCTGCTCTCGGGCCGCCACAACTGCAGCGACGGCTCACCCTCGGGCTACTCGCTGTGGACGTTTGACGGCGACAGGGTGGAGTGGCGCTTCAAGTCCATACAAGCCCCCTACGACAGCCAGTTCCGCGTGTACGACATGAACTCGGTGAAGAAATACTACGCCGAGAGCCCCACGCTGCGCGCCATGTTCCGGCAGTATCCCGACCGCAAGGACTACGCCCAGGTGCACGACAACGTCATCCTGGTCAACGTGTACGGCTACGACGACCTGTGGAAGGTGGAGATACTGGAGGACGGAACGCCCCTGCCGGTGAAGCGCGTGCACACGGAAGACCCCTACCACGTGCTGTGCTACGAAGTGCCGTTCTTCAAGAAGCACGGCCGCCTGGGCAGCGGTTCGTCGGCCAAGAACACGTGGCACATGTTCCGCGCCCAGTGCGCCACGGCCCGCAAGCCCGTGACCGTGCGCGTCACCGACCGCTTTGGGCACGTGCAGGAGCGCACCCTCAAGCGTCCCGCCGCCTACAGCCTGGACATGGAGGTGGCACAGGGCAGCATGTAGGGGGCGGCGGCCAAGGGCCTGCGGGGAAGGACAAAGGATAAGGAAAAGGGACAGTCAGCAAGGAATAAGGGCTGCCTGGCACGGGCACGGGGCGCACCTCATGAGGTGCGCCCCGTGCCTGCTCTACTTGCCTATGGGCTGGATGCGGCGGCGCACCGCGTCGGTTATCTCCAGCAGCATGTATCCCTGCGACTGGCGCGCCAGCTGGCCGCGGGCGGCCTGGTACTTGGCCTCGGCATACTCCATGGACTTGGCAAAGGTCATGCGCGAGGCCTGGTTCTGGGTGAGGTGCTGCATGGTGGAGTCCAGCTGCTCCTCGGGAAAGTAGTCGTCCAGGTTCACGTCGCCTATCATGGTGGTCTCCACGTAGTGGGCATGGGTGTGCCTGCGGTCGGTGTAGAAGCCCACGAACATGTGGCCGGGCAGCTTGACCAGGATGGGGTCGATGTTGACGGCGCGCATGAGCGAGGCAAAGAGCACGCTGCCGTCGACGCAGTTGACCTGGCCCGACCTGAGGGCATCGGCCACGGTGCGCACGCGCTGGGCAAAGACGATGTTGCTCGACAGGCTGCTGTTGGATATGGAGCTGTACCTGAAGCGGCGGCGCTGCAGCACGTTCCACATGGCATAGACCTGGGCCACCACGTGGGCCGAGTCGCCCTGGTAGCCCATGAAGCGGTTCACCAGCCTCAGGTTGAGCGCCTCGCGCAGGACCTCGTCGATGAGGGGGCTGTCCTCATTGACGTAGGCGGCAAAGAGCTGCCTCGTGTTCATCCACTCCTTGCGCCGCGCGCCCTCCATGCGGTAGTAGCCCAGCAGGCACTCGTTGACGCTGCGCACCGAGAAGGTGCGCACCACCTGGGGCAGTGCCTGCCGCTCCACGGTCACGTGGGCCAGCACGCTGATGGGCGTGGGCTGCACGTTGGCGCGCAGGGCGTCATAGTTCCACACCACGTCGGGATAGACCACGTAGTCGGCATGGGCGCGGGGCAGCACGAACTCGGACACGGAGCGGCTGTAGAACGGCGTCTCGGCCAGCTCGACCTGGACGTGCGTGTTGCGGCGGCGCGACCTGAGGCGTATGCCCATCAGGCCCTGGGGGCGGCCCACGTAGGGCGTGTCGGCCGGCAGGATGAAGGCCTCGTCGGTGGCCGCCGTGGCCAGTATCTGGCTGGGAAACAGGTTGCCGCCCAGCGTGCTCACCAGTTCGGCGTCGGTACTGGCAAAGTGGCGGCGGTAGACCTGCCACCCCACCACGCCGGCAACCGCCAGCAGCAGGAGGAGCAGGAGCTCCCAGCGCCTGACCACGATGAGGATGCGCACGGGCGCGGCGGCCCTGCGGCGGGGGGTAAGGTTGGGTCGTTTCATCGTCAAGGGGTGCATTTTGCAGGCAAAGTTACGCTTTTTCCGCGGAACGGTGACACAAAATGCGGCGGCGGCCGAAAATTACCCGTCCCCTGCCGGGGGTGGAACGCAGAATAATGCGTACCTTTGCCCTTGGGTGTCGCAAGCACCGCCCCAGGGAGGCAGGAGGAGGCTTTCCATCCATCTGGAAAAGAGCCTTTTAAACCGTCCGAAAGGCATCCACGCGGGGCAAGGGTGCGGCATGGGGAATCATGACATGCGCATGTCATGTGTCTTGACATACGCATCTCACCCCTTGCAACATGCGCATGTCACACCCTGTGACATGCATATGTCAGCATCGGTGAAGTGCCTTGTCATGAAGGGTGAGATGCCTTGTCACGAAGGACGACATGCATATGTCACCACCCATCCAGTGCCCGAAGCACCGCCCCGAGGGACGCACGGCTGTCCCCGAAAGGCGGCATCCACCCACCGGCAGGAGAAGAATTTACCAACAACCAAAAAACGCACATACATCATGGCTATCATCTACGTAAAGCAACAGAAGAAGAACCCGCGCAACGGTTCAGTGAAGTACCACCCCATCGTGAAGAGCATCCGCCTGGTGGGCGAGAAGGAAGTGGCCCGCCTGCTGAGCGACGAGACCACGCTCAACCCCAAGGAGGCCGAGCTGGCCCTGGCCCAGCTGGAGAAGGTGGTCATCAGGCTGCTCAAGGGCGGCTACTCGGTCAAGATGGGCGAGTGGGCCTCGTTTCACACCACGGTGACGTCGCGCGGCGCCGACACGCCCAAGGAGTGCAACGCCACCCAGGTCAAGCGCGTCAGGGTGCAGTGCCGCTTCAGCCGGCCGTTCCTCAGGGAAATGCAGGACACCGACTTCAAGCTGGCCGACGAGCTGCTGACCCAGCCGGGCCGCAAGGCAGGCGAGTGACTGGCCGCGCAACGGGCAGCCCGCACGGGGGGGGGACAGGCAGGCCGCGGCGCAGAATAAGTGGCGCGGCGTTTGGCCCTGTCGGCATTATTGTGTAAATTTGCCCTGCCTTATATACACACAAGAAACCAAAACATTACAACCCTATGGACATCAATACATCCAATTCCATCATGCTCCTGGCCAGCGCCTTTGCCGACAAGGGCGACTGGACGGTGGAACAGCAGTTCGTACTGCAAATGGGCTCAAGCTACCTGCTGGCCCACGGCATTGGCACGCCGCTGGCCAAGGACGCGGCAACCACCCTTGACATAGCCGCCGAGGGCGACTACCGCCTGTGGGTGCGTACCAAGAACTGGACCGCCTTCTGGTCGGAGGGCAAGACGCCGGGCGTGTTCTCCGTCATCGTGGACGGACAGGACAACGGCACTGAGTTCGGCCTGGGCTGCCCGGGCAGCACGCGCGCCGAGCGCGCCGCCTGGTACTGGCAGGAGGGCCGCACCGTACACCTCACCCCGGGCCGCCACGAGATAAGGCTGCACGACCTCACGGGATTTGACGGGCGGTGCGATGCCGTCATCCTGACCACCGCCGACGCGCGGCCGGGCAACACGCTGGCCCAGTACCAATCCCTGCGCACCGCCCTGCTGGGCGACAGGAAGCCCCAGGACAGGGGCGACTATGACCTGGTGGTCGTGGGCGGCGGCATCAGCGGCATATGCGCCGCGCTGGCGGCAGCCCGCCTGGGCAGCCGCGTGGCGCTGGTGCAGGACCGCTACGTGCTGGGCGGCAACAACTCGAGCGAGGTGCGCGTGGGGCTGGGCGGACAGATCAACATGGCCCCCTACCCCTCGCTGGGATACCTGCTCAACGAGATAGGCCCCGACCGCATAGGCAACGCACGCGGCGCACACCACTACCAGGACTGGAAAAAGATGGACGTGGTGCAGGCCGAGCCCAACATCAGCCTGTTCATGGGCTATACCGTCACCGAAGCCCACATGGAGGGCAACCAGATACGCCGCATCACCGCCGTGGAAGCCACCACCCAGGAGCGCATCAGCCTGGGCGGCCACACCTTCAGCGACTGCACGGGCGACGCCCACCTGGCCGTGCTGGCCGGTGCCGAGACACGCATGGGGCGCGAGGCCCGCAGCGAGTTCGGCGAGAGCCTGGCCCCCGAGCAGGCCGACGGCTACACCATGGGCGTGTCCATAGAATGGTACTGCGAGGACTGGAACACACCCTGCACCTTCCCCGACTCGCTGGACTGGGGGCTGCGCCTCGACGAGGACACCGTCGAGCCCGTGCACCGCGCCAACTGGTACTGGGAAGTGGGCATGAACGACGACCAAGTGGCCGACGCCGAGAAGATACGCGACTACGGAATGTACGTGGCCTACTCCACCTTCTCGTACTGCAAGAACCGGTACAGCAAGAAGGAAGACTGGGAGTGCACCCACCTCACATGGGTGTCACACGTGAGCGGCAAGCGCGAGAGCCGGCGCATCGTGGGCGACTTCATCCTGCGCGAGCAGGACTTGACACGCCCCATCCCCTACGACGACGGTACGTGCACCACCACATGGCGCATCGACCAGCACTACCCCATGGAGTCGAACGCCAAGGCCTACCCCGGGGCAGAGTGGATGTCGGTGGGCAAGCTCGTGCCCATTGACCCCTACGCACTGCCCTACCGCTGCTTCTACAGCAAGGACATAGCCAACATGTTCATGGCAGGCCGCGACATCAGCGTGACCCACGTGGCACTGGGCTCGGTGCGCGTCATGCGCACCTGCGGCATGATGGGCGAGGTGGTAGGCATGGCAGCCGCCCTGTGCACCCAGAAGCACGCACTGCCGCGCGACATCTACACCACCTACTTTGAGGACCTCAAGGCACTGATGCGCAAGGGGACGGGACGCACCGACGTGCCCTACACCCAGTTCTACCACCAAGTGGACCGCACAGGACACCAAGCCGAGGACCGGTAGGCAGGAAGGCAAGCACCCCTATACCTATATATAATATACAGACACAGGACACATGAGCATTATTGACTGGTGCATCGTCATCGCCTTCATAGGGGCACTCATTGCGCTGGGCTTCCACTTTGCCCACCGCAACCGCAACCTGAAAGACTACTTCCTGGCAGGCAAGTCCATGCCGGGCTGGCTGGTGGCACTGGCCGCCACAGGCACATCCATCAGCGCGGGCACGTTCGTGGGATCGCCCGAGCTGGGTTTCAACACCAACCTCACCTACCTCATGCTTTGCGTGGCCGCCATCATAGGCGGCGTGCTGGTAGCGGCCCTGTTCCTGCCCAAGCTCTACAAGGCCAACACCATCACCATCTACGGCTACATAGGCGAGCGTTTCGGCGAGGCATCCAAGCGCTGGACCAGCGGCATGTTCCTTCTAGGCCAGCTCTTTACGTCAGGCTCGCGGCTGTTCATCGCCGCCATTGCCGTGTCGGTCATCCTGTACGGGTCTATCCACTTCCAGTTCCTCGTCTACTCCATCATCATCCTGGGCACAGTGGCCACGCTGTACACCATGGTAGGGGGCATCAAGGGGCTCATCTACATTGACACGCTGCAAATCCTGCTCGTCGTAGGCACGGGGCTGGTGGCCCTGCTGGCCGTGTACTTCTCCATGTCGTCCGACATGTCCCTGACCCAGATATGGGACAGCATGGTACACGGTCAGGTCAAGGTGGCCGGCCAGTGGACCGAGGGCAACAAGCTGCAGGTCGTCGACCCGTCGTTCCGTTTTGACGTACCCTACAACCTGGTGGGCGCACTCGTGGCCTGCACCATCTTCAAGGTTGCCCAGTTCAGCACCGACCATGAGTTCGTGCAGCGGCAGCTTACCTGCCAGAACGTAAGCAAGGCAGGCACGGCGCTGGTCGTATCGCAGGTCATCAGCCTGCCCATCGTACTCATCTTCCTCAGCATAGGACTGCTGCTCTTCGTGAAGTACTCTCACAGCGACCCCGCTGCCCTGGCCCACTTTCAGGGCGACGCGCGCGACCTCTTCCCCCAATACATCTGCCACAGCATCCCCGCCGGCGTGCGCGGCCTCATGATGGTAGGACTGCTGGCAGCGGCACTCTCCAGTTTCAATTCCGCCATCAACTCCATGGCCAGCAGCTTCACCACCGACCTCTACCTGCCCATTCTCAAGGGACGCGGCAGGGAAATCAGCGGCGACAACGCACAGATGAAGTCCTCCAAGAAGATGGCCGCCCTCATGGGACTGCTGCTCACAGGCTTTGCCATCTTCACCGCCGTGCTGCAGGAAAAGAGCGGCATGAACCTTGTCGACTTCGCCACAGGCGTCATGTGCCTCTCCTACGCCGGCATGCTCGGTGTGTTCCTCGTGGCCCTCTTCACGCGCCGAGGCAACACGCGCAGCGTCGTGGCTGCCCTCATCGTGGGCCTGCTCGTCGTGTTCTTCCTCATGAACGCACGCAGCCTCTTTGGCGTCAACCTCAACATAGCCTGGCCGTGGTGGACACCCATAGGTGCGCTGTTCAGCTTCACCATCTGCTACCTGGGCAAACCCGGGAAAGCCAGCCAGCAGGCATCGTAAGAAATCCATCAAACAATACACATACCTATGAACATCAAAAACTTTCTCCTCATCATTTTGCTGGGCATGAACCTGACGGCAACAGCCCAGCACTTCCACAAAAATCCCGTCATTGCCCATCGCGGCGCATGGAAGAACACCGGACACCCCGAAAACAGCCTGGCATCATTCAAGGCCGCTGCCGACATGGGCTGCCACGGCAGTGAGTTCGACGTATGGTTCACCGCCGAGGACTCCATGGTTGTCTACCACGACAGCAAGCGCAACGGAAAACTCATCGAAGAGACTTCGTTTGCCGAACTGCGCAGCCAGCGGCTCAAGAACGGGGAAAAGCTCCCCACGCTCGATGAATACCTGGCCTTCGCCCTGAAGCAAAAGAAGACAAAGCTCATCATCGACATCAAGACCTTCGTAAAGAACCCAGAGCGCACAGTCAAGCTGGCCCTGGCCATCCACAAAAGAATCATGCACCTGGGCGCAGCCAGCCAGACCGAGTACCTGGCAGGCTACATTCCCGCCATCCTCGCCCTGCAGCGCATCACCGACATTCCCGTGGCCTACCTGGGCAAATGGCGTCAGGAGATGCCCGAATGCTATCCTGCCCAGATGCGCCTCAACGGCATCAAGTTTGCCGATTTCCAGGACGAGCGATACCTGGGCCACCCCGACTGGGCACAGCAGTTCAAGAAAGACAAGGTACACCTCAACGTATGGACCGTCGACAAGGACGAAGACATCCGCTACTTCCTGCACGAGGGATTCAACTACATCACAACCAACGAGCCCGAGCGCGTCCTGCAACTCTACAAGCAGAACCGCCGCACCTACGACAAGGCAGCCCGTTTTTAAAAAGTTAAAAAGGTGTCCACAATCCTGAAAAAACGGATAAAAACCTGTCAAAAAGCTAAATTATAGGCGTTTTTAAGCATTTTTCACCGACTTGCGGACATCCACTTATGCCAAAAGACGTACTTTCGCAACAGTAACCTCCCCTGGGGACGGCCATCGGCCACGCCGAGGGGACTAAAATTATTCCACATGAAAAACTGTATCCATTATGTGAGCATTGCCCTCATGGCACTCTCACTGTCCGGCTGCGTCAGCAAGAAAGAGTTCAAGGCCCTGCAAAATCAGAACGCCGACCTCAAGGAAAAATTGGCCGCATTGCGCCAGACCAACCAGGACACCCAGCTCCAGCTGACCGAATGCAACGCCAACGGCAAGAGCCTCCAGCAACGCCTGGCCGACGAACAGAAGCGCAACGCCGAACTGCAGGCTGCCTACAAGGACCTGCAGGGATCGCTCGACAAGAGCCTGCAACAGAATTCGCAGGGCAACATCAACATTTCCAAGCTGGTCGATGAAATCAACGCATCCAACCGATTCATCAAGCAACTCGTGGAAGCCAAGGACAAGAGCGACTCGCTCAACATGGTGCTCACCAACAACCTGACGCGCTCGCTCAGTGCCAGCGAGAAGCAGGAAGTCGACGTGCAGGTGCTCAAGGGAGTGGTCTACATCTCCCTGGCCGACAACATGCTGTACAAGTCGGGCTCCTATGAAATCAATGCCCGCGCCGGCGAGACCCTCAGCAAGATAGCCAAGATCATCAAGGACTACAACGGCTACGACGTGCTCATCGAGGGCAACACCGACCCCGTGCCCATCAGTCGCACCAACATCCGCAACAACTGGGACTTGAGCTGCCTGCGTGCCAGCAGCGTCGTCCAGGCCCTCCAGAACGACTACGGCGTCGATCCCAAGCGGCTGACCGCTGCCGGCAGGGGCGAATACAACCCCGTCACCACCAACGACACCGAGGTGGGCAAGCAGCGCAACCGCCGCACCCAGATCATCATCACGCCCAAGCTGGATGAATTCATGGACCTCATTGACGAAGCGCCCGAGACGACGGCCGCCCAATAGGCAGCAGCCCTGCACACCACACCAAGCCGAGGGGGCGAAAGGAATTCCTTTCGCCCCCTCGGCTTGTATCATACGGTCCTACTTCTTTGCGTTGGCCTGCTCCAGCCCGTAGTGCTTGCGGCCGTCTATCAGGCGCAGCGACAGGGCCAGCAGCACAGCCGCGCACCCAAAGGCGGCAAATATCCACATGGCCTGCGTAAAGTCCACCACCTTTTCACCGTCCACCAGCGTCGTGTTCCTCTGCAGCACGTTGCCAATCAGGATGGGCACCATGGAAAGCCCTATGTTCTGTATGTAGAAGATGATGGCATAGGCACTGCCCAGCTGCTTCATGGGGATGATCTTGGGCACGCTGGGCCACATGGCGCTCGGCACCAATGAGAAAGCTATGCCCAGCAGCACCATCAGCACGATGGCAAAGGCCGCGTTGCTCATCACGGGCAGGGCAAACAGCACATGCACCAGCGTGAGCATGAGCGACCCGATGAGCATCAGCGTCGCCCCCTTGCCTATGCGGTCATACACCGTACCGAAGAGCGGCGTCAGCAATATCGTGCCGAAGGGGACGACGGCGGGAAAGTTGCCTGCAAACACGGGGTCCACGCCATACTTCACAATCATCAGCTTGGCCGCAAACTTGAGGAACGGAAACACGCCCGAGTAGAACAGCAGGCACAGCAGGGTAATCAGCCAGAATCCCGTGCTGGTAAAGATGGCTTTCAGGTCGCCAAACCGGAATCCCTCTTCCTCGCCGCCGCCATCCTGCACCTCGGCGCGCTCGGCCGCCATGCTGCGGTCCAGCTTTCGGTCCATCACGCAGTACACCAGGTAGGCCAGCAGGCCGATGCACAGGCACACCGTCCCCAGCAGGATGGGGGCAGCAATGCGGTTGGCACTGTGGGCCAGCACGGGCGACAGCCCCAGGGCGGCCGCCGTCCCCAAGCGCGCCATGGCCACCTGGATGCCCATGGCCAGCGCCATGCCGTGGCCGGTAAACCACTTGGCTATGACCTTGGTCACCGTAATGCCGCATATCTCACACCCCACGCCAAACAGGCTGAACCCCAGGGCGGCCAGCAGCACCTGGTTCTTCACCATAGCACTGCTCAGCCCCAGGAACGGAATGTTCACATAGGTGGTCGGCTCGGGCGACACAAACTGGATGGCATAGAACTTGACAAACGCGCCCACCACCATCAGTCCGCAGGCCAGCACGCCCGTAAAGCGCACCCCCATCTTGTCCAGGATAAGGCCGCCGAAGAACAGCATGAGCAAATACACGTTGATAAAACCATACGAGCCCGAGAAGAAACCATACTCCTGGCTCGTCCACCCCATGCCAAAGCCTCCCTGCGTCACGGGAGTCTCCAGCATGTCCTCCAGCGGCGACATGACGTCGGTAAGATAGTAGCCCATCATCATCGTAAAGGCTACGATAAACATGGCCGCCCAGCGGGCGCCCGCAGAATCGCTCAATCTCTTTTGAATCGTTGCAGTCATTATTTTCTTTCGTTTTATGTAAATTCACAGTTCAAAGTATGCAAATTTACACTTTTCCCATCAAAAATCCGTCATTTCATCCCAAAAAGACACCTCACCCCATCCATTCCACATCCCCTGCCAGCCATCCGTCCCCAATAGACGCAACTTGCATCCACCGTAAAATTTCTATTGTAATAACCTAAAAGACACTCATTTCAAAGATATGCTCAACAACAAGGCATTTCCCTCGATTTTTCACGCTTCACATGAAATTTTTCACGCCCCGCACATCCACTTTCCGCGCCTTGTTCGCGCAGTTTTGATGCCCCGTTCCCCGCATTTTCAGGCCGCACCCATTTTTTCATCCGCTTGCCCAAAGGACCTGACAGTACGGGCAAAATATGTCAGATATATTAAAATTTCATTTCATGGATTATCATCAAATTTTCAACAAAAAGTAATTATTTTTTCGAACAAAAAATGTTCTTTCATTCGTTTTTTTCGTATTTTTGTCCCGGAAACCACTGACAGACAACAAAGAAAGGAACATCATGACAGGCACACCTCGCTTCCGCACATGGCACACCATCCTGCTGGCCCTATGCGTGGGATGTATGGCCGCCGCGTCCTGCTCGGACGACAAGGACACCGACCCCACGCGCAGTGCCGTGGCCGTGACGGCCACGGCAACCGACGTGGGCATCATAGCCGCCACCATGCAGGGCTGGGTGAACGTTGACAAGCTGCCCAGCGACACCCTGGCGTATGAGGCAGGCATAGAGTATGCCCTGACGCCCGACTTCGGCCGCGCCATTGAATGGCAATCAGTCGGGACGGACGGGCGCAGGCTGTCGCGCACCATCAACTGCGTGCCCAACACGACCTACTACTACCGCACCTTTGTGCGGGCGGGCGGCGTGACCTACCACGGGGAGACGCTGTCGTTCCATACCGACGCCATGGCCGCCATAGCCCAGACGGGCGGGGTGGCAAGCACCTTCTACACCCGCGCCGCCGTGTGGGTGGACGTGCAGGAAGACCTGCTGGACGCGGCCTTCACCGCCGGCACATACGGCAAACTCACGAACCGCGAGATCTATCACGACGTGGCCGTGCTCTACTCCACTGACCGCGAGGCACTGGCAGCCGTCGGAGCGGAACTGCCCGAGGGGGTGGGCTGCATCAGCTTCAGGGATCAGGCCAAGAACTTCTCGACCACCGACACGGGGCGGAGAAGCGGTTTGAAGCCGTCCTGAAGCCGCTGCAGCCAGGCACGGAGTACTACTACTGCGTGGCCACGGTGGCATCGGAGGTCAAGAGCTTCCAAGCGGCCTGCTACCAATGCGGCGGAATCAGGAGCTTCACCACCCTGGGCGGGACGCTCCAGGAATCCGTCGAAACAGGCGACGTGAAGGACCGCACGTTCCATGCGGCATCCATCCGGTGGACGGGGTCGGAGGCATTGACCCGCGCAGTGCTGGGCGATGCCGAGAGCGCCGGCGTGGAGTACTGCGCCGACCTGGAGGACTTTGCCGGCGGCAGGCAGCGGCGGTGCAGGGAAGGTGTCGTGGGCGACGGCACGGAGGGCGGATACCAGGTCGTGGTGGACGGGCTGCAGAACGGCACGCCGTACTACTACCGCGCCTACGTGTTGACCGGCGACGGATACACCTACGGCAACATCAGGGCCCTGCGCACCAAGGGCGGGGACGACCTGGACCTGACGGAGGAATGGACCGACCTGGGCCTGAGCTGCCTGTGGGCCAACCAGAACGTGGGGGCGGCCACCCCGGAGGAGCCCGGGCTCTCCCTGATATGGGGCGGGTTCAACCAAAACTCAGCAGCAGGTACAGCAGGCATCCTAAAACACATAGATATGTACGGGAGCATCTGCGGCAGCACTCAGTATGATGCCGCCCAGTTCTACATGGGGACACCGTGGCGGCTGCCATACAGGAGCGAACTGGAGGAACTGCAGGCGAAATGCACCTGGGAGGAAGGATCGCGCCAGGGGAAAAAGGGATACATGGTCATTGGGAAGAACGAAAAGGCCATCTTCCTTCCCTACGTTGCCGTGAATTTTGATATAAGGCAAGTTATATATAATGATACTATTATCCATTCGGGGACGGTCACATATTACAAAGACCATGAGTTGCTGCTATGGAGCGGCGATTGCGTACACTACCCAGTAGAAGGCGGGCGCATCTACGCTCCCTATGCACTTTCAGGTCCTAGCCACATAGTCAACGTCTTTGGACTTACATATACCGCCGCCTACATACGCGCAGTCAGGCCAAGGGAATAGGCGATGCACGGAGTAGCGAAAGAAGTTCCTGTTCTTCCCCCAAAACACGAAAGAACAGGAGCTTTCTTTTGCTGGGATACTTTATTTTTGTAATTTTGCAGGGTGTTATGAACATTTATACAAATCTTTACTCTTTATGCGAAAATATGTATTGGCAGCCCTTTGGCTGTGGGGCGGCATGGGGGGCGCAGGCCTTTCCTCCCTCATCTACGGCGCGGATTTCCGCTTTGCCCAACTGACAGACATTCACATCAGCAGCACAGCAACCAAGCAATGGCTGGCGCAAAGCATTGAACAGATAAACAACGACAGCACGCTGGATTTTGTGCTGGTGACGGGCGACCTAACAGACAACGGCGACAATGCGTCACTGGAATGGATTGCCGCTGAACTGAAAAATATCAACAAGCCTTACTATACCATTTGCGGCAACCACGAAACGACATGGACCGAAAGCGGACTGGAAACATTCAACCGCCTGTTTGGCGAGCGAATTGCCTTTGAGCACAAGGGCTACCTGTTCCTGGGCTTCAATACAGGCCCATACGTGCGCATGGCCTATGGGCACGTGCAGCCGCAGGACCTGAACTGGGTGGCGCAAGAAGTCAAGCAACGGGGAAAAGACAAGAAACTCATCCTCGTGACCCACTACCCGTTGATGGAAGGCGACGTGGACAATTGGTATGAGGCAACCGATGCCCTGCGCAGGCACAATCCTGTCATGTTCATTGGCGGGCACTATCACCAGAACCTGTTTCACCGATACGATGGCATACCAGGAGTACTGGGACGCTCCAACCTGAAAGACAAAGACCAGAAAGTGGGCTACACAGAGTACTGGGTCAGGGAGGATTCCATTTTGGTATACGAACACAACATCAATGAACAGCCGAGACAGTGGGCAGGAATTTCCCTCTCCCAAAGATACTACGACCCATTGGGCCACGCTGAGAAATACCCCAGTTTCAGTGTCAACCAACGTTGGGCCGACGTAAAGGAAATTTGGAAAAAAGATAGCGGTGTCAGCATCTACTCTTCGCCTGCCGTATGGAAAAACAGGTGCTACGTGGGAAACAATGAAGGAACGGTCGTTTGCTATGACCTGTGGAGCGGCAAGGAAATCTGGAAGACGCAACTGGGCGGTCGAATCGTAGGAACGCCGGCGACAGAGCAGGGAGTTCTCGTCATTGGCAGCACGAACCATAACTTGTACGGCTTGGATGCCAAAACGGGCCAGACATTGTGGAACATTCACACCGACGAAGCCCAAATGGGCAGCGTAGCGGTGGCCAAAGGTATGGCATACATTGCCGGAAGCGACCACAAGATGAGGGCCATCCAAGTTAAGACGGGAGAAATCAAATGGACATTCGACGGAGTAACCGGCTATGTGGTCACCCGCCCCTTACTGGAAGACGGAAAAGTAATTTTCGGTGCGTGGGACAATACCGTCTATGCCGTTAATCAGCAAACAGGAAAGTTGGAATGGACATGGGATCACTTGAAAGGGCATCTGCACTACTCTGCTGCAGGCGTGTGGCCTGTAAGCGACGGAAAGGCTGTCTATATCGTCGACCCCGAAAGGGCCATGACCGCCATCGACCTGAAAACCGGTCGCGAGCTGTGGCGAACCAAGCAGAGCAAAGTGCGCGAAAGTCTGGGCATCTCAAAAGACCACAAACGACTTTTTGCAAAGACCATGCAAGATAGCATTGTATGCTATGAGGCCCATCCACAAAAGGTGACAGAACTCTGGGCATGCAATGCGGAGTTTGGATATGAGCACGCCACGACAATGCTCCCCGTAAGGGACGGCATTGTGTACAGCAGTACAAAGGATGGGCTCGTCATCGCCATTGAAGACAAGACAGGGAAACTATTATGGGAGCACAAAGTAGGCAACTCCTTCATCAATACTGTCGTTCCCGTCGGCAAGGATGCCGTATTAATGACCGAAACCAGCGGGGAGATAGCCTTGCTAAGAAAAATAAAGTAACCACATTACTCAACACCGCAGATATTCTGAACATGACACATTTCTTACAAAAAATCACCTTATTTTCAATTGGCATATTCTCTTTGAGCGGCAACGCACAGGTAGAAAAAACGCCTGATTCCTTAGGAAGGTTTACACTAAAAGTAAAGACACCGCTTATTTACAACGAGAGCAAGGCTTGGCATCCGACATTGGGTCTTGCCAACCGACACATTGCACTTTGGCCCAGCCATGGTCGGTATTACAACCAAAAGGAAGACCGTTGGATTTGGCAACGGGCACGCATTTTCCAAACCGTTGAAGACATTTACACCCAAAGCTACGTTCTTCCCTTTTTAGTACCCATGCTTGAAAATGCGGGAGCAACCGTTCTCATGCCCCGCGAAAGAGATATCAATCCTCACGAGCTCATTATAGACAATGATCAAAGTTCCACAGGCTGCACATACGCCGAGACAAACAAGAAAGAAAAATGGAATGATGGTGACAAGGCGGGATTCGCACAAAAGAGAATCATTTACAAGGATTTTGAGAACCCTTTTAAGGAAGGAACTTTCCGGCAAATCAAAACCGTCAAGAAAGAACCCAGCGAGGCTGTATGGACACCCGACATTCCCGAGGAAGGAGAATACGGCGTCTATGTTTCCTACCAATCATTGCCCGAAAGTGCCGATGATGCACAATATACCATATACCATAAAGGACAAAAAACCATTATCAAGGTGAACCAAACCATGGGGGGCGGCACTTGGATATTCCTTGGCAGCTATCGTTTCGACAAAGGAAAGAATGACCAAAATAAGGTAGTTTTAAGTAACCTTTCCAACAAAAAAGGCCGCATCATCACAGCCGATGCAGTCAAGATTGGCGGTGGAGAGGGAAACATCGCCCGCGCAGTAAAAGGAGATTCCATCACATACCCATACCACACAAGCGGATATCCTAAATACAAAGAAGGAGCACGCTACTGGATGCAATGGGCGGGTGTTCCCGACAGTATATACTCACCCACCCAGGGAGAAGACGACTATCGCGACGACTATTTGGGCCGTGGCTATTGGGTTAATTGGTTGGCTGGAGGAAGCGAGGTGTGCCCTGACAGGAAAGGTTTGAACATCCCCATCGATTTATCCTTTGCTTTCCACAGTGACGCAGGCAGTTGGAAGAAAGACACCATCGTAGGTACATTAATCATCTGCGATTACGAGAAAAAGTACTATGACGGCAAATACAGCAATGGCGCTTCGCGCGAATTGGCCAAATGGCTATGCCAAGACATCCAAGATCAGATATGCGATGACTTGAGCCGCTCCTTTGAGCCCAAATGGACAAAACGAGGTTTGTGGAACAGGCCGTACAGCGAATCTTTGTGGCCCATGGTTCCCGCCGCTCTCCTGGAATTGCTGTCCCATCACAATTTTACCGACATGCGTTATGGGTTAGACCCACGTTTTCGCTTTGCCGCCAGCCGCGCCATCTACAAAGGCATGGTAAAATTCATTTGTTCCCAATACGGCATCAAGTATTGCATCCAGCCGTTAGCCCCCGACCACCTGAATCTGAAATTTGAACAGGACGGCCAAGTCACTCTCAGCTGGAACGCCGTCAGTGACAGCCTTGAACCCACAGCAGAAGCGGAACATTTTGTGGTATACCGCCGTGTCGGAAATGGAAACTTTGATAATGGCACACTTGTCAAGAAAGGTACGCAATTTACCTGCGCCATTCCCGTCGATGAGGTTTGCAGCTTCAAGGTTACCGCCGTCAACAAGGGCGGCGAAAGTTTCCCCAGCGAGATTCTCAGCGTAGGCAAGAGCAGTCAGGGTAAAGAAACCGTATTAGTCGTCAGCGGATTCGACCGCATTTGCGGCCCTGCCGACTTCAAGGCCGCACCGCCGGCCGATGTGACCCTGGCAGGGTTCTTAGACGACATCGATCATGGAGTGCCGTACATCAGGGAAACAAATTATACTGGTAGCCAGAAGGAATTCCGCAGGGATGTCTACTGGACCACCGACGACTCCCCAGGTTTTGGCGGAAGCCGAGGAAATCATGAAAAGGAAACCATTGCCGGTAACACCTTTGACTATCCATTCCTGCACGGAACGGCCATCATGAATGCCGGTTACAGCTTTATCTCAACCAGCAACGAATGCGTCGAAGACAACCTTGCCCGTTTGACTGATTACAAAATAGTAGACTGGATTCTTGGCAAGCAACGCCAGACCAAGACAGGACGAGGCGGTATCAAGCCCCTACAATTCAAGACCCTCACCGCGTCAGCACAAGACCAAATCAAGAATTTCTGTCAGGCAGGTGGCCGCTTTTTCCTTAGCGGAGCGTATGTTGCCAGCGATTTCTGGGACAATCCTGATGCCGACCCCGACACCATAGGTCAGCGCTTTGCCAAGGAAGTCCTCAAATACAAATTCCGTGAAGTATGTGCAGCCAAGGAAGGAGTAGTCAAGGCCGTTCCATCCAAACAAATGAGAGATCAGAACGAATACCATTACTACCATCAGCTCAACCCCGAAAGCTATGTCGTAGAATCGCCCGATGGCATCGTTCCCGAAGGAGAAGGTGCATTTACCACCTTCCGATACGCTGAAAATGAAATTGGAGCAGGCGTAGCCTACAAGGGAACGGATTACAGCACATACATCCTAGCCTTCCCCTTTGAAAGCATCAAGTGCCCCAAGGAGCGCGACAGGATCATGCAGGGCGCGTTGGATTTCCTGTCCCGATAAAATCAAGATCCATCCGTTAAAACCACCTCACACACTATGGCAGAAAAACGCAAGCAGAACAGGTTGCTTTCCCTCGACATCCTACGAGGCCTTACCATCGCAGCCATGATTATTGTCAATAACCCTGGCTCGTGGAGTCACATGTACGCACCATTGGACCACGCCGAATGGAACGGGGTCACACCCACCGACTTCATCTTCCCATTCTTCATGTTCATCATGGGCGTCTCCATGTGCTTCAGCCTCAAGAAATACAATTACACGTTGACCTCAGAATCCTTCCTCAAGGTCCTGAAGCGAGGGTTGGGCATCTACCTTGTGGGCATACTGATCATTCTGTTTGCCCAACTATGCCGCAGCGGCCACATCCACTTCGACGGAATGCGGCTCACAGGCGTTTTGGCCCGTTTGGCCGTATGCTATTTCTTTGCCGCACTCATTGCATTGTCTGTCAAGGAGAAGCACCTCACCCCCACCATCGTTGTCATCCTGCTCGGCTACGCCGTCCTCCTTCTCCTGGGCCACGGCTTTGACCAAACAGGACAAAACATCCTGTCACGCGTAGACAGTGCCGTCCTGGGGGAACACATGTACCGATACAGCCCGGACAAGGAGTTCAACTTTGACCCTGAGGGTTTTCTCAGCACCTTGCCTGGCATTGCCCATGTCCTTATCGGCTATTTAGTGGGCAAAGTGCTCATGCGTCCCATCTCGCTGTCTGAAAAGATAGAAAAATTATTTCTCTTCGGGGTTGCATCCATTATCATTGCCTATTTGTTGCAGTACGGTTGCCCACTAAACAAACGCGTATGGTCTCCCACGTTTGTCCTGATGACTTGCGGCGCAGGCAGTGCCATGCTGGCATTGTTTACATGGCTGCTTGACGTGAAGGGCATCACTCGGTGGAGCAAATTCTTTGCCGCCATCGGCATAAATCCCCTTTTCTGTTTTGTATTGTCCGATATCTACGCCATTGGCTTCAGTGCATGGAAACTGCCCATCCCCAAAGGCGAGGATTCATTCTACAATATCCATGGTGCAATCTGTCATTTTCTACTCAACCCCATCTTCGGAAGCGGAAAACTGAGTTCGCTCATGTACAGCATTGTCATTTTGCTGCTTACGTGGGTTGTGGCGTGGGTACTGTACAAGAAAAAGATTTATATCAAGCTGTAATATCACATAGCACCCCATTTGTCCATTCATCAAGAAAGCCATACCACATGTTTGACAAGATAACTGAGAAGCCATCCTTGTACAATGATTTGGAAAAGAAATCCATTCATGACATTCTGAAGGAAATCAACACCGAAGACCGCCGCATTGCCGATGCCGTGGGCCAAACGCTGCCTGCCATCGAGGAATTTGTCGAGAAAGCCCTGCCGCGCATGCAGCGCGGCGGCCGATTGTTCTACCTTGGGGCAGGAACAAGCGGTCGGTTGGGGGTTCTGGACGCGTCAGAGATTCCTCCCACCTACGGAATGCCCCCTACGGTGGTCATCGGCCTGATTGCCGGAGGCGACACCGCCTTGCGCAATCCGGTGGAAAAAGCCGAGGATGACTATGAGGCCGGATGGAACGAACTGCAGCAGCAAGGCATCCACGAAAACGACTCCGTCATAGGCATTGCCGCCAGCGGGACAACCCCCTACGTCATCGGGGCATTACAGCACTGCCGCGAGAGGGGCATACTCACAGGATGCATCACCAGCAACCCTGCTTCGCCCATCACCGAGGCGTGCGAAGTTCCCATCGTCACGATTGTCGGTCCGGAATACGTAACCGGCAGCTCACGCATGAAGAGCGGCACAGCGCAGAAGATGGTTCTCAACATGGTGTCCACTTCACTGATGATAAAACTGGGGCGCGTCAAGGGCAACCGCATGGTCAACATGCAGCTGACCAACAAAAAGCTGGTGGACCGCGGCACTCGCATGCTGGTAGACGAGCTGAAGCTGCCCTACGACCAGGCCCGGCATCTCCTGCTGGTCAACGGTTCTGTCAAAAAGGCCATCGACACCTTCCGCAAGGCACACGGCCAAACGCTCAAGGCCATGCTGCCCTGGCTCATCAGCCTGTTCTCCTTCTTGGGCCTGCAAGCCCAGCACCTGCCCCACGTCCTGCCCGAGGAAGTGGGGCTCAGCAGTTCCGTACTGGCCCTGGCCGACAGTGCCATCCAGAGTGAAATCAGCCAAGGCCAGATGCCGGGTGCCGTGTTCGCCGTCGTGCGCCACGGCAAGATGGCATACCTCAAGGCATACGGCCATCGCGCCGTCTACCCCAAGACAGAGCAGATGACCACCAACACCATCTTTGACATGGCGTCCTGTTCCAAGCCCGTAGGGACGGCTACCAGTGCCATGGTCCTGCTTCAGGAGGGCCGCTTCCGCCTATTGGATGCCGTCAACAAGTACATTCCCGAGTTTCAGGACTGGAAGCCTGGCACACGCCAGGAAGAAACCATCCGCATCATCCACCTGCTGACCCACACCAGCGGACTGCCCGCCTACGCCAGCTGGAAGAGCGTCCAGGACAAGTACGGCGCGCCCAACCCCCAGGGATTGATGAAGTACATCAGCGAAATGCGACGCGACACCTGCCCCGAGGTACGCATGCGCTACAGCTGTCTCAACTACATCACGATGCAGAACATCATCCAGGCCATTTCGGGCCAAAGCCTCAAGGACTTTGCCGCCGAAAGGGTGTTCCGACCGCTGGGCATGTACCACACAGGCTACCAGCCGGCCGACAGCCTGCTTCCGCTCATAGCGCCGACGGAACGGCAGCCCGACGGAAGCGTGCTGCGCGGCGTTGTGCACGACCCCCTGGCACGCATCTGCAACGGCGGCATATCGGGCAATGCCGGTCTCTTCACCTGCGCCGAGGACCTGGGCATCTACATTGCCATGCTCCTCAACAACGGCGAATGGAACGGCGTAAGACTGCTCTCGCCCGCAACGGTAAGGGCCATGACCACCGAGCCGGCAGGGTTTGAGTCCTTTGGGCGCAGCCTGGGCTGGGACTTGCACTCCCCCTATGCGTCCTGCAACGGCGACCTGCTGTCGCAAAAGACCTACGGTCACACGGGATACACAGGGCCGTCCATCGTCATTGACCCTGAGGCCGATCTGGGAATCATTCTCCTTACCAATCGATGCCATCCCGAGGACAAGCATAGCCTGATAAGGCTGCGTTCCGTCATTTCCAACATAGTAGCGGCTTCGGTTCTCAAGACAACCTTCCAGATGCCCAACGCTGAACACTACACCCAGCGGCTGCAACAATTTGCCCAGCAGCCCATCACATCCCAGGACATCGTCATGCTGGGCAACAGCCTGACCGAAGGGGGCGGCGACTGGGAAAAACGGCTGGACCGCAAGCACATTGTAAACCGAGGCATCGTGGGCGACGAAGCCCTGGGCATACTGAACCGTCTCGACCCCATCGTGGCTGCCCATCCGCAGCGCATCTACCTCATGGTTGGCATCAACGACGTTTCCCATCAGGCCACGACCGACAGCATTGTGCAAAACATTGGTTTCATCATCAACAAGATACGCAAGCTCACGCCCCAAACTAAACTGTACGTGCAGAGCCTGCTGCCCATCAACGAGACATTCAACCGATACCAACGCCTGACGGGAAAAACCAACCAAATACCGCAAATCAACAAGCACCTGGAGAAATTGGCCCAAGCCAACGACGCACAATACCTGGACCTGTTTCCCCTCTTTACCGAAAAGTCATCCCTATCGCTGCGCGCCGACCTGACGACCGACGGCCTGCACCTCAACAAGAAAGGCTATGACATCTGGGCAAAGGCCCTGAAAAAGACCCTGTAAGGTTCATTTCCCCGCCCAAGGGGCAAGGGCGCCAGCAGCTGTGATCAACGGGACAGGACTTTCGTTGCCAGCCAAAGATAACCGTTCCAAGAAGGAAAGCAAACAGTTCAGACCCCCTACACTACAAGCAGGAGGAACTCCATGCAGGGACGGCGCGTGGCGTTTCCCCGACAAACCTGTCTTTTACGCCTTATTGGCAAGATGTTTGCGCCCTGCACGATTTTTTTCAGGCCGCATTCGTGGGCCTTTTACGCCTTGCCCTTTCACTGCGGTCCGAGGCACAAATGGTCCAACGATTTTCCGTTATTTTTTCCGACCCTTGCGAACAGCCTTTGAGGAAGTGGGCGCTGACAAAGCCGCAACGGGGTGCAGTTGCTGCAACAACCATTTGGGGTGATTGGTGCAGATGGCCTTCATCTGCTGGTAGTGGGAAAAATAGTAGGCATGTTCCTGCGGCGACACGGCACTGTGAATGCCCACGACGTCGCGGTCGACATTGTAGGTGCTGTATTGGATGCCCGCCTCTTGGAAAGCCTCGACGGGATGGCCCTCCAGGAAAGCATAGGCCTGCGAGGGGAGGTTGGCCCACGTGTAACCGTTCTCCAAAAACTTTTGGGGACGTGCCTTGCGCATCCAGCCTATGGGTATGTGGTACTGTTGGCACAGCTTGTTGCATTCGCGCATCACGTTGAAGTCGGCAGTGCATATAAACTCTACGAAGGCTTCGGCCTTCTTCCTGCGTATGATTTGGCAGGCGCGGCGGCAGGCGTTGATGGCCCACTGGGGCTGCTCGGTGGGATGGAATATGCGCTTGATGTCAAGCCACAGGCGGGTGCAACTGCCCTTAACCATGACGGCATCAAGGTAATCCTCCAACGTAGGCAGCATCTCTCCGTTTTCCAGCAAGCCCGTGGCGCGCAGTTCCGCCAGGGTGTGCTTCCAGGGTTGCAGGCCGCCCACGGTGCATCGGCCGTCGGCGTGGGTCACGAGGATATTGTCGTCGGCCGTCCAGTAGATGTCACACTCTGCCGCATAGCAACCCAGGTCCATGGCATAGCGGAGCGATGCCATGCTGTTGTCGGGCAGTTGAGCCTCGGCTGCACCGCCCCTGTGGGCCACCACTTTGTTTTGGCACGGCAGGGGAGCCCTGCGCCGGGCCGTGGCAGGCATGGCCGGCAGGACCAGCATCAGGAAGACGGACAGGATGGGAAGAATGTGTTTGAAACGGTTCATCATTACTAAATATCAAAATTATATGACCGCGCCCCATTGGCGCAACGTGGCCATGAGCATTGCCGTGTCGGCCTGCAAAACGGTTTTCCCCGACTGCACGCATTGCGCAGCGGCCACTCCGGCAGCCTGTCCCGTTCCCATGCAGCTGGCTTGTACGCGGAGCGACGCAAAGGCCTGGCGGTCGGCACTGATGCAGCGGCCGCCGACGAGCAGGTTGGGGAAATTGTGGGCATACAGCGCGCGGTAGGGCACGTAGGCGGGCTTCTCCAGGAAATGGCAGCCTTGGGAAGGGCCGTTGGCCACGTGGATGTCGATGGGATGTGCGCCGCGTGATACGCTGTCCTCATAGCGGACGGCATTCAGGTACTCGGCGGCGGTAATGGTGTGTGCGCCGAGGATGCGGCGCGTTTCGCGCGGACCTGCCTGTACGGCGGTGGCCGAAATGTAGCTATGGCGGAACTCCGGGAAATGTTCCTTGAGTATTTGCGCCATGCGGAAAGCATCTTCGCGCAGGTGCATTTCAGCCGCCGCAAAGTTGCGGTTGTCGCAGGCATCGGCGGCAACGCGCGTCATATTGACGGCTACCGTTCCGTCATGCAGGAGCGTGCAGAACCACGGGCCGCCAAATTCGGGCAAGCCCAGTTCCTGCTGCCGTGCCAGCAATGCTTCGCGTATGGGCAGGCAGTGGCAGTTGACGCCTTGGCGGTTGTGGTGCATGGCCTGGCTGATGAGCGGCGAGTCGGTGTCGACGCCCGACAAGACGAAGATGAGCGAAGCAGGTTGCAGGGGTTCGCCGTTCTGAGGTTGCATGGGAACGCCGGCCATGTGGGCCAAATCGGCATCGCCCGTACAGTCAACGAACATGCGCCCCTCCAGGGCTTCCGTGCCGCTTTTGTTTTCCATGATGACATGGGTAATCTCGTTTCCTTCCTGTCGGCAGCCGCTTATGTAGGAGTGGGCGAATACTTTTACGCCTGCCTCCTGCACCATGCGCTGGACGCACAGTTTGTAAAGCTCGGGATCAAAGGCAATATTGCCCAGCGGTTCTTCCACAAGGCCGCCGCCCATGCCGACAAGGCGTTCCACGAAATCCCAAGGCAGGCCGCCTATGACTTTCTCGCCGTTATAGGTGAACACGCTCAAGGGGGCAATCAGCCCGGCCGTGGCCATGCCGCCCAGGAAGCCGTAGCGTTCAATCAATGCCGTGGAAGCGCCCAACCGTGCCGCCGCAACGGCGGCAATGAAGCCGGCAGGGCCGCCGCCGCACACGACAACGTCGTATTTGTCCGCAACACGGGCCGTTTTTTCAATATGAATGGTATGCATATCGCTATGAAAAATCTGTTTTATGGTGAACAATCATCGTTTCCGCGCCTTCAGCAGCAACACGACAAGGGCAACGACCGACATGACAAGGCCCACGGTGAGTAACAGGCGGCCGGTGGCGGCGAACACGAAGGAAAGACCGATGGAAATAAGGCCAATGGCCAGATAAGTCCCCATCATGATGCGGATAGCCATGCTGGAATAGGCTGCACCCGCCTTGCGGGCTGCGCTGTCCTGATCTGCGGCAGTGCCACCTTGATCAGCGGCCGCGCCGTCCTCCTTTGCAATGAGTTGCTGCACGACAGTGTAGCCGTTGGCGGTAGCGCGCCTGCGGTTGACCCACTCCAGCACGATCAAGATCAGGATGGGCAGCAGGCAACCCACGATAGCGTCGGCCGTCTCGGCGTGCGAGCCGACCCAGTCGGCGCATACGACGCGGAATTTCACCAAAAGGGCGGCGACATACGTGATTCCCATGGATATGAAGATGTCCCGCGCGGTCATATGCCGAGAAAAGAGTCCCCAAATCGAGGGAATGAAAATCGGCATGATGACAATGACCAGAATGGTGACTACAACCTTCTCCGCACCGCCCATATAGGGGATGAGGGCCGCGATAACGGTGAGGGCCGCGCCGTAAAGATAGGTAAACAGCTTGCCTACGCGTATTTTCTGCCGTTCGGTGGCATCCTTGTGGCGCGGCGCGTAAAGGTCGTTGGTGAAAACGTTGGCAAACACGTTGAGCGTCCCGGACACCATGGAGAGCGTGGCGGATATCATGGCGGCAACCATGAAACCCAACAGGCCCGGGCCAAGCACGCGCTCGCTAATGAGCATGTAGGCCTGCTCGGGATTGGCCGCAGGGTCGATAATGCGGTAGGCCATGGCGGGAGTGTACCACAGGATGGGGGTCAGGATGTACAGAATGCCCACAAGATAGGAGCTCTTGCGCGCTTCACGCGCGTTGGGCACGCTGATGTAGCGCTGCACAAAGGGCCAGTCACCGCCGATGGTGAATGCGTTGAGCAGACACCACAGGATGAGCCACTGCCACGTGTATTGCTCATTGAACAGGCGGAAATGGCCCGCGGGCATCTGGCCCACGAACTGCCCCAGGCCGCCGACGGCATGGATGGACAGGGGAACGAGGATGAGAATCATGGCAAAGAGGATGGCAAACTGCACAACGTCGGTCATGAGCACGGCCAAGTAGCCCCCCATGGCCGTATAGACCAGCGTAATGATGCCCATGACGATGATGGCCCAGGTCACGGACAGATGGCCCGTGGCGGGATCGGCCAGCATGTGGCCCTCGGGCAGCGGCATGAGCGCAACGACCATGATGCCTATGGCGTAGAGCGAAACGGCCGTGTGCACACCGCGGCCGAAAATGAGTACGATGGAATAGAAGTTGAGTGTGTGCCGCCCGAAGCGGATGGTAAGGTACTCGGCAGGCGAATCAATCTTCATACGGCTCCAGATGCCCGATATCCAGCGGCCCACGGCAAACGAGCCCACGCCCAGCATCATGCCCAGAAAGGCGGCAACGAGACCGCTGCGGTAGGCAACGCCACCCCACACGACAAACGTGCTGGCGGAAAAGAGCGTCATGTAAGTGGACAGGCCCGACAGCCACCACGACGAGTTGCGGCCGGCTATGAACATGTCCTTGGAAGTGGCGATGTGCTTGCCCAGATAATAGCCCACGGCCAGCAGGCCCACGAAAAAGATCAGGATAATTGCGTAATCGACAGTGTGTAACATAATGGTTTTCAAAAGAGGGATTTGACAAGAAACCACAGGACGGGCACGAGCAATGAGGGCAGCAGATTGAGCGTCTTGACATTCTTGATGTCCAGGAGCGACAGGCCGGAGCCCGTAATGAGCAGGCCGCCCACAATGAGGAGCTCCGCCATGAGTGCATCGCTGATGGCGGTGCTGGAAATGCACGAGATGAGGTAGAAAAGGCCCTGCCAGCAGAACAGGACGGGCGCGGCCAGCACCATGCCGATGCCGTAGGTGGAGGCAAAGACGACAGAGGACACCAAGTCGAGCGTGGCGTTGGTAAAGAGGAACGTGTGGTCGCCCTTGAGGGCGCTGATGACAGGTCCGAGCATGGACAGCGGCCCTATGCAGTAGAGCAGGATGGCCGTTGACAGCCCCTTGGACAGGTTGCCGCCCTTGTTCAGCCGGGACTGGCGGTCGACCAGCCTGCAGAAACGCCCGTCCAGGTCCAGGGCAGTGCCCACGACGCCCCCGAGGGCTATGGACACGATGAAAAGAATGGGGTACTGGCTCTTGGGCAGATGGGTGATGGTTGCGTTGAGCCCGATGGCCAGGCTGGCCAGCCCCAGCCCGTTGTAGAGCACGGTCCTGTACTGTTCCTTGATGCCTTGGTGGAGCAATGCGCCCAGGATGCTGCCCACGATAATAGTGCCTGTGTTGACAATCGTTCCTAACATGACTTGTAGCGGTTAAATTGACACAAAATTACGAAAAACCATGGAAACGAGTTCATTTTCCTGTGGTTAAATGCATCCTTGGAGGCATCGCCCACGCCCGCGCAGGGCCTATGGCATTTCCGCAAGGCGCAAGAGCCCCTCCTGCAAGGCGTAAGGGCAGCGAGAATGCGGCCCGAAAAATTTCAGACAAGGCGCAAGCATTCCACCGACAAGGGGTAAAAGCCATGCCCTGCGCCCACACGCCTGACTACCGCCCATCACCGCCAGGCATCGGCCCACGACAGGGACAAAAAACATGGTGCGGCCCGCTGCCGAGCCGCACCATAATACTGATTGGTGGTAAAGGGTCAACTTATTTGGAATAGCTGGCCTTTACTTCCTTGAGGTTCTGCAGGTATTGGGCACAACGCTTCACGCCTTCCATGATGTCAATCGTGCCGTCGGTGTGCTCCATCTCGACTACATAGCCCTTCATGCCGCTCAGCTTGTAGTTGTTGAAGATGGCGTCGAATCCTACCATGCCGCTCTCGCCCAATTCGTAGCGGTCCTTGATGTGCAGCAGCTCGAAGCGGCCGGGGTACTTCTTGTAGTAGTGCACGGGGGCCTGCTTGGCCATGACGCACCAGTACACGTCCATCTGGAAGAACACATACTCGGGGTTGGTGTTCTGAATAAAGTAATCGTACCACAGGACATCGGTTCCCTCAATCTTTTCGTACTCAAAGGAATGGCTGTGGTAGCCGTACTTGATGCCGGCAGCCTTGCACTTCTGGCCGATGGCGTTGTGGTAGTCGCACAGGGTCTGGGCCTCCTTGAGGCTCTTGGGGAAGTGGTCGGAAGGAGTGACAATGTACTTCATGCCAGCGGCCTTGTGGGCCTTGATGGCCTCATCCCACCACTCCAGGGCGGCGGTGAAGTCGTGGTTGGCCAGTTCCTCCTTGGACAGGCGGTGGGCCGTGTGAGACGATACCGACTTCAGGCCGGCATCCTCAAGATCCTTCTTGTACTGCTCGGGCGACACGCCGTAGAACTTGCCGTCACCGTAGTGAGCAGCCTCGGCACCCGTGTATCCATACTGCTTCAGCTTCTTGAACACCTCGGCATGGTTCTTTGCATAGAGCTCGGGCTTGCCAATGAGCGTGCGCAGCGAATAGAGCTGGAGCGACATCTCCTTCTGGGCTGCACCGGCAGGGATGCAGAGCAACAGGAAGGCAATGAGTGAAAGATAAATTTGTTTTTTCATGACATCAATGTTTTTTGTTCATTTACTGATTATTCCATGACCTTGATGCGGATGTTGCGATACCACACGTCGTCGCCGTGGTCCTGCAGGGCTATGTAGCCACCGTCACCATCCTGTCCGCCGCCAATGTTCTTCAGCAGTTCATAGGCAATGGGGAATTCTCCGCCCTCCTTGAACTTGCTGCCCTGAAGCATCTCAATCCATTTGGGCGTCCACAGATGGTACTCCAGCACGTTCTGGTCGTTCTGGCCGTGGATGACCGTACCCTTGAACACGACAATCTTGGCCTTGTTCCATTCGCCGAAGGGCTTGGCGTTCTGGGGCTTGGCGGGAATCATGTCATAGAGTGACGCAGCCTGGCGGTTGCCGTCCACACCCAGCTGGGCATCCACATGGTTGGCATTGTCCAGGACTTGGTACTCAGAACAGCTCTGCCAGATGGGAACGGAGACTTCCTTGTCGCCGTCCTTGGTCATTACTTCCTGGGCCAGGTAGAAAATACCCGAGTTGCCGCCCTTGGAAATCTTGTATTCCAGCTCGAGCGTGAAGTTCTTGAATTTGTGTGCGAAGAGCAAATCGCCGCCGCCCTCAACCTGGGCCTCGCCCGTACCTGAGCCTTTCAGGTGGATAGCGCCGTCCTCTACGTCCCAGCTTGTGGGAGGCTCTGCCATGTTGTATCCGCGCCAGTTGGTCAGCGTCTTGCCGTCAAAGAGGGTAATGTAGCCGTCGGCATCGGTGGGCAGTGCGCTCAAGTCGACCTGCTCATTCTCTACGATATTGAATTCGGGCACGCCGGCGGCAGCAGTCTTGTCGTTGTCAGCCTTGCAGCATGAACATTTCTCGCAGCCGCAATTGCATTGGCTCTTGCAGCCTTTCTTTCCGCAGCAGGAAGCCAACAGGGCCACACAGGCTGCAATGAGAAGCAGTTTCTTCATAATTTCAGTTTGTTGTTTATTATTTTAAATAGGTATAGGTCCTGCCCCAGCCGCAGGGCATTGGGGCAAGACCTTGTAGGTTGAATATTAGTCAAGTACCTTGACGCGAATGTTGCGATACCACACGTCGTCGCCGTGGTCCTGGAAGCCAATGAAGCCCGCATGTTCGTCTCCGCCGCAGTTGCTCAGCAACCGGAACGCAGCAGGCCATTTTGCCTCGCTGAACTTTCCGCTTTGCAGCAGCGCGATCCACTCGGGCGTCCACATTTCATACTGCAAGACCTGCACGCCGTTCTGGTAATGCGTAATCTTGCCGTTGTCAACACGGATCTTGATTTTGTTCCACTGGCCGTAGGGCTTGGCGTTCTGAGGCTTGGCAGGAATCATGTCGTAGAGGGAAGAAGCCTGGCGGTTGCCGTCCTTTCCCAACTTGGCATCAGGATGGTTTTCATTGTCGAGCACTTGGCATTCAGGGCACGAAACGTAGATAGGCTCCAGTTTGCTGCCGTCAGCCTTGGCATTCTCGGTGGCCAGGTAGAAGATGCCGGAGTTTCCTCCCTGCGAAATCTTCCATTCCAGTTCCATCTCAAAATTTTTGAACTTGTGGGCAAAAATTATGTCGCCACCCTCCTTGCCTTCGCTGGCAGGATTCTTCTTTCCCAAGAACTTCAGGCATCCGTCCTCGAGAATCCAGCGGCTGGGCACGTGGTTCTTGCCGTATCCACGGAAGCCGTTGAGACTTGTTCCGTCAAAGATCGTGATATAGCCGTTCTTGTCTATGGGGAAACAATGCTTCTCCCATTTTTCTGGGCCTTGGAATCCCTGAGAGAACGCCAAAACGACCCTGTCGCACTTCTTGGCATCACATTTCTTGGCCTTGTCAGCCGCAAAAGCGCTATTACCCACCATTAGGAGCAAGCCGGCCAAAATGCATAAAGTCTTTTTCATCTTCAACACAATCTAGTTGATTTTTCAACAAATTATACGGGCATGTCAGGCAGCTTGTAACCTGCGCGATACTCCGGACGGATAAGCTTGGCAGCATATTCAGCCGCATTGACAGGATCAGTGTAGGTGCGGTCAAATGTAGGATGGCCCTCAGTTATCTTAAACTTATCTTCAATGACCGTCTTGATGGTTGCATCAGCCGGAATATTGGTAAACTTCATGTTCTGGCCATCCCAATCAAGCCATTGGCCAAGCGATTGCAGACGAACGGCAACGACGCCCATTACAACCATTTCATTGAGCGGTCCTGACTCAGCGAAGCAGGATGCGGACTGAACGCGGCTCTCCGGGCTTTCCTTGCAAGCGCGAATCCAGTCTTGCTGATGGTTATCGTTGGGAACGATGCGGCACAATTCGGGAACGATGGGCTCACGGCCGGACGTTAGGAACGGCTTGTGACCGTAAGTACTTACTACCATGGTGTCTTTCGTGCCATAGAACACGCACACGCCGTTTGGATCGAATTTCTTGCCCTTTGGCATATCGAAAGGCAGCTTGTTGGTGATGCCGCCGTCGTACCAAGTCAGTTCCACGGGGGGCATGGCCAGCTTGGGCATGTTAGGACGGGCCGGGAAGTGGTAGGTCACCATCTGCGCCGTGGGACAGGCATCGGTCATGAGCATGGTGGAGCTACCCAGGACGCGATCGGGGAATCCCAAGTTAAGTCCCTTGAATGCTACCTGCACGATGTGGTTGGCCATGTCGCCCAATGCGCCACTTCCGAAGTCCCACCAGCCACGGAAGTTCCATGGCGTGTACACTTCGTTGTAGTCGCGGTATTTTGCAGGGCCTATGAATGCATCCCAGTTCATTGTGGAGGGGATGGCCTGCTTTTCCTTGGGGGCGGACATGCCTTGCGGCCAGATGGGGCGGTTTGTGTAGGCCTCCACCTTGGTCACTTCACCGATTTCGCCGTTCCAGAGCCAGTTCAATGCCTGACGCGTTCCTGCGCAGGAAGCTCCCTGGTTACCCATCTGGGTTGCCACCTGGTGCTTCTGGGCCAATTTGTTGAGCAAACGGGACTCATACACGTACAGTGTCATTGGTTTTTCCACATAGGCGTGCTTGCCTGCCACCATGGCCTCTGCGGCAATGATTGCGTGGGTATGGTCGGCCGTGGCCACCATGACGGCATCGGCTTCCTTGAGTTGTTCGTCATACATCTTGCGATAGTCATTGTACCGCTTTGCATTGGGATAGCGCTTAAAGGTCTTGTCGGCATATTTCCAGTCTACGTCGCAAAGGCCGATGATGTTTTCGGTTTCCATTTGCTTCAAGTCGGCTGCGCCGCGGCCACCCACGCCGATGCCCAGGATGTTCAGTTTGTCACTCGGGGCTTTGTGCCCGTACTTCTTACCCAATACAGTGTTGGGTACGATGGTGGGAGCCACTACCAACCCTGCGACAGCTGCTCCGCCTTTCTTGAGAAAATCTCTTCTTGAGATGTCTGACATAATTTTTAGATTTTTGTAAATTGGTTATTGTGTTAAATGTATCTATCTTTCATTCCTGTGGGGCAGCAGCCCGTATCCGTCGGTCATGTGCCGCCTGCGTTCGCGTATCTGCTCCAGCGTCTGCAGGTTGCCTATGGCCGGCAGCACGTGGCTGTGGGCATCCTCGAGGATGCGCCATGCATACTCCGACGCGATGGCCGAACTGCGGAAGGTGGGCATGCCTTCGCTCCTGACGCCGCTCTCTACCGAGTCGGCCATCTGGGCAACGAGCCTGTCAATATTCTTTCCGCCGAAGGGGCGCTCCAGTTCCTCCGTCCGGCTCACGCCGTGCAGCGACACGTGCGCCGTCTTGAAATCGTGGGTCATGCGGGCCACGCCCTTCGTGCCTATGATGTCGATGTAGCTGTTGTGAATCTGGTCCTTGGCCAGCTGTCCGTAGACAAACCCCTGGGTAATGTCGTAGACCACGCCGTTTTCAAACGTTCCGTGGCACTGAATCCACCAGGGGTCCTTGTAGTTCCACATGTTGATGCCTTGCGCATGCCAGGTCTTGAACTCACAGCCGGCGTACCATCGGGCAATGTCCACATAGTGCATGCCGCAGTCGTGGAATGCCGGCCCTTCGTACTCGTGCCCCTCGCCGGGGACGAGCCCGGGGGTCATGTGGCAGATGCGCAGGATGGCCAACTCGCCTATCTCGCCCTCGCGTATGAAGTCGCGCAGCGCATTGTGATACCACGAGTTGCGCAAATACAGGTTGACCGTGGAAAAGCGGTCATAGTCCTTGACCAGCTCGACGGTTTCCCACTCGCGGTCCACGGTGTCGGCAATGGGTTTCTCCGAAATAATGTGTTTGCCCGTGCGGATAGCCTTCTCTATCTGCGACTTGCGGTCGTTGGCCAGCGTACACAGGGTTACGACCTGCACGCTGGGGTCGTCAAACACTTCGTCCTCATGGCTGGTTATATTGGATTCCGGTGACAATTGCTGTGCTAATTCGCGGGACGTGGCACTCAGGTCGCATATGTAGGCAACCTCGTAGCGGCCGCTCTTCTGAAACTCTTTCAGGTAGAACCGCCCCATTCGGCCAAATCCGATCAGCCCCACTTTAATTTTCATCGTTACTCAGATGCTATATGGTTGTTGCTCTATGGGTTAATCAAGTCTCTCAAATGCATCCCCAGGCCCAAGGCACGCCATTGCGCATGCACGGGTGCAGGAACACCATTTTCAATTGGCAAAGATAGCAAATATTATTGTCACCAAGAAGTAAAATGACAAAAATTGTGTTTTTTATGAAAACAATCCATTCTGTCATGCCCGATGCCTCCCGGCAGAGCCTCCACATGCGGCACAGACACCAAGACGGCCCGACGACGGCAGGCACAGCAGGCATAAGGATTCTGCCCGCCCAGCACGGGCTGGACTGCAAGGCGTAAGAGCAGCGCCAATGCGGCCCGAAAAAATCTGGGCAAGGCGTAAAACCGCCGCAAACGGGGCGTAAAAAACCACGGTTTGCGCCCCGCACATCCGTTTTTGCGAGACCCTTTTGATTTTCAACCCATTGCCTGCACCGCAGCACCCCACCCCACCGCCATGTCGTGTGAAACAGGAAGAACATGTCCTGCCGCCCGGCAGCCCGCACAAGGGCCGCAAGGGGCACGGCCTGACGGGAAAGCCAAAAAATCTTTGGCCGAAATGGGGTTAATTACAATATTTTATGTAATTTTGCGCCCATTATGTCAAGAACTTGACTTGGAACAATCAATACTACAAGATATGATAAAATCACAAGACATCAAAAAAGGTACTTGCATCCGCCTGGATGGCAAATTGTATTTCTGCATCGACTTCCTGCACGTAAAGCCCGGCAAGGGCAACACCATCATGCGCACCACGCTCAAGGACGTTGTGAGCGGCCGCGTGCTGGAGCGCCGCTTCAACATTGGCGAAGCCCTGGAGGACGTGCGCGTGGAGCGCAGGCCCTACCAGTATTCCTACAGCGAGGGCGACATGGCCCACCTGCTGAACCAGGAGACATGGGACGACATCACCATCGACCACAACCTGATCACCGGCGTGGCATTCATGAAGGAAGGCGACGTGCTTGAGGTTGTCAAGGACGCAAGCACCGACACCATCCTGTTTGCCGAGATGCCCGTCAAGACCGTGCTCAAGATTACCTACACAGAGCCCGGGCTGAAGGGCGACACCGCCACCAACACCACCAAGCCCGCCACCGTTGAGACGGGAGCCGAGGTGCGCGTCCC
The DNA here is from genome assembly GCA_017940605.1 of Bacteroidaceae bacterium. Classification (GTDB taxonomy): domain Bacteria; phylum Bacteroidota; class Bacteroidia; order Bacteroidales; family Bacteroidaceae; genus UBA6382. Next base: position 103,879 of record JAGAYF010000039.1, read on the forward strand.
CTTGTTCATCAACGAGGGCGAACTGATTGAGGTAGACACCCGCGACGGCTCCTACGTGAACCGCGTAAAGGCATAGGCCGCCCCCTGGCCCGACACCGCGCCTGCACCAACGGCGGCAGCCGGCAAAGGCACGCGCCGCAGGGGCGCACCAGGGCGACAGGAAAAAATAAAGAGGGAATGCTTGGCCGTATTCCCTTTTTTATTGCTACATTTGCAGGGTCATGAAGTATTCTGTCATCATTCCCGTCTACAACCGACCGCAGGAGGTAGACGAACTGCTGGCCAGCCTGGCTGGGCAGCAATTGCAGGATTTTGAAGTCATCGTGGTCGAGGACGGTTCGGCGGTAAGCTGTGCCGACGTAGTGGCAGGCTACCGCGACAGGCTGCCCGTGCGCTACCTGGTCAAGGAGAACGCAGGCCCGGGGCCGGCACGCAACTACGGAGCGGCCCAGGCCCAGGGCGAATACCTGCTCATCCTGGACAGCGACGTGGTGCTGCCCGCGGGCTACCTGCAGGCGGTGGACGATGAACTGGAGCACCAACCCGCCGACGCATTCGGCGGCCCCGACAGGGCCGACGAGAGCTTCACTCCCATCCAGAAAGCCATCAACTACAGCATGACCAGCTTTTTCACCACGGGCGGCATTCGCGGCGGCAGGAAGAAGATGGACCGGTTCTACCCCCGCAGCTTCAACATGGGCGTGCGGCGCGAACTGTACCGCCGGCTGGGCGGCTTTGCCCCCATGCGCTTCGGCGAAGACATTGACCTGAGCATCCGCATCTTCAAGAGCGGCGCACGCTGCCGCCTGTTCCCCGGCGCATGGGTGTGGCACAAGCGCCGCACCGACCTGAAAAAATTCTTCAAGCAAGTCCACAACAGCGGCATCGCCCGCATCCACCTCTTTAAGAAATATCCCGAAAGCCTCAAGCCCGTGCACGTGCTGCCGGCCGCCTTTACCCTGGGCGTGGCCCTGCTGGCGGTGGTGGCCCTGTGGGGCGGCATCGGCTGGGGTACGGCAGGCAGTGCCGCCGGCCGCGCCTGTGGGCGCACTTTGCTGGGGGCGGCCCTCTTGCCGCTCATCCTGTTTTCCCTTTTGGTGTGCATTGACTCTGCCTGCCGCAACCGAAGCCTGAAGATAGGCCTGCTCTCCATTGTCGCATCCTTCGTACAGCTTACGGGATACGGCTCAGGATTCCTGCGGGCGTGGTGGCAGCGCTGCGTAAGGGGGAGGGGCGAGTTCGAGGCCTTTGAACAGACATTCTACCAATAGTCCTGCCATGCAACAGAAGTCAGCGGTTTCACAGGGCGGCATCAAGAACATGAAAGAAGAGGAGCGGCCGCGCGAACGCCTCCTGAACGAGGGCGCAGACAGCCTGTCGGATGCCGAGCTGCTGGCCATCCTGATAGGGAGCGGCTCGCCCACCGAGAATGCCGTGACGCTCATGGGGCGCATCCTGGAAGAGCACGGAAAGAGCCTGGACCAGTTCTGCCGCATGACCTACGAGGAATTGGTTCAGTACAAGGGCATCGGCCCTGCCAAGGCCATTACCCTGCTGGCCGCCCTGCAGCTGGCCGAGCGGCGGGCGCGCATACACGATGACGTACGCGAGCAGTACAATCAGGCAGAGAAGATATTCCGCCACCTGAAGCCCGTCATGCAGGATGAGCCGCGCGAGGTGTGCCGCGCCATGGTGCTGGACCAAAGCCTGCACCTGGTGGCCGAGAAGGAAGTTTCGTCGGGCGGCCTCACCAGCACCGTGGTCGATCCGCGCGTCCTGCTCAAGCTTGTCCTGGTCAACAACGGCGTAGCCCTTGTCCTGGCGCACAACCACCCGTCGGGCAGCCTCAGGCCCAGCGCTGAGGACGACCGCCTCACCCGGCAGGTGCTCCAGGCGTGCCAGGCCGTGGGCATCCGCCTGGTTGACCACATCATTGTCACCGCCCACGGGTATTACAGCTATGCACAGGAAGGAAAGATCTAATCATCGATAAACAATTGTCAGACCTATGGAAAATACCGACAAGACCCTCTTGACCGAGGACCATATAGTGGAAGTCCTCCGTACGGTGTACGACCCCGAGATTCCCGTCAACATCTTTGACCTGGGGCTTATCTACCGCATTGACTTCAACGCCGAGACCGGAGAGCTGAACCTGGACATGACCCTCACCGCACCGGGCTGCCCCATGGCCGACTACATCATGGAGGACGTGCGCCAGAAACTCCTTGCCATTGACGAGGTCAAGGCTGCCAACGTCAACATCGTCTTTGAGCCCGAGTGGAACGAATCCATGATGAGCGATGAAGCCAAGGCAGAGCTTGGCTTGCTATGAACCGCCCCATCCGCACGCACAATGACCCCGCAGAAAAACATTTACTTCCTGTCCGATGCCCATCTGGGCTCTCTGGCCATCCCTAACGACCGTGAGCGCGAGCTGCACCTGGTTCATTTCCTCGACAGCATCAAGTTGCAGGCCCAAGCTGTCTATTTGCTGGGCGATGTCTTCGATTTCTGGTACGAATACCGCCATGTCGTTCCCAAAGGGCACACACGCTTGTTGGGAAAGCTGGGAGAACTTACCGACATGGGGGTGGAAATTCATTTTTTCCCGGGCAACCACGACCTTTGGTGCAACGACTACCTGGAAAAGGAGTGCGGGCTCGTCCTTCACAGGGACTTGCTTGTCGCCCAACTGGACGGCAAGGTCTTTTGTATGGGCCATGGCGACGGATTGGACAGAAACGACACATCTTACCTGCTCCTGCGCCGCATCTTTCACAGCCATTTTTGCCAAAGGCTCTTTTCCGCCATCCATCCCCGCTGGGGCATGGCTTTCGGACTGACCTGGGCAAAACACAGTCGGAAAAAGCACGAAAAGGCAGAGGGCATCTTCCTGGGAGCAGAGCAGGACGGTCTCTGCAACTTTGCCCAGAAATACCTTGACACGCATCCCGACATCAATTACTTCCTGTTCGGCCACGCACACGTGGAAGTCGACGTCCCGTTGACCGACACAGCACGCCTTATCATCCTCGGCGACTGGATCAGCCAGTACACCTACGCCGTTTGGGACGGCCAAGACGTGGAGATAAGGCACTTCACCAAGGAACAGACAACCTTATAATCACAACATCCCCATTCTTTACGACTATGAACAGGCACATTGTTGCTTTTTTGCTGCTTTTGGGTTCACTCACCCTTGCCAAGGCCGATTCCTACAATAAACTGTGGAAACAAGTCGAGCATTTTCAGCAGAAAGACCTCCCCAAGAGCGCCATACCCCTTGTAGACAGCATCATTCACCTGTCACAGATGAAGAATGACGGCGGGCATCTGCTGAAAGCCCTTTTGGTGCGCCGCCAACTGGCGGGCGACATTTCGCCTGACAGCGCAAAACGATTCATTCCCCTGCTGGAAAAACGATTATCAGAAGAGAAAGACCTCGCCGCACAGGCTTTGTTCCACTGCGTGCTGGGCCATTTGTGGGCAAATTCCGGCGACGACACCGAAAAGAGCCCCTTGGCCGAATCCATGCGCCACTATCAGCTCTCTTTTGAGCACCCGGGCGAACTGATGCAGGCCAAGGCTGCAAAATACATCCCGCTTATCATACAAGGACAGGACGAAAGCATCTTCCACGGCGACCTGATGAACGTCGTAGCGCGCTACAGTGCCCAGGGACTGAAGAACTTGGAGTATCGGTTGGGACGGCCAGCCGATTCCTTGGCCAAACAAATATTGCACACGGCCATACAAGCCTATCAGAAGGCTGACAATCGCAGAGCCGAGGTGCTGACAATGATCGACTCGGCCGACATTTGCCCTTCCCACATGGGAAAGAGCAAAAACTTCTACTCCATGCTGATTCAACAGCACAAGGATTTGGATGTCGGGGTGGAGGCTTACATCCGCCTGGCCTCGCAAAGCCAGCCCCGTGATGCCTATCCGCTTTTAAACGAGGGCATCCGCCGATATCCCAAGAGCAAAAGGACAAACGAACTGCGCAACCAACTTTCAGCCATCACCCAACCGCACATGAGCCTTTGCCTAAAGGACACCTTCATCTACCCTGGTTGCACAGATTCCATCACCATCCGTACGCGCAACATGAAAAAGGCCGTCCTCAGGTTCTACATCTCCCACCTCAATGAGCGGCCTTACCGAATGGACACCGTCAAGTTGGGCCGTCCCGTCCTGGAAATACCCATTGACATGCCCTCGGGAGAGCCTTACGAAGAAATCAAGAAGCAAATCGCCTTCCAACTTCCCCAGGCCGACCACTACTTTGTCAGGCTGGAAGGCGATGGCATCAAGTCAGAAACAGAATTTTTGCAGGTATCCCGTCTCCATTTGATGCAATTGCCCCTGATGAACGACAAAGTTTGCGTTGTCGTCAACGATGCCCTGACGGGCAAACCCATACAGGGTGCAACCCTACGCCTGCGGCAGGTGAAAGACAGCCGTTTGCTGCAAACCATGACGACCGACCATGAGGGAAAAGCCGTCGTCGTCCTTCCTGCGCCCCACACATCAGTCAAGCTATTTGCTTCGGCCGACAAGGACAAGGGTGTCTCCGCGCTATTGAGGACTTCCCCCCACCATTATTTCCATGTGGAGAGAGAACAAAAGGACTTAGCCCTCTATACCGACCGCGCCATCTACCGTCCTGGACAGAAAGTGCAGGTTGGAGGCTTTCTGTATCGGAAATTCAAGGACGAAACCGGTATCTTGGGACAGGAGAACGTAGAGTTGCGCCTGCTGGATGCCAATCGGAAAGAAATTGCCAAGCAATTCGTCACTACCGATGAGTTGGGTTCCCTAGGCATGACTTTCCAATTGCCCGAACACTGCCTCAATGGCCGTTTCATGATTGACGGAGGCAACGGAAGTGTCACTTTTCGGGTGGAAGAATACAAGCGTCCCACTTTCCAAGTCCTGTTCAACGACGTTGACACCGCCTACAAGGCAGGCGACACCGTATCGGTCAGCGGCAATGTCAAGACCTATGCAGGCATTCCCCTGAATGCCACCCGCGTAGCCCTGAACATTCATCGCCAGAAATCCTATTGGTGGCGGCTATGGGAGGACAACTTGCCCGATTCTTTCAAAGACATACAGGACACCGTCGTCACCGACGACGAAGGAAACTTCAGGGTGGCCGTTCCCCTGAGCATTCCCTCTCAACAGGGCGCATCCGCCTTCCATCCCCGCTTTTACACCTATGTCATCCACGCCACCATCACTGCCGACAACGGAGAAACGGAGGAAAATGAAACACATTTGTCAGTTGGCAACACCTCCGTTGCCATCCATGCCAACCTGCCGTCTGTCATTTGCAGGGAGCATCCACAGCCGTTCACCGTCACCCAACAAAATGCCAATGGACAAAGGGTGGAAGGCACGGCCCATTACGCCATCCTGAAGGACGGCACAGAGATGGAACACGGCGAATGGGCGTTCAACCAGGCCCGCAGCACACAGGTTTTTCACCACCTGCCATCCGGGCAGTACACGCTGCACATACTTCCTGGGGGGCAACATGACTCACTGGCCCTTTTCAGTTGCCCTTTCGCCGTCTTTTCATTGTCCGACAGCAAGCCTTTCTCCCCTCAGCCGCTCATGGTCTACTCCACGGCAGGGGAAATACAACCCAACGACACCGCCCAGGTACTTGTCAGCACTTGCCTGGGGGATGGGTGGCTCTACTATGATGTCTTTGACAACAAGAAGCATCGGCAAAGCCGCCTCATACCCGTTTCCGACACCTTGATGGCGTTCCGCTTCCCGTCAACGATTTTCCAAGAGGACGAGACCATTGACGGATTGCAGGTCCTTTTTGCCATGGTACGCAACGGCGAGGTACACAAGCAGTCTGTCTACCTCACGCGCCCCCGTCCCGACAAGCATCTCACCCTTCGGTGGCAGACTTTCCGCGACCGTCTTCAGCCAGGCCGGCAGGAGACATGGACCATGCAGGTACTCAGGGATGGCCAGCCCGTGCAGGCATCGCTCATAGCCACCCTCTACGACGCATCACTCGATAAGTTTGAACCCCTCAACTGGTTCTTTCGCCTGGATTTTCCCCGTCAGCTACCCCATGCCTATTGGTATCACGAGCGCAACCGCGCCCTTTGCCTGAGCATGGCGGAACAGCTGAAGTTCCACACCGTTTCTGGCTGGAGTTACAGCCATTTGGATGAGACACTGCTCCATCCTTTCTCCTTCCGCGTTCCCAACCACCGTTTGGCACGCAGCAAGGGCGCACTCATGATGGCCAAGCAAGCCAATACCGTCGTTACGACCGACTTTGCCATGGCTGCCGCGCCCACCCTGGAGGAAAAAGTCATGGACACCATGGCCGATGCAGGACCGGAGGGTGCTCCCGCCACCCAGTCCGAGGCTTCCGTGCGTTCCGACTTCTCCGAGACGGCCTACTTCCAGCCTCGGCTGACAACCAATGACAAGGGCGAGGCCCAATTTTCCTTTGTCCTGCCCGAAAGCCTGACCCAATGGAATTTCAAGGCACTGGCTCATGACAAGGAAATGAACCATGCCATGGCCGATACGGCTGCCCTGGCCCAAAAAGACTTCATGATTCAACCCAACATGCCGCGCTTCCTGCGCTCGGGCGACGCAACGCAGGTCGCTGTCACCATCAGGAACAACAAGGAAGTTCCCGTCAGCGGCAAAGCCCTGCTGGAGTTGTCCGACCCCGCCACATTCCGCGTCATTCATCGGCAGCAGCAGGACTTTCACGTTTCGGGCGGCCGGCATGCCACCGTCTTCTTTTCCATAACGGCCACTGGCCAATACCCCATGCTTATCTGTCGCATGACGGCAGGCAACAAAGACTTCAGCGACGGGGAGCAACACTATCTCCCCATCCTCAGCCAACGCCAAAGCATCACGGAAAGCATTCCCCTCACCGTGCAGGGAGGCAGCCAGGAGCACATCCGCGTCGACACACTCTTTTCGCGCAACCATCCGCAGGCCCTCGACCGCAGCCTTACCATCGAATATACCGCCAATCCCGCCTGGACGGCCATCGAGTCCCTGCCCACGCTCACACAGGTGCGTCACAACAATGCCCATGAACTTTCCCAAGGCCTCTACGCGCTCAGCATAGCCGCATGGCATGCACAGTCGCATCCGGAAATCTATCATCTTGCTCAGCAATGGAAACATCAGGGAAGCCCCGACAGCACCTTTATGATTTTGCAACGCAATCAGACCCTCAAGCAGGTACTGCTGCAGGAAACACCCTGGGTCATTCAGGCCGATGCCGCCCAGGAACGCCTGCAGGGCCTGGCCCAGCTTTTCGACTCCCTCACTCTCTCGTTCCGGCTCACGTCCTTTGCCGACCGTCTCCTTGACTTGCAAGGGCCATCGGGCGGCTGGTCCTGGTTTCCGGGCATGCCAGCCAACACTTGGACCACCCTGTGCGTGGCCGAGACCTTGGCCCGGCTGCAAAGCACCCTGCCCACGCAGCTTTCTCCCTCCCTGCAACTCGCACTGCAGCGGGCCACGGCCTACCTTGACACACAGGCGCAGGAAACAGTGAAGCACCTAAAGGAGAACGAGAAGAAAAAACGGCAACCTCTCACCGTCGGCACGGCCCAGCTGCGCTACCTGTACATCGTAGCCCTGCAGGGATGGCACGACACGCCCACACGCACCTACCTTCTCAAGCACATCCAGCAGGAAGCCCCCCAGTATGACATGCAGGACAAGGCCATGGCCGCCCGCATCCTTGCCCTGGCCCACCGCACCACGGCAGCAAGGGACATATTGGAGAGCCTCATGCAGCACACGGTGGCCACTCCCACCATGGGCAGGTACTTCGACACCGACAGAGCCCCCTCCCATTACGACACCTACCGTATTCCCACCCAGGTAGCCGCACTGGAGGCACTTCGGGAGACCGCCCCAGGCGACACCCTGACCCTGCAACAGATGACCCAATGGCTCATCCAGAGCAAGCGCACGCAGATGTGGAACCAGGCCTCCTCGGCCGTCGATGCCATCTACTGGATGACACGGCAGGGCACGTCCTACCGCGCCTCTGACCACATGGCCATGCCACGCACCACCCTTCGCTATGCCACGGGTAGGGAAAAAGAATTCTTCCCATCGGCCGACTGCACTCAGGCCGCTGCCACATTGGGCTACATGCAGCACCATTTGGATTCCACATTGCTCCACCGCCTGCAAGGCATTGACATACGGTCGGGCAAGAACGCTCCACTGGCTTTCGGCGCTGTGTATGCCCAGTACACGCTGCCCCTTGCCGACATTTCGGCCAATGCTTCGGGGCTGAAGCTCCAAGTCCAGTACAAACGGGCGGGCGATTCCCAATGGCAATCCGCCGCCTCCCTGCCCACACTGCACCTGGGCGAGGTCATTACATTCCGCTACCTCATCACGGCCGACAGGGATTACGACTTTGTCCATCTCCATGCACCACGTGCAGCCTGCTGCGAACCCACGCGTCCGCTGTCGGGATACAATGGCATGTACTATCGCGAGACAGGCGACACCTCGCTGCAATATTTCTTCCAGCATCTGTCCAAGGGAACGCACATTGTGGAAGAGAGCCTGCGCACCGACCGCACAGGTCGGTTCACGACAGGCGCACCCACGCTGCAATGCATCTATGCCCCCGAGTTCTCGGCCCGCGCCACAGCCAGTTCGCTGACCGTAGAGCCATAGGGCCATCGTCATGCGGCCATTTCCCTCTTTCCCGTTTGTCATTTTGCCATCTTCGTCCTCTTAAGTATAGGAATGGCAGGCCGGATTGCCCTCCCTTTCCGCCCCAGTTGTTCCGCCAACTCAGACTAAGTCAAAAAAACTCCCCGACTTTTTTAAAAAACTTGGGGAGTTTTTTAAAATTACTCCCTCTAATTTTTTCAACTTTCTCACAAAAAACATGAAAGTATGCTTGCATTCATTGTAAAATGCAATTGTTTTGAGTATCTTTGCATAAAGATTCAAGTTCCTAAACCATCGCGCACAATGAAAAAAATGGACATGCATACCACCGACATCGTAGATGAAAATATCAAGCGCATTGGGAAACTGTTTCCCAACTGCCTGACAGAACGGCTGAACGAGGAGGGTAAGCCGGAAATGGCTATTGACTTCGACCAACTCCGACAGGAACTATCGAAAGAAATTGTTGAGGGCAACGAGGAACGCTATCAGTTCACTTGGCCGGACAAACGCAATGCCATCCGCTTAGCCAATGCACCAACCACAGACACGTTGCGCCCTTGTCGTGAAGAGAGCGTCGATTTCGACAATACACAGAACCTCTATATCGAAGGAGACAACTTACAAGTGCTGAAACTGCTGCGCGAGAACTACCTGGGCAAAGTGAAGATGATCTACATTGACCCACCTTACAACACGGGTAACGACTTCGTATATAACGACAACTTCTCACAGTCGGCAGGTGAGTATATGCACAACAGCGGGCAGACGGACGAAGAAGGTAACCGCCTTGTCGCGAATACTGAAAGCAACGGACGCTTTCACACCAAATGGCTCAATATGATATATCCGCGTCTAAAAGTAGCAAAGGACTTGCTGAGTGAGGATGGGGTGATATTTATTTCAATAGATGATAAGGAAGCAGCTAATCTCATAAAAGTCGCAAATGAAATTTTTGGGGAGCATAATTTTGTTGGAAATATAATCTGGCAATCCCGTACTTCTATATCAAATGATGATGAAATTTCCACAAACCACAATCATACTTTAGTGTATTCACGAAACAGGGAAACACTTACATTTGGGGGCGACGATATAGATATTACTGATTATGTAAATCCTGATAATGACCCGCGTGGTCCGTGGAAGTTAGTTCCTATTGATGCAAATCATGTAGGTGGTGACACAAACTATCCTGTTCGAAACCCGAAAACTGGAATCGATTATTATCCTCCCAATGGGCGTATTTGGTGTTATAATAAAGACACCATGGCAAAACTTATGGCTGATGGCCGAATCAAATTTGGACTGAATGATGATTCGTCACCTAAACGAAAGTTGTTCTACAATGAAAGAATGGAGAAAGGAGATACAAAGACTCCAAGTTCTATTTTGCTTGACGCTGGAACAACAAAAACTGGCACAACAGAAATCATGGATTTGTTCGATGGGAGAAAGATATTTGATTACCCAAAACCAACGGCTTTAATTCAACGTTTACTAAAATATGGATGGGTTAGAGATAATGATATTGTGATAGATTTCTTCTCCGGGTCTGGCACAACACTACATTCCATTTTTAAATACGAAATAGAAAAAGAAGTTCGATGCAAAACCATTTTGGTACAATATCCAGAAAATCTCGACGAGACTGTTGAAAAAGCCAGTAATGATGCAAAGAAAACAATTAAAGAAGCAATAAAGTTCCTTGACAGTTTAGGGAAACCTCATAAATTAACAGAAATCGGTAAGGAACGCATCCGCCGTGCAGGAAAGAAGATAAAGGAAGATAGCCCCTTGACCACACAAGACCTTGATATAGGCTTTCGCGTGCTAAAGCTGGATTCGTCGAACATGCAGGATGTCTATTACACCCCTGCCGAGTTCAGCGAGCAGAAACTGCTTGAGGACAACATTAAGCCTGACCGCACAGAGGAAGACTTGCTCTTCCAAACGATGATAGACCTGGGCATTGAGCTGTCTGCCAAGATAGAAAAGCGGAGCATTGCAGGAAAGGCAGTTTGGAGCGTCAGCGACGGTTATCTGATGGTTTGCTTTGACGAAGAGGTCAATGAGACTACCATCACAGAGATTGCACGTCAGCATCCATACTACTTCGTGATGCGCGACAGCAGCCTGGCCAACGACCAAGTGGCAGACAACTTCGAGCAGATATGGGAAGAATATAGCAAGGACACGGTTCGCAGAATATTGTAAGGAAGATGGAAGAGAACAATAAGATACTAATATACACC
>JAGAYF010000040.1 GCA_017940605.1 Bacteroidaceae bacterium
AATACGGCGACAGCACCGTCACGGTGTGCCACAGCCGCACGCACAACCTGCGGGAGGTCTGCGCCAGTGCCGACATCCTCATTGCCGCCATAGGACGCCCCGCATTTGTCACGGCCGACATGGTCAAGGAGGGGGCAACGGTCATCGATGTGGGTACGACCCGCATTGCCGACCCCACACGCAAGAGCGGCTTCCGCCTGCAGGGTGACGTCGACTTTGAGCACGTCGCCCCCAAGTGCGAAGCCATAACGCCCGTCCCGGGCGGCGTGGGGCCCATGACCATCTGCATGCTCATGCAGAACACCCTGCTGGCCGGTGCAAAGGCCATCTATTCCTGACGCGAAGCACACACAGGACCGGCCCTGTCACAGGAATACAACCGACATTCACCCCTGCCGCAAACAAGAACCACCGCCGGCACTCAACAAGAATGAGTGCCGGCGGTACTTTACGTTGATGATGGCCACTCCGCAGCTATCTGACCCATACCTTGCGACTACCGCGAATATATACACCCTGCTGTGTGGGCGTGCTCTGCAGCTTGCGTCCATTAAGGTCGTACCATGGGGCATCGTCTGCCTGTCCCGTGCTGACAACCTGAATGCCATTGGGGCCTTTCTTGGTGAAGTAGCCTGTCTCGGGATTCGCCATTCTACCATCGGTCTTCGTCTCATCATACGGAACTGCCCCCTTGAGGTTGATGCAGCCATAGAACATGCTGTATGTTATTGATACAGTCTATGCAACATTGCAATAAATAGTTCTCAAGTTGGAACAGTCTCGGAACATTTCGCTCAAGAAAGGCACATCAGTCACATTGAAGTTGCTCACATCAAGGCTCGTCAGACTGGAGCAACCATAGAACATTTTGCTCATGGTTCTCACCTTGGCTGTATTGAAATGGCTCACGTCAAGGCTCGTCAAGCCAGAACAGCAATAAAACATTCCACCCATGTTAGTCACCTTCTTCGTATTGAAACCGCTCACGTCTAGGCGGGTCAAACCCGAACAATTTTGGAACATGCCATACATATCTGTCACATTGGCCGTATTGAAACTGCTTACATCCAAGCTGGTCATGCCAGAGCAGCCACTAAACATAAAGCCCATGCTGGTCACATTGGCCGTACTAAAATTACTCACATCAAGGACGGACAGCTTGAAACAGCCACTGAACATAGAGCCCATGCTGGTCACATTGGCCGTATTGAAATTGCTCACGTCAAGACTGGTCAGGCCAGAGCAGCCGCTAAACATAGAGCCCATTCTAGTCACATTGGCCGTATTGAAATGGCTCAAGTCAAGACCAACCAACTTGGAACAGCCACTGAACATTTCTTGCATATTGGTCACCTCCGACGTATTCAGGTTCTCCATGCCTTCTATGGCAATCAAGTTGCTACATCCGGCAAACCACATTTTGCAACTGGTAGGGCGGGCATCACTGAATGACGGATCAAACACAGCCATTTCTATCTGACCAGAGCGACGACTCCAAAACCATTCTTTTATTTGTCTCACATCCCACGAAGTCTTGCCATCGGGTGTAAATTCACCGTACTTGAACATGAGTGTTCTGTTGTCGTACTGAACATAGGCCACCACGTCGGCCAGGGTGCGTTCTGGCAGCAAGGCCAACAGGCAGATAAAGAACAGTAACAGTGTCTTCTTTTTCATCATGTGCATATCTTTCCTTTTATGGTCTTTGTTGGTTTCTACCTTTTCATTCTCTTGTTTTCTTCTTCACATCCTCCCCCTAGCCGAAGTGATCCTATATTATATAATATGGTATAGAGAACAGAGCGTGACATGTGTTTTTGGGAATAGGCCGTCAGAACCTGACGTCACTGTACAAGGGATAGTGGTCGGATATCCACTTGCAGTTGCTGGCGTACTTGTACTGGTAGTTGTCCACATGGTAGGTCTCGACGATGGCGTTGCGATAGAAGATATGGTCCAGTGTCTTGAGGTTGGTGTCACGGTATCCGTTGTAGGTGATGGCCTGCACGCCGTCGGACACCAGCGCCGTGCTGGCGGCATGGTTCATGTAGGCCTTCAGCGGGTCGAGGATGGCATTGGTGTAGTTCAGGTTGAGATCGCCGCACAGAAATGCGGGCAACGTACCGCCGGTCTTTTCCTGTATGCTGCTGATAATCATGTCAACGGCATGGCCCATGGCCTCAGGGGCCGAGGGCGGAAAGTGCGTGCAGTATACATAGAAACGCTTATTGCGGTCATTGGGATCGTAGAACTGCACCCACAGCGTAACCTTGGCCGTCTTGGCATCCCAACTCAGGCTGGACACGTTGGGTGTCTCGCTGAACCAGAACTTATCCCACGAGGCCACCCTCACCTTGTTCTTCTTGTACATAACCACGTCGCGCTGGCCGCCGTTGCTCGTATTTCCGTCCTTCGGAAAGAGGACTTGGCTGTACTCAGGCAGGGCCTTTTCCAGGTAGGCGGCCTGGGTCTTGCGGCACTCCTGCAGGCAGATAATGTCAGGATTGATTTCACTGACCATCTTCTGGATGGCTGCGGCACGCACGCCGGTGAATGTATTGTACTCGGGTTCTTCCTGCTTGTCCTCGCGAATGTTGAACTGCATAATACGCAGGCTCATGGTGGTGCTGGAGGGCACTTCAAACTGACTGAACTGTACCTTGTCGAGGCTGTGCACCTTGAATTGCCGCTCGGTGTTATCCTTCAGCATGACGCTGACCAGCCAGTTGTCCAGATAGTCCTTGATGTCGACCTTTTGCGTCGTTATCTTCTGCACATCCTCCTTGAGGAAGCCCACAGCGGTCGTGTCCTTCATGCCTATGCTGATGAGATTGCGCTGGACATTCTGCGCCTGACCGACCGCAAGTGCGAGGCAGAATGCTATGAGGGAAATTATCTTGTTCATCTTTTCTTGTCTTTTTATTCGTGTCAGATTGTTTATGAACTTCATTTCTTCATTACCTTGAATGCTTGTCCGTCTGTCCTCAGCAAGTAGACTCCCTTGGGCAGGTGGGATAGCGATACCTCGGCCTGTCCGTCCTGAGTAGCCTCGACAGTCAGCACCACCCTGCCGTCCAAAGAGCACACCTGCACCTTGCCCGAAGCCTTCAGGCCGTTCAGGGAAAAGCCGTCGTTACCCACCTGGCGCAGTTCCAGGTTACTTGCAGGCATCCTTACAGACCGCACATCCGTTAGGTCCAGCTCCTTCACGACATAGTACATCTCGGCAATCTCGCTGAATGCATACGTATAGGACACCGCACCCGCCTCAGCCTTCATATTGTCACCCTCAAAGGTTACCTGAGGTGTATCCTCTAGGTTCAGTGTGATGCTCGTGCCACTTTTCAGCACAACTACCAGCGATTCTGCCTGCGCCCACAGACCTGTCTGCGCAAACAAAAGGCATATCAACAAAAATACTTTCTTCATCTTTCAATAGGGAGTTAATTCTTTGCACTGCAAAGATACAAAGTATCATACGAAAGGCGTTATTTCCACCTATTTTTTTGACAAACCGCACCCATCTTCATAAAAAACGCACGTTTTATTTGGCCATAAAATCAATAATTCGTAACTTTGCACCGCTTAAAAAGCTTAATGCTTTCAACTGGTGCCCGTAGTTCAGTTGGTTAGAGCGTCAGATTGTGGTTCTGAATGTCGTCGGTTCGAATCCGACCGGGCACCCACCTCAAGCATCCGCCTGCACATCTCAAGTGCAGGCGGATGCTTTGCCTTCATAGGGAACAAACAGGGAGTTGTCAGCCACCATTTGGAGGGCACAAATCCAAATATTTATGACAAAAGGAGACGCTATCTGCTTTTTTTTGTGTAAGTTTGCAGCACAAAAATCGGACACAGAACATGAAACGTCTCAGCATCCTATCCCTACTGCTCCTCCTGACAACGTTAGGCATGGCCCGAAACAAGGCCAATGAAGACAAAGGTACTTCACAGAAAGACATCTATATGTTTGGCGTTGCCTACAACTACATGGACTCCATCACCTACGTCACAAACGTAGACCACATTGCCAATGCTTTCTTTGACAACAACACGGGATACATTGACGGCATTGACCTGTACACCAACCAACTGGAGACCCACCTCCTGCAACAGGGACATGCAGGCTACATTTGCACCACCTTCTATGCTGCCAAGCGGAAGAAAGCCGAGAAGGAATTCCTCAAAATCAAGAAAAAACTCTACAAGAAAAAATATACACAGGTACTCCCCCTGGGTGATTTTTCCTATCAGTTCATTTCTACTGAGAACATCTACCGTAACTACGTCAAGCCCAAGCAAGGCGACGACGACACCCAAGACCTACAGACAGATCAATAGGCATTCAGATACCATTCTGCATTTCCATTGCCCACCCCACCCCAATATTGGGTTGCACACAATGCCTTGAGTACAGCAAATGATGAAACAATCAGAAAAACGCCCCAACTACTCACTCAGGCACTTCCTCTTGTTGCTCATCATTGCCCTGTCATTGTCTCCCCTGCACACCCCTGCACAAGTTACATTCCCGTCCCAACCCAAGATGGTCCGCATCCATACCTTGGAGGACCTGAATGAGCAGGACCAATATGCCCTCATTGCCAAAATTGATGGAAAAGGGGCGATGCTTTCCACCCAAACGAATGGAAAGAAACTCCTTCCGCGTTTCATATCTCCCCTTGAGAACCCAATAGACGTTCCCACCATTTCATGTATATGGAAATTCCAGAAGTCAGGAACAGACAAATGGACCTTGTGGACGTTGTCAGGACAAGCAATAGTACAGAATAGCACCAACGACATCGCCCTTTCTGCCCAATCGGCCCAAGCCACCATCTTCAATATCACAGCTACTGACGGTATATTTAGACTAGCTTCAGTAAAGGATGAAAAAGGACGATGCCTAATGTACCATACCAGTATGGACTACTTTGGTTTTTTCATACCTGAGAGCTATCTGAATGACTTTCACATATACAGATACGCCACTGACACGCTTCAGGCTGAGGTAACCGATATCCCTGCTGACTTTTGCTTTGCCTATACCGACACACTGACGGGAAAGGCCCTATTGGCCGACGAAAGTGGCTCATTCCGATGGACTCCCATCAAGAACTACACGCTAAGGAACGAATCACTGGCCGCCGACGCACCATGTTCCCTTTGGACTGTTGATACACAAGGCCATTTGTCAGACCAACACGGGCGCATCCCCTTCCCCACGCCCTATGGCTACCAATGGAAGATGACCCATGGCATCCCCGTACTCTGCAATGCCGACGGAGAAGGCAAAGTCCTGGCCTGTTCCGCTGACAATCCCGATAACGTCACATTGCAGGACACCAGAAACGTCCATTCATCGGGCATTCGAATACTGCAAATCCGTCCAATAGCCCCGTCCCCACAGACCATCCCCTTGGAAAACGGCCTGTACCGTATGGAAGGAGGCTGGAGCGTACCCCAACTGCAACAATTGCAGGTTGACCACCGCGCTCGGGAGATTGATTTCACCCTGGCATGGCTTCCCAAGGGCATGCCAACAGTCCAACTTGGCAGCAGTCCCAACTGCGTCCTCTATTTTTCCGCTGCCGATTCTTCGGCAGTCCACCCCAACCAGTCCAATGCCATTTCGTGCAGTTCGCAGGGCAACCAACTTATCCGCAGCATGGTCCTGACTGACAGGAAACCCTACTATTTTTCCCGTTCCTTTCACATCCATGACAACCAAATGGGCTACGAAAGGACTTTCACCGACTCCAATTGGAACACCTGCGTCCTGCCCTTTACCGTCGCCGACGAAGAAGGCATCTGCACCATTATGCGCTATCAGGGTCGCTCCGAAAGCAGCATCTACTTCGCACAGGACACCCACATCAAGCCCTACGAACTGCAATTGATCAAGTTCCCTGACATTACTTCGGCTGAAGAAGTCCTGTTTATGGCCGATGAGCAGACCATCCAACCTACTCCCGACACATTACACTGGCAAGCCACCGACACAACGTTTCTCATTACCAACCCTTTCATTTATGTATTGGACAATGACGGGACCTCTTTCGTACACCCCCAGGCAGGAAGTTTTCTCTATCCCTTCAGAGGGTACGTCACAGGCACAAACAGCACACAGCGCAGCTTGCCTTGGCAAACAGTTCCCCTTAACTCCATTCGGCATCACGCAGGAAAAACCACCAATCAACCTGCCCTCTATGACTTGCAAGGGAAAAAGCTGTCCGCACCTCCAGCCAAGGGGCTTTACATAACCCGCCGAAGAATCCTGTTTCAGAAATAACCTAAAAACATTTCCATACATTATGCTAATTGCAGTCGATTTTGACGGAACTATCGTCACCCATGAGTACCCCAACATAGGCAAGGAAGTACCTTTTGCCATTGCCACGTTGAAACAATTGATTAAGGATGGTCACCGACTCGTCCTATGGACCAACCGCAAAGGAGAGCTGTTGGAAGAAGCCTTGGAATGGTGTCGCAAACGAGGAGTAGAGTTCTACGCTGCCAACAAAAACTATCCTGAGGAAGACGAAAAGACGACTACCGAACCCCGCAAGATTAAAGTAGACCTTTTCATTGACGACCGCAACGTTGGAGGTCTGCCCGATTGGGGCATCATCTACGAATTGATTACCCACAGAATGACACTGGCTGAGTACATCATGAATCATACAGGGCAATCGGTAGCCCCCAAGAAGAAGCATTGGTGGTTCTAGCCTGTAGTCCTACTGACCGAAGTCACGCATTCCTCTGAGAAGAAAGTAGTAAGAAAAATCACGACAAATTGCCTAGCATACAATTTGTCGTGATTTTTTTGTCACATGCATTTGGGTAATGCAATTAGCGAAGTTAGGAAAGTATTCATCCCCATGGATTTTAACGTTCCCTGCCAACGATGGCAAATAAACTCAAATTCCCGAGGTATACTTAATTTCCTTTTTTTCAATAATAAGCACTGGCGCATCCCACAGTGGGACGTTAGTTAGTTTCATCTTCTCGCCAGGATATTGTCCAACAACCAATGAAGACATATCGTGTACATTGCCAGTCACTAAGTCAACGTAGACAATGTCATGAATGTTGATGCCGTGAATAATGACCGACACGTTCTGCCGTTCCAAAGAAGCTTGTGGTATCTCATCACTGAACCACAACATGTAGCCTATCGTCTTCTTCCCTTTTTGCAGGCCTATGGAACTGATGGTTTTGCCACATTGGCTTTCAGCCTTGATTTCGCAATTAGGTGTAATGTCGGAACTCAGCACACTGGCCATATGCTGGACACCATGGTAAGACGGCCGTTTGTAGATAGGCTCGTTCTTAAGGTTCATCCTAATCATGCCGAAAGATTGTTGCATCCAGCCATAGTTCAAGTCCGCAAATGTGAAAATACTGGAAGGGATGCCCAGCTTGAAGTCGTTGACCATCCTACGCAAATCCCATTTCACCTGCTGATATTCTGTCCATTCTCGGTTCTTGAGTGCATGACCGTACTCTAAGTGCGAGGGACAGCCAGACTCCCCTTGCAAGAGTTCTATACGGGAAGAATAGCTTTTGATCACATTACGCATCTCTATGATATATGGCGATACGTCGTCGGGGTTAGCCCAATAGGCGTGGTATGTTACTTTGTCCATATACTGAAGGCCGTTTCTTTCCTGGATGCGGTCCATGGCCTTTCTCAGAAAAGCCATACGCGCAGGCGTACATAAGCCGAAGCCTGCAATGAGCACATTGCCGTCTTCCTGCCTAATAGCCTTGCCTGTTTCTACAAAGAGGTCGCCATAGTTTTCGGGAGCATTGATTCCTTTTCCACCATCCGGCTCGTTCCACACCTCGTACATGGTTACTTTCCCCTTGTATCGCCTGACGACAGCCCGCACATATTTTGTCCATGCATTCATGGTTGCCTTATCTGTAAAAATCTTGGCGTTCAGGTCTATGTCTGACGCATAGAGCGGATTGCCGTAGCATAGGCACATCCAAGGTTTGAGCCCTTCGGAGAGTAATCCGTCCACTATGCTGTCCAACCACAAAAAGTCGTATTGTCCCTTGACGTGTTCCGTCTTGGCCCAACCGCTTTGGATACGGGCATAGCCTACTCCCAAGTCTTTAAGGTACGGCTTGTATTTGGAAAAATCGCTATAGTCGCGGTCCAGGGTCTCGCATCCTATTGACCACCAAGATTTTCCACTTCCGTCAGAAGATATTGTCTTCAGTTTCCCTATGACGGGAAGGTTGGCGGCATGGCTGTTCAGCTTAGTCCATGTAACGCTTTCCCTGAGTTGTGCATTGAGTGTCAGGCAAAGGAAAAGAGCTGGTATAATAACATAGTGTTTCATAATTATGGAGTATAATATGTATTTATGATGACAAAATTAGGTATTTTTTCTTTATTTTAAGATTATTCTGCTCTTTTTTATTATGCCATTATATGATTTAAATATTACTGTCCATGATAACTATTCCCCCCTTTCCTTTCACATCCATGACAACCCAAAGGGTTGCGAAAGAACATTCACCGATTCCAATTGAAATACCTGGGGTTCGGCCAACCGAAGTTGGGACAGCGTCACACATTCATCTGAGTTATTTCAGAAAACTCGGGGACTTTTTTAAAAAACTCCCCGAGTTTTTTAAAATTAATCCGAGTAATTTTTCCATAGCCAAGACCAAGGTCTTTATTATGCAGACAATGTACTGAATTATCACCGCCTGCCAATCAGGAACTCCACACTAACTTGTCAACCATGGTAGAAATACCAAAAATAGGTATTCCCATACATGCGACGCGTGTAGTTCTTGCGCATCCTGACATCGGTATATTGCCTGGACAATTCCATAAAGTCATGATAATTGGCCTCTGTTTGCGCATGGTGGTACAGCCATGCAGGATGCACGGCACGCGCCATGTAAAGAACCAGGGCTTCGCGGTAGTGCTTGGGCAGTTCAACCTGCCGTTCTGCCTTCCTTACGTCATAAAAACGCGGCAGCCACTGCACAAATCGCGACAAATCCTTGTGCATCAACAAGGAGCAGAGCCAATAGTCGGCCTGAGGCAAGGAAAGGCGGGCAGGATGCACCCCTTTCCACGTCAATATGGATGGCCATGTGCCTGACCACAGGGACGAGTAAAAAGATTTTATGCTGTCGGCAGGCAGGAAGCCTTCTGTACCAGTTTCAGGATTTAGGAACAACGGATATGTGCCCTCGGGCAAGGGATATTCAAACAAATGTTCGCCCATCTTTTCCGACTTTGCCAGCGCATAGGCACGCAACTGCGTCAGTACAGGGCTTGTAGCCAGCTCCTTGCGGGCCACTCCAAGCGCATCATCATACCTATTCTCGGCTATGAGCCTTTCCGTCCTCAGCCGATAGTGATAGATGTCATTATTGTTACTGAAAAACGTGACATACAGGAAGCAAGCAAGGAAGACCATCAGGCTGTTCCTTATGTGGCGACGCACATTGGACGACATGGTCATTCTTTTCCTGCACACCGTCACGACATACAGCCAAACGGCACACGCCATCGTCGTGGTCGCAATCACAACCTGCGAGACGGTGGGCAACAGAGCGGTTAACAAGGCAAGGGTGAGAAATGCAGGAATGAACAGGAGGGCATGCCACCCATCGGGCAGACGAAATACACGGCTCAACGCCCACGTCAGGACATTGAGCAGCAACGTCAGGACAAAAGCAGCAGCCCAAGGCGAATAGGGAAAAGGGATGTGCAGCACCCGATGCAGGGTCAGGTAGACCAAATCGGCCTGATGATTGCCCAAATACAGGATACTGAATACCGAAAAGAGCAGATAGTTGAAGTATCGGCCATTCAAATAATGCTTATACGTGTGTAAATGCATGGAAGTCGAGTATTAATCAGACATTATTCATTTTCAACAAAAACATTCAGTATCCCATTCAGCATCTTGTACACGCTATTTCTCACGTCTTAGCACCACCGCCGAACGTGCCGGCAGGTACAACTGCACCCAACCCTTGCCCTGGGAATGCAGCAGAGGGTCATCCAGGGTAAAATGCGGTACTGAATCGTCGGCCAGACCATTGCCGCCATACATGGGTGCGTCGGTATTGAGACACACCACATATTTTCCTGCGGGAACAGGGAGACCATAGCTTTCAAAACTGCGGATAGGGTTGAAATTGAACACATAGAGCAATGGTCCACGCATGTATGCCAGGACTTGGTCGTCATCCTGATGCCATATCTCGTATATCCGCGTATGCTCAAAGCGCACAACCGAGCGTTGGAGGGAAAGCATGGCCGCATCGAAAGTTCCTAAATAATGGTAACACAGATGGACATCGTCGGCCAAGCGCCATTGACGGCGCGCATAACGATAACTCCAATTGTTACCCTCTCGCGGAAAATCAATCCACTCGGGATGTCCCCACTCATTGCCCATGAAATTCAGATAGCCCCCATTGGTTGTGGAGCAAGTGAGCAGGCGTATCATCTTATGCAGGGCGATGCCACGATGCACGCGCCCATTTTCATCACCTATGCGGAAATGCCAATACATATCGGAATCGACCAGTCGGAATATCAAGGTCTTGTCGCCCACAAGTGCCTGGTCGTGGCTTTCGCAATAGGAAACGACTTTCTCATTCTGCCTGCGGTGGGTCATTTCCCACAACATGTTGCTGGGTTTCCAGTCTTCGTCGCGCCATTCCTTAATTACCTTTATCCAATAATCGGGAATGTTCATGGCCAAACGGTAATCAAACCCATAACCGCCGGCGGCAAAGGGCAAGGCCAAGCCTGGCATGCCCGAAACATCCTCGGCAATGGTGATGGCATGGGGATTCAGTTCGTGAATCAAGCGATTGGCCAGCGTAAGGTAGCATATGGCATTGTCATCCTGCGCTCCATTGTAATAATCATGGTAACTTCCGAACGTCTCGCCTATTCCATGGCTGACATAGAGCATGGAGGTAACCCCATCAAAGCGGAAACCATCAAAATGGAACTCTTCCATCCAATACTTGCAGTTGGAGAGCAGAAAATGCAAGACTTCATCCTTGCCATAATCCCAACAAAGGCTGTCCCACTGGGCATGATGGCGGCGGTTTCCCTGATAGAAATACTGATTGGGGTCGCCTGCAAGATTGGCCAAGCCTTCAGCCTCGTTCTTGACCGCATGGCTATGGACAATATCCATGATAACACTGATACCCAAGCCATGGGCATCGTCAATCAGCCGCTTAAGTTCCTCGGGAGTACCAAAACGGCTGGAGGGAGCAAACAAACTGGAAACATGATAGCCGAAACTGCCATAGTAGGGATGTTCCTGTACGGCCATGACCTGAATACAGTTATATCCCGCCTGGGCAATGCGCGGCAAGACGGACAAACGAAACTCCTCATATGTACCTATGCCTTCCTTATCCTGAGCCATGCCTACATGGCATTCATATATGAACAAAGGACTGCGACGGGGACGAAAATTCCTGTGCTTGAACTGGTAGGGACATGGTGGAAGCCACACTTGGGCACTGAACAATGTGGTCTGTTCGTCCTGAACGACTCGGTTAGCCCATGCGGGTATGCGCTCTCCCCATCCTCCGTCCCAATAGACATGCATCTTGAACAAATGACCGTGGGACATGGCTTGGTAAGGAAGTATAATCTCCCAATCACCATGCTGATTGACACGATGCAGGCGATATGGCGCGATTTCCTGCCAATCATTGAAGTCACCAACCAAATATATTTTCGTTGCATGAGGTGCCCATTCACGAAAAACCCATTGCTTGTCTTCATTCAGGTGGAGTCCGTAATACAGGTAGCCCGAAGCAAAGCCGGACAGGCCGTCATGTCCTCCCTTGAGTTGATTATATTTATCCAGTGCATGCTGATAACGTCCCTTGATGGCTTCCTCAAAGGGACTCAGCCATGTATCATGTCTCAATATGCCCAATTCTTCTTCCTTCATGGCCGACACATTGGAAACAGATGAGGAAAAGTGCTGTTGACACTCCTTTCTTTCATACGGAAACAGCTAATTGGAAAAACTATTTTCCAATACAGCCTGCCCACGTTGGTATGTTCCTTTGCGCAAGACCGTACCATTGCGGTCCTTTTCTACAAATTCACCATCACGAACTCCGTCTTTGTATGAACCTTCAAAGCGAATTCCGTCTTTATCTTCCTCTACACAGGGACCTTCCTTCATTCCATTCTTGAAATGTCCCTTGAATTTCGTCCCATTGGCCAACCTGAGTATGCCTTCGCCATGCATTTTTCCCTGTTGCCACATGCCATCATAGACATCGCCGTTACTCCATGTGTATTTGCCCTTGCCGTCGCGTTGGTTATGCTTCCATTGGCCCACATACTGCGCCCCATTTTTCCATGTATACGTTCCCTGACCGCTCTGTTCGCCATTAAGGAAACCACCTACGTACTTATTGCCGTTACTGAAGGTGAAAATGCCATTTCCTGTACGCTCGCCCTTTACATAAGGGCCTTCATACACATTTCCATTCTTGAAACGGTATATGCCGCGCCCATGTTGTACATCGTTTTGCCAATCTCCATCGTATACATCGCCGTCAGCATAGTGAAATACTCCTTTTCCGCTACGCTGGTTCTCAAGCCAATCGCCCTTGTAGTTTGAGCCATCGGCCCACACAAAAGTTCCTTTACCTTGTTTCTTGTCATCCGCCCATTCTCCTTGGTAATAAGCCCCGTTGGCATAGGTATATCTACCTTTTCCCTGGCGTTTGTCCTGATGCCAACTACCCGTATAAACATCACCATTATAGTAAAACATGCTACCTTCGCCCTGCTGATAATCACGATACCAGAGTCCTTCATAGCGATTGTTGTTCATAAAATAATATGTACCTTTCCCATGTTGTTGGTCCTGAAACCATTCGCCCTCATATTTTTCTCCATCAGGGAAAGAATAGACACCATAGCCCTGCCTGCGGCCCTTAACATATCCGCCTTCGTATACATCGCCGCTCTTGAAGACCGTCTTTCCCTTGCCATAAGGCTTGCCAGCTAAGATATCTCCTGTATACACAGAACCATCCTTGAATGTATAAGTTCCAATCTTTATTTTTTGAGCCTGGATGGCAACCGTTGACATCAGCAGCCCGACTATACTCATCAATAATCTATTTTTCATCTTTGTTTCTTTTGTAGAATTCTTCGGCATGCCGCAAATCTTCGGGCGTATCTATCCCTATCGTTTCCTGATTCGTTTGACTTACCTTTATCTTATACCCATTCTCCAACCATCTCAACTGCTCCAACGATTCGGCCAACTCCAATGATGACTGCGGAAGACGCGTAATTTCCTGCAATACGGAAGAACGATAGGCATACAGGCCGATATGCTTGTAAAAGGTATGGCCCTTCAGCCAATTTTCCTGCCCTTTTCCACGCACATAGGGAATGACGGAACGACTGAAATACATGGCAAATCCATGATGGTCCACAACAACCTTGGGAGAATTTGGGTTTTGCAAGACTTCCCATGTAGCATCTTTATCAAACGGCCTTACCAACGTGGCAATCTGCGTTTCGGCATCGGCAAAGCACTCCTTGATGGACAACAACTGGGACGCATGAATAAAAGGCTCGTCACCTTGCACGTTGACAACCACGTCGTAAGAACCAATACTTTTCTCATATGCCTCCTGACAACGATCTGTCCCGCTTTTATGGTGTTCACTGGTCATGACTGCCTTTCCTCCGAACCCTTCAACACACTGAAATATCTCATCATGGTCTGTTGCGACAATTGTTTCGTCAAAATATGGAACGACACGCTCATAGACATGCTGCACAATGGGCTTTCCGCCTAAAAAGGCCAATGGCTTGGCAGGAAAACGCGTTGAAGCATATCGGGCAGGGATGATTGCAATATATTTCAGGTTGGTCATCATTTTCTTACAGCGTTTCTATTCTTTTTTCAATGAACATCTTCCTTTTCAACGTCTCCCGCCAACTTGGTATCATCCACTATAAACATTCCAAGGGAATCGGCCAACATTTCATCGCCACATGAATTGAATGTAGAAGGAACATCAAAGTTCTCTGTTTCGGAATAACCCAAAGAAGAATCAGCGTATACCGCCTTCATATACTTGGCCCAAATGGGCAAAGCCACCGTTGCACCTTGCCCCATCGCCATGCGGTCAAAATGTATGTCGCGATCTTCACCGCCAACCCAGCAACCAGAGACCAACCTGGGCGTTATTCCCATGAACCAACCATCGGAATTATTGTTCGTTGTACCAGTCTTTCCGCCAATAGGTCCTTTCAGCCCATACTTGAAACGCAGACGGCTTCCCGTACCGCCGTCAACAACTCCCCTCAGCATTTCTACCATCTTGTAAGCGCTTTCGGCACTGATTACTTCGTTCATTCGGGGTTGTAATTCTGCTACTACTTCACCGGCATTGTTCTCTATGCGTGTCACAAGTATGGGTTGTACGCGAATGCCATTGTTGACAAAGGCCGTATATGCTCCTACCATCTCAGCAACAGAGATATCACAAGTTCCAAGGCAGAGCGACATGGAAGGGAATATGTCCAAGCTGTTAATACCATAGTTGCGCAACAACTGAACCAAGGCTTCGGGAGTCAGTTTGTCAATCAAATAGGCCGAAATCCAATTGTTTGACTGGGCCAAACCCCACTTCAAGGGAACCATTTCGCCATATCTTGCCTGGCTTCCGTTACGGGGTGTCCAAGGTTTCCCTGCAACAGTATATGTTATCTGTTCATTGGGAACAAGGTCGCACGGAGTATATCCGTTTTCCATTGCCAATGAATAAAGGTAGGGCTTAATGGTAGACCCCACCTGCCTACGACCCTGCATACACATGTCATATTGGAAATAAGTGTAGTCCAAACCTCCCACATAGGCCTTGACTTGCCCGTTTTGAGGGTCCATTGACATAAAACCCGCGCGCAGAAATGTCTTATAATAAAGGATGGAATCGAGCGGAGTCATTGTTACATCCACATCGCCATGCGCAGAATAGATGGTCATGGGGACTTTCTCTGTCCTGAAGAAGTGCTTTACCTTTTCATCGCTCATTCCAGTGGCACGCATACTACGGTATCGCTCACTTCTTTCTATGGAACGGTTCAAAATATCCTGCAGCTGTTTTTGCGACAGTTGCCTTGTATAGGGATTCAGATGGGTCTTCGTTATTCCTTTCTCCTTTTCAAA
The DNA here is from genome assembly GCA_017940605.1 of Bacteroidaceae bacterium. Taxonomy (GTDB): domain Bacteria; phylum Bacteroidota; class Bacteroidia; order Bacteroidales; family Bacteroidaceae; genus UBA6382. The sequence goes on from JAGAYF010000040.1 coordinate 15,231, forward strand.
CTCAGGTTGCAGGTAGCCCTGCACATGTTCGCGCACGGCTCTTTCGGCATAGCGTTGCATGCGTGAATCGATGGAAGTATATATCTTCAACCCGTCCGTATAGATGTTATAGGGTGTGCCTTCCTTTTTGAAATTTTTGTTACACCAGCCATACAATGGATCGCGTTCCCAACTGATGGAATCGTCATAATATTCTTGTTTCTGCCACGAAGCATAATTTTCCCTGGCAGGACGCTTGGCCATCATGATTTGCCGTAAATGTTCACGGAAATAAGTTGCCAATCCATCTTTGTGCGACACACGTTGCATGTTCAGTCCCAAAGATTGCGACTTGTATTTATTATAGTCAGCCTGAGTCAGATAGCCTTGATCCTTCATTAATTCCAACACAACGTTGCGCCGTTTCGTCACTCTCACACTGTCCCTGACAGGATTGAAGTAGGAAGGATTCTTACACATCCCCACCAACATGGCAGCCTCGGGCACAGTGAGGACATTGGGCTCTTTATTGAAGTACACGCGTGCTGCTGTCTTGATACCCACGGCGTGATGCAAGAAATCAAAATAGTTCAAGTACAACGTCAGTATCTCATCTTTGGAATAGTGGCGTTCCAACTCAACGGCTATCACCCATTCTATGGATTTTTGCATCACGCGCTGGGAAGCACTGGCCGCCCTTGACGATGTATACAACTGCTTGGCCAACTGCTGCGTGATGGTACTTCCGCCTCCGGCGGCTTTCTGGCCCATCAGGCCGCGCTTGACGATGGCACGCATCACCGACTTGCCGTCAATTCCGCAATGACTGTAGAAACGCTTGTCCTCGGTTGCCACCAATGCATTGAATACACAGGGAGCTATCTCCTCCTTGCGAACAAAGATGCGGTTTTCGTTCAGCGACCATGTGCCCAACAGGACATTGTCGCAGGATATAACTTGCGAAGCATATTTGCTGATGGGGTTTTCCAGCTCTTCTATAGGAGGGACATAGCCTATCCATCCTTTAAAGATGGCCGTAAAGAACAATGCCACAGCGGCAACGCCCAATAACAGCAACAACCACAATACGTGAATAAACTTCATATTTTCTTGCCAATGAGACTATATGATTTGCAAAGATACAAAAATCCCCCTTAAAAACAACGCACCATTTCCTAAATAGTGCAAAATAAGAAAGAAGTCCCTGCCTTTTTATTCTTCAGCAAGGACTTCCATCTTGTATATCGCAGGCATCAATGAAAAAAACGGCTTCTCATTGGTAATATATCATATTTGGGATGCCCCTTTCACCTGCATGGTCAAATGTGCGGTTGTCCGTGGGGTGATTGAGCACCTCGCCGTCCATATATAATGTGGTAGAGCCGCCGCCATCCAAGTTCAATGCCGATGTTCCTCCCAACACCTTAGCCAAATGAGCCAATTCGGGAATGCTCATGCCCGCCGCCTTGCCTGGGAAACGCCCGTCAACGGTTATCAGGAGCACTCTTTTGTCCTTTGTCACGGCTATGGCACTGCGCGGATGCTTGGTCTTGACAAAAGACGCACTGCATCCTGACCAATCGGCGTACCTTCCATTCTGCAACATCAGAGGACCGGAAGCCAAAACCGAGCGTTTTTTCTTCTTGTAGCCCTTTTCTATGTCTTTTGTCCAAGGCTGGATGCGAACTTTGCCTTTTTGAATGACAACAGCACCCGTCACGCGTATTTTGAACTCACCGGCCCGGGTCGTATCCACCAGTTCGCCATCCTGACTCAGGTAACAGGTGGAATTGCCTTTCTTCATGTCAAAGTAAGAACCGTTTATGGCTGCCTTTGCCCCATGCTTTTCTGCCAAGCGAGTGATACGCGTCATCCTGGGAGACACTGCTATGGCAGCACGATGCCCTTTACCAGGGTTTATCTCCACCACGCTGACATACTGCGGACTACCATAGAGAGAAGAAAAAGCAGCACGTCTACCCACAATGCCCTTTCCAGCATCCTTTGTCTCCCACCATGCCGACACAATGGCCAACGAATCCTGCACTGTCTGCGCCTGTGCATGACAGCATACACACTGCAATGCACACATCAGCGCCATAATACATGTTATTGAACTTCTACTTTTCATTGCTATCATGTTTTCTTTCATTCTACAATCTTTCTATTGGCTTTTCTCTCTACTTCCTGGCCGTTTTTCTCAGTCAGTCTTTATTTGCTTCTGGGCCACCATGTCAAGATAGTACTTGCGAACATCGTTCCAATGATAGTATGGCCAAACATCCGTCGGTACAGGAATGTGTTTTTCTTCCTCCTGAAGCAGGAACTTGACCAGTATGTCGTCACTGCCTGGCTTACGGTAAAATATCAACTGCACATTGCCGGCCATGGGGATAATCTTGAAATTGGCCATGTGCCTGTACAGTTCCTCATAGTTACCCTGGGGAACGTCATCGCAGTGATCCAGATGCAAGGCATAGGCCAAAGGATAGACAAAACTGTCATGCCCGAAGCGCAAAGAAGCACCCCGTGTCCCTTGGGCAATGACTTCATCGGCCCACACAATGAAGTTGCGTATCAACCCATAAATTCTTTGATAACGGGGCGTGACCCCATCAATCGTTCCTGTGCTAATCGTCCACTGGATGTTCTTGGCCTGCCACAGGCAGAAGAGTTCTTCCTTGGTAAACTCACCCGAAAAGCGGATACCCTGCTCAGGATGGCACATCATGTTGGTAACAATGTCAAACAGATACATATTGTAAGCCGACTTGTCCTTGACGTATTTCTTTATAAAGGCAGGATCGCTTATCAGCCGCGGCCATGGGTCAGGCGTACTGCGCATCTTGTTACGGAAAGCGTATGCGCCTTCCTTAATGGCCTTGGATGCGGGAACAGACTTGACGCTGTCAGTCCTGTTGGCCATGAAATAGTAGTCTTCCCTGTTACTCTGCTGACTGATGTCCAGATATGGGAAATCTTTCTTCAGCTGACCGCAAAAATGAGCCATACTCTCCTGGCAACGCCCCACCTGCGTGGAACGGGCATCGACGAAACAACCAGACTGAAACACCTCGGGGAAGTTTTTTCCCATTCTTTGGGCTATTCCCTCATGCTGCCGACCACCCAGAATGGACAACTGGCCGCTTTTTCCCTTGGCATAGGAATAAGCCTTCTTCATTTGCTTCAACGTCTTCTTCCCTTGCGACGTAAGGACACCTTTTTCCTGCGCTTTTTCCAACAAGGGTATCAGTTTGTGGTAGCTGTCGTGCTTGGTAAGGTAGCGAGAGCCGTGACGGCCGTAATGACTGATGTAAAAGGGCTGGTAACCCTCGGGGGCAGGCGTGAGTTTGGCTTTTCCACCCCAGTAAGGGTAATAAGTACCTGCAGTTTGGCAGATGTTTTTCATCATTTCTTCGCGCGTAACCTGGGCCGAAGAATAAAGTGTCGCCATCAGTAACGGCAACAGAAGAAATATCTTTTTCATAAACCTGTATTTTGGCTGTAATTACTACTGCAAAGTTACGGGAAAAACGAGAGAAAAGCAAAAGGAAAGCTTACTTTTCTTTTCATTTGCAAGCGCAAAATTGCTATGCGGGGATTATTGGAAGAATAACCGCCTACGGATGAGTTGGGTACTCTGACAAAAGATAAAGGAAGTCAAAGTAAGTTTTAAAAAGTCCCGTACATTTTCCAACAAGGCCTGAGAAAAAGCTATTTCTCGCCTTGCTTGGGTGAACGGCGCGCCTGCCAAATAAAATAAACTATGACCAAGGCGACAATCAGTAGGATGGCAACAATGATGGGACGCTCATACTGGTGAACCATGGCATCCAACTGGTTCATGGGGACAAGTTTGTGAAGATACCAGCCCAGGAAGCAGAGGACAATGTTCCATAAGCCTGCGCCAATGGCAGTATAAAGTATGAAATACCCAAAGTGCATCTTGGCCAAGCCCGCAGGGACACTGATGATTTGGCGGATAGCGGGAATCAGGCGGCCCAACAGCGTGGCAACCGCCCCCCTTTTGTCAAAATAACGCTCGGCCTGCTCCATCTTTTCTTGACTGAGCAAGCACAAATGGCCCAGCCTGCTGTTTACGAACTTGTACACAATGGGACGGCCTACATAGAAAGCAACGACATAGTTGGCCGTTGCACCGATGAGCGAGCCAATGGTGGCAAACAGGGCCACGAGCGACATGTTCAAACGGCCCTCTGCCGCCATATAGGCCGCAGGGGGAACGACGATTTCAGAGGGTAAGGGAATCACGGAACTTTCAATAGCCATCAGCACCATGACATTGAAATAGTTCAGGTCATCCAACAGGGTCTGATAGAATGCTTCGAGTAACATGAAGACAATGTTTTACGCTTGCGACTTTTGCTGAGATGACCAAGTGTCCTTTAATTGCACCGTTCTGTTGAACACGGGATTCTGAACAGTGGATTCCTTGTCGGGCGTAAAGTATCCTATGCGCTGAAATTGCAGATAGCTGTTTGCTGGCATTTGTGCTGCAAAAGGCTCAACGTAGCAGGGATTCAGTACTTTCAGCGAATCAGGATTGAGCAGTTCACGGAAATCGCGCTCATCGCTGCCGGGGTCTTCCACGCTGAACAAGCGATCATACAGACGGACTTCGGCCTTTACGGCAGTTCCTACGCTGACCCAATGAAGCGTTCCCTTTACTTTGCGGTCAGCCCCGGGCATGCCGCTCTTGCTTTCGGGATCATATTCACAGTAGATCTCCTCAATTTCACCTTGCTCGTTTTTCTTGCAGCCCGTACATTTCACAATATAGGCATTCTTGAGACGGACTTCCTTGCCCGGGGTCATGCGGAAGAACTTCTTGGGAGCATCTTCCATGAAGTCCTCGCGTTCTATCCACAATTCGCGGCCAAAAGTGACGGTATGCGTTCCGTCCTGTTCGTTTTCGGGATTGTTAACGGCCTCCATTTCCTCAGTTTGCCCCTCAGGATAGTTCGTTACGACAAGCCTGACAGGGTTCAGCACCGCCGAAACACGGATGGCGCGCTTGTTCAGGTCCTCCCGGGCCGCTGCCTCCAGCATGGCATAGTCGTTGAGCGCATCATACTTGGTATAGCCTATCATGTTGATGAAGTTGCGCACTGCCTCAGGGGAATAGCCGCGGCGGCGCAGGCCACAGATGGTCGGCATGCGGGGATCGTCCCATCCGCTGACGTATTTTTCCTGGACAAGCGCCAGCAATTTGCGCTTGCTCATGACTGTATACGTAAGATTGAGGCGATTGAACTCATACTGGCGGGGACGATGGTCCTCCAAGTCCCTGCCTTGCTTCAGCTCATCAATGAAATAATCGTACAACGGGCGGTGAGGCACAAACTCGAGCGTGCAGATGGAGTGGGTGACACCCTCAAAATAATCGCTCTGCCCATGTGCAAAGTCGTACATGGGGTAGGCTTTCCACTGCGTGCCCGTACGATGGTGGCTGCGGTTGATAATGCGGTAGATTACGGGATCGCGGAAATGCATGTTGGGATTGGCCATGTCAATCTTGGCCCTCAGCACCATCGAGCCTTCCTCAACCTCTCCGCGATTCATCTTTTCAAACAAGGCCAGGCTCTCCTCCACGGGGCGGTCGCGGTAGGGGCTGGGCGTTCCTGCCTGCGTGGGCGTCCCTTTCTGGGCAGCGATTTCCTCGCTGGTCTGCTCGTCCACATAGGCCTTGCCTTCCTTGATCAAGCGCACGGCAAAGTCCCAGAGCTGCTGAAAATAGTCGGACGCATAGTACACATTTCCCCATCGGAAGCCCAGCCACTGGATGTCCTCCTGAATGGCATCCACGTATTCCTGGTCTTCCTTCTGCGGATTGGTGTCATCGAAGCGCAGGTTGCACACTCCGCCATACTTCTGCGCTATTCCAAAATCCATGCATATGGCCTTGGCGTGCCCTATGTGGAGATAACCATTGGGTTCGGGGGGGAAGCGCGTCTGAAGCCGTCCGTCGTTCTTTCCCTCCTGGAGGGCTTTTTCCACGATTTCCTCTATAAAGTTCAAGCTCTTCTTAGCCGATGTCTCTTTGGGTTCTTCAGTCATTTTTTGATTGATTAGATGAATTTACATGCAAAGTTAGCAAATATTCCGCTTACAATCATTAATTTTGCCCCAATGTTTTCAACAGGGACACGCTGAAAAGAATATCCACCACAGAAAAACCCAAGACTGAACAGCCATGGCGTGCAACAAAGACCTGGTACAATACATAGCCGACCAATGCGCCGATGCCGGCACGATAACTACCAAGCGAATGTTTGGCGATTACGGCATCTACTGCAACGGAAAGATTTTCGGCCTCATATGCGACGACAAGCTGTACGTAAAACAAACGGAGGATGGGCGGAAAATGCTGTTGACCGAAGTGTCCTGCCCACCCTATGAGGGGGCAAGGGATTATTTCCTCATCCGCGAAATTGACGACCACGGATACCTGGGCTCGCTGGTCAGGGCCACCTGCCAGGCGCTCAGGAAATAGCCCTCCTACTCACCACGCAACTTCTTCATCCCCTCTTGCTTCACGGCCGCACACAGGGGCAGCGTGAGGCACAGGCAGCCCAATGCGCCCACCAACATGACGACCGAGGTGCTGACCAAGATATTGCCCATGGAAACCAAGGGACTGGCCAACGCACCCGCCATGAAGCCCGCCGCGCCAAAGACGGCGCTGGCCGCTCCGGCATTGTCGCGCTCGGCATCCAGCGCAATGGCCGTGGCCACGGGTTGCATCAGCCCAAAACTGAGGAGCATGTAGATGTAGCACGGCATGAGCACGGCAAGTGGCAGCCGGAAGCATTGGCACATGGCCACCAGGACGGCCGACACCATGAAGTCGATGCTCCCCCACTTGAGCGCGGTGTTCTGGTGGTGAAACCGGACGGCCAATGCACTGCCCACGCCAATCATCAGGGCGTTCAGCCCGAAGCACAGGCTGTACTCGAAGGGCGAAAGCCCATAAATCTGCTGGAAGATGAACGGGGACGAGGAGATGTAGGCAAAAAAGGTAAAGAACGTCAGCATCATGGCCAGCGTTGACAGGGTGAACCTACGGTTGCGGAACACACGCAGCAGGTTGCCATAGGCGTGCCACACGCTCTGGCGCGTTCGTTTTTCGGGCGGCAGGGTTTCGCGCAACCGCACGGAGCAAGCCATGAGCAGGATGCCTATGACCAGCAGCAGGCAGAACACTCCCTTCCAGGAAGTGAAGTTGGCCATCGTACCGCCAAGGACAGGGGCCACGATGGGCGCAATGCCGTTGATGGCGGCCAGGACAGCCATGAAGTCGGCCAACTCCTTGCCCGTGTACATGTCGGCCGAAATGCTCTTGCTCAAGACCACGCCGCCCGCGCCGCCGAATCCCTGCAGCACGCGCATAGCATTGAAGACATAGACGTTGGGAGCAAACATACACAGCACCGAAGCCACGGCAAACAGCAGCATGGAAGCCGTCAGAAGTCGCTTGCGTCCCCACTTGTCGCTGAGCGGACCTATCAGTATCTGCCCCAGGGCCAGCCCTATCATGCCCGCCGTGAGGCTCATGGCCACCATGGAGGGCGAAGTCCTGAAGTACTCCTGCATCTCGGGCATGGAGGGCAGGTAGAAGTCTGTAACGATTGGGCCAAAAGCCGTCAGCATTCCGAGCGTTGCCGGAACAAAATAACCGATTCTCTGTTTCATCGTAAAAGGTGGAGTTTTTGTAGGACATCATCCCATATTGCAATGCCCCAGAGCCCTGCCAGACCCGTGGCTGCAAAATTACAAAAAAACGACCAATTTTTCCGCCGCACGGGGAAATAAAAATATTTCCCCACCCATGGAATCACTGTTCCCCACAACAGGACGAATACCCATTTTCAAAAAGCCAAAACATGACATCCATTTCAGCCAGACACCCATCCATACTGGCACAGAAACAGCCGTATTCATCGGCATTGGGGAAATTTCGTTTTCTTACGCCTTGTTTGCCGAACCTTTACGCCTTGGCCAAGATTTTTCAGGCCGCATCGGTCCGTCTTTTGCGCCCTATTCTTCCGACATTACCCGAAAGAGATTGTGACTTACGCCATGCAGGCAAAAAAAGCCGCTGGAAGCATCTTGTTTCCAGCGGCACAGCTTTGTTTTGGAAATGTTGGGTTATTCTGTCACCTCAACGGGTGCTTCGGCCGACGGGGTTTCTTCCTCCGACTTGGGCTGAAGCCGCATGTGGTGGGTAGTCACGGTGTCGCCTTGTTCATCCACATAGAATGAAACCGAGTCCCAACTGAGCGAGTCCTCTTCCTCATGAGGTTGGTACAGGGGGCAGTTATAGCAGTCAAGGGGGATTTCCTCCACGGGCTTGGGGAATTTCTGCTGGTAGTGCTGAAACTTCGGGTTGTCCAGGATGTCCTGTATGAAGTAGCCCCACACAGGCAGTGCCGTGCGGCTGCCCTGGCCTAATGCCCCCGTGCGGAAATGAATGCAGCGGTATTCGCCGCCCACCCACGCGCCGCCCACCAGGCCTGGCGTAACGCCTATGTACCAGGCATCGGAGTGGTTGTTGCTCGTCCCCGTCTTGCCGCCGAAATCGGTGGTGCAGTCAAACGGGCGCACATAGCTCCACAGTGCCATGCCGGTGCTGCCCGGTTCGCGCATGCTGCCTTTCAGCATTTCCTGCATAAGGAACGCTGTGCGGTAGGGAAGCGCCTGCGTTGCGGCAGGGGCATTTTTTATGTCATAGATGGTGCGGCCGCGACGGTCGACGATGCGCGCAACGAGCAAGGGCTCGCTGTATTTTCCGTCAGCCACGACGGTGCTATAGCCGTTCACCATTTCCAGGAGGTTGACATCGCTCGATCCCAACGAGAGCGAGGGCACGTTGTCCAATGGGCTGTGTATTCCCATCCTGTGGGCCGTCTCAATGACATTGGGGATGCCTGTTTCCAGCCCCACCTTGACGGCAATGCTGTTGACGCTCTGGCCAAAGGCCGCGCGCAGCGTCATGGAGTCGCCCGTGAAATAGCCGTTGGCATTGTGGGGAGCCCATAAGACCTCCCTGCCCTTGTTTTTGTCAAAGACCTTGAGCGCTACATACGAGTCCTGGCGGCGGTCGCAGGGCGCAAGGCCGTTCTGGATGGCGGCCGCATAGACAAACAGCTTGAACGTGGACCCCGATTGGCGCATGGCCGTAACCTTGTCCATCTTCCAGGAATCGAAACTGATGTCGCCGACCCACGCTTTCACCTTGCGCGACTGCGGTTCCATGGCAACAAAGCCCGTATGCATGAAGCGCACCATGTATCGAATGGAGTCAAGCGTACTCATCTGCCTTTCAATCGGTCCGTCATAGCCGAACAACTTGACGGGATGCGGCAGGTTGAGGTAATAGTCAATGGAATCCTGGTTGCCGTTGAACTTATTTTCCAAATATTTGTACACAGGCAGCCGATGCGCAATGTCCTCGATGAAATGAGGTATCTCCAGGTGCCTCTCATCCTGCCATGGGGGCGTATTGCCCCAATGGGCATCAAAACGCTGCTGGATAATACGCATCTGCTTGTTGACGGCGCGCTCGGCAGCCGCCTGCATCTCGGAATGGAGCGTCGTATAGATTTTCAGACCGTCCGAATAGACATCCACATCCAGCTTCAGCACATTTTTAATGTAGTCCTTGAGTTCTTCACGGAAGTAAAGCGCGTCTCCCTCGTAGGCATTCTCGACCTTGAAGTTCAGCGCGATGGGCAGACGGCACAAGGAATCGCACTGTTGCGGCGACAAATGCCCCTGAGCCTGCAGATTCCGCAGGACAACGTTGCGGCGTTTCATGCTCTGCCCGTAATGCAGCCTGGGATTGTAGTAAGTCGTCGCCTTGAGCAGGCCCACGAGCACGGCACACTCTTCCGTTTTCAGCAAAGCAGGCGTCGTGTTGAAATAAGTCTTGGCCGCCGTTTTTATACCGTAGGCATTGCTGCCGAAATCCACCGTATTGGCGTACATACGCAGGATATCCTCCTTGGAATAGGCCATCTCGATCAGGAAAGCGCCTATCCATTCCTTCGTCTTCATGATTAGGATTTTCACACCGGGAATCCGGCCCAGCAAACCCGTGGAATAGTGCGTACGTACGCGGAACATATTTTTTACCAACTGCTGCGTGATAGTCGAAGCCCCGCGCGCGTTGCCGCGAAACGAGTCCTTGAGCGCCGCAAAGAGCGCCTGCACATCCACACCGTGGTGACGATAGAAACGCTCGTCTTCTGTGTCAATCAGCGTCTGGTAAAAGACGGGGGTCACCTCTTCAAATTTTACGGGAGAGCGGTTCTCGTTGAAATATTTCCCGATATACACGCTGTCCTCGGTATATATCTCCGATGCCTCACTGATTTCGGGGTTCATGATGCTGTGAACGGTGGGCGACTTGCCGAAAAACCACAGGAAATTGAACCAAACGGCCAACAGGTACAAGACAAGAAGCACAAACGCCGTTGCCACCGCAACGGCAACCTTGACATACCACGGCCGATGCGTATAAAGATTCCGGTAGCCCGCCCAAAGACGGCCCAAAGCCCTGCAAAAGGCCTGCATTATAGCTCTAAGTTGCTTCATTCCTTGATTTTAGATATGCTTCCTTGGGTCTGACAAATGCTTTTTCAGGGCCAAAATTAAAAAATATGTATTACTTACGGGCCATGCCAGCCATTAATTTTTGTGAACGGGCGTGTTTTGCCTCCGTTCAGGGCGTAAAAACCATTTTGCAAGACAATCACTTGGCCAAATGGGCACGAAAAACTAATTTTGCGGCATAGAATCACTTTTACCAATACAATACATTTAAAATGAAAGCAACAAAAAAATGGTTCGCCCCCATCCTGGCCCTTCTTCTCGTGTCGGGCATCCACATGCAGGCGCAGGGCCAACTTACCTTCAAGAATCCTATTATTGACGAGGACGCACCCGACCCTACCGTCATGAAAGCAAAAGACGGCTACTACTACCTGTACAGCACGGGCGACAAGATTTTCCGCTCGCCCGACATGGTGAACTGGAAGCACGTGGGCCGATTCTTCGAACAGGGAAAAGAGCCCACCTTCGTCCCCGGAGTGAAACGCTGCTGGGCTCCCGACATCAACTACATTGACAAAAAATACGTCCTCTACTTTGCGCGCTCCATCTGGGGCGGCGAAGACAGCTGCGGCGTGGGCGTAGCCTACTCAGACCGCCCGCAAGGCCCGTTCACCCTGGCGCGCGGCGACGGGAAGCTGTTCCGCTCGTTTGAAATAGGCGTGCGCAACAGCATTGACCCATTCTATATCCGCGACAAGGGGCGCAATTGGCTTATCTGGGGAAGTTTCAGCGGCATCTATGCCATAGAACTCACCAAGGACGGCCTGCAGGTCAAGCCCGGCGCACAGAAGGTACAGATTGGCGGCAAGGCATACGAAGGCGCCTACGTGTACAAGCGCAAGAGATACTACTATTTCTTCGGATCCAAAGGATCATGCTGCGCCGGAGCCAAGAGCACCTACACCACGGTCGTGGCACGCTCCAAGAACCTGCTCGGCCCTTACGTTGACAAGCAGGGCCGTTCCTTGCTCGACAACCACCACGAAGTCCTGCTCCACCGCAATGCCAAGTGGATAGGCACAGGCCACAACGGCGAGCTCATCAAGGACAAGCAGGGGCGCACATGGATGCCCTACCACGCCTTCCGTGCCGACGATCCCCAGAAAGGGCGCGTGGTCAACCTTGACCTGGTGCAGTGGAACAAGGACGGATGGCCGTACATCGAGAACGCCGAACCGCGCGACGAATACAGGAAACCCCAATTCTAGACAAACCCTACAAACCACAGCCACATGAGACACAAGCTACTACTCGCGGCCCTCGTTGCCGCATTCAGCATTGGCGCAAGCGCCAAATCGCTCATCAAGAACCAGAAACCGCAGGTCAAGGTCCTGCAAAAACTTCCCGGTATGGTAAAAACACAGGGCATGGCCATCCACGGCAACTACCTGCTGGCCGTAACGCAATTCGGCAAGGCCAGCATCTACGACATCAGGGAGAACAAGCTCATCAACGTCATGTACGTTCCCTGGCAGGAGACCGACAGCAAAGCCCCGCACGCCAATGCGGCATGCTTCGGCCGTGAATACGCCCCCGGGAACAAGGACCTGCCCCTGCTCTATGTATCCACCTGGTACTGGAACACGGGACGCACCTGCCAAATCTATGACGTGCGCCGCCAGGCCGACGGAAAATTCACCATGGACCTCGTCCAGACCATCTATCCCAACAACCTGGACAAGGACATCTTCGGATCGGGCTGCTCCGACTGGGTAGTCGACACCGACAAGGGCTACATCTACGCCCTGACCTACAAACTGGAAGGCTCATCCACGCTGACCGACGGCAATGCGCAGATGATAACCAAGTTCCGCCTGCCCAAGCTCAAGGACGGCAAGCACATCCACCTCAAGAACGACCAGATACTGGACCACTACCAACTGGAGATGTTCAACTATTCGCAGGGCAAAACATACTACAAGGGACACATCTACATCAACTCGGGCAACGTGCACTGCCCCTACTGGATGTGGCTGCGCGCCATAGACCTGAAGCAGCGCGCCATGGTCAACAAGTCGTCGTTGGCCACAGTCATCCCTGGCGAGCCGGAAGGGCTGGACGTACTGAACGGAAAACTGGTCCTGTTCACCTACAGCAAGTCGGGCGAACTGTATGAACTGACGTACTGACAGGCATATCGCAGCCGCAACAGGCAACACTCCCACGGAAAGCCACACCGGCAGGCCTTCTGTGGGAATCTTTTTATACACGCCCTCAATCACCCGTTTCGACACAAGGGAAAGGCAAACGCAGCAGCACACCGCCCACCCTGCCTCGGCACAGCCCCATAGGCACAGGCATAAAACCCCACGGGCAAGGCGCAAAAGCAGGGCCAACGCGGCCCGAAAAATTTCGGCCAAGGCGTAAAAAACCGTCAAACAAGGCGTAAAAGACGGGGCTTGCGCCCCTATCATCTATCCTAATGCTCCACACCAGGGGGTGCATCCACAAGTAACAGACTCATATACTGGCCATTCCCTGTATACATAGGCAGCATGACTGACATGCCCGACGGCTGGGATGCACGGACCTACCGGCCTTGTGCTTCACCCTATACCATATATAAAAAAGAGGGAAGCCATGTTCCTTCACGACTTCCCCTGCTGCGGAGAGAGGGGGATTCGAACCCCCGAAACGCTTTAGGCGTTTACACGCTTTCCAGGCGTGCCTCTTCAACCACTCGAGCATCTCTCCAAATGGTCCTTCAAAGAGCCAGACCCCTTTTTGCGGATGCAAAATTAATACAAAATTCTTTACAGGACATCATTTTGCCCCTCTTTTTGTCAAAAGAAATGCCGCAACGGCGAAAAATACTCACATAAAGGGATTTGCACAGCCTTTTCGCATGGTCAGAGTGGGCCATATACCACAAACGGAGTATAAAAATGCCATGAATGTGGTATTCCACGGCGCGCCGGACCGCCGTACCTTTGCACTGAAAATCGCAACCATTCACAGAAATAAAATTATTAACATTAAAATAGTATCATTATGGCACAGAAAAAACTTCATTTCGAGACGCTACAACTCCATGTAGGACAGGAACAGGCCGACCCCGTCACCGACGCGCGCGCCGTACCCATCTACCAGACAACCTCCTACGTGTTTCACAACTCCCAGCATGCCGCCGACCGTTTCGGCCTGCGCGACCCGGGAAACATCTACGGCCGCCTGACCAACTCGACCCAGGGCGTGTTTGAGGACCGCGTGGCTGCCCTGGAAGGCGGCGTGGCCGGCCTGGCCGTGGCATCGGGTGCCGCCGCCATTACCTACGCGCTGCAAAACGTGGCCCACAACGGCGACCACATCGTGGCAGCCGACAATCTGTATGGCGGAACATTCAACCTGCTGGAGCACACCCTGACCACACAGGGCGTTGAGACCACCATCGTTGACCCCAGCGACTTCGATGCAGTCGACAGGGCTTTCCGCCCCAACACCAAGGCCGTCATCGTTGAGACATTTGGCAATCCCAACGCCAGCGTAACCAACATAGACAAGATTGCAGAGATTGCACACAGGCACAACACCATCCTGATTGTCGACAACACGTTTGGAACGCCCTACCTCATCCGCCCCATCGAGCACGGTGCCGACGTAGTCGTTCACTCAGCCACCAAGTTCATTGGCGGTCACGGCAGCAGCCTGGGCGGCGTCATCGTGGACGGCGGAAAGTTTGACTGGAAAGCCAACGCCGACAAATATCCCAGCCTGGCCAAGCCCGATCCCAGCTACCACGGCGCAGTGTTTGCCGACGTGGCCGGCGCAGCCGCCTTCGTGACCCGCATACGCGCCGTCATCCTGCGCGACACGGGTGCCGCCATTTCCCCATTCAACGCCTGGATTCTGCTGCAAGGCCTGGAGACCCTGAGCCTGCGCGTGGAACGCCACGTGGAGAACACCCTCAAGGTGGTGGACTTCCTGGCCAACCACCCCAAGGTGGAACGCGTGAACCACCCTGCACTGGCATCGCACCCGGACCACAACCTGTACACCCAACTGTTTCCGCAAGGCGGCGGCTCTATCTTTACATTTGAGATCAAGGGCGGACAGGAAGCCGCATGGGCATTTATCGACCGCTTGCAGATATTCTCGCTCCTGGCCAACGTGGCCGACGTAAAGAGCCTCGTCATCCATCCTGCCACGACCACGCACTCGCAATTGAGTCCGCAGGAACTGGAGGAACAGCACATCTACCCTTCCACCATACGCCTCAGCATCGGAACGGAACACATCGACGACATCATTGACGACCTGAAGCAGGCTTTTGATGCCATCTGAAAAATTTACTCATCAACCTAAAAAACAAAACTATGGCTATTGCAAAAAAACTAACTGACTTGGTAGGCAACACTCCGCTACTGGAGCTGAACAACTACGAGAAGAACAAGGGACTGAACGCGCACATCATTGCCAAGATTGAGTATTTCAACCCAGGCGGCAGTGTGAAGGACCGTATTGCGTTGGCAATGATTGAAGATGCCGAGAAAAGCGGCCGCTTGCAGCCTGGCGCGACCATCATTGAGCCGACCAGTGGCAACACCGGCATTGGGCTGGCACTGGTAAGCGCGGTAAAGGGCTACCATCTCATACTGACGATGCCCGACACCATGAGCATTGAGCGCCGCAACCTTGTCAAGGCATACGGAGCCAAGATAGAGCTTACGCCCGGCAAGGACGGAATGAAAGGGGCTATTGCCAAGGCACAGGAACTGCAGCAGCGCATTCCCGGGGCCATCATCCTGCAGCAATTTGAGAACCCCGCCAATCCGCAGAAGCACTATGACACAACGGGAGTTGAGATATGGAATGCCACTGAGGGAAAAATTGACATCCTGGTAGGCGGCGTAGGAACTGGTGGTACTGTCAGCGGTTCCGGCAAGCGGCTGAAAGAATTCAATCCTGCGATAAAAGTAGTGGCAGTCGAGCCGGCATCGTCACCTGTGCTGAGCGGCGGCCAGAGCGGCCCACACAAGATTCAGGGAATTGGGGCTGGATTCGTTCCTAAGACCTACGACAGCAGCGTTATCGATGAAATCATCACGATTGAGAACGATGAGGCCATCCTGACTGGGCGCGAATTGGCCAGCAACGAGGGTCTGTTGGTCGGAATCTCGTCAGGTGCTGCCGTATTTGCCGCCCGCAAATTGGCCGAGCGCCCCGAAAACGCCGGAAAGAGCATCGTCGTCATCCTGCCCGACACCGGGGAACGCTATCTCTCGACGGCACTCTACGCTTTTGACGAATATCCGTTGTAACAGGCTATTCCAACCATATTGAGCGGCCCGCCGAATTTCGGCGGGCCGCTCAATATTTCCGCTCAATGGACAGCAAGCCAACAAAAAAGTTGTAATTTTGCAACGCCATGGTCACATTTATTTTAGCCGACAATCAAGATATCACACGGTTGGGTATGCAAAGCCTGTGCAACGGAATTCCCAACAGCCAAACCCTCAGGGCAAGGAACAAGCAGGAGATAATAAGCCTGCTGAAGCAACATGAGGATGCCATCATTGTTACAGATTACCTTTTGTTTGACTTCACCGACATTTCAGAGCTTGTCGTTCTGCACCAACGCTTTCAGCAAACGCACTGGGTTCTGTTCAGCGAGGAATTGAGCGACCAATTCGTGAAAAGAATCATTGCAGAGGGGTACGCATTCAGTTTAGTGAACAAGAACTGCGACATTCACGAGATCGATCAGGCCATCAGGCTGTCCATACGCCATGAAAGGTTCATCTGTCACGCCATAACAGAGCAATACATCTCCATTCCCATGCGCAAGGAGCACATTCAAATTTCATTGACGCATACGGAAGTTGATATACTCAAGGAAATTGCACTGGGAAAGACGACCAAGGAAATCGCCATTGAAAGAAACTCCAGCTTTCACACGGTGAACACGCACAGAAAAAACATTTTCCGAAAATTGGAGGTCAACACTGCATACGAAGCCATACGCTACGCACTACGCGCTGGGTTGATTGACCAATCAGACTACTATATTTAAATATATAGGTTTATAGGATTTTCCTTATGCCCGTTCGATGGGAATTCAGCCAAGGAAACTAGCGTTTCCTTGGGCGTTTTCCTGCATTGTCCGCACTTCCCTGCTCAATCAGACGCATATTTTCCTGTGCTGCCTTGATGTATTCGCGCACATACGGTATGTTTCGGAAAGACGCATTGCTTTTCTTCACGATTGTCTTGATTTGCTCCGTCATGATTGGGTATGGATATTGATTGCACAGGAACATAAAATAGGTTGAGCCCAATATGTTGTTGCAATTATTGTATATGAATTTTGTTTCAAGCTCTTCCATTGCCGCGTAAACCTTATTCGACTTCGATGAAAGGCGTTTGCTCACCATATAGGGGTTCATGCCGGAAAGGATCATCTCTGCTTCCTCGTTGCTGATGTCCAAAAGTTCCTCTTCCAGGCGATTCTTTGCTTCCAAAAAGGAATAGAGGCGCGTATTCAGGCTTCCGCCCATGACTCGCTGCTCTGTGTTGTTAATTTGAATGGACACGTTGGCATTTTCAATGACTATCGGCATAAATCCCTCGTTGTCCATATAGATTTCACCCATTGCGGTGGAGTCCATCAAGCCCATAAAGTTAAACTTGCCGTGGACGACCTCGCACGAGTCTAGATTTCGCATATTGTCATCAGCCGAAAACACTTTCAGATAGAGCATACGGCCGTCCAGCGTGCTCACAGAACTGTCCCCTTGGATGTTATACTGTTCGGCGCACGACACTAATCCTATCATGACGGCCCAGCATCCTACCCAATGCCACCAAGAACCCTTTCTCGTTCGCATAATCTTATGTTGAAACATTTGTCTCAAGCCAAATCCTTTCTTTTTTGCATCGCAAATATATAATGAAATTCCAATACACAGCATCACATTTAATTCATTATAGAAACTTTTAAACTTTGTTTTGATAAAAAACGTTGTTTCTGCGAATAAAGCGTTAAAAATAGATATTTTTTCATTCCACAACCTGACAGGAAAGCTGAAAGAAAGGACCATCAAGGGCATGTTGAACAAGAATTTATTTATACCTTTGCAAGAGTAATCATAAAACTACATATTCAACCCGATGAACACATCTGCAAAACACTTGGGCGGATTGGCCCTGTTAGCCCCCATGGCATTGTCGTCCGTAACAGCCAAACAGAAACAGCCCAACATTATTTTCTTCCTTGTCGACGACTACGGATGGGCCGACAGCCAAGTACAATACGGCCAAGACCTGTATCCGCGCAACAACATGTTCCATACGCCCAACATGCTCCGCCTAGCCCAAAAGGGAGTCGTCATGACCAATGCATATGCCTGCTCGCTCTCCACCCCCACGCGCACCAGCCTGATGAGCGGGCTCAATTCGGCCCACTTGCGCATTACAACATTCACCTCACCCAAGAAAGACACCCCGACCGACGCCTCGGGAGGAACCATCGGCGTCATCAACGAGAACGAGAGCGACCCCCTGGCACGCGGAGACTGGAATTGGAACGGCATCAGCACCCGACCGGGCGTCAACAACACCATGTACATCACACCGTTCGTGCAGCACCTGAAGAATGCGGGGTACTTCACCATCCACGTCGGGAAAGCCCACTGGGGAACCTACGGAACGCCGGGATGCTCACCCTACAACATGGGCTTCATAGTCAATGTGGCAGGCAGCTGCAATGGATTTCCGCGCAGCTACCTGGGAAAGGAAAACTACGGCAACAATTCCGACATGTGGACGTTCAATGCCGTGCAGAGCCTGGCAGAATACTACGGCACTGACACCCATTTGACAGAGGCACTCACACTTGAGGCAAAAAAAGCCCTGGAATACCCCATCAGCAAGGGACAGCCGTTCTACCTGTACATGTCACACTACGGCGTACACACGCCAATCACGCGCGACGACCGCTTCATCCAGCGCTATCTGGACATGGGGCTTGACGAAGGCGCGGCCCGGTATTCCTCCATGGTGGAAGGCGTGGACAAGAGCCTTGGCGACCTCATGGACTTCCTCGATGAAAAAGGCATTGCCGACAATACCATCATCATATTCATGAGCGACAACGGCGGACACAGTGCCAACACAGTCAAGGGCGGGACAGCGCACACACAGAACGCTCCCCTGCGCGAGGGCAAGGCATCAGTCTACGAGGGAGGCATACGCGTTCCCGAAATGTTCTACTGGCCGGGAAAGACACAGGCCGGACAGCGCATTGACACGCCCACCATGCCCGAGGACATGTACCCCACCATCATGGAGATGGCCGGCATCAAGAACTACACCACCGTTCAGGACATGGACGGCCAAAGCCTGGTTTCCCTCATCACGAAGAACACCGGCGTGTCGCCCGACCGCGAGCTGGTGTTCCACATGCCCCACCAATGGCGCATAGAAGACCAGGACGACATCGACTTTATGACCGCCATGCGCAAGGGAGAATGGAAACTGGTCTACAGAATGCACACCGGCGCACTCGAATTGTACAACATCAAGAACGATCTGAGCGAGATGCACAATGTAGCCGACCAGCACCCCCAGTTGGTCAAGGACATGGCCAAGGCATTGGGCAACCGCCTGCGCTCATGGCGCGCCAACATGCCCATCGTGCGTGCCACGGGCAAGCCAGTCGCCATGCCCGACGAGCTATAGGCCCACTTTTTCCCGTCATTGGGGACACCATGCCAGTCAGGGGGCAGCGAGCTGTGCTCGCTGCCCCCTGACTTTGCTCTATCTGCGCCCCGCGTCAGTTCAACGGATGAAGTGCATGGGTTGCCACGGTTCGCGCTTGGGCAAGGGCACTTGGCCTGCCTTGATGTTCTTCAGCAGCCACGCCATGTTGTGGGCCAGCGTGCGCATGGTCTGCATGCCCTCGGTGTCGAGTGCGGCCTGGCCAGGTTCGCGCCCGTACACAATGTTCCAATACTGCGAGGTGACCACCGGCATGTTCATCATCTGGAATGGCATGTTCAATGTCTGGTATGCCGCCGTAGCCCCTCCGCGTCGGCACACGGCCACTGCCGCTGCGGGCTTGCCCTGCACCTTGCTGCCGGCACTGAAGAACACGCGCTGCACCAGCGACAGCACACCACCGTTGGGCACGCCGTAGTAGACAGGCGAGCCGACCACCAAGGCATCGGCCGAATCGAGTTTTTCCACCACGCAGTTGCACATATCGTCGTCAAACAGACACCGGCCCAGATCCTTGACCTTGCACTGGCCACACGCTATGCAACTCCGCACGGGCTTCACGCCCAACGACACGATTTCACTCTCTATGCCCTGTTCCTGCAGCACCTTGGCCATCTCGCTGAGGGCTATGTACGTATTGCCCTCCCTGTGCGGACTGCCGTTAATCATCAATACTTTCATTTCTCGGTAATTTATCAAATTTTGTGCTTGCAAAAGTAGCAAATATTCAATAAAACGCGTACCTTTGCCCCACAAATAATCAGTATATCCATGTCCTACAAGCACACATACCCACTCATTGTCATTATCTTAGGCACACTCATAACACTCCAGGCCTGCCAACCCCGGAACGCCCGTCAGGAGAACGCCCAAGACGCCCTGCAAACCATCTTGTCGCGCACATCCATCCGTTCCTACGAGCAACGTCCCGTAGAAACAGAAAAGGTGGACAACCTGCTGCGCGCAGCCATGGCCGCGCCCACGGCAGTGAACGCCCAGCCCTGGCATTTCGTGGTCGTCACCCAGCAGGAAACGCTGCAGGCCCTGAGCGAGTGCAATCCCTACGCAGGATTCATGGCCCAAGCCCCGCTGGTCATCGTGGTATGCGGCGACACCACCAAGATGCTGCCCGAAACAGGGCGCGAATTCTGGATACAGGATGCATCGGCCGCGTCGGAGAACATCCTGCTGGCCGCCCAAGCACAGGGACTGGGGGCAGTGTGGACGGCACTCTACCCCATGGAGGACCGATGTGAGGCAGCCCGCCAGGCACTGGAGCTGCCGCACCACCTCATCCCGCTCAACGCCATCGTCATTGGCTATCCGGCCGAGCAGCCACAGCCCAAGGACAAGTTCAAACAGGAAAACATCACCTACATCAACTAAGGCCGTCCTGCCGTCCGGCGATAGCATATAAGGCAACCGTACAGGGGCCGGCACTGCGCAGTGCCGGCCCCATGCCGTAGCCCGACAAAGCCCAAGCCATGCACAAAAACGAGCACATGCGCAGGGGCATCCGCACTAAGCTTCCCTTCATTGTTGGATTTTTACGCCTTAACCAAGATTTTTCAGGCCGCGTTCAAGGGACTTTTACGCCTTGTTCTTGCAGCTTTCACGCCCCGTTCTTTTCCGTCAGCCCCATATGGGCACGACGGAATCATCCTGACAGCCATTCACAAGACGCAAACGGCCGCCGGAAGCGGCAGGAAGAAAACAATTAAGGGGACTAAGAATCGGCTACTGCCCGGCCGGCAGGAACAGGCGAAGGGCGTTGTGCGTGGTGACGCGTTCCACCTCGTCCTTGTCCACACCGTAGACTTGGGCAAGGCGCTCGGCCACCGCGGGAACAAAGGCAGGTTCGTTGCGCTGCCCTCGGTGCGGAACGGGAGCCATGTAGGGGGCATCGGTCTCAAGCACCAGCCGCTGCAGGGGCACTGTCGTCAGCACATCGGGCAGGTGGCTTTTCCTGAAAGTGAGAATGCCGCCAATGCCCAGGCAGAAACGGGGAAACTCCAGCAACTGGGCCGCCTCGTCCTCCGTACCGCTAAAGCAATGGAACACGCCGCGCAGGCGCTGGTCGCTGGCATAGGGCCGCAGGCACGCCATCAGCTCTGCATGGGCCTTGCGGCAATGTATCATGAGGGGCAGGTCGTAGGCCAAGGCCCACTGGACCTGTATTTGAAAGGCCTGCATCTGCTCCTCGCGGCGCGAGGCATCCCAATAAAGGTCCAGCCCTACTTCGCCAATGGCAATAAACGGATGGGGATGCCGCAGCAGTGCTTCCATGGCCTGCAACACGGCGGGCCAATCGGCCGGCAAATCCTCGGGATGCAGGCCCAGCATGGGATAGAGGAAGCCAGGATACTCCTGCGCCAATGCCGCTGAGCGCAAGGCCGACTGCATGTCGACGGCGGGCAGGAAGACGTGGGTTACGCCCGCCTGGCGGGCGCGCTGGACCACCTGAGGCAAGTCTTCACTGAACTCCTGACCGTCCAGATGGGCATGGGTATCAATGACAGCCATGGTCCGTCAACAAATGCGGTGATTGAGCGAATCGGCAAAGGACTTCAGGGCCTGCTTGGCCTCATGGGGAGCATCCATTTGCTGGAAGAGGGCATCGCTTTTCAGGAAACAGCGCTCCATTTCCCTTTCGTAGTCGGTAGGGATGCCCAATTCCTTGTATATTTGAGTAAAGTAGGCTATCTTTTCCTGCTCGTCGGCATCTTTTCTCTGCAACCACTGCTCCATCTCCCTGCGCAGGGGTGTCGAGGCCTTTTCCAAGGCACTGACCAGGAGGAACGTCTTTTTTCCCTCCAATATGTCACCGCCTATGCGCTTGCCGAAAACGGCTGCGTCGCCAAAGGTGTCCAGGTAGTCGTCCCGTAACTGGAACGCACGCCCTATGGCCGCACCGTATTGGTAGAGCAGCAGGGATTGGGCCGTGTCGGCACCACCCATCAACGCCCCCACCTGCAACGCACACGCTATCAGGACGCCCGTCTTCAGGCGTATCATTTCGTAGTACTCGGGCAGGGTGACGTCCAGGCGTTGTTCAAAATCCATGTCGTATTGCTGCCCCTCGCTCACCTCAACGCAGGTCTTCAGGAAAGCCGCCAGTGCGTCGGGACAGCCGCCGGCAGCCTGAAACATGTGCCTATAGGCCACTTCCAGCATTGCATCGCCCGACAGGATGGCCGTGTTGGCATCCCAGTGCTTGTGCACGGTGGGCCTGTCGCGGCGCTTGTCGGCGTTGTCCATCAAGTCGTCGTGCAGCAACGTGTAGTTGTGGAATATTTCCAGGGCCACGGCGGCCTGCAACGCCTTGCGCGAGGGCTGGGCATAGAGCTGGTGCGCCAACAGGAGGAAGACGGGGCGGATGCGCTTGCCGCCCATGGCCAAAACATAGGAGATGGGCTCGTACAACCCCTGCGGCTGCGCCGGAAAGGGGAAATGGGCTATTTCGTGGTTGACTTGCGACAGGAAATCTTGGGAAGTCTGTACCGTTGGGTTCTCTATCATCATCGTGTTTAGGATTTAATTGTACGGAATATCGCTCAGTTGGAATTCTATCGGGAGGGTCACCTGCGCCCGCACGGGGTGGCCGTTCCTTTGGCCGGGAATCCACTTCGGCATCAGGTGCAGGACGCGCAGCACCTCGTTGTTCAGTTCGGGGCTCGCCCCTTGCAGGATATGTATGTCGCTCACCTCACCCGAAGGCTCGACGATGAAGGCCACAAGTATGTTTCCGGCCTCCTTTCGGCGCAGGCAGGCAGGCGGATAGACCATCGTCCTGTGCAACCACTTCATGAAGCCCGCAATTCCGTCGGGATGATGGGGAATAGAGTCCAGCATGACACCCTCCGTCTGCTGCAACGGCTGGGGAGGCGGGAGCTTCATTTCATTAAGGGCTTCAAGGGAATCCTTCAAAGGGGTTTGTTTTTTCTCTGACAAGGGGATGAGTTCCTCGGGATGCGCGTTTTCCTCGTTTTCGGCCGATGCTATCTGCTCGGGCTGCACTTCGTCTATTTTTTCTGCCGCAGGGTCGACCGTTTTCTTGTTCTGGGCGATCCTTTTCACGGGGCGCGCCTCCTTTATACGCACGCCATCCAAATGGACAATCTTCTTCAAATCACCATCAAACTTGACCTTCTGCGGACGGCTCAATATAAAGATGAATAGCACGGGCAGGACCATCACGGACACCAAGACAAGCAAACCGGCCACGGCCCACTTGTACCGAGACCCCGTCTCGGCCCTCATTTTATAAGCACCATAATCTTTGTTACGGCCCTCAAAAACAAGGTCGCACCATTGCCTGGAAAACAAATCCCTGTGCTTCATTCTCTGTCTTGGCCCAAAAGAAAAACCTGCCTTTCCGCAAAATAGAAATACAATATTTGCGTTAATATTGACGGTAGGCCACTTTTTAAGTGCAAAAGTAATGCACATTGCGCAAAAAGGAGTAATTTTGAACTCTAATTTAAGTTAATTCATGAACAAAGGCGGCATAATATTGCTTCTCTGCGGAATTTTATCATTCAGGGGAAACGCCCAGGAAAGTGCTTCCGTCTTCAATTTCCTGAAGATTCCGCTGTCCTCCCACGTCGCTGCGCTGGGCGGAGAGAACGTATCGCTGTCACAAGACGACCCTACGCTTATTTTCTTCAATCCGGCGCAGGCCGCACAGGTGGATGACAAATCGCTCAGCCTTGACTACGTTTCCTACCTTGAGGACACGCGCATCATGGGCGCGGCATTCACCAAGGTATTCAGCGTAAGGCACACCGTAGGCTTTACCGGGCAGATTTTGGACTACGGAAGCATGGACGAAACCAACGAAGTGGGCGACATCGTGGGTTCATTCTCCGCCAAGGACGTGGCTCTCTCCGCGCTGTACAGCTACACGATGGGCAACGGCTGGGTAGGCGGTGCGACGGCGCGCTACCTTTTTTCCAAATACGCAGAATATTCCTCCAGTGCCGTTGCATTCGACCTTGGACTGCACTATAACAACGAACCCAAGGACTTTTCCTTCGGCATTGTGCTGCGAAACGTGGGCGCACAGCTCTCATCTTTCCACGAAGGGCAGACAGAACACCTGCCCACCGACCTCCAGATGGGCATCACCAAGCAAATGGAGCACGCGCCGTTCCGATTCTCCGTCACGATGCGCGACATGACGCGCTGGAGCAACCATTACTACTACAACCCCAAGGGTAAGAACAGCGTAGGCCGCAAATTCTTCAACCATTTCGTATTTGGGCTGGACTTCCTGCCTTCCCAGAACACCTACATCGCCCTGGGATTCAACTGCCGCCGCAACAATGAGCTCAAGGCCGCAGGCGCGGCCCATGGGGCAGGCTGGTCGGTGGGCGGCGGCCTGACTGCCAAGAAATTCAAGCTGGGACTGGCATACGCCAAGTACCATGTGAGCACCTCATCGCTCTTGTTCAATCTTTCCTACAGTTTTTAATTTTTCCTGTCATGAAAAGAATCATCATTGCCATTGACGGAACGTCGTCTACCGGCAAAAGCAGCATAGCGCGCCAGTTGGCCGAAAGAGTAGGCTACACCTACATTGACACGGGAGCCATGTACAGGGCCGTCACCCTGCTGGCCATGCAGGGCGGCGCATTCAGCGACGACGGGCGCATTGACGAAGCACGCCTGCAGGGTTTGCTGGAAAAAGCCACCATACAATTCCGCGCCAACCCCCGCACAGGCCGCGCCGAAACCTTCCTCAACGACGAAAACGTAGAGCAGGAAATACGCTCCATGCAGGTTTCCTCGCACGTCAGCCCCATCGCTGCACTGCCCTTCGTGCGCAAAGCCCTCGTCACCCAACAGCAAAAGATGGGCCACGGGGGCGGAATCGTCATGGACGGCCGCGACATTGGCACGACCGTCTTTCCGCAGGCCGAAATGAAGATTTTCATGACCGCCAGTCCCGAAGTGCGCGCCCGCCGCCGCTTCCTTGAGTTGCAGGAAAAGGGCATGGACACGCCCTACGAGGAGGTACTGAAAAACGTGCAGGAGCGCGACCACATCGACACGCACCGCGCCACATCGCCCCTGCGCAAAGCCGACGACGCCCTGCTGCTGGACAACAGCAACATGACCATGGAGGAAGAAATGGACGTATTGCTCCGCATATTCCAAGAAAAGACCGCTGAATGAACATCCGTATCGAGATCGACGACACTTCGGGTTTTTGCTTCGGCGTTACAACGGCCATCCGCAAGGCGGAAGAGGAACTGCAGAAAGGCGAACGGCTGTACTGCCTGGGCGACATCGTCCACAATGACAAGGAATGCGAACGCCTGCGCCTGCTTGGGCTGCAGACCATCGACCACGAATCTTTCTCACGCCTGAAAAACGCCAAGGTGCTCCTGCGCGCCCACGGCGAACCCCCCGAAACGTACCTCACGGCACGGCAGAACGACATTGACATCATTGATGCCACGTGTCCCGTGGTCCTGCAGTTGCAGAAACGCATACGCAACGAGTACGATCGCTGCCCGCAGTGCCAGATAGCCATCTTCGGCAAGCAGGGACATGCCGAAGTGCTGGGCCTCGTGGGCCAGACGCAGGGCCACGCCATCGTCATTGAGCACCTGTCCGATGCAGAGCGGCTGGACTTCGGGCGCGACATCAGGCTGTTCTCGCAGACCACCAAGCCGCTTCAGGAATTCCAGGACATCGTGCAGTACATTGAGCAGCACATCCAGCCACCGGCCACCTTTCGGTACTTCGACACCGTGTGCCGCCGCGTAGCCAACCGCTTGCCCCGACTGCTGAATTTCTGCCGCAACCACGATGCCATCCTGTTTGTGTGCGGCAGGAAGAGTTCCAACGGACACACGCTCTACGAGGCATGCCGCAGCGTCAACCCCAAGAGCTACATCGTGGAAGGCCCGTCCGACATTGACTTCAGCTGGTTTCAGGGCATCAGCACGCTGGGCATATGCGGCGCCACCTCCACTCCGGCATGGCTGATGGATGCCTGCCGCGACGCCATCCTGATCCACTGAGCCACCATTCCCCTTTCCGCAATCCCATTTCCCCGCAAGCATCCTGCCCCACCCTGCAGGAAGCCACGCTAAGGCCCGTGCCATCATGCCACGGGCATCACCGCCGTACCGTTCAGGACACCGCTGACAGAACAAGGCGCAAAAGACGGACAGATGCGGCCCAAAAGATTTCCTGCAAGGCGTAAAAGCACCGTCTACAAGGCATAAGAAATCCATCTTGCGCCGACAACAATGACTATAGGCCGTTGGGCACAATGCCCAACGGTCGTCACAGGGTTTCAGCACAAGACGGGGCAACCCCATGTCCCAAGGGCAGCCAGTGCCGGGCCTTGCGCAGCATCACTTAAACATCAAGGGTCAGTTCCACAGGGCAATGGTCGCTCCCGTACACGTCGGACAATATGCGCGCCCCTTGCAACTGCGGTTGCAATCGGTTGGAGGCCAAGAAATAGTCGATGCGCCACCCCGCATTCTTCTGCCGCGCCTGGAATCGGTAGCTCCACCAGCTGTATGCATCGGTCTGGTCGGGATGGAAGTAGCGGAACGTATCAGTGAAACCGCTGTCAAGGAGTTCTGTCATCTTGGCCCTTTCCTCATCGGTGAACCCCGCGTTGTGTCGGTTGGTCTTGGGGTTCTTAAGGTCTATCTCCTTGTGCGCCACGTTCATGTCGCCGCACACAATGACGGGCTTGCTTTCGTCAAGGCTGATCAGGAATCGGCGGAAATCGTCTTCCCACTGCATGCGGTAGTCCAGGCGGCGCAGGCCGTCCTGCGAATTGGGTACATATACGTTGACCAGATAGAATGGCTCGTATTCCAGCGTCACCAAGCGCCCTTCGTGGTCATGCTCGTCCTTGCCCATGCCCAATTGCACGCTCAGCGGGGTGTGGCGGGCAAAGATGGCCGTCCCGGAATAGCCTTTCTTCTCGGCAAAGTTCCAGTAGCTTTCATATCCTGGGTAGGCCAAGTCCAGCTGCCCCTCCTGCATCTTGGTTTCCTGCAGGCAGAAGAAATCGGCATCCTGGGCCGCGAAGACATCGCTGAAGCCCTTGGCCTGGCAGGCCCTAAGGCCGTTGACATTCCATGAGATAAATTTCATATTCAGTAAGATATTAATTTGGAAGATTGTGCGTGCAAATTTAGTCCTTTTTGGCGGATTTGCAGGAAAAGCCTGCCTTTCTTTTCTTCAAATGGATGAAATTGCTTACTTTTGCAAACGGTACTGATGGACCGTCCATCCATGTTTCATCCCACAGACATCATGACTACAAAAAGAATATATCTTGTTTTACTCCTTGTCTTCGGCCTCGGCACAATGGCAGGCCGCGCCCAAATCGTGTTTGACCGGCTGGAGCACGACTTTGGGCAGATTATATGGTACAACAAGGCCCGCCTGACCCTGACAGTTACCAACAAGGGCACGCAGGCTGCCAGCATACAGGACATGCGGGCATCCAGTTCCACCATCAGCATGGAATGGCCCAAATCTTCCATTCCCGCAGGCGGCCAGGCCCAGGTGACACTGGAGATGGACTGCCCCACGGTGGGTCATTTCGACAAGGCAGTGCACCTGTACGGCGCTGAGGGCCAGGCAACCTCGGTGCTGCGGCTGAAAGGCAACGTCGTCATGGAACTGCAGGAGGAACACAAGGCCGACGACTACCCCTACCACGTGGGCCATGTGTACCTGAGCACCGACAACATAGAATTTGACGAAGTGGGACACGGCGAGTTCCCCCAGCAGGTCATCGGAGTCTACAACGCCGGCAGCGACGTGCTCCTGCCCGAACTGATGCACCTGCCCAACTACCTGCACGCCGAACCCGTTCCCTCAAGGTTGCTCCCAGGCCGTGCCGGCAAGCTGGTGGTCACGCTGCACAGCGACCAGCTGCCCTCCATGGGGCTCACCCAGACGACCGTCTACGCCAGCCGTTTTCCCGGAGACAAGGTGGGCAAGGACAACGAGGTTTCCGTCTCGGTCGTACTCATACCGGCATTCGACACACTCTCCGTGGTACAGAAAGAACTTGCGCCCGAACTACTCCTTAAGGAAACGACACTGACTTTGCCGCCGTTCAAGAACAAGAAAAAGGTGAAGGGACAGTTGCTTCTGGGCAACGGCGGAAAGAGTTCGCTGCAAATAAAATCCCTGCAGGTGTTCAACCCCGCCATCAGCGTCAGCCTGCCCCACAGCACCATTGCCCCGGGTCGTCAGGAGAAGCTGGGAATTACGGTGAACCGCGAATTTATCAAGAGCAGTCACAGCCGACTGCGCGTACTCATGATAACCAACGATCCAAAGCACCCAAAAGTAATTTTGGATGTAAAGACAGCAGATAATTAAAGGAAGAGGGGCGTTGCTGCGCCTTACAAAAGCGTATTTTCGGGGGTAACGGGAATGTAAGGGCCATCCTTGCATTCAAAAATGACAGATCCACTTTCCAATACCTCAATAGTGTGCCACTGGCCCGCGGGAATGTGGCCGCCATAGCGTCCCGACTGCGGAGAAAGGACGACATCCTGCACAATGTTCCTGTCGTCATCATAAATAAGGACACGCACGCGGCCGCGCAGCACGATATAGGTCTCTGATGTTTGGGGATGGCGGTGAATGGGCAGCACCGTGCCAGGTTCTACGGCATTGAGCAATCGTTGGCTGGGGGCTTCAAGTTCCTTGTGGAAGTTATAGTTCTTGCGCAAGCGCGGCGATTCCTTCGCTTCTTGCGTCACGCGGTTCAGAAGGGTCTCGTCAATCAGTTCCATTGTGTTTATTATTCATCGGCATGGGTCTGGCCATAATAGGCATTGGGGCCGTGCTTGCGATAGTAGTGCTTGTCCAGGACATATTGGGGCAATGCGGATTCAGGATTCAGCATCAGAGTCTTTATGGCCATTTCGGCCACCTTTTCCATTACAACGGCATGGTATACAGAGGTTGCGCCGTCCTTTCCCCATGAGAAAGGGCCGTGGTTGCACACCACGACACCGGGAATGGCCATGGGGTCAATGTTCCGTTGGCGAAAGGTCTCCACTATCACCCTGCCTGTGTTGATTTCATAGGCTTGCTCCACCTCATGCTGGGTGAGCAGGCGGGTACACGGTATGCCGCCGTAGAAGTAATCGGCATGGGTCGTGCCGAGCGCGGGAATGTCTCTGCCTGCCTGCGCAAAGGCAACCGCATTCACGGAATGGGTGTGCGTTATGCCGCCAACCTGGGGGAACTGGCGGTACAGCTCCAAATGAGTGGGCGTGTCGGATGAAGGACGATAGTCTCCCTCAACGGCCTTGCCCGTCTGGATGTCCACTACCACCATGTGTTCGGGCTGCATGACGGCGTAGTCCACCCCCGACGGCTTGATGACCATGTATCTCCTGTCGGGTGTGGCCTCACTCACGTTGCCCCACGTATAGACGACCAACCCCGATGAGACTAACTCCAGATTGGCCTTGCATACTCGTTCCTTGATTTCTTCCAACATGTCTTTCGTACTTTTAGTTTGGACTATCTCCTGTTTTTCCTAACCACAGCGGGAGTTTCCACAGTTTTGGCAGATAAGACATCCCTCCTGGTAGACGAGTGTCTCCTGTCCGCAGTTGGGACACACGCCGGCTGCATGCGTTCCATCCTTGATGTATTTCTTCAGGGCTCGCTCCACACCCGTTTTCCAAGTATTGATATTGTCATCACCCAACTGGAGAGAACTTACCAACTTAATGACTCGGTCGACCGGCATGCGGTATCGCAATACGCCCGATATGAGCTTGGCGTAGTTCCAATATTCCTTGTTAAACTTTTCGGAAAGCCCCTCAACGGTCGTCTTGTACCCTCGCTTGTTCTCAAACTGAAAATCGTAGCGTTTTGTCCCGTCGGGATTGGTCTGTTTTATGATGCGGCCCTTGGTCACAGACTTGGGGAGTACGATTCCCTCGTCATCGTCCTGCAATCCAGTAAAGATTTCGTAGGGATATCCGTTGAGAAGCCCCACAAAGGCAACCCATTTGTCCTTGTTGTTCTGGAAACGTACCACATCGCACTCCAATATTTGCGGCCGCGTTTCAGTTACCTCGGGCTGGGCGCACGGAACTTGGGTCTTCTTATCGTCTTTCTTCACGTCGACCAGCACGCCGGTGCGACTGCCGTCACGGTAGATGGTACAGCCCTTGCATCCGCTGCGCCAAGCCTCCATATAAATATCGTTGACCATTTCCTCACTGACATCAGCAGGCAGATTGACCGTCACGCTGATAGAATGGTCTACCCACTGCTGGATAGCTCCTTGCATGCGTACTTTGCGCACCCAGTCCACGTCATTGGCAGTCGCCCCCTTGTAGGGAGACTTTGCGATGAATTCCTCCATCTCCTCAGGCGTGTACTCACGGGCGGTGTCGATGCCGTTGGCTTGCATCCAGACCTTAAATTTATGATGGCAGACTACGTATTCCTCAAATGCATCACCTGCTTCATTGAGTACGCCGGTCCGTGCCTCCGTATCGCCAGTGTTTATGCGGCGACGACGGCAATACATGACCTTAAACACGGGCTCGATGCCACTGGTCGTCTGGGTCATCAGGCTGGTCGTTCCCGTAGGGGCGATGGTGAGGCAAGCTATGTTGCGTCGGCCGTACTTCTGCATGTCATCATACAATTGAGCATCGGCTTCCTTGATTCTTTCTATGAATGGATTGTTCTTCTCGCGCCGTGCGTCATACAATGGGAATGCACCGCGTTCCTGTGCCAGTTGCACCGACGAGCGGTAGGCCGCAAGGGCAAGCGTCTTCTGGACTTGCACAGCAAAAGCGGTGGCCTCGTCTGACCCATAAAGCAGCCCCATGGCCGCCAGCATATCACCCTCCGCCGTAATGCCCAAGCCCGTGCGACGTCCCTGTTGACACTTCACGTCAATCTTTTCCCACAACTGCCGTTCGGTGCGCTTCACCTCAGGATTCTGCGGATCTTGGTCTATCTTGGCAAGAATGGTCTGAATCTTCTCACGCTCCAGATCAATAATATCGTCCATGATCCGCTGGGCCATCTGCACATGGTGGCTGAAAAGCTCAAAATTGAACTTGGCATAGGGCGTGAAAGGATTTTCCACGTAAGAATACAGATTCAGCGCCATCAACCGACAGCTATCGTATGGACAGAGAGGTATCTCGCCGCAAGGGTTGGTACTTACCGTCCCGAACCCCGCATCGGCATAGCAATCGGGGATACTTTCACGCAGTATTGTGTCCCAGAACAGGACACCTGGTTCGGCCGACTGCCATGCGTTGTGAATAATTTTTCGCCACAGCACGGCAGCGTCCGTTTCGGTCGAAAGCTCAGGACGGACGGCATCCACGGGAAACTGCTGCACGTAGTTTTTCCCCTCCACAACGGCCCGCATGAAAGCATCATCAACCCTTACAGAGACATTTGCCCCCGTGATACGTCCCTCCTGCAGTTTTGCATCCACGAATGCCTCGGCCTCGGGGTGGCGCACGCTGATGGACAGCATCAGTGCTCCGCGCCGTCCATCCTGGGCCACTTCGCGCGTAGAGTTGCTATAACGCTCCATGTAGGGTACGATGCCTGTACTCCTGAGCGCTGAGTTATGGACAGGCAATCCCTTGGGGCGCAGTTGTGACAGGTCGTGTCCCACGCCGCCACGCCGTTTCATAAGTTGAACTTGTTCCTCGTCCAGTTTCATGATAGCCCCATAGGAGTCAGCATCGTCCTCGATACCTATAACGAAACAGTTGGACAACGAAGCTACCTGGTAATCATTACCTATGCCAGCCATGGGGCTACCCGCCGGTATGACGTAGCGGAAATGGTCGAGCAGACCAAAGATAGCATTCTCGTCCAAAGGATGTGGATAGCGTGCCTCGGCGCGCCCCAACTCGCGAGCCAGACGATGATGCATATCGGAGGGCGTAATCTCATACAGGTTGCCTTGTGAATCCTTGAGTGCATACTTGTCCAGCCAGACCCGGGCAGCCAGTTCGTCACCTTCAAAGTAGTTCAGCGAGGCCTTATAGGCCTCATCCTGCGTATAGGGTTGCCTGCTTGCGTTCATTCAGTATTCTTCTTTTAAAAACTTACGCAAATTTACGTCACTTTTTTCATATACCCACATAAGTGGGCAGATAAATTTGCAAAAAGCATGTTACGTGGGAAGTTCTTAACAACGGCGAGAGAGTTACCACATTGGAATTAAAGGACAGCCGCTCCCTGCAAAACACACCCCAAATATCACCCTACAGGCGGAATTTCGCCCGCCAGGTTTGGCCGTCAATAGGGTATTTTGTACTTTTGCGGTACAAAACAAGACTTTTCACCCCACAAACACATGGCCGAAGAGACATCCCTGATAGAAAAACTGGAAGCGCTGCACAGCCGATTCACCGAGGTAAGCACGCTTATTGCCGACCCCGCCGTCATTGCTGATCAGTCCCGATACGTAAAGCTCACCAAAGAATACAAGGATCTGCAAAAGATTGATAACGCCCGCAAGCAGTACAGACAGTTGCTGGACACCCTGCAGGAAAGCAAGCAGATACTCCTTAACGAAAGCGACCCCGAGTTGAAGGAGATGGCGCGCGAGGAACTGGCCGAGGCTGAAGCCACCCTGCCCGGACTGGAGGAACAAATCAAGTTCCTGCTCATACCACAAGATCCCGAGGACGACAAGAACGCCATCCTGGAAATACGCGCCGGTACAGGCGGCGACGAGGCAGCCCTCTTTGCGGGCGACCTATTTAAAATGTACAGCAAGTTCATCGAGACGCGCGGCTGGTCCATGCAGATATCGAGCTTCACGCCAGGCGCAGTAGGCGGATTCAAGGAAATTATCTGCTCCGTCACGGGCGAAGGCATCTACGGAGTGCTGAAGTACGAGAGCGGCGTACATCGCGTACAGCGCGTACCCGCCACCGAGACCCAGGGCCGACTGCACACCAGCGCAGCGACAGTAGCCGTCCTGCCTGAAGCCGACGCATTTGAGGTACACATCAACGAGGGGGAAATCAAATGGGACACCTTCCGTTCGAGCGGCGCAGGCGGACAGAACGTCAACAAGGTGGAAAGCGGCGTGCGCCTGCGGTACAATTGGAAAAACCCCATCAGCGGCCAGACGGAGGAAATACTCATAGAATGCACCGAGACACGCGACCAGCCAAAAAACAAGGAGCGCGCCTTGGCGCGACTGCGTACGTTCATCTACGACAAGGAACACCAGAAGTACGTCGACGACATAGCCAACCGGCGCAAGACGTTGGTCAGCACCGGCGACCGCAGTGCCAAGATACGCACCTACAACTATCCACAGGGACGCGTCACCGACCACCGCATCAGCTACACCATGTACAACCTTCCGGCCTTCATGGGCGGTGACATACAGGACCTCATAGACCACCTGACCGTGGCCGAAAATACCGAGCGCATGAAGGAAACGGAACTCTAGCACTCCCCATCCGGCACAACGCCGCCGGCACAGCAACGCAGTAAAGACTACCCCATGGACACCGGCACGCCAGCAACACGCAACCGCACCATCACGCTCACCGACACGGAGCGCAGCGAACTGCGTCCCCAGTTACTCGACACGGAACGGCTCAAGGCAGGACACCCATGGGAAGACACCATCATATGGGGCGACGCATTGGATGCGCTCAGCATCCTGCCCGACGCATGCGCCCACCTCATCATAGCCGACCCTCCCTACAACATCACGCGTCGGTATGGGAGTACTCCTTTCCGTGCATTGAACCGCCAGGCATACAAAGCTTTCCTGCAGTCATGGCTGCCCGCGCTGTGTCGCAAGCTGCGAAAGGACGGCAGCCTGTACTTGTGCGGCGACTGGCACAACAGCGCACAGCTGCAGGAAGTACTGGAGCAGGAACTCACCATCCTCAACCGCATCACCTGGCAACGCGAGAAAGGACGCGGGGCGCAGCGCAACTGGAAGAACAGCATGGAAGACATCTGGTTTGCCGTAAAGGACACCCGCGACTACCATTTCAACCTCAATGCCGTCAAGACGCGGCGCATCGTGAGGGCTCCCTACCGCGAGAACGGTCTTCCCAAGGACTGGCAGCAGCAACCCGACGGGACGATGGTCAGGGAGACATGCCCCTCCAACTTCTGGGACGACATCAGCATTCCTTTCTGGTCCATGCCCGAGAACACGCCCCATCCCACCCAAAAACCCGAAAAACTGATTGCCAAACTCATTCTCGCCTCGAGCCGCGAGGGCGACCTTGTGTTGGATCCGTTCATGGGAAGCGGTACGACGGCCGTCGTAGCCAAGAAGCTGGGCCGCCGCTTCTGTTGCATTGAGCGCGAGGAAGAGTATTGCCTTATGGCAGCCAAACGACTGCGAATAGCCGACTGTGACAAGAGCATACAAGGCTACACCAACGGCATCTTCTGGGAGCGCAACAGCCTGCCGCTGCAGCGCAAGAAAAAGCCATAAGGCTCTCACCCCCCTACATCAACCCCATTTCAATCCCTGCCCCATGCCCATCATCATCAACGACCCCGTACACGGATTCATCGAACTGCCCGACGGAATGCTCAGCCAACTGGCCAGGCATCGCGTCCTGTTCCGCCTGAGCCGCATACACCAGTTAGGACCGACCAGCTACGTCTACCCGGGCGGCCGCCACACAAGGTTTGAGCACAGCATAGGCGCATACCACCTGGCGCATCTGGCGGTCGAGAGCCTGCGCAGCAAGGGCATACACATCGGCAGCGAGGATGCCGAGGCAGTGGAAGCAGCCATGCTCCTGCACGACATAGGGCACGGCCCGATGAGCCATGCGCTGGAGGGCCTGTTTGCAGAAGGCATCAGCCACGAGGACATCACACTCCTGCTGACCGAGCGACTCAACGCCGAAATGGGCGGCCGGCTCAGCATGGCACTGAGCATCCTGCGCAGGGAACACCCCCTGGAGTACCTGAACGAACTGGTTCAAAGCCAGCTGGACATGGACAGAATAGACTACCTGTGCCGCGACAGCTTCTTCACCGGCGTGCGCGAGGGCAGCATTGGTGCGGCCCGCATCATCAAGATGCTGCACGTGGCCCAGGACCGCCTCATGGTGGAGTGGAAAGGCATCTACACCATCGAAAACTACCTCATGGCCCGCAGGCTCATGTATTGGCAGGTCTACCTGCACAAGACGGCCGTGGCAGCACAGGAACTGCTGTGCATGGCCGTAAGGCGCGCACGCCAACTGGCCCACCAGGGCCGGAAAGTGCCGGCCTCGCCAGCACTGTCGTATTTCCTCGGCCAACGGGTGGACAGGACACACATGCAGAACCACCCCGAGTGGCTGGATAACTTTGTTGCCCTGGACGATAATGACCTTGAGTGCGCACTGAAGCAATGGATGTCCCATGAGGACAAGACCCTCAGCCTGTTGGCAAAAAACTACGTACGCCGCAACCTGTACAAGGTGGCCGAAACCGCCCTGCCCGTACCTCCCGACGCGCTGCAGGCCATGCGCCGCCACATGGGGCGCGCACTCGGCATTGGCGAGGAAGAGGCAGCCTACTTTGTGCGTACCCACCAGGTGAGGCAGACCCTCTATTCGTCAAAGGACGACCACATATTCATCCTGCAAAAGGACGGAAGCGTCAGGGATATCAGCGAACTGTCGGAACTGTTGAGTTCCGAACTGGTTGACAAGGTGTGCAGCAGGAACTTCCTGTTCTATCAGCGCGACGTTGAGGGATTCCAGCCGTTCCTTACCTGATTTCAGCACCCCCGACCTTCATCTTTCCTCATCCAGCCGGCCCAGGACACGGGTCGGCAGGCATAGCTTGGTGACCCTGCGGCCTCAAAGCCCACGAACAAGGCGTGAAAGGCCGTCGTATGCGGCCTGAAAATTTCTGAACAAGGCGCAAAAGTTCCACATATAAGGCGTAAAAACAGGTTTCACCCCGACGGCTCATCCTCACCCGCCCCCGAAATGCCCCGCGTACGGCATTGCCAACCCCGTTTTTGCCACTGAGCATTTGTTCTGTGCGCTTTCGGGCCTCCCTGTCGGGAACGACACGCTCCCTGACGAATCAGACGGATTCGGAATTCTTTATGGCACAAAGACTTACAGTACACAAGAACAAATTATTCACAAAAAACATGGGCATGTCCGTTTTTTTTACGATATTTGCAGGATAAAAGTACACTCACAAATGGAATTTACTGCGCAAATGATAGCCCAGCAAGTGGGCGGCACTATAGAAGGCGATCCTGAAGCCAAGATATCAACTTTCAGCAAGATAGAAGAAGGGACAGAAGGGGCAATCACTTTTTTGGCCAACCCAAAATATGAGCATTACCTCTATGAGACAAAAGCCAGCATCGTCCTGGTCAACCAAGACTTTCAGCCCTCACAGCCCGTAGCGGCCACGCTCATCCGCGTGCCCAACGCCTATGAGTGCATTGCCAAGCTGCTGCAACTGTACGAGCAGAGCAAGCCCAAGCACGAGGGCATATCGCCGTTGGCCTATGTAGCCCCTACCGCCAAGTTGGGCAAGAATGTGTTCCTGGCCCCGTTCGTCGCCATTGGCGACGGAGCAGAGGTGGGCGACAATGCGCAGCTGCATCCCCACGCCACGGTGGGAGCCCATGCCAAGATTGGGGAGGGGACTATCATGTATTCCAACGCAGTGGTGTACCACGACTGCATCGTAGGCAGGCACTGCATCCTGCACGCAGGGAGCGTCATCGGTGCCGACGGCTTCGGCTTTGCCCCGACGGCCGACGGATATGAAAAAATACCCCAACTGGGCATCGTCACCCTGGAGGACGATGTCGAAGTCGGGGCGAACACCTGCATAGACCGCTCCACCATGGGCACGACGGTCATCAAGAAAGGCGTCAAGCTGGACAACCTGGTGCAGGTGGCCCACAACGTGGTCGTGGGCGAGAACACCGTCATGAGCGCCCAATGCGGCGTGGCCGGCAGCACCAAGATAGGCAGTTGGTGCATGTTTGGCGGCCAGGTTGGCATTGCAGGGCACGCCACCATAGCTGACCGCACCCACAGCGGAGCGCAGGCAGGCATTGCGGGAAGCGTCATCAAGGAGGGACAGACCATCATAGGAAGTCCGGCCATTGACGCACGCAAGTTTGCACGCAGCAACGCCGTCTTCCGCAACCTGCCCGAAATGTTCAGCGAGCTCAACGCCCTGCGGAAAGAAGTAGAACAACTCAAGAAACAACTCAACCAAGAAAAATAACTCATGTCAAAGCAGAAAACTCTGAAAGGAAGTTTTTCCCTTTTTGGAAAAGGACTCCATACAGGCGTACAGGTAACCGCCACATTCAATCCCGCCCCCGAGAACACAGGCTACAAGTTTCAGCGCATTGACCTGGAGGGGCAGCCCTACATTGAAGCCGTTGCCGAAAACGTCGTCGAAACCACCCGCAGCACCGTGCTGGGTAAGGGAGACGCCAAGGTCAGCACCGTGGAGCATGCCCTGTCCGCCCTCTACGGCATGGGCATTGACAACTGCATCATACAGGTGAACGGACCTGAAATGCCCATCCTGGAAGGAAGTTCCCAAACGTATGTAGACCATATACGCAAAGTAGGGACGGAGGAGCTCCCTGCCGAAAAGAACTACTACATCATCAAGAAAAAGATAGAAATCAAGAACAAGGAGACAGGCGGTTCCATCGTCATCCTGCCCGACGAGAACTTCAGCCTGACCACCATGATTTCCTATGAATCAAAATGGTTCTCCAGCCAATTTGCCACCTTGGAGGACATCAACCAATACGAAAAGGAGATAGCCGGCGCGCGCACCTTTGTATTCGTGCGCGACATTGAGCCGCTGCTGAATGCAGGCTACATCAAAGGCGGCGACCTGGACAACGCCATCGTCATCTACGAACACGAAATCTCCCAAGAGCGACTGGACAAGATGGCCGACTACATTGGCGTGGCGCACAGGGACGCAACCCAGCTGGGATTCCTCAACAACAAGCCCTTGGTGTGGGAGAACGAGCCCGCACGCCACAAGCTGCTCGACATCATTGGCGACATGGCCCTGATTGGGCGGCCCATCAAAGGGCGCATCATCGCCACAAAGCCCGGCCACAGCATCAACAACCAGTTTGCGCGGCTGATGCGCAAGGAAATCCGCCAGCACGAAGTGCAAGCCCCCTCCTACGACGCCAATGCCGAACCATTGATGGATGTCAACCGCATACGCCAGCTCCTGCCCCACCGCTACCCCATGCAGTTGGTCGACAAAATCATAGAAATAGGGTCGGACTACATCGTAGGCGTAAAGAATGTGACCAGCAATGAGCCATTCTTCCAAGGACACTTCCCCCAGGAGCCCGTCATGCCCGGCGTTCTGCAGGTAGAGGCCATGGCACAGGCCGGCGGCTTGTTGGTACTCAACTCATTGGACGAGCCCGAGCGCTGGAGCACCTACTTCATGAAAATAGATGACGTCAAGTTCCGCCAAAAGGTAGTGCCTGGCGACACGCTCCTCTTCAAGGTGCGCCTACTTGCCCCTATCCGTCACGGAATTTCTTCCATGAAAGGCTTTATCTTTGTGGGCGAAAAGGTGGTCAGCGAAGCCACGTTCACTGCCCAAATCATCAAGAACAAATAACACACAAAAATTATAATCACACTTGGAAATATGAGCAAAATCAGTCCCCTCGCATTCGTTGATCCCGAAGCCATCATCGGTGAGAACTGCGAAATCGGTCCTTTTTGTTTTATCGATAAGAATGTTGTCATAGGCAACGACAATACGCTCATGAACAGCGTATCCGTGCTTTCGGGTGCCAGAATCGGCAATGGCAACATATTTTTCCCTGGCGCAGTCATCAGTGCCATTCCGCAAGACCTGAAGTTCCGCGGCGAAGAAACGACCGCCGAGGTCGGCAACAACAACCGCATCCGCGAAAACGTGACCATCAACAGGGGAACGGCCGCCAAGGGCAAGACCGTCGTAGGCAACAACAACCTTTTGATGGAAGCCGTCCACATTGCCCATGATGCCATTGTGGGAAATGGCTGCATCATTGGCAACACCACCAAGATTGCAGGCGAAGTCACCGTCGACGACCACGCCGTCATCAGTGCCTGCGTCCTCATCCACCAGTTCTGCCGCATCGGCAGCTATGCCATGGTCGGAGGCGGCACGAGGACGAGCCAAGACATCCCCCCCTACGCCACTGTGGCCCGCGAACCGGCCACTGTTTTGGGCCTGAACCTTGTGGGACTGCGCCGCCACGGCTTCACCACGCAACAGATAGACACCATTCATGATGCCTACCGCATGATGTACGACAAGAGCCTCATCATGAACGAGCGACTGAAACTGATGGAGCAATCCTTCCCCGACAGTCCTGAAGTAAAGTACATGATAGAATTTGTCAGGGCTTCTATTTCTCCCAAGGGACGCGGTATCCTATACTAATACTCTTCAGAAGGAATACATGATTTTCAAGATTTTAGTTTCCAGCAGCGAAGCCAGGAATTTTCATCGCGAGATAACCATTGACGCCGATGCCACTTTCCTCGATCTGAGCAAGGCCATCCTGAAAAGCTGCGACTATGAGGATGACCAAGTCACATATTTCTTTGTCGGGGACGAGCGTAACGGCTATTCGGCCCAGATATTGATGGAAGAACCCGACAACAACAATCCCGACACCGACATCTACCTCATGCAAGACACCACCTTGCGCGACCACATCGAGGACATAGGCGACCGCATCGACTTCATTTTCGATCCTTTCTCGGAAAGACGGTTCAACCTGCGCGTCACCGATATGACTTCAGGCAGCGTCAAGCAGGCCACCTGCACGCAATCCACCGGGAAAGCCCCCCATCAGCTCATGATACTCGACCCCGATACGCCCACAGCCGCCGGAACTTCCCAAGACATGGGCATCATGGACGATGACGAGACGTTTTTTGGGAGTGACGGCTTCAATGATGACGAATTTGATGCCGATGCCTTCGAGATAGAAGACTGAAAAGACCCTTACCCCCCTTGCCATCAATTCCACCAAGCACCTTATTGTCCTGTTAGGCCCTACGGCCGTAGGTAAGACCGAGCTCAGCCTGCAATTGGCCGAGCACTATGCCATGCCCATCCTCAATGCCGATTCACGGCAGCTGTTTCGCGACATGCGCATAGGCACTGCTGCGCCCACAAGCGAGCAGTTGGACCGCATACCCCATCATTTCGTCGGCACATTGGCATTGGATGAATACTACAGTGCCGCTCGGTTTGAACAGGATGCCCTGCAATTCCTGCAACAGCACTTCCGCCGGCATCCCATGGCCCTGCTCAGCGGCGGAAGCATGCTGTACATCGATGCCTTATGCGACGGAATCGACGACATTCCCACCGTCGACGAGGACATCAGGCAGCACATCAAGCAACGCTTGCAGTCCGAGGGCCTTGACTCCCTGCGCGACGAACTGCGCACGGTGGATTTCCCCACCTACCAGCGCATCGACTTGAAGAACCCCCGCCGCATCGTCCACGCACTGGAGATATACTACACCTCGGGCCGCCCCTATTCGTCGTTTCTCAACCAGGAAAGGCCGCCACGCCCATTCCACGTCATCAAGATAGGGCTGCACCGCGAGCGGACAGAGCTTTTCCAACGCATCAATCAGCGCGTAGACCAAATGATGGACGACGGACTGTTGGACGAAGTGCGCCAACTACTGCCCTACCGTCATTTCAACGCGCTTCACACCGTCGGCTATAATGAACTGTTCCGCTACTTGGACGGGGAATGGCCTTTGCCAATGGCCGTCGAGCGAATCAAGAAGAACACCCGCGTCTATGCCAAGAAACAAATGACCTGGTTCAAGCGCGACCAGTGCATCCATTGGTTTCATCCCGACCAGTTCCATGACATAGTACGCCTTATCGACCAGGAACTTGACCATCATTCCACTGGTCATCCTTAGTTTCCTTTCTCCCCTCGCCATTTGCCATTCCCTTTACCTTCGTTTTCCATACCAACATAAGCCACGGCGGTGCATAACCTGGGTTATGCACCGCCGTGTCAATGAAACGTGGCTGCCTACGTCACACAGGTTTTACCACAAACGTATAGGAATAGTTTCCGTAGGGCATGGTGTACTCAGGAAGCGGCTTGCGTCCCCAACTGTTGACACATCCCAATCCCATCTGATGCCAGTCCACATGCACTACCGTGTACTTGCGTGCCACCAAGTCGCCCGAATGGCTCTGATGGTCGTTCTTGCTGTCACCATCATCAAGGTCGGCAGGCAGGAAATGCAGTGTTGAGCACTCCAGCGGGGCTGTTCCGTAGAATTGCAGCCCCTGTCCGTTGCCGTTCTTCACCTGCCACCAGCGCACATCCGTCTTGTTGCCGCTTTCCTGCGGACGCACATATTCCCAGTACTGGTCGGCCACGTTCTGCTGGTAGCATCCCAGCAGGGTATTGCTCTTTCTGTCCCAATAGTTCTCTATAGGACCACGGCCGTAGTAGCTCAGTTTGCCATACTCGGCCGGCATGACAAGCTGCATGCCGAAACGGGGCATCCACCAGTCTTCCTTACCTGCCTTGTCGCCCACTGCCGTCAGCGTTTGGTTCACCACCAGTTGCCCATCGGCCGTCAGGTAGTAAGTCAGCTGCAGCTTGGTCTCAGTGGCCGGCATTTCATACTGGGCCGTCACCTTGTAGTTCTTGCCTTCAGGCTGCGCCTGGAAGGAGGTCAGCTTCATTTCGGGATTCTTCCACATTTTCAGTTTCACGGGGAACTTGGCACCGTAGTCATTGTCGGTCGGGGCACGCCAGAAGTCAGGCTTCAGGCTGAATCCGTCTTCCAGCATGGACTTGCCGTCCACGTCTATGTAGTCCACCAGGCCCGTCTTCTTGTTAAACGTCACGCTCATCCTGCCGGCCGTCAGGCTCAGGCAGGCCAATTGTTCCTCCTTCTGCACCTTGTTGTCCGACTTGGCATCCAGCAATTGCTGCATGGTCGGGAACTGGTAGGGCCGTACCTGCATTTCCTGGTAGGCTATCCTTGTTCCTTTCTCCAGCAAGGGTTCAGCATTCTTGAGGCAATACTCCACATCCAGCATCAATTCCTGGCCTTGGACAGCGGCAGGAATGCCATAATGGGGCAATGCCACCTCCACGGTCCGCTGGGGAGCGACATTCAGCTGTGCTACCGTTCCCGAGGCAACGGACGCGCCGTCGGCCAGGAGTTTCCAACGCATTTCCACGTTGTCAAGGCCCTTAAAGAAGTTCTCATTGAACACCTTTACCACGCCCTTTTGCAAATCAACGGGCGTTGTCCATATGTTTTGGTAATAGTATGTCACCTCATAGGCATGGGGATTCAACTGTCTGTCGGGCCTGATCAGTCCGTTGCAATTGAAGTTGTGGTCCGTGGCGGGATAGCGTCCGTAGTCGCCGCCGTAGGTAAAGATTTCGCGGCCCGTCACCTTGCTCTTGTCGCGCAGGCCCTGGTCCACGAAGTCCCAAATGTATCCACCCTGCATCTTGGGGAAATACTTGCGGTACATGTCCCAGTATTCCTTGAATCCACCGCCGCTGTTTCCCATGGCATGGGCATACTCACACTGGATGAACGGACGCGGATTGCCTTTCTTCACATACTCCACGCATCGGTCATAGTTATGGTACATGGGACAGAAAATATCGGTCTTTCCATTCTCCTCGGCACGCTCGTATTGGCAGGGGCGTGAGGGGTCAAATGCCTTCACCCAGTCGTATGCCTTCTCAAAGTTA
The DNA here is from genome assembly GCA_017940605.1 of Bacteroidaceae bacterium. Classification (GTDB taxonomy): domain Bacteria; phylum Bacteroidota; class Bacteroidia; order Bacteroidales; family Bacteroidaceae; genus UBA6382. The sequence goes on from JAGAYF010000040.1 coordinate 58,357, forward strand.
ATGCCATAGCCGGCCTCATTGCCCAGACTCCACACAATGATGGAGGGATGGTTCTTGTTGATCTCCACATTGTGCTCATTGCGTTCCAAATGGGCTTTCTGGTACGAGAGTTCCTTGGCCAGGGTCTTTTCCTTGTATCCCATGCCGTGGCTCTCAATGTTGGCCTCGGCCGTCACATACAGGCCATACTCGTCGCACAGGTCATACCAGCGCGGGTCGTCTATGTAGTGGCAGGTGCGCACGGCATTGATGTTCATCTTCTTCATGATCTGCACATCCTCTATCATGCGCGACACGGGGACTACATAGCCACCGTCGGGGTCCAGTTCGTGACGGTCAGCCCCTTTTATGTACACCGGTGTGCCGTTGACCCACAGCGCAGCGTCCTTGATCTCTACCTTGCGGAAACCCACGCGCTGCGGAATCACTTCCTTCACTTGGCCCTTGCCATCCAGCAAACTGATGTACAGCGTGTACAGGTGGGGGGTCTCGGCCGTCCATTTCAACGGCTTGCTGACGCGGAAATCATACTCAGCCAGCCCCTTGCCGCCGATTTTTACCGTTTGCTGGGCCACGCTCACCCCTTTGCCGTCCTGAAGGTCCAGCTTCAGGCTGTGGCCTGCGGCTTTCTCGGTCTCCACCTTCACGTTCAGCGTGCCGTTGGTGTAGTTGTCCACCAAATCGGGGGTCAGGAACACGTCGGTCACATGTGCCTGCGGCGTAGTGTACAGGTAGACCTCGCGGGCAATGCCGGTAAAGCGCCAAAAGTCCTGGTCCTCCAGGTAGCTGCCGTCACACCAGCGCATCACCTGCATGGCAATCAGGTTCTTTCGGCCAGGCACAAGGTATTTTGTCAGGTTCAGCTCGGTCTCGGCCTTGCTGTCCTCGCTGTATCCCACGAACTTGCCGTTCACCCATACCGACAGGTTGCTGGTGGCCGACCCGACGTGCATATAGATATTCTGGCCTTTCCACTGAGCCGGAATGTCAAATTCGCGACGGTAGCTGCCGGTGTAGTTGTTCTTTTCCTCTACGTAGGGCGGATTGTTCTCAAACTGCGTGGCCCAGGCATAGCCTACATTCTTGTAGATGCGGTCGCCATGGCCCAATATCTCAAACAGTCCGGGTACGGGAAATTCCTCCCATTGGGAATCGTCATACCCCTGTATGAAAAAATCCTGCGGAGCAAGCTGATGGTCCTTGACCCACTTGAACTTCCACATTCCTTCCAACGACAGGTAACGTGCCGATTGGTCTTTCTGTCGCTGACGTGCCAACTGGGCATTCTCATAGCCAAAGAATGTGGCACGCGACTTCTCACAATTCACGCGGTTTACATTGGGGTCAAGCCAATAAGGCTTTGCCGGAGCCTTGGCTGCATGACCTCCCACGGCACTGCATGCCATAAGCACCACCGCCGTCAACAGATTCAGTTTGTTCATTGTCTTGATATGATTGATGATTTTGATTTCTAACTTCCACTGGTCCTACCCAGAAAATGTTTCTTCGCTACAAATTTACGCATTTCATTCCACATAGCCTCCCATTTTTCCCAAAAACTACACCCCGTCACTTCCAACAATCAGCATGACAGCCCATCCTGCCCCGCATGGTGTTTCGTGGCAGGGCATCATCATGATTGACGCGGCCTAAAGAATACTTCCGCCATACTTTTTACAAACTGTCGGTGGCTCACGACACAAAACGGCAGGGCCATTTCTGACATTACAGCGATTTCTTTCCATATTACTCCCTGTAAGTAATAAAATACGCCCTGCAATTTTTCATTCCATCATGATGGAAAGTTCATTTCACCATGATGAAAAGTTGATTTCATGTGCATGAAAAGTTCATTCCATCACGATGGAATGAACTTTTAGAGGGAGTATTTCACAATTTAGCCCCATTATGTATAGCCTTTGCCCGAGCTTTTCAACCCATAGGCGCTCTCCTATACGAAATCATTCATGCGTAGTTTCTCACAATTGCCACAAAAGAGTTGACGAACCCATTATTTCATATACACTTCCGTATCTTCCCAACGGAAAGACCACTTATAGGTCTCACCTAGATAGTGACTAGTTTCGTAATCATATATAACCTCACCTGATGTCTTTCTTTCCCTGAAATAATAAAGTATGGAATACTTATCATTACGGTCAAGGAATACCCTGACAGGATGATTCTGAGGACGGTATCTGACATAGGCGTATTTGATATATGTATAATACCTTTTCTCCCACAAATTACTTGGTATTGTCCTTTGTGGGGGATACTTATTAGGGTCTATTTGGATATCAAAAGTTTCACTTCCCTCTCTTCTTTTGCCAAATATCGTAGAATTTCTTTTCAGCACTTCGTAGTTCCACTCCCTTTCAAAACGATAATGACCACCAAGTGGCTTCAAGTCGACACTATAGTGATCACCATCCATTCTATAAGAGATATACTCATCAAGCATGAGTTTCCCATGCTCATCTCCTGCTTCACCTTCATCAGCATCACCAAAATAACTGTTATATGCTTGACCATAAATCACGCTGTCGTACAGGAATTCGGTCGCGCGGTCGGAAGACCATTGCGGCGGAAATGCCGAAAGGTCCAGCAGGGAGAGGTCATTGTAACGGCAGTCCAGTTCATACAGGCAGGACGGGACATCCAGCTTCTCCAGGCGGTTGTGGGCACAACGCAGCCGCCGCAGGTGGGGCGTACGCAACTCCAACTCGGACAGGCCCACGCTGTCGCACACAAGGCTCTCCAGCACGTCGCTCTCGACCGTCAGCCTGTCCACGCGCGACACGCTGTCCAGCACCAACGATTGACGGTCGGTACGCAGCAGCAACTTCTGGGCATTGACCAGCACCGTGTCGTTCCTCACCAGCAGGACCGTGTCCAGCCGGACTTCCACTATCGTGTCGGTATGGTTCACCACGGTGACGACCGTATCGGTCTGCGTAACCACGACGGTGTCCGTCTGGCTGACGAACACGGTGTCGGTACGGTCAATGTACACCGTGTCGACGCGGTGAACGAAAACGGAATCCACCACCGTCCTGTACTCAATCTCGGTGTCGGGCTCACAGCCGAAGAGGAAGCCCACACACAGCAGCAAAAGGGGAAGAATGCGTTTCATATCGAAATTGATATCTCGCCATGCGCCTATCATCGTTCAGGCATCCTCCGTTTCCGCCTGGGACTCCTGGTCATCCAGCAGGACGGACGTGGCCTCGGTCCTATCACGCAGGTAGGAAAGCGTCACTCCGGCTTCCCTTATCGTTCGGATGTACTCATCCAGGGGAAAATGGGCCTGTCCATTCACACCGATGGTAAAATCGCTCACTGCCATTGGGGTATCCATCTCCTTGGCAAAGATGTCCTTGTCCAACAATGAATAGTCCACACTGCTGAACTGGAGGGTATCATTGTCCTTCGTCACATAGTGGGTGTTTCCCATATAGGAAATGGGAGTGCTTTCGGTTGTATCATTATTTGACTGGTCCTGCGATTCGACCAACAGGTCTACCACCAAGTTGTTGTCAAAGCAGAACTGGCTGCCCTGGTACGTCTTCCAGTCGCACGAACTCAGCAGGTCGCTCTTGCCTGCCGAGTCATTCGCTCGGTCAACGTCGGCAATGCGGCTGCGCACGCTGCCCTGAATGAAGCTGTCGCGGTAGGTCTGGAAACAATGACCCTCATCGTGGCCCAGCACGATGATGTTGTTGCAGGCATCGAACTGCTTGAAGTTCGGTGCAACGCCACTCTGCGTGCTAGCCAGGAACGCTGCGTAGTCGGGATAGGCAACAAGGTTGTTCTTGAACAGGTTCTGTTCGCCCCCATTGTTGTGGTAACCACCCGTACAGTTGTGGATAACGTTGTATGTGTACTTCATGTGGGATGACTCATTGTCCGCATACAATCCGGCTACGTTCTGCCTACCTGACGTGCGGATGTCATATATCAGATTGTGGTGGATATTGGCTTTTTCCTGCAGTTTGAAACAATAGATACCTGCCCCGTCATCCAAGAGCCCCTGCATGCAGTGGAACACCTTGTTATAGGAAACAGTCTTCGTGCCAGCACCTATATCTTCCCCCCAAAGGGTAATGCCCGTGTAATACCCGTTACAGATGGTGTTGTGTGTTACCAAAACACTGTTGTAGTGCCCCATCGTGACTGCACCCGCCCCAGGCAGGTAGCGGCCGTAGCCGTCAATGAGGTTGCCCTCGATATGGATGGCACTGTGCTGGATTTCCACGTTGAATGCGCCGCCGAACGTGTCATGGACATAGTTATTGACAAGATGAACTTCACAACTATCACGTAACTTACCGCTATCCTCCTTTGCCCGCACACAGAACCCGTACAAGTTGTAGAATTCACAGTTGGTGACCGTTAGGCTGTCAAACTTCTTGGCATCGATAGCCCCTTCGGCTTCTGCTCGGTTAGCCTGCGCGTTGCTGTATTTGGTGATGTCCTTTTGGCTGCCCACGCAGTTTCCCATGATGGCCAGGTTCTTAAAGCTGACGTTCTTGCAATTGACTATCTTGAACAGAATGTCCACCTTGCCCATTCTGACCTTGTTGCCCGAGAAGTTGTTCAAGTGGGCGACAGCATCCCCGACAGCCTGCGGTACAATCCGGAACTCGGGCAGTCTGTCGTGCGAAGGCGCGTCTACGTTGACAATCTTTACAAAGGTATCGAAACAATGGTTCAACCACCGTCCTTTCGGATCTACGCTATCGCTCATCGTACACTTGAAGCATTTTCCGCCACCATCCAATGACACAATCCCGTCCACCCGGAACTTGTAGCACAGCCAGCACATGTGCAGGTACAGGTAGGAGCCCACCTCAATCTTGTCAATGTCGTCATCACTATACGGAATAGAGGAAGACAATGTATTTTTCTCCCTGAAGTAGAGATCACACTTATTAGAATAGTTGTAGTAGGTTGTGCTCGTAATCTCAATGGCTATCCACCTTGTCCCCACAGGAGCAGCATCTATCTCACTGTTAAAGGTTTTTGATGGTCCTATTTCAGTATTGTATGTACTGTCATCAGGACCGATGTACCGGCATACCGTCTTGAGCTCCGGATTCATCTTGAAACAATGCTCCTGCACATAGAAAGGTTGGTACTGACTGTCGTACATGACGAAGTTAGAGAGTACCTTACCGTCCTGCCCCAAGTCTGAGGACTGCACCATATGGGTGGCCGTGTCAACGTCATACTCGGACAGTCCGTCAATGATGGTGTCGCAGATGCCATCGGCATTCTCATGGCCCTCAAGGGACAGGTCACACTTCAGGTCATATAACAGCATCGTCTCACCCAGGGTAAAATGTCCGGCAGGAAATTTTACTTGAATGGGTGTTCCTTCTACCTTAGCAATTCTATCCTTCAATTTACCCAGTAGGATTTTCTCACCCGAGACCACCACATTTTCATCAAAATTCACTTCCTCTGCATGGGCCACAATGTTTATCACAATGCGATTCGTATCACTCATATCTAATTATTTTTTACGTTTATTTCATATACACGTCTGTATCTTCCCAACGGAAGTTCCAAATATACCTGTAATTTTCATCATCAGAATTTGAATCAGCATCTGGACGCATCTCACTATGCACTTCCTTGTATCTAAAATAATAAAACACCGAAAACTTGTCGTGCTGCGACAGATACAATTTCAAATTCACCCGCTGCGGCCTGCACCGCATATAAGGAAAGTACAATATGGTTTCAAAGTCAAATTTATAAGTACCTGAAGGTATTATTTTAATTGTATGATTGTTATTATATATATAATTAAAATAGCTATCTGGATCATCGTAGCGATATCCCGGAACAAGTTCTCTTTGGAGGCGATCTTCACTCAAACGATATAGCAATGTGCTTTCATTGTGAATGACTGCCTCATAATTCCACTGCGGCTCAAAGCGTCTAAAACTTGAACCAGACCAAATTGGTAGGCGAAAATAAGCATCAAACACAGTATTTTCCATATAATACCGAAAATACTCAGCCGTTAAATGATCGAATATACTATAATCTTCATGATAACACACAGAATCTATTTGCCACATTTCATCATTCTTATCTGCTAACTGCGGCGGAAATGCCGAAAGGTCCAGCAGGGAGAGGTCATTGTAACGGCAGTCCAGCTCATACAGGCAGGATGGGATGTCCAGCTTCTCCAGGCGGTTGTGGGCACAACGCAGCCGCCGCAAGCGGGGCGTGCGCAACTCCAACTCGGACAGGCCCACGCTGTCGCACACAAGGCTCTCCAGCACGTCGCTCTCGACCGTCAGCCTGTCCACACGCGACACGCTGTCCAGCACCAACGATTGACGGTCGGTACGCAGCAACAGCTTCTGGGCATTGACCAGCACCGTGTCGTTCCTCACTAGCAGGACCGTGTCCAGCCGGACTTCCACAATCGTGTCGGTATGGTTCACCACGGTGACGACCGTATCGGTCTGCGTAACCACGACGGTGTCCGTCTGGCTGACGAACACGGTGTCGGTACGGTCAATGTACACCGTGTCGACACGATGCACGAAGACGGAATCCACCACCGTCCTGTACTCAATCTCGGTGTCGGGCTCACAGCCGAAGAGGAAGCCCACACACAGCAGCAAAAGGGGAAGAATGCGTTTCATATCTGCACTATTTAATTATTAATCGGGTAGATGCCCCGACCCTCGATGGATATTTGGGTCGATGAAACTTTTGTCACGGCATGATTGCCAATGAGGAAGGTGCTCACGTTCCTGGCGGTATCCAGGATGTCAATGATTTTACCAACATGTTCGGAGTCAAGGAAACAGGGATTCCGCGTAAAGTCGGGCATGTAGATGCCATGCACGATCATGGCGCGGTTCTTGTGAAAGTAGTCCAGGGCTGCGGCAAAGTATTCGGGCGAAGCACCGATGACCGTCAGGTTCTTCACGGAGAACATCGCCGTCAAGTCATTCTCCACCTGTGCCCACGACCTGGCATCCTCCGTGTAGATGGCGCTGGCCTTCTTCAGTTTCACAAAATTGGCCGGCAACTTTCTCATTCCGGCGTTGCAGACAGTCAGGCGGCCCATGGTGTCGTCCGTCAGGATGATTTGGTCAATGTCGACATTCTCTCCCGGGCCCAGCCACAATTCCTTCAACCGCGTAAAGCCACGCAAGTCAATCAGCGCATGGGGCTTCAGGTTGAACAACCCGTAGCGCAGGCCCAGCACCTCCACGCCGGAGAGATGATGCAGGTCGCGGACATCGACCTGCAGGCCGAAATAGTTCAAGCCGCCCGTCGTCGTGTTGAACTCAACGAGATTCTTCACGTCGTCCTGTACTCTGATGGTCATTACAAAGGACTTGGCACCGTTACTCTGGGAAAAATCAAAATAGATGTACCGGCTGCCCACACTACTGGCCAAGCCAGTCATGGACTTAGTATACGAAACACTCTTCTGCCGTGCCGCGTCCATGCTTTCAAAGCTGTAGCTGGCCATGACAAATTCAGAAAACTGCACGGCATGCTTGGCGGTCGTGGTCAACTTGACCCACCCATAATCATAGTCAGGATGCTTCCTGCACGATACCTCAATGGATTTTAATGCTGCTGCCATATCGATTATAGATAAAATTTGCATTGCAAATATAAGGAAAAAAGTAATATCCACCCCGTTCGGGGACAAAAACTTAGGGACAGGGTGATTTCTTACGCCTTGACGGCATGACTTTTACGCCTGGGCACATTTTTCCCAGGCCGCATTGGCACGGCTTTTACGCCTTTCAGTTTTTTCCCTTGCACGATGGGGAGGTTTCACAACATTCCTGCATGGAGAAGCCAAGTACCATCTTCCACCTGGCTGGAAACAAGAAGCGGGTGTGTCAGTTCAGTTGACACACCCGCCAGGGTACTAAAAAACTATGTATGAAAAAATTTCGGGTTCAGGTCCGCGGCCTCGTCGGCCTATCGGGCATCCTTCTCGGGAATGACCAGCTTGTATCCCTCGCCGTGGACATTGAGGATTTCCACCTCCTTGTCGCCCTTGAGATACTTGCGCAGCTTGGTGATGTAGACGTCCATACTGCGGGCATAGACGCGATTGTCGTCCTCCCAAATCTTGTTGAGGGCCAGTTCGCGCAGCAACACATCGTTGGCGTGCTGGTACAGCATGTTGAGCAGCTCATTCTCCTTGGTGGTCAGCTTGCGGTGGTCGTCGTTCAGGCTCAGGGTCTGGCGCTGGCGGTCAAACACGTATTTTCCCAAATGCACCACGGCGTCTTCCTGCTTCTTCTTGCCGTTCACACGGTTCAGGATGGCATCGATGCGGTAGGTCAGCTCCTCCATCGAGAACGGCTTGGTGATGTAGTCGTCGGCCCCCAGCTTGAATCCGTCAATGACATCCTCCTTGAGCGCCTTGGCCGTGAGGAATATGACGGGCATTTCGGGGTTGACCGTCTTGATGTCGCGGCACAGGCTGAAACCGTCCTTTTTGGGCATCATGACGTCGAGAATGCAGATGTCGTACTTGTTCTTCAGAAAGTCCTTGTATCCTTCCTCACCGTCCTTGCACAGGTGGGTCTCATAGTTCTTGGCCTCGAGGTACTCGCTCAGCAGCATACCCAGGTTCTCCTCGTCTTCGCAAAGCAAAATTTTCTTCTTGTCTTCCATAATCACTTTATTCTTTAATGGTTGGTAAATTAATGATGAACTTCGTCCCCTTGCCCACCTCGCTTTCGGCATGTATCTTGCCGTTGTGCAGGTCAATGACGTTCTTGACATAGGCCAAGCCCAGGCCGAAGCCCTTCACGTTGTGCACATTGCCCGTGTGGACGCGGTAGAATTTTTCAAATATCTTCTTCAGGTTCTCGTGCTTGATGCCTATGCCGTTGTCCTCAATGGAGATGCAAATGCCATTGCTGTTGTTCCAGGTCCTGACGTGCAGGCGGAAATCGACATCGGGACGGCGGTACTTGATGGCGTTGTCCATGATGTTGAACAGGACATTGGTGAGGTGCATCTCGTCGGCCATGACTTCATCCTCGACCGCCTGGAAGTCCGTGGTGAGCGAGCCGCCCGCATTCTTGACCTTCAGGCTGAATGTGTCGGAAACCTCCCTGACCAGCTTGTTGACCATCACTTCTTTCTCATTGAAACGAATCTTGCGCCCCTCGAAGACCGATGTCTGCAGGACCACGTCGATGAGCATCCTGAGCCGCTTGGTCTCGTCGGCAATGATGGAGGAGAGGTGGCGCGTCGTCTTCTCCGACTTGGGCATGTTGGGGTCGAGCAACATCTGCACGGCCAGGGATATGCTGGAAACAGGGGTCTTCAGCTCGTGGGTCATGTTGTTTACAAAGTCGTTCTTCATTTCGCTCAGCTTCTTCTGGCGGAAGGATATGAAGATGGCAAAGATAAACGTGATGAGCAGTATCATTGTAAAGATGATGCTGGGCACAAGGAACTTGACGGCGCTGTACAGGTAGGAACCCATGTCTGGAAAATGGACCGCCAGAATGCCTGTGTTGGCCGGCAGGTTGTTGGGCATGAGCACCTGCTTGAAGCAGTACTTCTCGCCGCGCGCGCTGTAGTCGGGGCAGCGGTAGATCTCCTTGCCCGTGCGCGTCGTCACAGTGAAATGGTACTCCAGGTCAATGCCGTTGTTGCGCAACTCATTGCGCAGCGTCTGGTCAAGCAACTTGAAGTTGACACTCTCGGCCAAGGGCTTGTTGCTGGCCGAATAGAGGATGGCCAATGCCGCACGGTCGAGCAAGTCGCGCTGGTGGGTGACCTGGCGCGAGATGAGGTTCTTCATTTCATCGGAAAGCGATGAATAGGAAGACAACATGTACTTGTGCTGGACAAAGCCTTTGGGCAAGGTGACAGGATGGGGCATGGGCCTGAGCAGGACATTCTTTCCCGTATGCACCCCTGAAGGGTGCATTTCCAGCGGGAAAGCTCCGGTAAAGCCCGAATGGACAGCCTGTGTGCTGTCTTCCTTGCTGAAAGCTTCGGGATATTCTTCCTTCATGAACTGCTGAAGCCCGTCGACCGTCTGTTCCATCTCCAAATTGCGGGCCACAACACTCAGGCTGCGGCTCACACTTTCGGCAAACTGCTCCTTGCGCATCCTGAGCATGCTGTGGAAATAGGTAACCTGCAAATAGAGCAAGGCAGCAAAGCTCAGTCCCATTACAATGGAGATGATAATAATCGTTCTCTTCTTCATGACAGTGCAAAGGTAGGCGGTGCTGACAATAGGAGCAAATAAATTCCTTTTTCTTTTCTTAAATGTAAAACTATTTAACAAATAAATTATATTTAAGGGACAATTTACTCCTTAAATAGGAAACAAAAATAAATTTGCGAGACGATTTAGTTAAAATCATCCCGCAAATTTAACAACTGAATGAACATGGATGAGCCAAAGGGTTTTCTGCCCTATGGCTTCTCAGCCCATCGCTCCAGTGCCTCCATCAATTTGTGGCCATGAATGTCCTTCATCATGACGCGGCCGTTGGGAGCTATGATTATGGTATAGGGAATGTGATTCACACCGTTTATGCGCGCCGCATGACAGTCCCAGCCTTTTAAATCGCTCAACTGCATCCATTCCATACCCATGTCCTTGACTGCCTGCTTCCACTTTGCCTCATCCTTATCCAATGATATGCCTATGAATTCGATCCCCCTGTCCTTAAATCTTTGATACATTTCGACCATCAGGGGCATATCGGCACGGCAGGAGGGACACCAACTCGCCCAAAAGTCCAGAACGACATAGCTGCTCTGCTCGGCATAGTCGGACAGCCTGACTACGCGTCCGTTGATGTCCTTCATTGCAAAATCATGATAGCCGTCGCCGGGAATGCACAGATGTTCATTCTCCACATAGCGGCTGACGCGCTTGTATGCCTTGGTTTCCTTGAACATTTCCGGCAGTTGCTCCAAGGTTTGCTCGGAAATGGTCATCCCCAATTGGTTACAATTCTGGGCTGCTATGGTCAGGGCCAGGAGCGTCTTGGGATGGGCACGCAGATACTGGGTGTGCAGCCTTGCTTCCACTTCGTTCAAACTGTCCAACGTCGCCTCGGCCCGCCAGCGGACCTCGCGCGGTTGCGTTGCATCTTCAAAAAGAGTCTCAGTTGCCTGGATTTGCTGTTCCAAAGGAGCTTTTTCCTGCATCAAACTAAAGTAGGCCTCATTGGATTCAGACCCGGACGCACGCAGCAGGCCACTCTTCTTGTCTGTTCGCACGCTGATTTCATCACAATCGACAAACAGCCACAGTTCCTGGGCATTGTCCCTATCGTCTACTACCTTCAACTTGTGCAATGTGGGTACTGCCTCTTGTTCTACGGGCAAGAGGAATCTTCCATCAACGATACCGACGGAATCGACATATTCCACTTTTCCCACTCCAACGGTTGATTCGGAAACAAGGACTTTCTTCCATCCTTGCTCCTTTCCAAGCTGACCCTTCACCTCACACTTCATGGTAGAGGTCTGCACATTGCGTTCCTTTCGCTGCGCACTACCCCCTGTCATTGACAAAAAGCAGCACATACCTAACAACAATATCTTTTCTCTCATGTTCTGTTATTTGATGCAAAGATAGCAATTTTTTAAAAAACAAATGTCCCGCGAAGCAATCGCGGGACATTTGAATATATACGTTTTAATCTATTTATTCTGCCACTACCTTGAACGGAATCTCAACAGAAACTTCCTTATGAAGCTTTATCAATGCCTTGTAATCGCCTACTTCCTTGACGGAATCGACACGGATAATGTTTCGATCAAGTTCGAAGCCTAATTTCTGGAGTGCATCAGCAATCTGGACATTAGTCACAGAACCATAGATAACACCCGTGGGGCTCACCTTCATAGGAACTTCAATTGTCTCAACTTTTGACAACTTTTCTGCCAGTGCCTCAGCATCTGCCTTGATTTTGGCCAACTTGTGAGCACGCTGCTTCAAATCTTCGGCCAAGACTTTCTTAGCTCCTTCTGATGCAATGACTGCCTTACCTGTCGGAATGAGGAAATTACGGCCATAGCCGTTCTTTACAGTCACGATATCGTTCTTGTATCCAAGCCCGACAACATCTTCTTTCAATATAATCTCCATATAATTTCCTCCTTCTTATTTCATCAAGTCTGTTACAAAGGGCAACAAGGCCAAATGGCGTGCACGCTTCACTGCCTGAGCCACGCGACGCTGATACTTCAACGATGTTCCTGTGATACGGCGGGGAAGTATCTTACCCTGTTCGTTTAAGAACTTCTTTAAGTATTCAGGGTCTTTGAAATCGATATACTTAATGCCACTTTTCTTGAAACGGCAATACTTTTTCTTCTTCACATCCACCGTAGGGGGAGTCAAATACCTGATTTCTGATTTCTGTTCTACTGCCATGATTTAGTCCTCCTTTTTGTTTCTCAGTTTTTCACGTTTTTCGGCATAAGCTGCGGCATTCTTGTCCATCTTAACCGTAAGATAACGAATTACACGCTCGTTGCGGCGGTAATCTACCTCAAGAGGTTCAATCACTGTGGGCTCTGCCTTGAAACCCATCACGATGTAGAATCCGCTGGACTTCTTTTCAATATTGTAAGCCAGCTTCCTCATACCCCAATTCTCTTCATAGAGAATCTCTGCACCGCGAGTCGTCAAGAACTCACGATACCTTTCAACCGCTTCCTTCATCTGTTCATCAGATAAAACGGGAGTCAAAATGAAAACGGTTTCGTACTGATTCATACTTTCTCTGTTTAAAAATTAATACTAGTGTTAACTCAATGTTTGAGGGTGCAAAATTCGGTTTTTTTTTTCAAACCACAAAGTTTTTCGTGAAATTTATTTCAAAACCAAGGATTTGAATCTACAAAACATGCAAAAACTGTATTTATTTCGTATTTTTGCAGTACCTAAAAATTACTTTTTGCCATTCGCTCATGGAAAACCCCATTGACTACCGCCTAATTTTCGCACTGATGAACGGCCGCGTCAGCACAATGCTTAAGCGCCGTCTCAATGATGACTTCAAAAAGAATGATTTGAGGATATCGGGCGAGCAATGGGATGTCATCTTGGCCATTACACTGCACAACGTATGCACGCAACAAGATTTGTGCAACGCCACCTCATTCAGTAAAACCACCATGACGCGCCTACTCAATGCATTGGAGGCCAAAGGTATCATTCTGCGCGACAAGAGCCGTGTTGACTGGCGGTCCAACTACATACGCATCACAAGATTGGGTGAAAAAATACGCGAAAAGGCAAATTTCATTGCCGTACAGACACTGAAAGACTCATTGCGCGGACTGAGCAGGCAGGAAATCATCATTTCCCAAAACAGCCTCAAAACCGTCCTTAACAACCTGAATGAGATGAGCCTAAAGAAAAATGAGAATGAAGTTGAAGAAAATATACGAAAACGCAGGGAAAAACTCATCAGGAAGTTAATCCTGCATAAAAAATAAATAAAACATGACTATCAAATTCACACGCGATTTACTCCTCTGCACCTTCTCCGCATTGCTATTATTATCTTCATGCCAAGAGAAAAGGTCAGAAAATAACAAAGACGCAGAAACCAAGGAACAGCTCTTGCAAAACGATGAGGCCGATATCATACACTTAGTATCACAAAAGATCAACGGAGACCAAATTGACGGCATCAGTCTGGACACAACAGTTTCACAAATCAAGAAAATCTTTCACATTCGCCAATCCATGGTCTGCTCTGCCACTCCTACGGTAGACAACGGCGTACTTCGCAACAAACGAATGACGTGGACACTCAACTTGCAAATGGATACGCTCTTCGGAAGCGACCCCGACGCACGTCCCAACAAGATACAGATGCAAATTGGCTTGACTGAAAACGCATCACCTCAGGCCGCCGCTATCGCAGCAAAAGTTGCCGAACACTTAAACACAGAAATAAATCAGCAACAACAAATCAAGAATAGCTGGCGCTGCATCACATACAACATGGGCAACATCTATATTACCTTGACACGTAACAAAGCAGAACAAAACAAGCCAACGGCATCTGACGAAAACACTTTTGACTTCACTTCAGCAGCAAATTAAGGACGTTGCTCTTTTAACACCAACGCGCCCTCGGTAGCCATATCATAATATGGCCAGCCACGTGCCTCCAACGCATCCAACACCCGCCTTCGCCAACTATTCGACACAGAAGCATCCACTACTACCAAACGAGGAATGAAATATTTTTCCCAATTCCATTCCTTGCCTATTCCATACCTATTTAAATATAGTATATCCACCACCAAGGGTTTGGATACTCGTGTCTTTTTCCACATATCTGCATCATAAACAACTATTTTTCTAGAGGCAAATTCAACTACCCCGCCAACAGAATCTAATTTCCCCAGCATGGAGGGGGCTTTCAGCCCGTGAGCATCCAAAAACCGCTGTACAGGTGGACAGATTCGCTTTTCAGCGCTCCATAACAGGGAACGACCGTCTTTTTCAACAAACTGGACAGACGGACATGAGGGATAATTATAGAAAATAACCTGCCGATTCACTTGCTTATCAACGACCAATCCACTAATGGCAAACAACACCAGCACTGCATAGGAAACCACCAACCAACGCCTGCTGTGTTCCTTCCATGCACTAACGATTGAAAACATTAACGCATAGCACAAGAGCACCGTCAGCCACGAAGGATTCACTTTCACGCTCATCCAATCCTAACAACGAGCCATCAACTCTACCGCATCATACATGAAATGCGATACCCAGGCCAGGATTTTCCCTACTAACCCTTGAACAACCGGCAGCCATTCAAACAAAAAATAGAGCAATGCACTTCCCAACAATAAATATGTACAGGGAATAACCACTACATTGGTTATCAGGAATCCCAAGGAGAACAAATGAAAATAATGAGCAGTCAATGGAGCTGCGCCCACCTGAGAAGCGACAGCTATAAAGACAAGGCCCGCCAGCCATGCCCACATACGACTGCGCGGACAACGTTTTACAAAGGACGGATAGAACAATAAGATACTGAAGACCGACATGAACGACAGTTGAAAGCCCACATCCATCAGATTCATGGGCTGCCACACCAGCAACACAATGGCGGCAAATGCCAGACTGTCCATTGCGTTCCCTTTTGCACGCATGGCATAGTGAATCAGGCCCACAGAGTACATCAATGCGGCACGACACAGACTGACGTGCAGTCCTGTCAGAAGAGCAAATCCCCATATAAAAGCCAGCAAGACTACAACAGATGCCATACGTCCCCAACGCCATCGCCCCAATGGTCGGAACAGCCACAAAATCAGGAATGTCAATACGCCTAAGTGCAAACCTGAAAGAGCCAACACGTGCGATGCCCCTACTTCAGAAAAGATACGCCGCGTCTGTGAGGAAAGTTGCCCTTTATCCCCCAATGCCATGGCTTGCAGCACTGCTTCCTGCTGGGAATGCAGTTGTAACCTATCAAATTTGCGCACCAAACATACACGATAGGTCAATGCTTTCAACCGTAGGCGTTCAAGAAAAGACAAATGCCTTCTCAGTATATTAGCATCCGCCTCTTTGACTTTTTTCACATGAGTTCCTGCAAATATTCCTCCCGAAACACCCTGTCGTCCTAGCCAAGTTGCATAATCCAATTCATCGGGATTACCTGGATTCCGCAGTTTTTCCACGACGCCATAGAAACGAACTCCGTCACCCACATGCAAATTTTGTTGGGTGCTGTCACATAAAAACCTAAGCTGCACCACACCGTCTTGTCCCTTTACGGCATCACCATCTACACATCCGACAATGCGTACTGGACACACCGTCGTCTTTCCCTGCCTACTGACATCACCCACAACCACTGCCTGATAGGCTTGCGCTGTTGAAGGCCATTGTTTTTGCATACGATGAAAATGGAACAACAGCCATGTGCTTCCCAAAAGAAAGACTACGGCATACAATAAGCCCCCAAAGACATACTCATTCCCATGTTTTTTGTAAAACGCCAGCACAAGGGTCAGGGCCACCAAAACTCCGGCAACGATAAACAGCACCGCCCCACATGGAGCAGCACTGTAACGCATATACCATCCCAAAAGAATGCCAGCTGCCCAAGCAAGTGCCATCCGCAGCAACGGATGATTCAGCAGCAAGCGATATAACGGATTCACCAATCAGGACAAACCTTTCAACACCAAGATTTCGTGCTGGGGGTCGGGGGCACGAAAAACGGCGCTCCCTGCTACCAACACATCAGCACCGGCACGATAGAGCATATCGGCATTGGTACTGTCCACCCCACCGTCTACTTCTATCAAGGCCTTGCTCCCCACAGCGTCCAGCATTTGGCGCAAACGCTTTATCTTGTCAACCGTTGACGCAATGAACTTCTGACCGCCGAAGCCAGGGTTGACGCTCATCAGCAAAAACATATCGGCATCCGCCAGCACCTCTTCAATCATGCACAGCGGCGTAGCTGGATTCAGCACCACGCCTGCCTGCATACCGGCATTGTGAATTTGCTGGATGGCCCTGTGAAGATGGGGGCACGCTTCCTGATGGACACTCATCATGTATGCTCCCAGAGCCTTGACCTGGGGAATGAACTTTTCAGGCTGCACAATCATCAGGTGCACGTCCAGCGGTTTCTTGGCCACCCGTGCCATGGCTTCCATCACAGGAAACCCGAAGGAGATGTTGGGCACAAAGACACCATCCATCACATCCAGGTGAATCCAGTCACACTGACTGGCGTTGAGCATCTCAACATCCTGCTGCAAGTGGGCAAAATCGGCCGCCAACATGGAGGGGGCTACCATTTTCTTCTTCATCATTACTTATGTCTTAGCACAGGCAAAATTAATAAAAAGTCACACATCCGGCAAGCTCCCAGCAAAAATCATCATGGCCGCTTCGCTTCCGTGGCCGACAGCCCCAAGCGAAACCCTACATTTTCTCTCTTTCTGGGAATATATATATACCCGGATGCTTCCCCACGCTGTTGTTCACCAATTAGCAATATTGTATTAATATATGCCCTGATAATACTTGTCGTACCGCGTGCTTTGCGATAGGTGACGAAATCTTTCACGACAAGCGTATCCCTGTAGGCAATATGGCCCTCCTCATCTTCATACATATTCTCATACACCTCCGCACTCACGGAATCTCCCCAGGAGTCTTGCACCCACTCAATCGCATTGCCCGACATGTCATACAGTCCCAATTCATTGGGTTTCTTTTGACCCACGTCATAAGGCATTCCATATCCTGATGTAGTCCAGCCTACTTCACCAAACACGTTACCGCCTGCATAAACGTAGCCCCTGCTTTGGTTACCGCCCCGCGCAGCATATTCCCATTCCGCATTCGACAACAACCTATAGGGTCGGCCCGTCAGTTGTTGCAACCGCGCCACAAATTCCTGGCATTCGTACCAATATACCCAACTGACCGGAGCTTGCAGGTAGGGAATTGTTGATTTGTTGGGATCTTTGCCCATCACAGACATCCACAGTTCCGTAGTCACCTCCGTCTGGCCTATGTAAAAGGATGCCACATAGACACTGCCATCATAATAGGGGGTCACATATGTACGTTTCCACTTCTCGTATGCTTTCTCATACTGTTTGGTACTATAATTGTGTCCCGTAGAATCAAAAAAGATGTCCACGCCCACGCGAGGACCGACATCTATCAGCGTGTCGGCCGCAACATATACCATGTTGAACTTAATCTTATTCACCACCTCGGCAAACGATCCCTCAGGCAACCCTTCCAGGTGAGTAGCCTTGATACCGGTGTTCACCACGTTGAGCGACAGCGTGCGGGATTTTCCATCGGGTGGAATCACCGAAAAAGTCACCCGGGCCGCCCCTTCATTCTGCTTCGGAGACAATGTAGCGGACGACAGGCAGGAATCACCCTTCATGTAGCGCTGGTCAGCATGGACCGCAAACACAGTCACGTCGCTGCTTTCCCACTGAAGGACCGACTGAAATTCCTTTGTGCTGCTACCATAGCACGCCACCAGGCCAACCGATTCATCAGAAGGAAGGTACAGCGTATCGCCGTCATACAGAAAAGCCACATTCACCGTCCTGTGGGGCAAACTTCCGCCGTTGTCTGAACATGAAAAAAATGCACAGGCGGCCATCCATACCATCATTACCCCATATAATTGTTTTCTTTCCATAAACATATATTTATTATCCTTCATTTATTCATCTATCGGTGATTTGATTTATTTTGGCGACAAATATACGCTTTTTTCATAAATTTTTATTCACATTAGAATTATTCTTTTTATTTTTGCCCAAAAGAAAACTCCCAAACACATAGGAAAATGAGAAAGATAGCCTGTTTATTCATTTCTGTTCTATGCCTTTTCGCTGCCTGCTCCGATGACAGCAACAAGCCCGAAGAAGATCCGACCCACAGCACCGTAGCCGTAACCGGCGAGGCCGGGCAGGTGGGCATCATATCCGCCACCATGCAGGCATGGGCCAACACCGACCTGCTGCCTGCCGGCGACACGATTTCATGCGAAGCCGGCATTGAATACGATATCCACCCAGATTTTTCCACCGCCATTGCATGGCAGCCCGTCCAACTGGAAAGCCGCCTGCTCACGCGCACCATCAACTGCCTGCCCGAAACAAGGTATTTCTTTCGCGCCTTCGTAAGGGCCGGCGGCCAGACATACTACGGCGAAACCAAGTCCTTCCAGACGCTCCCCATGGCACAGATAGCCCAGGCGGGAAGCGTGCAGAACCTCTACTACACCAAGGCCATTGTACAGGTGGAAGTGGACGAGAACCTGCTGGACAGCGCATTCACGGCAGGGACCTACGGCAAGCGCACCAACTATGAGATATACCACGACGTGGCCCTGCTCTACACCACCGACCCCGACGCACTGGGCCATGTAGATACTGAGCTGCCCAAGGGGGTCAGAAGAATATGGTTCACCGACCAAGGCGAGACCTTCCTGACAGAGGATGAGGGGGCAAGGAAAACCTTCACCACCTCCATGAAAGGGCTGCTGCCCGACACGACTTACTACTATTGCGCCGCCACCGTGGCCTACGAGAAGAAGAGTTTCAAGGCATACAAGTACCTATGCGGCGACATCCGGTCGTTCACCACCCATGGCACACAGACACTGCAGGAACTTGAGACGGGTGACACGGAGGATGTCACCTTCCGGACAGCCACCATCAGGTGGACCACGGACTATGACTTTGCCCGTTCCGTCATGGACGATGCTGAGAGTGCAGGAGTGGAGTACTGCACCGACACCAGGGATTTTGAGAACGGCAGGCAGCGCTTCGCCACCGAGGGTGTCAGGCCCGACAGCACGGGCACGGGTTTCCACGTCACATTCGGCGGCCTGCAGAACGGCACGCTGTACTACTACCGCAGCTATGTGCTGACCGGCGACACGCTGCAATACGGACCGGTGAGGACCTTCCGCACAAAGGGTGGTGATGACGTGGATCTGTCGGCCGAATGGACCGACCTGGGGCTGGGCTGCCTGTGGGCCAACAGGAATGTGGAGGCACAGGAGGCACAGGACGCGGGCGGATACTACCCATGGGGGATAGCAGAGTCCATGCAAATAGGACTTACGGAAAAAAGAGGAACTGAAATCATTGAAATCGCCATGAAAGAAGGGAGCATCTGCGGAGATCCCAACTACGACATGGCCACCATCATCATGGGCGAACCCTGGCGGATGCCCAGCCAGGCAGAGACCACAGAACTGAGGGAACGCTGCGCATGGCAAAAGGCAACACGGGGCGGCAGGGAGGGCTACCTGGTATTTGGGCCTAACGGCAACATCATCTTCCTGCCAAAAACGGGATGGTATAAAACAGAATATTACAATCAACGATTATATCCTGATGATCCTACTTTATGGGATATTCATAAAAGAGTATATACCATCACCCATGAGGACACCGAATTACCCTACCTTTGGTCGGGAGACATTAAGGATGGTCGGCTCTCATACTACTATTATAGCATTGCATATTGCCTCGGCGGAGCACAGCTACTTTCATTCATGCTGCCCATACGCGCCGTGAAAGACCGCTAACGACAGACAGTCCAAACGCCATGTGCTGAGCCAGCCCGCACACACGGGGAAAGGGTAAACGGACAAGGCATAAAAAACAAGCGCGCAAGGCGTAAAAGACGGGCCAACGCGGCCCGAAATTTTTCAGAAAAGGCGTAAACTTTTCCCAAAAACAGGGCAAACAGCCGTTTTCACGCCCCACAGGACATTCCGCCCTGGCCCAACAGAGGAATGCCCCCATCATACGGGCCACAAAGGGTGTTCCACCCGTCCGTTCCACTGGTCAATTTGCTCCCATACAGGTTGCAGTCTCCCTCTGTCCTCACATCACAGTCGGGCAAGCTGACATGGCCGTTTTTTCCCTGCACGGGTTCGCCCCGCGGGCAAAATGGGGCAGATTATTAGCCGATATGGCCACATTTGTCGGTCAAAAGGATGAATATCGCATTTGTTAACACATGGAATAAGGACATTTTTGGAAAAGATGCACTACCTTTGCACACCGTAACGAAAACAGAATGAACGATGAGGACTTTCCTTCTCAAATTGATTCCCTTTCTGCTCGTCGCCGGAGGCGTCCAGGCCCAACGCACCCTCACCCTGGAGGAATGCAGGACGCTGGCCATACGCAACAACAGGCAACTCCTGGCCGCTGCCGAACAGAAGGAGGCCGCCGAATGGGAACACAAGGCCGCACAGACCAGCCGCCTGCCCAAGCTGAGCGCCGACGGGAGCTACATCTTCAATGCCCGGACGACGCGGCTGATTTCAAAGAAACAGCACCACGCGCTGGAGAACCTGGGCACTGACAATGCGGCACAGATAGCGCAGACGGCACAGAGCATCGTGCAGCAGTTTCCCGACCTGGCCCCGCTGGTGCAGAGCCTGGGAAACGACATCGTGCCGGGGCTGAACCAAATAGGCACGAACCTGAGCCACGCCCTCGAAA
The DNA here is from genome assembly GCA_017940605.1 of Bacteroidaceae bacterium. Classification (GTDB taxonomy): domain Bacteria; phylum Bacteroidota; class Bacteroidia; order Bacteroidales; family Bacteroidaceae; genus UBA6382. The sequence continues at coordinate 79,414 of JAGAYF010000040.1, forward strand.
CCCACACGCGCAACATATTTGTGGGTGCACTGGTGCTGACGCAGCCCATTTACATGGGCGGCCGCCTCAGGGCCTATGACAACATCACGCACTACGCACAGCTTATGCTGGGCAACCAGTATGACAACCAAATGCAGGAGACCATACTGGAGACCGACAAGGCCTACTGGCAGGTGGTGTCGCTCGCCAACAAGCAGCGGCTGGCCAAGAGCTACCTGGCCATGCTGCAGAAACTGGACGGCGACATACAGAAAATGTTCCGCGAGGGACTTGTCAACAAGGCCAGCACGCTGAACGTGCGCGTCAAGCAGAATGAGGCCGAAATGACCCTGACCAAGGTGGAGAACGGATTGAGTTTGAGCCGCATGCTGCTCTGCCAAATCTGCGGGCTGCCCGTCACGGACGACATCGTCTTGGCCGATGAGCAGGAAGAAAGCCTGCCAGCGTCACCGCAGCACCTCCTGCCCGACACGACGCTGGCTTACAGCCAGAGGAACGACCTGCATGCCCTGGAGCAAATGACCCACATTGCCGACGAAAACATCAAACTGATAAAGAGCAATTACCTGCCGCAGGTAGGACTGGTGGGAGGCTACTACCTCAGCAATCCCAACGTATATGACGGTTTCCGTAACAAGTTTGGCGGCAACCTGAGCGTCGGCGTGGCGCTGCACGTCCCACTGTGGCGGTGGAATGAAAGCAGGTATCACATCAGGGCGGCACAGGCCGAGGCAAGGGCCAGCCGGCATCTGTTTGAGGAAGCCAAGGAAAAAATCAACCTGCAGCTGCATCAGGCCAAACACCAGGTTGACGAGGCCGGAAAGCGGCTGAACACCGCAAACAAGAACCTGGAAAAGGCAAATGAGAACCTGCACTGCGCCGACGTGGGATTCCACGAGGGCGTAATCGCGGCAAGCGACCTCCTGGAGGCCCAGACGGCATGGTTGGACGCACAGAGCCAACGCATTGACGCACAAATCGACATCAAACTCACGGAGACGACGCTGATGAAAGCCCTCGGAAATTTGGGCAACTGAACAAGAACACCTTAACACAAACATACACTAAGAATCATGGCAAAAAACAAATCTGAACTCGGACTCATACTGAAACCCATCTTGTTCATCACCGCCGTTATCCTGATCGTGGGTTTTATTGGCATCCTTACGTTGGGCAAGAAGAGCGAAACCATACAGGGACAGGTGGAAGTGACGGAATATCGCATATCATCGAAAGTCCCGGGCCGCATCCAGCAATTCTATGTGCAGGAAGGCGACCCCATCAAGGCCGGCGACACGCTGGTGCGCCTTTATGCCCCCGACATTGAGGCCAAGATGGAACAAGCAAGGGGCGCAGAGGCCGCCGCCAAGGCCCAGGACAGCAAGGCCAAGGCCGGAACGCGGAAAGAACAGGTGCAAGGCGCGTACGAAATGTGGAAAAAGGCACAGGCCGGCCTGCAAATCGCCGAGAAAACCTACGACCGCATGAAACGGCTCTTTGAAGAGGGGGTCATTGCCGAGCAAAAACTGGACGAAATCACGGCCCAACGCGACGCTGCCGCCGCAACGGAGCAGGCTGCCAAGTCACAGTATCAAATGGCCCTGAACGGGGCGCAGCGAGAGGACAAGGAAGCTGCCGCTGCCTTGGCTGAAAGGGCCAGGGGGGCTGTAAACGAGGTGGAATCCTACATAGCGGAGACCGTTCTCACCGCTCCGGCCGACGGAGAGGTGAGCGAGGTATTCCCCAAGGCCGGAGAACTGGTCGGAACGGGCGCTCCCATCATGAATGTGGCCCAATTGCAGGACTTGTGGGTGACATTCAACGTGCGGGAGGACCTATTGGGCGAACTGAAGATGGGAAACACGGTCACGGGCTTCATTCCCGCCCTGGGCGACCAGGAAATCAAGCTCTGCGTCTATTTTATAAAGGACTTGGGCAGCTTTGCGGTGTGGAAAGCCACGAAGTCGACGGGCCAACACGACCTGCGGACGTTTGAAGTCAAGGCACGCCCGCTGGATGCCGTCAAGGACCTGCGCCCAGGCATGTCAGTCATCCTGAAAAGGTAGCCGCACAATTTTTATTACAAGAGAAAGCCCGTCCCACTCCGTTTTCCGTCCACCATGCGCCAGCCATACGATTCAGTCAAGGCATTCCTGGATGTCTTCCTCAGGGAAACCAAGCGAATGACCTCGCGTCCCATCTACTTCTACGGGATTGTGTTTGCGCCGCTCTTCTGCCTGGTGTTCTTCACCACGCTGATGAAGGACGGACTCCCGCATGACCTGCCCATCGGCCTGGTTGACATGGACGACAGCCAGACATCGCGCACCATTGGCCGCACGCTGGACAGCTTTGACGCGACCCACATCGTCGCCCGCTATGCTAACTACACCGAGGCGCGCCAAGCCGTGCAGCGCAACGAGATATACGGTTTCTTCTACCTGCCCAAGGGGCTGGAACAAGAGGCCAATTCGTTCCGCCAGCCCAAAGTGTCCTTCTACGTGCAGTATGCCTACCTCGTACCAGGGTCATTGCTGATGAAGGACCTGAAAACGGGGGCGGTTCTCCTCAATGCAGCCGCCATGCGCAAGCAACTGCGAGCCAAGGGCCTGACTGACAAGCTGGCCATGGACTTCATCCAGCCCATCGTGGTGGATACGCACCCGCTGAACAACCCTTCGCTCAACTACGCCATCTACCTGAACAACACCATCGTGCCAGGCATCATGATGCTGCTCATATTCCTCATGACCGTCTATGCCATCGGCAACGAAATCAAGTACAACTCGGCGCGCGACTGGCTGGAGCGCAGCAACCACTCCATATTGCTGGCCCTGACGGCCAAGTTGCTACCCTACACGCTGGCATTCACGCTCATAGGGGCTGTCGTGGACTTCACCTTCTACGTTCTGCTGGGCTATCCCTGCAACAGCGGCATTTGGCCCATGCTCGCGGCCATGGTTCTGGCCATAGTGGCATCGCAGGCCCTGGGAATTTTCTTCATTGCCGCCATACCCACGCTGCGACTGGCCATGGGATTCGGCTGCCTGTGGGGAGTGCTGAGCTTCTCGGTGTGCGGATTCACCTTTCCCTATCACGGATTCTACCCGTTCATAAAAGGGCTGACCTATCTCTTCCCTTTGCGCCACTACTACCTCATCTACGTGACCCAGGCCCTCGACGGATTCAGCATGGCCTATGCCTGGCGCAGCTACATGGCCCTGGCGTGCTTCATGCTCCTGCCGTTGCTGCTGCTCATCCGCCTGAAGCGCAACCTAATCCACACCAACTACGTACCCTGACCGATGAACATACTGCAACGCCTGCTTGACATACTCCGCATTTGGGAAATGGAGACACGCCTCATATTCAAGGACCAAGGCGTGCTGCTCTTCATCGTCTTCGTCCCGCTGCTGTATCCCGTCCTCTACACATTGTGCTACAACAAGGAGGTTCTGCACGATGTTCCCATCACGGTGGTGGACCAGGACCACACGGCACTGAGCCGCGAGTACACAAGGAGGCTGGACGCCACGCCCGACGTGCAGGTCATCAGCCTATCGGCCGACATTCCCGACGCCCTGCAATCCATACGCGAGCAACGTTCCTACGGATACATCGTCATTCCCAACGACTTCTCGCAAAACATACACCAGGGCCGACAAGCCACCGTCAGTGCCTACTGCGACATGAGCGGCATGCTGTACTATAAGGCCATACTCTCGGCCAACACGAACCTCATGCTGGACTATTCGGAACGCATACGCGTCAGCCGCGCCGGCAACGCCACGGCACGACAGGACGAACTGACCAACCGTCCCATCGACTACGAGGAAGTCTACCTGTACAATCCCACTGCCGGCATGGCCTCGTTCCTGATTCCCGCCATCCTCATTCTCGTCATCCAGCAAACGCTGCTCCTCGGCATCAGCATGGCAGCCGGCACGGCCTATGAGACCCAGTCGTTCAGCCGCCTCGTCTTTACGCGCCGCAAGCGGCACACGCTCCACATCATCATGGGCATTGCACTCAGCTACTTCCTGATAGAGGTAGTCAACGCGGCCTACCTGACCCTGTTCATACCCTACTGCTTCAACCTTACGCAGATAGCACGACCGCTCACCATCATGGCGTTCATGCTTCCCTACTTGCTGGCCTGCATCTTCTTTTCCATGACCATGAGCGCACTCATACGCAACCGCGAAATCACCATGATCGTCTTTGTCTTCACCTCAGTGCCCCTGCTCTTCATGAGCGGCATATCATGGCCGTGGAGTGCCATGCCGGCCTTCTGGAAAGGATTTGCCCACCTGTTTCCCAGCACATTCGGCATCAATGGGTTCGTCCGCATCAACACCGAAGGCGCAACGCTCCATGATGTACGCCATGAGTACCTCATGCTGTGGATTCAAACCGCGTTCTACTTCATCACCACCTACCTGGTTTCGCGGCACATTCTCAAGATAACGTTGCGGAAAAGGCAGTAGCCACGCCGACGCCCTGCCCGACGGAACGCCCCGCCCCACATGGGCAGCGGCATGCAGGACACCACCCACCTACAATCATCCTGAAAGTTTTGAACACAGATGGCAACCACCATGCAAGCTGTTGGAAATCTTGATTTTCCATAAAGCAGCCCACTGACGGGCGCAAGCAGCGTGTCTTATGCCTTGTTTATGGAGTAATTACGCCTTTTCCAAGATTTTTCAGGCCGCATGTGCCCACCTTTTACGCCTTGTTCACCCATCTTATGCGCCCCTTCGCTTCATGATTGTCCCGCTTGGTGTTCCCCTTATACGGACACGCCGATGAAATACACTGAGAAACAGTGGCATAAGACCAACAAAAAACTCCCCCGTCAGGAGGAGTTCTTGTTTTAACAAAAGAAAAGATTACTTATTCGTTGCGGCGGCCCGATTGGGCTTACCGGGAGCTTTCTTCTGCAAATCCATGAACATGCAGCGCAGCATTTCTCGGTCAAACTGCTTGGAGGCTGTCATGACGAGCAGGAGCTTTCGCGGCGACAGGCCCTTCAGTATCTTTTTCTGGTAGTCGCTTTCTATCTGGACTCCGTTGAGTTGCAACTTGCGTATTTCGTCCAGGATTTCCAAGCACTCCTTGTCACCCAGCTGCGGCTCTTGCTTTATCCTGAAGCGCAGGTGGTTGGCTTTTTTGTCATTGTCGCGCAACATGTCCTTCATCTTGTGGAATAACGGGAAGAGGAAAGTGGCTTCCGTCGGGGTCAGCTTGGCCTTTTCGGTAATGAAGGCCTCTTCGCGCTTCTTAAATTCGCGCGGAGAGAAGTGATGGGGATTCTTTGGGCCGAACGCGGGCTTCATCTGCCCCTTCATTTGTCCCTGGACGCCGTGCCGCTGGACTGAGTCAGCAGGACACGCTGCCTTGTCCTGACGCTGCGCCGCGCACATGAGGGGCAGCAACAACAGGAAGCAGACTAGTTTCATTCTGATGGGGAAACGCATGATCAGATAAGGTTAAAGTTAATTATTGTCGGCAACACAGGCGTAAATATCCTGTTCATTGATGCGTGCAAAGTCGCAAAAGTCATCAATGTACTCGTTTACTTCCTGTGAAGTCAGTTGCAAGGCAGCTGTCTGCTCGGAAATGAGCGGTGAAGTCAATTGGTTGAGGTACATTTCCACGCCAAAAATCAGCGAGCAGCACACGGCGGCCGCGTAAAGCATGGGGCGGAGACGGACAAACAGGCTCTGATGCGGATAAGCCTGAGCCCATTCTGCCCTGATGCCCGCATGGGGTATTTTCTCCATGAGTCGGGCCGTAAAAGACTCGAAATAACCCTCCGGCACGCGGAACGGTTTCTTCGGTCGGGCATCTTGCCATCCTAAATCCAATCGTTTCATAATCTTCAACTTCATTTGTTTGACATTTGGGAAGATAAAAAGTTTAATCCTGCTCCTTAAAAAAATCTTCTATCTTCTGCACCGCGATATGATAGGAAGCCTTGAGCGCCCCGATGGATGTTTGCAGGATTTCACTCATCTCCTCGTATTTCATCTCCTGGAAATACTTCATGTTAAACACCATCCGCTGCTTGGCAGGAAGCGTTTGGATGGCCTTTTGCAGCAGCAAATCGGTTTCATCGCCGTCAAAGTAGGCATCGCCGGCCAACGTATTGGCCAGATTGAGGTCGGAATCGTCAATGGCCACATTGGGTTTCCTTTGCTGCATGAAAGTGATGCTCTCGTTGATGGCAATCTTGTACAGCCACGTGGACAGCTTGGAATCACCCCTGAAATTCTCCAGATTGGTCCACGCCTTGATAAACGTATTCTGCAATATGTCGTCCGCATCGTCGTGGGAAAGCACCATGTGCCTTATGTGCCAATAGAGACGCGAGCTATATTTGCCCACAACCTGCTCAAAGGCTTTCTCCCTTTGGGCAGGATTCCTCATGAGGGCCATCAATTCGCTGTCTTCGGGATACTTCATCATTTATTGCAGGAGTCGCTTGGCAATGGCCGCATCATAGCCGTACACATCAGGATAAAACTCTATCTTGCCCCCCTTGGCGGCAGGATAACAGGTATAATAGTCGATATACACGCCTATTGGTCCGTCAAAAGAGCATCGCTTCATGACGGACTTCGGGCCGGCGGCATTTTCCTCCGGGTCTTCCAAGGGACGCTCCACAGCTTCGTGCAGTTTTTCCAGGAATTCGTCGTCTTTTTCGCGCAGGAGGAACTCGGCCAGGGCCATCGGTTTCTCCAATCGGATGCATCCGTGGCTCAGGGCGCGGCTTGCGCGGCCGAACGCCGCTTTGTTGTTCGTGTCGTGCAGGTAGATGGAGAATTCGTTGGGGAAGCGGAATATCATGCGCCCGAGCGAATTGTCGTCGCCCTTGTCCTGGCGCACGCGATACCTGCCCGAGAGCAGCATCTCGGCATCTACGTCCTCGGGCTCGACGAAATCGCCCGTTTCCTTGTCGATAATCTTGTACCGGTTGCGGTAGAAGTAGTCGGTGTCATGGATATGGTTCGGCACAATCTCGCGCCGGACGATGCTGTGCGGGACAACCCAATAGGGATTCAGTTCCAACCACCCCATCCTACTGACAAGGAGCGGCGATTTGTGGGCTCGGCTGCCGTAGCACACCTTCATGGTGAGCATGGAATCGTTTGGTTCATCGTACGCCACCAATTGCTGCGCCGGAATATTGATGAAAACCCACCGCCTGGGGCGTTGGTCCTTCTGCCTCCAGCGAGCGCGCTCAATGTTGACGGCAAGGGTCTTCCTTTGCTGCTGATCGAGCCCGCCGACGTTGTATTCGTGCACCAACCTGCGGTATAATTCTCCTTGCGGCTGCGCTTGCTCCAGGAATGCCTGCACATTCTCCTCGCGGACGGCCGAAATGGCTTCGTCGACAAAGTCCTGGCCCACGCTTTCCACGGGAATGTCGTACAACTGGCGGAAATAGCTCTTGGGATTCCCTTCATCCTCATAATCCAGGCGGTTCAATATCTTGCGCGGGCTGGTAAAGCCGAAGCGCTGGCCGCCCGAGTAGCGCAGGAAGGCCTTTGTCAGATAGTACTCCAGGCTTGCCAACGTGCGGTTGGCATTGTGGGAATCGTCAAAGTCGTACTTGCGCAGGCGCACAAGGTTTTCCCGTATCTTTTCCAAGTAAACGCGATGAGCCGGCACGCCTATCGTGTCCACCTCCCGCAGCCACGACAGAACCGTATCGGCACGGAGGTCCGTCCCAAGCCTGTTGATCCACAGATAGGGGTTTCGCGCCGCATAATACTTGTTGCACGACATGTCTATAAAGGTTGTATCGCGCTCCTTCAGCCGAAGGGAATCTATGTACAGCCTTATCCTGCGGTTGCTCAGCCTCAGCGACCGGTCCTGCCAATGGGCAAAGTTTCCCAATGAGACTTCCTGAAAAGGATGCCCTGCATCCTGCGGCTTTTCACAAGCAGCAAACAGCACGACCATCAGGAAAACTCCACCGAGAAGCTTTCTCATACCATTTTAACAGATTGGAAGGGGATTATAAAGGTCTCTCCGAATGATTACCGAAGAGAAATTTTACGCACAAACTTGCCTACTTTCAGGATGTAGATGCCTTTGGGCATATTCAGCGCGAAAGTCTTGTCGTCGCCGTCTATGCGGAACGACGCCACGCGCACGCCCGTCACGTTGTAGACCTCAAGCACCTGGCCTGCGCCGTTCTGGATACGAACATTCTGTCCTGAAACAAAACACTTGGTCTCATTCACGTCAAGCTGCTCGGCTGCGAAGGACGCTGCCCACGGGCTTTCGGCACACAACGGGGTCAGTGCGGAAAGAGTAAGGAAACTTGCAAGTATTATACTTTTCAGTGCCATATTCATGTTCTTTGAGCGCAAAGATAAGTACTTATTTTTATTTGAAGCCTGATTTATTGTATAAAATTGAAAATTTAATTTTTTTTAAGACAACCGAAAAGTTTCTTAACACCCAATTAAAAATCCCCGACCGCAGACAGGCCTTTCCTGCCGCCCACGGTCGGGGTAATGGGGTCACTTATACCATCAGGCAGCTTTCTTAGCGGTCGTGGTCTTCTTGGTTGTAGTGCCGGTCTCGGTTTTCTTGGTCGAGATGAAGCGGCCTTTCTCATCGCGGGCCGGTGCAGACTTGGTAGCCGTGGTCGTCGACTTGGCCTTAGTGGCAGTCGTCTTGGTCGTCTCAGCTGCTTTTTTAGTCGTAGTGGCTGCTTTCTTAGTAGCAGTCGTGGCTTTCTTGGTGGCCGTCGTAGTTTCCTGAGTCTTCTTGGCGGAAACGAAACGTCCCTTCTCGTCGCGTGCTGGTGCCGACTTGTCGGCCGTGGTCGACTTGGTGGAAGTGGCCTTGGTTGCGATGGTCGACTTCTTGGCTGCCGCCGTTGAGGTCGTGGCCGTCTGGCCTACTTTCTTCCAGCAAATGCCGCAATTGGTCTTGCCGCCGTTCTGGGCTTTCAGGCGGGTGGTCTTCTGAATTTCACTGCCGCAATGGGACAGGCCCGAGCAATTTTCACGGCTGTGGAACTTGGTGGCCGACTTGCCAGTGCAGATGTACACGGCACTGTTGCTAATCTTGCTGTCGGCCAAGGCTGACAGGGGGAAGGCAATGCTCATAAGCACGGCCCAACTGAGGAGTACAAAGATTGTCTTTTTCATTTTATAAAAAGGTTTGTAAATTGTTTAGGTTACAAATTTAGTATTTTTGTTTGAAAACCAAAAAGAAAATCACCACTTTTTATTGAAAAAAGTGAGGCACAGCGCAGGAGCATCCCCCGGCAGCCGCATTTCAGGTCCATTCGGCCTCTGCTGAAGGGCCTTTCGGGGCAGGGATTTCCCCATGGGCGCAATAGTTGCACAAACAAGGCGTAAAGGATGGACCTATGCGGCCTGAAAAATTTCGGACAAGGCGTAAAAACTTCACCTAAAAGGCACAAAAAATACGCCGCACGGCTACCATGCCGTCCACGGCCTATGGAAAAATACTATCTACTTAATTTTCAATAGTTAAAATCAAGGCATCGGACACAGATAGGCCTGCAGGCGAATGGCTATGTGGGCCGCTGCCAGGGCATCGTGGAGCGCGTGGTGATGGCGGTCCAACGAAAAGCCGCAGGCACAGGCCACGGTATCCAACCGGTGGTTGGGCAACTGCTTTCCGAAGCATCGGCGCGACGCCTGCAGGGTGTCCATGAAGACATAGCGGTCGCTGGGCATGTCATGCTCCGCAAGGGCTGCCCGCAGGCAGTTGCGGTCAAAACGTGCATTGTGGGCCACGAGCGGAAGACCGCCGATGAAAGCCTCGGCACGCGGCCAGACAGCCGAAAACCCATCGGCCAGCAGGGTGTCCTGCAGGGTCAGCCCGTGGACACGCGTGCAGAAATAGGAATAGTACTCCGGCTCGGGCCTTACCAGGCTGTAGAAAGTATCGGTCACCCTGTTCTGGCGCACAAGGGCCATCCCCACGCTGCAAATGCTGCCGGGGTGCTCATTGGCCGTCTCAAAGTCGATGGCAACAAAGTCCATAGCATTCCATTTGTCGTTCCGAGGGCTCAGATACGCACCACCAACCCTTCCTTGGCTGCCAGCGTGTTGGGGAATACAGAACGGGCCTCCTCCAGCAGCACCGTCACGTCGCGGTAGTTGGCACTGTAGTGCCCAATGAGCAACTGGCGTGCCCCGCAATCGCGCGCAATCATGGCCGCCTGCTCGGCTGTGGAGTGGAACGTGGACTGGGCGCGGTCCTGCCGGCTCTTGTCAAACGTGGCTTCATGATAGAGCAACGTCACACCTTGCAGGTAGGACACCAGATCGGGCTTGAACTTCGTATCGGAGCAATAGGCGTAGCTGCGGGGCGGATCGGCCGGCCTGGTGAGCCGTGCGTGAGGTATCAAGACCCCGTCGGGGGTCGTCCAGTCAGCCCCAGCCTTTATATTGTTGATTTCAGAAAGCGGAATCCCGTAGTAGTCAACCATGTCGCGCAGGATGTGGGGCTGCGTGGGCTTTTCCCTGAACAAAAAACCGCAACACGGGACACGATGGACCAACGGCAAGGTGAAAACCTCCATGGAACGGTCCTCGTATACACACTGGTGTTTTTCGGTATCCAGGGGGTGGTATTCCACAGGGTACTCCATGCCCTTGCAGAAATAGTCAAGCTGCGCACGGAACAGGGATTCATAGTCGCTGGGGGCATATATGTGCAACGGCGACGTGCGGCCCAGCAGGCTGAAGGAGGAGAGCATGCCCACCAAGCCCAGGCAATGGTCGCCGTGCGTGTGGCTGATGAATACGTTCCTAATCTTGTTGAATCCCACCTTGAAGCGCCGCAATTGCTGCTGAGTCCCTTCGCCGCAGTCGACGAGCGAAAGTTTTTCGCGTATGTTGACAATCTGCGCCGCAGGGTTGTGCTGCACAGTCGGCAGGGCACAACCGCATCCAAGGACGGTAATCTCAAACTTTTCCATTTTTGCTTTGGCTTTGACGTGTTTGGAGAAAACAAAAACGGGAGCAGTTGCCTCGACAACCATGCTCCCGTTTTCCCTATCTACTCAGACCATGCCCAGGGCAGGGTCGGGAAAAACATTCTTTATGCTTCTTCCTTCGGAGTCTCGTCAGCAGTTTCGGTTGCAGGAGCTTCGGGGGCTTCAGCAACTTTCTCCTCAACGGCAGGGGCTTCCTCCTTGACCGTTTCAGCGGCAGCTGCTGTTTCCTCAGCCTTGGGTGCATTCTCTGCAGCTTCCTCAGCTACCTCGGCCTTGGCCTTGGTAGCCTTTTTGGCCTTGGGAGCAGCCTTCTTCTTGGCAGGAGCTTCAGCCTTTGCCTCTTCCATCTGCGCCTTCAGGGCAGCCAGGGCGCTGATGTCGCCCAAGGTCGTTGCTGCGGCCTGGTTCTGTATTTCGGGAACTTCGGGCTGCTTCTTAGCCTCCTTGGCCTTGCGCTCTGCACGCTCTTCGTCCTCGAATGTGCGGCTGTGCGACAGGATGATGCGGCGCGTCATCTTGTTAAACTCAAGAACCTTGAAGGGAAGTTTCTCGTTCAGCTGAGCTTTGGTCTTATCCTTCTTCATCAAGTGCTTGGGCGTGGCAAATCCCTCGATTCCGTACTCCAATTGCACGACATCGCCCTTCTCGTTCTCTTCAACGATGGTGCCTTCATGGATAGAACCTACCGTAAAGATGGTTTCAAACACATCCCACGGGTTCTCCTCGGTCTGCTTGTGACCCAGGCTCAAGCGGCGGCTCTCCTTGTCGATTTCCAGAACGACAACCTCAATCTCAGCACCCACTTGGGTTACCTCTGACGGGTGTTTCACCTTCTTAGTCCAGCTCAGGTCAGAAATATGGATGAGTCCGTCCACGCCTTCCTGCAGTTCCACGAAAACTCCAAAGTTCGTGAAGTTGCGTACCTTGGCAGTGTGACGGCTTCCCACGGGATAGGTCTCCTCTATGTTCTTCCATGGATCCTCGCTCAGTTGCTTAACGCCCAATGACATCTTGCGCTGCTCGCGGTCCAAGGTAAGGATGACGGTTTCCACCTCATCGCCCACCTTCATGAAGTCCTGCGCGCTGCGCAAGTGGCTGCTCCAGCTCATTTCGCTGACATGGATCAGACCTTCAACGCCCGGCGCAACCTCTACAAAGGCTCCGTAGTCCGTCATGACCACTACCTTGCCCTTTATCTTGTCTCCAACCTGCAGGTTCGGGTCTAAGGCTTCCCATGGATGGGGTGTGAGCTGCTTCAGGCCCAGTTGGATGCGCTTTTTCTCGTCATCGAAATCGATAATGACGACTTTCAGTTCCTGATCGAGGGATACGACTTCGTGCGGGTCGTTTACGCGACCCCAAGAAAGGTCTGTAATGTGGATTAATCCGTCTACGCCGCCCAGATCAATGAATACGCCGTAGTTTGTGATGTTCTTGACGACACCTTCAAGGATTTGGCCCTTCTGGAGCTTGCTGATGATTTCCTTCTTCTGGGCTTCAATCTCGGCTTCAATGAGTGCCTTGTGCGATACGACCACATTCTTGTATTCCTGATTGATTTTTATGACTTGGAACTCCATGGTCTTTCCCACGAAGATGTCATAGTCACGGATGGGCTTGACATCGATTTGGCTTCCGGGCAGGAAGGCCTCGATTCCAAACACGTCGACAATCATGCCGCCCTTGGTGCGGTATTTTACAAAGCCCTTGACAATTTCCTTGGTCTCCAAGGCATTGTTAATCTTGTCCCAGCCTTCCTTGGCGCGTGCTTTCTTGTGGGACAAAAGGAGTTGGCCTTTTTTGTCTTCTTCTTTTTCGATGTACACCTCAACTTTGTCACCTACTGCCAGGTCCGGGTTGTAGCGGAACTCGCTTGAACTGATGATGCCATCGCTCTTGTAGCCTATATCAACCAGCACTTCGCGCTTGTTGATAGCGATTACGGTACCTTCCACCACTTCGTGCTGTGCCACTTGCTTGAAAGATTCGCCGTAGGCTTTTTCAATCTGCTCTTTCTCCCCTGCTTCCAACGTGCCGCCCTCATAGGCTGCCCAGTCAAAGTCTTCCTGGGGAGTTACTTCGTTAAATTTACTCATTAAAGGGTTACTTTTAAAAGGTTAAACAATATATCATTGTGCTTTCGCGGTGCAAAATTACACTTTTTTGTTTGTTCTTAAAAATCTTTCGGTCAAAATCTTATAAAAATCTGCCATTATTTTGCATGGAATTACGTAACTTCGCGGCCAGAACCGACAAACCGCAGCCCAGACGGCTGCCACAACACACAAGACAAGATGCAGAAGATGAAACTTTTTCCAAAAATCCAGTTTTTCCTCATCGCCCTGGCCGTGGCCTTATTGCAATCGTGCGGCCAGAAGGCTGCGCAAACCGCTCCCGCAGGCGACACGGTCAATGACACCATCGTGACCATCCCCGTCACGGAAACGGACAGCACCATCTACGGAAAGGCCGGCCAGTCGGGCATGAGCACCTTTGCCCTGCACACCGACGACGGCGACACGCTCCTACTGTCGCGCACGACCGACGACGGAGAATACGGACGCATCATAGGGGGGCTGCACATCGGCGACCGATTTGCCGTCCTCACCACCGACAGCGGCCAGTCGCTGAAGACGGCCATCAACCTTTCGCAAGTAGAGTTGTTTGTCAAGAACTACAAAATCCTCAACGGGCGGCTCATCCTCCTCGGCCACGACACGGAGCGCGGCGACACGGTTGACATTCTGTCACTCAATGCCGATTCCATGAAGATTGAGCATGCGGCCAGCACGCGCACCCTGCAGCCCTTGGCCATCAAGGCTGGCAATTAGCCGCCTGCACGCCGCTTGGCAACTTCCAAGACATACACATTTTTCTTCAATCCAGCCATTTCCTCCCCCCACCTCACGCAGGGATGGGTGGGCGGCCATTATGTCCGTATTTACCTAAGCACCCACTGGTTGAGGAAAATTAAAAACAATGAAGCGCAAAACGCTGTTTTTTACGCCTTGTCTGATTTTTTTCACGCCCTATTGGCCCACTTTTTACGCCTTGTCGGACCACCTTTTGCGCCTCGCGGAGAGCCTTTCACCCCAACCGGCTTCTGCTTCACCCTGCCTTCTTCCTTTTCTAAGTCGCAGATTTCCCCTTTCCATGGCAGCCGAAGTACAATGGAAGGTTTTGCATTTTCCTTGACGAAATTCCCCATGGTTACCACCCGTTTTTCCTTGTTTTCATACCTGCACAAAACAAGAAGAGACAAGAACTGAACTGTTCCTGCCTCTCCTGTGCTGTCGGGATTACTGGACTCGAACCAGCGACCTCGCGCCCCCCAGACGTGTGCGCTACCAACTGCGCTAAATCCCGATTTGCGAATGCAAAAGTAATGCTTTTCTACAAAACACCCAACTTTTCGGACAAGTTTTTTCAAAAGAATCTCCAAAAGCACATTTATTAGGACCACCCAACGGGGCAAATCAAGTTGTTTTTGTAATTTTGCATGCTATTTGCGACCCAATACCATTTTAAATATGTATTACACGCTTGAGTCACCACGGCAAATCCATGCAACCATCGCGCTGCCATCGTCCAAGAGCATCAGCAACCGCGTTCTTATCATGAACCAGCTGGCCGGAGGCAGGATGGCGTTGAACAACCTGTCGGATTGTGACGACACCCAGGTCATGCTGAGGGCGCTGCACAGCCCGTCGGAGATTACCGACGTGCACGCCGCAGGCACAGCCATGCGTTTTCTGACGGCCTTCATATCCTCCCGTCCCGGGCGCACCGTCATGACGGGGACTGAGCGCATGAAGAACCGCCCCATCGGCGTCCTGGTCGATGCACTGCGGAGCATCGGAGCCGACATTGAGTATGCAGACAGGGAGGGCTTTCCTCCGCTGCGCATTGAGGGAAGACCCTTGGCCGGAGGCGAGGTCAGCATTGCCGGCAACGTGAGTTCGCAGTTCATATCGGCCCTCATGATGATTGCCCCCACCATGGCGCAGGGCCTCACCCTGCACATTACGGGTCATGTGGCATCGGCGGCCTACATTGACATGACGGCCGGCCTCATGCAAGGCTTCGGCATCCCCGTTGACAGGCCCGACGGCCACACAGTCATCATTCCCAAGTCGGTCTATAGGGGCAATGCGTTCACGGTTGAGAGCGACTGGAGCGGTGCTTCCTACTGGTATGAGATGCTGGCCTTGTCCGACGGCGGACAGGTGACGCTGCCCCACCTTTTTGAGAACAGCCTGCAGGGCGACGCGGCCGTCAGCCGCTTGTTCCGCCCGCTGGGCGTACAGACCGCATTTACCGACGGCGGAGTCGTGCTGACCAAGTCGGGCGAGCCCTGCACAGAATACGATGCCGACCTGGAGAACCAGCCCGACCTGGCCCAGACGCTCGTCGTCACCTGCGCCATGATGGGAATCCCCTTCCACATTACCGGACTGCAGACACTGCGCATCAAGGAGACCGACCGCCTGACAGCACTGCGCACCGAGCTGGCCAAGCTGGGCATCAAGGTACAGGAAAGGCACGGCGACACGCTGTCTTGGAACGGCAGGCAGACCGCAGTGGCCCTGCCGCCGGCTATTGACACGTATGAGGACCACCGCATGGCCATGGCCTTCGCCCCCTGCGCCATCAGGATGCCCCGCCTGCGCATCAACAACCCCGAAGTGGTCTCAAAATCGTATCCGCACTATTGGGACGACCTGAGAGAAGCTCATTTCAAACTGGAACACCCATGATCCTGTTTGTTCTCATAGCATTGGCATTGCTCCTTGCCGTGATTCTGCTCCGCAGGGCCACAAGCCAGCCGCCCCGCCAGGCAGGAACAGAAGAAAGCGCGAGCACACAGCCTCCCGCAGCCCCCTGCGAGGGAGAACAGGCTGACTGCGGCATTACTTGTTTCTGTGACGACAGGAACTTACAGGATGCCATGCGGTCGGAGATACTGTATTATGAAGATGAGGAACTGGATGCCTACAAGAACATACCGGCCGAAGCCTACACCGCGGCGCAGGTGGAAGATTTCAGCGAAGTGCTGACCACGCTCCGGCCGAAGGAAATACGGGGGTGGCTGCACAGCCTGGAAATGAGGGGCATACAGTTGCCCAACACGCTCAGGGACGAGGCTTTCATGCTGATGGAATCAGCCGTAAATGGACTGACATGAACGATATCCTGCAATACGCTTTCTTTCAGAACGCCCTGCTGGCCAGTTTTCTGGCAGCAATTCTCTGCGGCTTGGTGGGGACGTACATCGTGGCCCGCCGCCTGGTCTTCATTGCCGGCGGGCTGGCCCATGCCTCGCTGGGCGGCGTGGGTGTATGCGCATTGGTAGGGCTTCCCCCCATATTGGGTGCAGGAGTCTTTTCACTACTGTCGGCATTCGGTGTCAAGCAGTTCAACAAGCGCATGCACATCAGCGAGGATGCCGCAGTCAGCCTGCTGTGGGCCTTTGGCATGAGCGTGGGCGTGATGTGCGCGTTCCATTCTCCGTCGTTCCTGCCCGATTTGCCCAACTATATTTTCGGAAACATCCTGCTGACCAACCGGCAGGACCTCTGGGTGCTGGGAATCCTGACCATACTGACCGCTTGCCTGTTTCTGCTATTCCTGCCCCAGATCACCACCCTCGCTTTTGACCGCGAGTTTGCCCAGACCATGCATCTGCACGTCAATGTATTGGAAAACCTGATGCTGGGACTGGTAACCCTTTCC
>JAGAYF010000041.1 GCA_017940605.1 Bacteroidaceae bacterium
CACGTCCTGCCCGCCATGATACGCAAAATCCACCTGGCGAAATGCCTGAACGAGGGAGACTGGGCCGCCGTGCGCCGCGACTTGGACCTGAGGCCCGTGGAGGGCATCGACGGAAAGGCTTCGGAGGCGGATATCACCCAAGTCCTTTTTAAATATGGTATAGCGGCCGACGCCGTGACGCTGTGGGGAACAGGACGGCCGCTCAGGGAGTTCCTGTGGAGCGAGGAGATGGCCGATGCCAGCGTGCATGTGCTGATTCACGTGGACTTCAAGGACACTTATCCCCATGCAGCCAAGAATGCAGACGGCATTCAGGAAATCAGGAACTGCCACATCAACGTGGGAACGGGCAAGGAAATCAGCATCAAGGACGTAGCCACGCTCATCAAGGAAGAAATCGGGTTCAGGGGACGGCTGGAATGGGATTCGACAAAGCCCGACGGAACTTTGAGGAAGCTGACCGACGTGACAAAGCTGCACCAGTTGGGCTGGCACCACAAAATAGAGATAGACGAGGGCATCCACCGGCTATATGACTGGTACAAAAAGGGCATATGCCTGAACCACAAGACTCAATAGCAATCGCAAATGAACTAAAAGCGTTGAAAAAACAAAACATGACTACCGGAGAATTGTTAACACCGAATTTCAACCATTTTATCATTAAACGACGATGAAACTATTCAACAAGATATTCAATTGGTACTTCCGCAAGGACGCACTCCCCTACTGGTGCATCATTCTCATGGACTGCCTGCTGTGCATCATAGCGGGGCTGTTCATCCTGTGGGTCTTCTTCCGCGGAGACGACGTGCTGAGCCACTGGGGCATGATTATGAAAACCTTGCTGCTGTACCAGCTATGCAATCTGGTCGGCTTCAGAATCTATCACACCTACCAGGGCGTCTTCCGATACAGCTCATTCGTCGACTTGAGCCGCGTAGCACTGGCATTGGTCGTAGGAAGCATCCTTTTTGCCACCGTCAATTTCCTGGAAGGCCGCAACTACATCGAATTGAACCTGCTGCCCCTCACCAACACCGAGATTTTCTCCATTGGCATCACGTCTATTTTGATTTTGTGGAGTCTGAGAATTCTTGTGAAGATGCTTTACGAGAATTTCTTCGCGAATTCGGGTGCTAAGCGTACATTTATATATGGTGTCAAGAGCGGCGGCGTGGGATTGGCCAAGAACATACGCAACCAAAAACCGACCCGATTCATCCTGAAGGGCTTCCTGGCCGACGACAAGGCTTCGGAGCACAAGGAACTCTTGGGAAAAAGGATTTTTTACATTGACCAAAACCTGCCCAACTTGTTGAAAGACTACCGAATCGAGGCCGTGCTGGTAAGTCCCCTGCGGTTGGATGCCTTCCGCCAAAACGGTGAGCTGCAGGACATGCTCATGCAGGCCGGCGTGCAGATTTACCTGTCCGAATCCCTGCACGAATGGAGCGGAGAGGGCGACATGCACGTTTCAGAGCAACTCAAGGAGGTCAGCATTGAGGACTTGTTGCCACGGGACGAGATCAATGTCGACATGGACACGATTGGCGAAATTTTGACTGGCAGCAAAATCATGGTTACCGGCTCAGCAGGCAGCATTGGCAGCGAAATCGTGAGACAGGTTGCGGCATTCAAGCCCGAAGCCTTGATGCTAATCGACCAAGCTGAGACTCCGCAGCACGATATCCGCCTCATGATGGAACGGGAGTTCCCTGAAATCAAGACGGAGACCGTTGTCACCAGCATTGCCAAGCGTGAGCGCATGGAAAAGATATTCCAGGATTTCCGTCCCGACTATATTTTTCACGCTGCCGCCTACAAGCACGTCCCAATGATGGAGGACAACCCGTGCGAGAGCGTAGAGAACAACGTTGTGGGCACGCAAATTCTGGCTGACTTGGCCGTAAAATACGGAACGACCAAGTTTGTGATGATTTCCACCGACAAAGCCGTCAACCCCACCAACGTAATGGGCTGTTCCAAGCGCATCTGCGAAATCTACGTGCAGTCACTCAACGAAAAGCTGGCCCATGCGTCGGGCAACGCCCCAGCCACGCAATTCGTCACGACGCGCTTCGGCAACGTCTTGGGGTCAAACGGCAGTGTCATCCCGTTGTTCACAGAACAAATCAAGCAAGGCGGCCCTGTCACCGTGACCGACCCGAACATTATCCGCTATTTCATGCTGATTCCCGAGGCATGCAAATTGGTACTCGAGGCAGGAACGAAGGGACAGGGAGGCGAAATTTTCGTATTCGACATGGGCGCGCCCGTCAGGATTTCCGATTTGGCCAAGCGCATGATATACCTGAGCGGAGCCAAGAACATACAGATCAAATACACAGGATTGCGCGAGGGAGAGAAACTTTACGAGGAGGTTCTCAACCACGAGGAAAAGAGCAAGCCCACATTCCACAAGAAAATCCGCATTGCCGAAGTGCGCAAGTACGACTACGACGAAGTATGCCGCCAACTGGACGAACTCGTCCAAGTGGCCCGTACCTACGATGCCATGGAAACCGTGCGCATCATGAAGCGAATCGTACCCGAATACAAAAGCAACAATTCCGTCTACTCCATACTGGACAAGTAATGGCACAGCGGCATACCTGACCCCGAATAAAACACCGCCGGACATGTCAAAGATTCCCCTATTGAAGTTTGCCCCCATCCTGAAGGAGAAACCCTGGGGCGGAAGCCTCTTGGCGCAGATGAAAGGCATGGAAGCAGGCACGGGAAAGATTGGAGAGACGTGGGAAATCTCAGCATACCCAGGCGACATCTCGACAGTGGACGGCGGATACTATCAAGGGAAGACGCTGACCGAGTTGGTAACCACGCTGCAAGGCGCATTGGTCGGCCACAAGGTGTATGCCACCTACGGAGACCTTTTTCCGCTGCTCTTCAAGTTCATTCATTCCGAGGATGACCTCAGCCTGCAAGTCCACCCAGGCGACCAATTGGCCCAGCAACGGGGAATGCCCTTCGGCAAGACCGAAATGTGGTACGTCTACCAGTCTCAGGAAAACGCCATGCTGTACAGCGGCTTCAACCAACCCGTAACGCAACGCCAATACCTGGAAAGCATTGCCCAGGACCAGTTATCCACGCTGCTGCAGCCGTGGCCGACGCATGCAGGCGACACATTCTTCATCCCTGCGGGCACTGTGCACGCCTTGTGCAAGGGGAACATTGTCATTGAGGTGCAACAGACCAGCGACACCACCTACCGTTTGTACGACTACAACCGCAAGGGACTGGACGGCAAGCTGCGCCCCCTGCACATCGAGGAATCGCTGCAGGCCGTCAACTACCACGCACCGCGCAGCAAGGTTGACTACACGCCCGTCAAGGAGGGGAAAGTCCAGTTGGTATCCTGCCCCTACTTCGTCACGTCATTGTACCACCTGACACGCCCAACGGCCATCGATTTCAGCCCATTGGACTCGTTTGTCGTATTCATCGCCATCGAAGGCCAAGCTGAAATTTCGGCCGATGCCACCGAGAGCCAGCCATTGCATTCCGGCCACAGCCTGCTGCTTCCAGCCAACAACTGCCAGGTGGAAATACGCCCCCAGTCGCCCGCTTTCCGTTTCCTGGAGGTACATTGCCCATAGGGATTCCCGTTTCAGTCTTTTTCCTTCGCCCCTGCCGCCAACCCGACGGCCACAAGGTCACAGCCACCCCGTCCAGCGGCTCTTCACTACGTCATAGGCACGGCACAAGGGAACTTCCGCCCTTTCCCACGCCCACCGGCGCAACCCGTCGGCCAGCAAGCCCGCCGCACAGAAAGCCAAGACCAACGCCACCGCACCCAGGGCAAACCCCGCGTGCGTCCATTGGGCGTGCATGCCCTGTATCCAGCGGCGGAAGTAGGGTATCATGAGCGGGTGCATCTGCAAGAGGAAAATGCCAAATGTTCCCTTTGCCAC
Source organism: Bacteroidaceae bacterium (assembly GCA_017940605.1). Lineage (GTDB taxonomy): Bacteria > Bacteroidota > Bacteroidia > Bacteroidales > Bacteroidaceae > UBA6382. Next base: position 3,939 of record JAGAYF010000041.1, read on the forward strand.
GCGGTTGACCCAGGGACTCTGGAACTGAAGTTTGATGAAAACCAAGAAGAAGCAAATCGTTCCGTACAGCTGTATGGGGTTGTTCAGTGCAAACAAGCTCATCCTGTAGGGGTTCTTCATGCGCCACAGGGCAATGGCGGTATTCACCACGACGTAGATGAGAAAATGGACGGCATCCGTTTTCCAACTGCGCCGCACCCAACGGCCGCCGTACAGGCGCAGGTAGCGCCCCGCAAGGTAGAGCCACATGAGCGACACAAAGGAATAGCCGTCGTTAAACTCCTTGCTGTAATGCTTGGCCCACCCCAGATAGGTCGATGCGGCCAGGAACAGGACGATCATCAGCAGAAGATGCCGTCGCGGCGCATTTTGGCAGAAGGCATTGAGGGCCGGCGCAAAGAGCATGAGCAGCAAGTAGGCCGCAATGAACCAATTGTACCTCGTCAGCACCATACAGGCATTGCCCACCTGCCTCCACCCCACGGCCGTGCCGCTCGTCACCGCGTCCACGCAGGCCAGCACGCCCACCACTGCGAGCGAGAAGAACAGTACCTGAAACAAGAAGGCCGCCACGCCGCGAAACCGGGGCTTGATGGCGAAATAGCCCGAAATCAGGATGAAAAGATTGACCCCGATGTAGGTAAAGCTCTGCGCAGCGAAGCGCAGGCCTATCCACACGGGCTCGGCCTCAAAGGCAGCCGCCTTGGGCCGCCCCAGCGAGAAGAAATTGGCATGGGTCATGAGGATGAGGAACATGGCCACCAGCCGCAGCAATTCCACGTTGGACTGTCTCGTCTTCGTTGCCATAGGATGCAAAGTTACATCTTTTTCACATAAACAGCTTGGGGCATCAACGGAAAAGTGGGCGCACCCGCGGCGCGCCCACTCTCAATTCAAAGCTATTGTACTATTAGAAATTACAACATGTATCCCCTCATCAGAGCTTAGGACCGGCAGCAACCAGGGCCTTGCCGGCCTCGTTGCCCGTGTACTTCACGAAGTTCTTGATGAAGCGGCCTGCCAAGTCCTTGGCTTTCTCTTCCCACTGGGCAGCGTCGGCGTAGGTGTCGCGCGGATCGAGGATCTTGGGATCAACGCCAGGCAGCGCGGTGGGCACTTCAAAGTCGAAGTAGGGAATCTTCTTGGTAGGAGCCGTCTTGATGCTTCCGTCGAGGATGGCGTCGATGATACCGCGCGTATCCTTGATGGAAATGCGCTTGCCCGTGCCGTTCCAGCCGGTGTTCACCAGGTAGGCCTTGGCACCGCTCTTTTCCATTTTCTTCACCAGCTCTTCAGCGTACTTGGTGGGGTGCAGTTCCAGGAATGCCTGACCAAAGCAGGCGCTGAAGGTCGGTGTAGGCTCGGTGATGCCGCGCTCCGTACCAGCCAGCTTGGCGGTGAAACCGCTCAGGAAGTAGTACTTGGTCTGCTCGGGGGTGAGGATGCTCACGGGAGGCAATACGCCAAATGCATCGGCCGACAGGAAGATGACGTTCTGGGCAGCAGGGCCTGCGCTCACGGGGTTGACGTTCTTCACAATCTTTTCAATGTGCTCGATGGGGTAGCTTACGCGCGTGTTCTCGGTCACGCTCTTGTCGGCAAAGTCGATTGTGCCGTCCTCGGCCACGGTAACGTTCTCCAACAGGGCGTCACGCTTGATGGCGTTGTAGATGTCGGGCTCGCTCTCCTTGTCCAGGTTGATGACCTTGGCATAGCAGCCGCCCTCAAAGTTGAACACGCCGTTGTCGTCCCATCCGTGCTCGTCGTCGCCGATGAGAAGACGCTTGGGGTCGGTGGAGAGGGTCGTCTTGCCCGTACCCGACAGACCGAAGAAGATGGCTGTGTTCTCGCCGTTCATGTCGGTGTTGGCCGAGCAGTGCATGGAGGCAATGCCCTTCAGGGGAAGGTAGTAGTTCATCATGGAGAACATACCCTTCTTCATTTCACCGCCGTACCAGGTATTGATGATGACCTGCTCGCGCGTGGTGGTGTTGAATGCCACGCAGGTTTCGCTGTTCAGGCCCAGTTCCTTGTAGTTCTCCACCTTGGCCTTGGAGGCGTTGTACACGACAAAGTCGGGGGTAAAGCCTGCCAGTTCCTCCTCGGTGGGCTGGATGAACATGTTCTTTACGAAATGGGCCTGCCAAGCCACCTCAACGATGAAGCGCACGGCCATGCGGGTATCCTTGTTGGCACCGCAGAAGGCGTCGACCACGTAAAGGTTCTTGTTGGACAGTTCCTTCTTGGCTATGTCCTTGACCTGAGCCCACACGTCCTCGCTCATGGGGTGGTTGTCATTCTTATACTCATCGGTGGTCCACCAAACGGTATTCTCGGAGTTGCTATCCTTAACGATGTACTTATCCTTGGGGCTGCGGCCGGTGTAGATACCGGTCATTACGTTCACTGCGCCCAGTTCTGTCACCTTGCCCACCTCGAAACCCTCAAGGCCGGCCTTGGTCTCTTCCTTGAACAATTCGTCATAGGAAGGATTGTAGGCAATCACGGTTGCACCGGTGATGCCGTACTTCTCTAACACTGCATTGTCAAATTTTGCCATAATAAATATAAATGAATAAATGATTTGTACTTGTCCTCGTCGGGCGCCCCCACGGGCAAGGCCCTGCTATGACCCTGCAAAATTACAAAAATTACCTTACACCACCATTTTTTCGCGGCAAGAAAAGATGCCAGCCTGGCAGATTAAAATATTTTTAAGATTTCGGCCATTCATTTGCCACATACACATGACATTAAGCACACCTCGGCAGAACTGCGGGCCGGGCGGGAGGCACGCCGGCGGGCAACGGGGCGGCGCAGGGCCGCCAAAGTCGGTTTTTTACGCCCCGGAGGGATTTTTTCAGGCCGCATTGGCATGGCTTTTACGCCTTGTCGGCCCATCTTTTACGCCCCATCGGGCCGCACTGTGGCGGCACGGGCGTTGCACATACCTGCCCGGGCCGTTGGGGAGGGGGCGCTGAGGGGGTTTTCTGCTTTTTTTAGGGGCGCATGGGGGACAATTCAGTAAAATTACGTACCTTTGCAGCCACAATCATACTGTTGTCCCTGTAGTTCAATGGATAGAACAGCAGTTTCCTAAACTGCTGATTTGGGTTCGATTCCCAGCGGGGATACAAGTGGGCGATGCTCCTGTCGGAACATCGCCCACTTCTTGTCCTGTCCGCTAGCGGCCCATCCCGAGGGCCTCCCTGACCGACACGAACTGGTAGCCGCGCTGCCTGAGGGTGTCGATGAGCTGGGGCAGGTGCTTGTAGAACTTGTCGGTGCGGTCGGGGTGCGTGCCGAAGTGCAGCATGAGGAAATGGCCGTTGAGCCCGCCGGGCTGCGTCGCCTCGTAGCGCAGCAGGTTGTCCATCAGCGTCTGGCTGGAGCGGTAGTTCTTCATCGACGGTATGGTGTAGTCGGCATTGCTGCCCGTGCCGGGCGTGAAATTGATGACCCGCAGCCCCATCCGGCGCGCCCAGGAACTCACCAGCTCGTTGTAATGCTCGTAGGGCGGGATGAAGAACGGCGCATCCTCCTTACTGATGCCAAACTGTCGCATGAGAGCATAGCTTTTCAACATGTCGCGTTGGAATTCTTCCTGGGTTACCAGCATGGAGTCACGGTTTTCCCACGTGCTGTACAGGAGATGGCCGTAGGAATGGCTGCCCACGTAATGGCCGTCGCGCACCAGGCGGCGTATGACCTGGGGAAATTTCTCGTAGAATTCGCCCGTGAAGAAGAATCCGCCCTTGACACCTTTCTGCCTGAGCGTGGGAATGATGTAGTCAGCACCGTCGGCGCGGTCGGCGGCGGTAAAGACGAGGCAGATGCGCTTCAGCTGGGGATTGGTGCGGACAATGCCGCCGTTGACATAGACGTTGCGGTCGGCATCGGCGCGCAGCTGTGCCCTGCCCTCTTCGGCATAGGCCGCAAGCGGGAAGATGAGGGCCGCCGTGCCGTCCATGGTCGGTTCGTTGGTGGAATAGTCGTGAATGTTGTCGTGGTAGACCATGTTGTCGGGCTGGAACATCTCGTAGTTATTGCTCAGGCCGCGCGCGTCGGGAGCAAGGTAGACCCCGCGCAGGCTGTTGAAGATGGATGCATAGACCGGGCCGTCAACCAATCCGCCGCGCGCCGTGCCGAGGGCCAGCTTGACAATCGCTTGGTGCGCCTGGCGCGGATAGTTGCCGCTGAGGGGCAAATCGACCACCATGCTGACGCCCCAGGGGTTGCAGCCGAAAAGCCAATCGCGCAACGCACCCTCCATTTCCTCGTAGCGGCGGTCGCCGGTCAGCCTGCGGTACAGGATGCACTGGGTCAGCATGGCCGTTGTCAGGTTGTTGGAGCACCAAATGGAGGGAATACCGTACAGGAAAGGCGTTCCCTGCGCCCTTTGCCAGACAGCCTCGATGCCGGCGCGCATGTGAGCCACGAATTCCTTGCGGGCGTGGCCGTCGCCCAGTTGTGCTATCTGGTAATGCCCCATGTTCATGAACGGATACCATTGGTAGTGGCGCGCCGTGTCCTTGCCCATCCACGGGGTCACCGTTTCCTGCCGCCCGTAGGCCACCGCGTCGGCCAGGTACTTGGCATCGCCCGTCATTCGGTACAGTTCCGCCGCCCCGAGCTCCATGTCGTCCACCCAATTCCTTTCTTCGTAGATGTATGGGGAGCGCACCGAGACCGTTTGGCAGCATCCGGGCTTCTCCACGCCCACCGCGTAGGCATCGGCCGCCTTGCGGCCGATGGTTTCGGCCAGTGTGGGGTCAAATGGGCGCAGGATCTGCGAGCCCAAGGCGAAGTCGGCGGCAAATTTGCCCGCCGTGCTGGCCACTCCCTCGGTTGCGTTGAGGAATTGCCCGCGTTGCTGCGGCTTTCCGTCGCAGAAGTAGACGGGCCGCCCCTTTCCCGCACCCCATCCGTAGTCTGCGGGGTCGTCATGCGGGCGGCGCATTCCCACATGGTCGCGATCGTCGGCAATTTGGTTGTATAGCTCACCCTTTTCGGGGTTCATGCGGTTCAGCCAGTCCAGTCCCCAGCGAATTTCGTCCACTACGTCGGGGATTCCGTTGCTTCCGCGTGTGCCATTGGCCTGACAGACATCGCCGAAAGCCGCAGGAAACTGCTGGTAGGCCGCCATCATCTGATATATCGCGTTGGCACTCGTCGCTGTGTACTGCAAGCAGTCCCCTGCGTCATGCCAGCCGCCGCGGACATCCAATCGCTGGCCGTTTTTCGTGGGGTGGTTGGTGATGAATGCGTCCCACTGGTGGCAACTGTCCCCAAAGACGGGATTCCAGCCGCACCGCTGCTCCCGCATATAGCTTAGGAGAAAATCTGCCGTCCCATAGTAAACCGTTCCGTTGACCGGAAAAACGGGAGACTCCGCGCCCGCGGCACGCAAGCGGTAGGTGCCGGGTTTTTGCAGCGCACTGAAATCCAATCGATAGGTGCTCTGCATCTTTCCCAGCCTGCCGCACGCCTTTATCCTGCGCCCGCCAATCTTCTGCACCACGTTTCCAGTGAAAGCGTCCACGACCTCGGCGTTTTCCAACGCAATGGATTCCTGACTCATCAGCACTGCAACCTTTGTCGCCTTGGGCAGATAGCCCAACTGGTTGATGCGAATCCAACTTTCGGCCCGCAGCGCAGCTGCCACCGCCGCAAGCGCGATTGTCAACAGATATTTCTTCATTTTCTTCCTTGTCTGTGCATATACAAAGGTGCGCTGACGGAATGTCAACGCACCTTGGATTTTTCTCCTGCAGGTATCAGAACAAATAAGCGACCTGAATCTGCCAGCTGTTGCTCTTGAAGGATGCGTCGGCGTTCGTTCCCACGCCCGTCAGCTTGGCATACTTGCTCAGCGCGATGTTATAGCCAATGCCCACCTCAAGATGGTTGATCAGCTGCACGCCTGCGCCGATGTTCCACGAGAAGCTGGATTTCTTGAGCTGGAAATCGGTGGTATTGGGCAGGGCCCAACCCTTGTTGCCCAGGTTAAACCCAAACTGCGGACCTGTTGCCACGAACACCGAGGCCAATGAGATGCCGAAGTTGTAGCGCAAATTAATGGGCACTTCAATGGAACGCAGGGTCTTCGAGGTAGCGGCATCGGTCGACTCGACATTTCCCTTGAGTTCGCGCTGGGCGTAGTGCACGGCGGCATCGAAGCCCACGCCCACCACGGGAACCTTGAACTCTACCTTAGGACCTAAGTACCAGCCCGCGCGATTGTCGGAAGACATATCGGGAACTTTGTCAAAGGACATCTTACTCACGTTCATACCAGCCTGAAGGCCGAATTTCAACTGTGCGCTTGCGTTCTGGGCTGCCATCAAGCCGCAGGCAAGCAACATTGTCACAAAGAATTTCTTCATATTCAAATTGTATTAAGCATTATTCTGCATGCAAACTTACGCATTTTTTTCATTTCCACGGCAAAAGCAGCCAAAATTTCCTCCAATGGGACTACGATTCCTTGTAGAAGTCGGCCCAGCCCGCCGAAATTTTCTTCCAGCCCCATACCAGGAGCACCCCGCAGAGCACCGCCACGGCAGCGATCTCGGCCATGGCCCACGACGCGGGCCACAGACTGACGGCCAGCCACGACGGCAGCAGCCCCGTCACTGTCCAGGGCTCGCGCCCCATTTCGGCCAACAGCCAGCCGCACAAGGAACAAGTCAATGCCAGCGGAAGCCCCCACCGAGCCGTCCTCCATATCGCGTGGCGGTGTTTCGATGCCGGGCGCACAAGCGGGATGAACTGCAAGCCAAGCAAGACAACGAGCGACAGGCCCAAAAGCACCATCACCCTGAAGGCCCAGAACAACAGCCCCTCCCTTTGGGGCAACGCATCGGCAGGCTGCTCCAGCGACGAGTAGCCTAAGTACCGGCCCTGCTCCCGCCACTGCGCCTGATAGCGTCGGGCACGCTCACCGTCGCCCTGAGCCACGGCCTTGCGCCAGCGCAACTGGGCCACACGGGCCGCCTGGGCCTCGGCCTGCTTCTGCGCCACGGACGGTTCTTGGCCATAACCATTTAAAATATCCTGCCGACCGGCCACGTAGCCGCGATTGCTGTGCGTTCCCAGGCGCGAGAGCATCTTGGGTATCTTAACCTGGCCCACCAGGGTGAAAGGCACTTCGCGGCCGCCCTGCTCCACGCCCTGCATGGCCGCCATCTTGGCCGACTGGTTGTGCACGACACCGTAGCCCGTGCTGTCGCCCGTGCACATCACGCCAAACCAGCACAGCAGCCCCATGGCGACACCCGTCCACAGTACATACTTCTCCTGTCGGCCCTCCGTGCCGCGGGCCAGGGCCATGCGGCCGCCCACAAACAGCAGGACCATGGCTCCCACGAGCCACGAGGTCAACAGGATATGGAAAAACTTCAGTACGGCCCACGATGAGAACAGGACGCGCAGCACGGACGTAACGTCCAGCGCACCCGTCGCAATGTCGGGGCTCGCACCGACAGGCACTTCCAACCAAGCCTCGACGGCCACGGGACACCACAGCAGCAGTCCCATGAACATGGCCGACAGCCACACGAAAAGCAGATGGTGATTCTCGTCGGCATCGGGCCCCTGACGGCCCTTAAGTGCCAGCAGAAGCCACAGGATTTCCAGCAGCAGGATGACACCCTCAGCCAGGAGCAACGTGCCATCGGTAAGCCACGGCAGCCGCTGCCACAGGCCCACCCAGTGGAAAGCCACCGCGCCGCCCGTCAGCAGCATGCCCGCAAGCGACAGCGCGCCGCCCACCACCATGGGCCGCCGCCAGCGCTGCGCCATGCGCCACCACACGCCATCGCCCGTAAGGTGGGCTATGGTCTCCATGACGACCCACACAAAGGCCAGCCCCAGCGTAAGGGCGGCAAATATCCATGACAGACAGGCAGGCAAAGCCACCAGCCACTTGCTCCACGTCAGGAAGGAAATGTCAGAAAGTAACATCATGAGGTCGCTCTATGTGAATGCAAATTAAACATTTTTTTGGCACACAGGCAAACGTATGGGCCAAAATTTTAACACACCGCCGCCACTTTCCCATAGGTACATTCACCCACCAAGAGAAATTCAACAAACTATGAATCAACACCTTCCAATACAATAAACCACAGCAGTCAGCATTCCTTGGGAAAAAGCAGGACAACGGGGCGCAAAAACCTGCAGAACAAGGCGCAAAAGCCGCACGAACGCGGCCCGAAAAAATTCATACAGGGCGTAAAAAACGGGCGCTGACAGGCACAGGTCGGCCATTTGCGCCCCACTCATTTTTCCGTGCCACAGCAAACAGGTTTCCATCAAAACAGGCATTCCCCCGGAATCCATCCAGGGGAATGCCTGCCGTGCGGGGCACTTGCCTCTACTTATTCAGCTTCCACGTAGCCCCGTCCTTGGTATCCTTGACCTCAAAGCCCATGGCGGCCAGTTCGTTGCGAATGCGGTCGCTCGTGGTCCAGTCCTTGTTGGCCTTGGCCTGCTGGCGTATGTCAAGCAGCAGGTCGATGGCACGGCCGTAGGCTTCCTCGCGCTGGCCGCTGCCACCCTGCTCGGCACGCAGGCCCAGGATTTCAAAGGTGAACGTCTCCATGACCTGCCTGAGTGCCTCAAGGCCTTCCTGGGTGATGGAGTTCTTGCGGTCGGTCAGCTGGTTCACCACGTGGCATGCCTCAAACAGGTGGCTGATGACGATGGGCGTATTCAGGTCGTCGTCCATGGCTTCATAGCACTTGGTCTGCAATTCCTTGGCATAGTCGGCCGTCAACTGGCCCTGCACCTGCGGTTGCACGCGCTCCAGCTGTTTGAGGGCGTCGAGCAGGCGCTCCAGTCCCTTGCGCGATGCCTGGAGGGCCTCATTGCTGAAGTCGACCGTGCTGCGGTAGTGCGCCTGCAGGATGAAGAAGCGGATGGTCATGGGCGAATAGGCTTCGGTCAGTTTTTCGTGGTTGCCGGTAAAGAACTGCTCAAGCGTAATGAAATTGCCCAGGCTCTTTCCCATCTTCTGGCCGTTGATGGTTATCATGTTGTTGTGCATCCAGTAGTGCACCATGTCGCTTCCCTGGCTGGCCACCGACTGTGCAATCTCGCATTCGTGGTGGGGAAAGACGAGGTCCATGCCGCCGCCGTGAATGTCGAAGTGGCTGCCCAGATACTTGCGCCCCATGGCCGTGCACTCGGTGTGCCACCCTGGGAAGCCGTCGCTCCACGGGCTGGGCCAGCGCATGATGTGCTGGGGCTGGGCTTTTTTCCACAGCGCAAAGTCCACCTGGTTGTGCTTCTCGTCCTGTCCGTCAAGGGTGCGCGAATTGTTGATGACATCCTCCAGGTTACGGTTGGACAGCTTGCCGTAACGGTACTTCTGGTTGTATTTTTCCACGTCAAAGTAGACGCTTCCCTCGCTCACGTAGGCGTATCCGTTGTTGAGGATTTCCTTGACCAGTTCAATCTGCTCAATGATATGCCCCGTGGCATGGGGCTCTATGCTGGGCGGAAGGACATTGAGGGCCTCCATGGCCTGATGGTAGCGCAGCGTGTAGTATTCGGCCACCTCCATGGGCTCGAGCTGCTCCAGGCGGGCCTTCTTGGCTATTTTGTCCTCGCCCTCGTCGGCATCGTGTTCCAAATGTCCCACGTCGGTGATGTTGCGCACATAGCGCACCTTGTAGCCCATGTGCTTGAGATAGCGGAAAAGGATGTCAAACGTGATGCTGGGGCGTGCGTGGCCCAAATGGGGGTCGCCGTAGACCGTAGGACCACACACATACATGCCCACACGCCCCGGAACGAGGGGCTTGAAGAGTTCTTTCTGACGCGTAAGCGTATTGTATATAAAAAAAGAGTGTTGCATATAATTGGTATTGGTTATTGTCATGTTTCGTTCAGCACGCCGTCATTGCGCAGCAGTTGCAGCAAATGGGCCACGGCCTCCTCCTCGGGAATGTTCTTCTCCACGCATTCGCGCCCACGGTACAGCGAGATTCTGCCACGGGCCGCCCCCACGTATCCGTAATCGGCATCGGCCATTTCACCCGGCCCGTTGACAATGCAGCCCATCACGGCAATCTTCAGGCTGGGCAGGCCCTGCGTAGCGGCCTTGATGCGGGCTATCGTACCCTGCAGGTCATACAGCGTGCGGCCGCAGCCTGGGCAGGACACGTATTCCGTGCGTGTGCGGCGCAGGCCGGCAGCCTGAAGCAGGCTGAAGGCCGTGTGTTCCACGGTGGCTTCGTCGATGGACTTGCGGCGGACCTGCGCGTCGTCGGCCAGGTACAGCCCGTCGCACAGTCCGTCAAACAATACCGCGCTGCAATCCACCGCGCTCCTTATCTGGAAATCCTCAAGGGCTTCCTGCTGCAGTTCGTAGTGGAGGAACAACACGATGGGGTTCGTCAGTCCGCGGTTCATCATCCGGTGGATGGCCGAGCGGAACTCGCCGATGGTGTTTCCCTGTGTGGGTTGCAGAATCAGGACCAATTCGGGGTGCTCCCGCAGGCAGTTCACCGTGGCCACATCGAGCGCGGGACACGGAAGGAACAAGAATTTCAGAGGAGCGTCGTAGGCGTCAATCTGGGACAGCATGTGAAACGAGAATGCGGGGTATACGTTGGGGCGCGACCGCCACGCATTGGCGTCAACGATGTATGCACCGCCATAGTCCTTGCGCGACTTGGGCATCCGTGCGCCGCAATACAGGAAATCGGCCTGCGACGGCCGTTTGCGGTCATTGTAGTCAGCAATGACCACAGGCGCATTCTCTCCGCCCACGTGAAAGACAGGCTCTGTGCGGCGGCGCTGAGGGCTCACGTAGTTGAAGCCGTCGTTCATGCGGCCGCCTATCGTGCGCAGGCCCTCGCGCGCCAATATGTAGTCGCGCATCTTCCGCGCAACGGGAATCTCATTCTCGGGAGCTTCGCTCAGCGACACGCGAATCGTATCGCCAATGCCGTCGGAGAGCAACGCGCCAATGCCAACCGCGCTCTTGATGCGGCCATCCTCGCCCTCGCCCGCCTCAGTCACGCCCAGGTGGAGCGGATACCGCATCCCCTCGCGCTCCATCTGCTGCACCAACAGGCGAACCGAGCGCACCATCACGGCAGTGTCGCTGGCCTTGATGGAAATCACGACTTCGCGGAAGTTTTCACGCTTGCAGATGCGCAGAAACTCCATGCAGCTCTCCACAATCCCCGCCGGCGTGTCCCCATAGCGGCTCATGATGCGGTCAGAGAGCGACCCATGGTTCACTCCTATGCGCAACGCCGTGTGATGGACGCGGCAGAGGTTCAATAACGGCCTCAGACGCTCGTCAATCCGCTTCACCTCCTCGGCATATTCCTCGTCCGTGTACTCCAAGTGCTTGAACGTGCGCGCTGAGTCGACATAGTTCCCTGGATTAATGCGCACGGCCTCGACAATTGCGGCAGCGGCATCGGCAACAGCCGGATTAAAATGGACATCGGCGACCAAGGGCGTGTATATTCCCTCGTCGTGAAGCGCTTTCCTGATGCTGCGCAGGTTCTCCGCCTCGCGCATCCCCTGCGTCGTGAGCCGCACGTACTCTCCGCCCGCCGAAATAATGCGTTTGCATTGCTCCACGCTTGATTCCGTGTCGGTCGTCGGCGTTGTCGTCATGCTCTGAAGCCTGACGGGGTATGTCCCGCCCATTGGAATGTTTCCCACGCGCACAATGCTGCTGCTACGACGGCGATAATTGAAATAGGCAACGCTTTTGCTCCTACTGTCGTACATGAAAGCTAATTTGTCTTGTTGCGATATTGTATTTTTTGCAGTTCCGCATTGGCATTGACAATTTTCGTCTTCAGCCCTTCCTTGTAGGTTTTCAGCCGCCCTGCCAAACCTGCGTCGGAGAGCGCCAGCATCTCCGCCGCCAGGATTGCGGCGTTCAGAGCGCCGTTTACGCCCACCGTTGCCACGGGTATTCCCGGCGGCATTTGGACTATGGAGAGCAGGGCATCAAGTCCGTCCAGCATGCCCTTGATGGGAACGCCTATGACGGGGACTGTCGTACCGGCGGCAATGACTCCGGGCAAGGCGGCGGCCATGCCCGCACCGGCTATGACGACCCGAATGCCGCGTGCTTCGGCTTCCTGCGCAAAGCGTTCAACCTCCAGCGGCGTGCGGTGGGCCGACAGCGCATTCATCTCAAACGGAATCTCCATCTTGTCCAGGAAATCCGCCGCCTTCTCCATGACGGGCAAATCGCTGGTGCTTCCCATGATAATGCTTACGATTGGTTTCATATCTTCATCCATTCTTATACGTTGTTGTATTATTCTAACATTTCAAACAAAAAAGATGCACACAAATCCGCACACAAATCCGATCAGCGTGCCCCATCCCACTTCCCCCAGGGTGTGTTGGCGCAGAATCAGTCGGCTCGTCCCTACAAGGCCTGCTATGAAAATGGTGATGCACAGCCATCCCAGCGGATTAAAATGGAACAGCAGGGAGAACGCGAGCAGTGCGCCGTTCATAGCCCCTGCCGCGGCGGCGTGGGTGCTGACCCTGATCCAGTTGTTCAGCAGTGCGCACACGACCTCAACAGCCAAAGCACCGCACAGTACGCTGATCATGAAGTGGGGAATGTGCATGTTCTGCATCAGGAACAGGCAGCACGCATAGCTCACGATGGTAATGACATAGGGAACGAAGCGCAGTTCGCGCCGCGTCATTTGGTGGCGGCGCAGGCCGCTCAACTTGCGGTACGAGGCAATGGACAGCAGCGGAATGGCCACCGTAAAGGCGTAGACGATGCCCAGCACGAGCAGCTTGTAGTTCATGGGCAGCAATTTCATGTAGCTGAACACAAACATGACGATGAAAGCCAGCATGCTGAAATAGAATGGCGCAAAGATGATGGACAGCAACTTCGCCCCGTATATCAAGTATTTTTCTTTCATTGTCTTCGCAGTCTGGCGGTTGGGATGTTCATTCTCATGCGGTACTTCACCACGGTGCGGCGGGCCACAGCCAGTCCCTCCTTGTTGAGAAGGGCGGTCAGTTCTATGTCGGAGAGCGGATGGCGCTTGTCTTCGCCGTCAATGAGCTCCTGAATGCGGTTCTTCACCTTGTCGCGCGAAAGCTCCTCGCCCGATGCCGTCTTGACCGACTGGGTAAAGAGCGACTTCAGGGCCACAAGGCCGAAATCGGTATCGGCATACTTGTCCTTGGTGGCACGCGACACGGTCGACACGTCCATCAGGGTGATGCGCGCCACGTCCTCCAGCTTCATGGGCACGAGTTGTTCGCGGTCGCCCGTCTCAAAGTAGGCAGGCTGCAGCATTACGATGGTACGCATGGTCTTCAGCAGCGTGTCCTGCCGCTGCTGCAGTGCGTTGATGTACATCATGGCGCGGTTGATGCCGCTTTCTATCAGTTCTTTCTGGTTCTTCTGTTCCTGGGTCAGCTCCTTGCGGTTGCCCTTCAGTTCCTGCAGGGAGGCCTTGTAGGCAGGGCTTACGTAGAGCGTGGGGACGTCGCCCCGTGTCAGTTCAACGTCAAACCCACCCTTGTCATTGGCCCTCACGATGAAGTCGGGCAACTTGGGCGGTGCTACGGCCACGGCCGTCTCATTGAGCGAGCGCCCAGGCTGTGGGTTCAGGTGGGTCAGCACCTCCCACACACGCTGCAATCCCTCTTCATCCAGGTTGCAGGCTTGCTTGAGGCGGTCCATCCGCTTGTTACGGAAATCGTCGTAGTAGCGTTCCACGATGCGCTGGGCCGTCTGTACCTCGGGTGTCTGGCGGGGCTTGCGCCGCAGCTGGATAAGCAGGCACTCCTGCAGGCTGCGCCCTCCTACCCCCACGGGTTCAAAGGTCTGCAGCTTCCTGACCATGCGTTCCACCGTCTCTTCGTCCACGTCAACATTATTGTTGATTGAGAGCAGTTGGGCCACCTTCCAGCTTTCCAGGGGCGCACCGTTGTTGTTGGGGTCGCGCAGCAGGCCGTCGTTGTCCAGGCTGCCAATGAGGAACTCCATGACCTGGTGCTCCGTGTCGTTCAGGTCCAGCTCGTCGGCCTGGGCCAGCAATTCGTCCATAAACGACTCCTGCTCGCGCAGCTGGTAGCCCGTGCCCTGCTCCTCGGGAGCGTAGTCGGAATAATAGGCATCATCGTCGTCCGAACCGAAGTTGTCCCACAGGTCATTCTTCTCCTCGGGCGCAGGGCCTACGCCGTCCTCCTGCAGGCCGGCATCCTCCTCATAGGCATCGTCGCCGTCGGCCGTCTCGGCAGGCACGTCATCCGCGCCGGCATCGGCCTTCTCCAGGGCTGCGTTCTCCTCCAACTCGCGCTCAATGTCCGACTTCAGGTCATCGCCCGACTTCTCAAGCACGCGCACAAAGGTCATCTGCTGCGCCGACAACCTCTGCACCTGTACAGCAGTCTGTTCCAGGGCCAAAGCCGTTTCCATCGATTGTTTGGAAGCCATCACGTAGAATTGCACCACAAAAATACAAAAAATAGGCGACAGGCATCTTATTTTGCGCTACAGAATTTCGTCCCGACGGACCTGCCGCCTCCATTTCGCACAGGAAAAAGGGACGGCGTAAAACTGCGGGGCGCAAAAAGTGGCCAGACAAGGCGCAAAAAGAGCGCGAACGCGGCTTGAAAAAACGACTGCAAGGCGTAAGAAACCGTCACTGCATGGGCATGGCCCGTGGCCGATGCCTGCGTGCTCTGCCTAGCTGCGGGACGGGGCGGCTTGGGTCAGATGGGGAAAGTGTCCTGGCTGCACTTCTTCCCATCATCGGGGAGCAGGTCGCGTTGTTGCTTTTCCCAAACCTGACGCAGCGTAACCTCAGCTTCATCCGTCTCAATGTGGTAGCGGTCGGCAGGGCACAGGCGCAGGGACGCCACGTTGTAATGCCAGCCAAAGCTGAGATGCAGACCCGCCCGAAGCAACTGAGCGGCCAGTTGGGGCTTGCCCCTGAAACCGTGCACGATGCGCTGCACACCGGACGGATGGCGGCGGTGCAGTTGCAGCAACAAGTCCCAGGCCTGCACGCAGTGGATGATGAGCGGACGGGCATAGCGGTCGGCCAGGAGCATTTGCCGCTCAAAGAAGGCCGCCTGGCGGTCCATTGGCACGGGGCTGCGCCTGTCCAGCCCACATTCGCCCACGGCTGCCAGCCGGCCCTGCTCCAGCAGGGCTTCCAGGTGTACGAGAGCCGCATCCCAGTCGCCCTCAAACAAGGGGTGGATGCCCGCGGAATACAGGCCAGAAGCGGCCCACTCAACGGTGCTTGGGTTCATCAGGACCGACATGGGCAGGTTGAGCAGCGAGCATTCCGGCAATGCCCGAGACGAATGGGTGTGCTGGTCAAACAGGGTCACGGAACGGGGTCATAGCCGCTGCCGCCCCAGGGATGGCAGCGAAGGATGCGGCGCACAGCCAGCCACAGCCCCTTGGCAGGGCCATGCCTGCGCAAAGCCTCGACGGCATACTGGGAACAGGACGGCGTAAAGCGACAGGAAGAAGGGGTATAGGGAGAGATGGCCACCTGATAGAAGCGGATGGGCAGGACGAGCAGGACGGTCAGCGCCTTGCGCAACAGGAGGACGGCCTTCATCGGGCGGCGGCTATTTCGCGCAGCAAACGGCACATACTGGACGTAACGCGGCGCGTGGACTGCGGTTCGTCGGAAAGCCACATAAAGGCCACGTTCAGCTGGCGACCCTGCCTGTCCAGCGCATTCCACAACAGCGACTTGTTCAGCCGGTAGGCTTCGCGCATCTGCCGCTTGGCACGGTTGCGGTCGACGGCATGCTTGAAGTGGCGCTTGGACACGTTGACCATCACCCGTACCGATACTTCTTCGTCACGGGTCTCCTGAAAAATGGCACGCAGGGGGTATACCGTCAACGACTTGTGACGGCCGGAAAACAAGGTGTCAATTGCTTTTCGGGACAGCAGATGCTCTTTCTTGGGGAAACCGTATTGCGACATGGGCGGGTGCCAGCCTGAAGGCGTATTCTGAAAAGGCCGTTCCCGTTGCCGCATTCATGCAACAGGAACGGCCGGTACTTATTGTTGGTTTTAGAGGACTTTCTTGTACAACTCGATGATTTCGGCCTCGGTCACATCGCGCGGATTGCCGGGCGTGCACACATCTTCAATGGCCTGGGCTGCCAGGGCGGGGATGTCCTTTTCCTGAATGCCCAGTTGGGTGAGGTGCTGCGGTATGCCTACCTGAATGGCCAGGGCCTTCACTGCGTCACAGGCGGCCTGGGCTGCCTCAGCGGGAGACATGCCAGTCGTGTCAACGCCCATGGCCTCGGCTATGCGGCCGTACTTCTCGATGCACTGGGGCATGTTGAACTCCATGATGACGGGCAGCAGCAAGGCATTGGCCACACCGTGCGGCACGTCGAACAGCGCACCCATGGGGTGGGCCATGCCGTGCACGAGGCCCAGGCCCACATTGGAGAATGCCTGGGCGGCCACATATTGCGCCAGCGCCATGCCCTCGCGGCCCTTGGGATTGGTGGGCTCCTCAACGGCCGTCACCAAGTTGGCCTTGATCATGCGTATGGCCTCTATCTCAAACATATCGCTCAAAGCCCATGCGCCTTTTGTGATATATCCCTCAATGGCGTGGGTGAGCGCGTCCATGCCAGTGGCGGCCGTGAGCCCCTTGGGCAGGGAATACATCAGTTCGGGGTCGATGATGGCCACCGCAGGTATGTCGTTGGGGTCGACGCACACCATCTTCTTTTGCTTCTGCTCGTCAATGATGACATAGTTAATGGTAACCTCGGCCCCCGTTCCCGCCGTCGTCGGCAATGCCAGGATGGGGACACTCTTATTCTTGGTGGGGGCTACGCCTTCGAGCGAAACGACATCGGCAAACTCGGGATTGTTGATCACGATTCCTATTCCCTTGGCCGTATCCATGGAAGAACCACCGCCAACGGCAATCAGGCAATCCGCACCGGAGGCCTTGAACGCCTCAACTCCCTGCTGGACGTTGGTAACGGTGGGATTGGGTTTGATTTCACTGAAAATGTCATAGGGAATGGCCGCTGCATCCAACACGTCAGTGACCATTTTTGTCGTACCCACCTTGATCAGCCCCTTATCAGAGACAACAAGTGCTTTTTTCAGATTGAGACGCTTCATTACTGCGGGCAATTCCTGTCGGGAACCCGGTCCGAAATACGAAATTTCGTTCAAGATAAATCGGTTTACCATGATTCATTTCTTTTGAAGTGATTATACATATGTGTTTCTGAAGGAGTAGCACCTTCAAGTTACAAAATTAACTTTTGTAATCCACATAACCGACATTTTTCCCGTTTTTATTTCGTTTTACGCCTTGTTTGACCCCCTTTTACCGCGCAAACGGCAGAAATGGCCATGCAGGGAATTGGCCCGTGGCCTTACTCATTCTTCCTTGAGGCTGAACGGAAACGGATGCGCTGAGCCAGCATCCTTATACAGGTGCGGCCAAAGGGATAGGCCAGCAACACGCCGAGGGAATTAGCCAGGAAATCGGCCCATTCACCACTGCGCCGGCCCTGCGTGCAATAGGCTTGGATTAATTCAATAGCACCGCTCAGCAGAATAGGGGCAGCCATGCTGAGGAGCAGCAAAAGACGGGGTGAGATACGGAAGCCACTACCCTTGCAAGCTCGCCAATATTCCCACCAAAAGACACTCATCGTGCCAAAGTACATGATGAAATGATATAACTTGTCAATGTTGCTTATTTCATCCAACCGTGTCTTGGGAGGAGTGAACAGGCACAGATAGAAGATGAGAATGACGCAACAAATTGTGAATTTGAACTTTTTCAACACCATGTGATAGCTATAAAAAGGTACGCCATGTGAGCTTCTCCCACACAGCGTACCTTCATCTTTGTATCTATTGTAAAATGAATTACTCAGCCTTGGGCTCTTCGGCTGCTTCTTCGGCCGGAGCTTCGGGCGCAGCTTCTTCAGCAGCAGGCGCGTCGGCAACAGGAGCTTCAGCAGCAGTTTCTTCTGCAACGGGAGCTTCCTCTACAGCGGCCTCCTCAGCTACTGGCGCTTCTTCGGCCTTGGCAGCGGCTTTCTTGCCACCGCGACGGGTACGTGCTTTCTTCTTGCCTGAGGTCTTGAGCATGTTCTCATCGAAATCAACTAATTCGATGAAGCACATCTCGGATCCATCGCTTTTGCGTGCACCCAGCTTGATGATGCGGGTGTACCCACCAGGGCGATCAGCAATCTTTGCGGCAATTTGGCCAAAAAGTTCCTGAATAGCATACTTGTCCTGCAGGTAGCTGAATACGACACGGCGTGAATGTGTGGTATCGTCCTTGGATTTTGTCAACAGGGGTTCAACATACATTCTCAAGGCCTTGGCCTTAGCCACGGTGGTGGTAATTCTCTTGTGCTTGATCAAAGAGACAGACATGTTTGCCAACATGGCTGCTCTGTGGGAAGCAGTACGAGAAAGATGATTAAATTTCTTATTATGTCTCATTGTTTATTCTTTTTCGTCTTCTAATTTATACCTAGAAATATCCATTCCAAAGGAAAGATTCAGGCTTGCCAACAGATTCTCTAATTCAGAGAGTGATTTCTTACCAAAATTACGGAATTTCAACAAGTCGTTCTTATTGAACTGTACCAAGTTTCCTAACGTTTGCACGTCAGCAGCAGCCAAGCAATTCAATGCGCGAACAGAAAGATTCATATCCGTCAATTTTGTCTTGAGCAACTTGCGCATTCTCAAATCAACCTCGTCAATTGGGGAATCATCCTCAATGGTGTTCTCGAAAGTCATCTTGTCTTCTGAGAACAGGCTGAAATGATACATCAGTATTTTGGCAGCTTCCTTGAGTGCATCTTTCGGATGGATGGAACCATCTGTTGTCACTTCCAATGTCAAACGCTCATAGTCGGTCTTCTGCTCCACGCGATAGTCGTCCACGCTGTACTTCACATTACGGATAGGAGTATAGATGGAGTCAATGGGCAATGTGTTGATTTCAGTACAAAACTCACGGTTTTCGTCCGAGATAACATAACCACGGCCTTTGTTTACCGTAAGGTCTACTTGCATTTTGGTCTTAGGATCAATGTGGCAAATCACTAGATCAGGATTAAGCACCTCGAAGCCAGAAATATGTTTCTGGATGTCGGCAGCCCTGAATTCTGTAGCATTTTCAATAGGTACACTGACAGAAGCTGTGTCAAATTCGTTAACAGTTTGCTTGAAACGTACTCTCTTTAAATTGAGAATGATATTCGTAACATCTTCGCGGACACCAGGCACGGTTGAAAACTCATGCTCTACACCACTGATACGAATGGTATTAATGGCAAAGCCTTCCAAAGAGGAGAGTAAAATACGTCGTAATGCGTTTCCAATGGTTGTACCGAAGCCAGGTTCCAACGGTCGGAACTCAAACTTTCCGTAAGTTGGAGATTCCTCCAACATAATTACTTTATCTGGTTTTTGAAATGCTAAAATCGCCATGTATTTAATTTTATTTAGAGTACAATTCGACAATCAACTGTTCGTTGATATTTTCAGGTATATCCGCACGCTCGGGAAGATGGAGCAACTTGCCTGTCTTAGAACTGTCATCCCACTCAAGCCAAGGATACTTACTGTGATTGAAACCTGCCAAAGCATCGCCAATCACTTCCAAAGATTTGGATTTTTCACGTACACCCACTAACTGGCCAGGGGCAACAGAATAGGAAGCAATGTTCACCACCTTACCATCCACAACAATGTGGCGATGATTTACTAACTGGCGAGCCGCAGCACGTGTAGGTGCTATTCCCAAGCGATATACGATATTATCCAAACGGCTTTCCAACTCCTGTAGCAATGCCTCACCAGTGACAGCACTTGAACGAGCTGCTTTCTCAAAAAGATTGCGGAATTGACGCTCTAATACTCCATAGGTATATTTTGCCTTCTGCTTTTCAGCTAACATCGTACCGTATTCTGATGTCTTACGACGACGCCCATTACCATGCTGGCCAGGAGGATAGTTTCTCTTGCTTAACACTTTATCTGGTCCGAAAATGGGTTCTCCGAACCTACGGGCTATGCGTGATTTGGGTCCTGTATATTTTGCCATAATACTATGATATATTAATTCAATTAAACTCTTCTTCTCTTTGGAGGACGGCAACCATTATGAGGTAATGGAGTCACGTCAACAATCTCAGTCACCTCAATGCCTGCTCCGTGCACGGAACGAATAGCCGATTCACGTCCATTTCCAGGACCTTTAACATATGCCTTCACTTTACGCAAGCCTAAATCATAAGCCACCTTGGCACAATCTTCAGCGGCCATCTGAGCTGCATATGGCGTATTTTTCTTAGAACCGCGGAAACCCATCTTACCGGCAGAAGACCAAGATATCATTTCACCATCATTGTTTGTTAAAGCGACAATGATGTTATTGAATGAACTGTGTACATGAAGTTGACCTACAGCTCCTACTTTAACTACTCTTTTCTTCGCTGAAACAGTTTTCTTTGCCATATTATCTATTATTTAGTAGCTTTTTTCTTGTTAGCAACAGTCTTCTTCTTACCCTTACGTGTACGAGCATTGTTCTTCGTGCTCTGTCCGCGTACTGGCAGGCCAATACGATGACGGACGCCACGATAACAGCCAATGTCCATCAGTCGTTTGATGTTCATCTGGACTTCGGAACGCAAATCACCTTCCACTTTATAACCTGCACCAATTACTTCACGAATCTTAGCAGTTTGGTCATCAGTCCAGTCCTTAACTTTAATGCCGCGATCTATTCCTGCTGTATCAAGAATCTTAGCAGCACTACTGCGCCCTATACCATAAATATAAGTCAACGCAATCTCACCTCTTTTATTCTGAGGTAAATCTACACCAACAATTCTTATTGCCATATATTATTTTAATTATTATCTTTTATTATCCCTGACGCATTTTGTACTTGGGATTTTTCTTGTTAATCACGAACAGACGTCCCTTGCGACGTACAATCTTGCATTCTGGGGTGCGTTTTTTTATTGACACTCTTGTTTTCATATTTCTTCTATTTATTTATATCTAAAAACAATTCTTCCCTTTGATAAATCATAAGGACTCATCTCAACCTTAACCTTATCTCCTGGAAGTATACGAATATAATGTAATCGCATTTTACCTGAGAGATGAGCTGTTATCTTGTGCCCATTCTCTAACTCAACGCGAAACATAGCATTCGATAATGCTTCAATTATTATTCCGTCTTGCTCAATTACTAACTGCTTAGACATATAATCACTATTTCTAATATAATGAACCTTCTACACATTCAATCTCTTCAAAGGAAGATAATATGTCAGGCCCTCCATTGTGAATCGCTATTGTGTGCTCAAAATGAGCAGCAGGCAATGAATCGCGTGTAACAACGCTCCATCCGTCTTCATCTAAGTAGACGTCACGTTTTCCCATTGTTATCATCGGTTCAATGGCTATACACAACCCATTTTGAATCAGTATGCCATTACCACGCTTGCCATAATTTGGGACCATGGGATCTTCATGCATTTCACGTCCAATACCATGCCCGACCAACTCACGTACAACACCATAGCCATTGCCTTCACAATGTTTCTGTATCGCATACCCAATATCGCCAATTCTGCGACCGGGCAAAGCACTTTCTATTCCTAAATACAGACTCTCCTTTGTCGTTTTCAACAATGTTTTTACATCATCAGAAACCTCACCTACACAAAATGTGTAACATGAATCTCCATTAAAGCCATTAAGTAAAGTGCCACAATCAACAGATACTATATCACCATCCTTTAAGGGAACATCACTTGGTATACCATGCACAACTTGCTCATTAACTGAACAACAAACAGAAGCTGGGAACGAATCGCCATAGGGCGAGGGTACGCCCTTAAAGGTAGGAATTGCTCCATTATCCCTAATGAAAGTATCAGCCAATTTATCTATTTCATTAGTTGTAACCCCTGGCTTAATAACACGTGCTATTTCTGCCAAAGTCTTCCCAACCAACAAATTGGCCTGTCTCATTAGCTCAATTTCCTCTTCTGTTTTTAAATATACCATTGGGTCTAATATGCGTTCACATTGGAATGACGTGTATGTCCTGCACTTAACAAACCATCATAGTGACGTACAAGCAGATAACTCTCTATTTGCTGGAGAGTATCTAATACCACTCCGACTAAGATTAACAATGATGTTCCACCAAAGAACTGAGCAAATCCTTGATTTACATTTAAGAGATTAGCAATTGAGGGCAGAATAGCAATCAACGCAATAAACAAAGAACCGGGCAATGTTATCAGCGACATCACGCGATCTAAGTAATCTGCAGTATTTTTACCTGGTTTAACTCCAGGTATAAAACCATTGTTACGCTTCATCTCTTCTGACATTTGCACAGGGTTGAGCGTAATCGCTGTATAAAAATATGTAAATGCTATAATCAGAAGAACAAATACAATATTATACAACAAGCTATTTGAATTCAAAAAACTACGCAGAACCCACCCTGGGTTTTCTCTTCCGACGAAACCCGCTAAAGTCAATGGGATAAACATCAGTGCTTGAGCAAAAATAATTGGCATCACATTTGCTGCAAACAACTTAATGGGTATATACTGACGAGCTCCGCCATATTGCTGGCCTCCGACAACTCTTTTCGCATATTGAACAGGGATTCTCCTTGTTGCCTTAACAAGTAACACAGCAATAGCAATTACTGCCAACAATGCAAATACCTCAACTAGAAACTTCACTAAGCCTCCTGCACCTGGAGACGTTAATGCTGTAACAAATTCTTGTCCAATAGCCTGAGGCAAACGAGCGATAATTCCTATCATAATGATGATCGAGACACCGTTACCAATACCTTTATCAGTAATCCTCTCGCCCAGCCACAAGATGAACATTGCTCCACCGGCCAAGATAAACATTGAACTTATTAAGAACCAACTCCAAGGAACAGCAGAAGTAATTGCCAGTGTTGCTTGCGACTTCAAATTAATCAAATACATTGGACCTTGAAATAATAATATCACAATGGTCAAGTATCTAGTATATTGATTAATTTTTCTGCGTCCACTTTCGCCCTCACGTTGCATTTTTTGAAAAGCAGGAACTGCAACAGCTAATAACTGCATCACAATTGAAGCAGAAATATACGGCATTATACCCAATGCAAAAATAGAAGCATTTGCAAAAGCACCACCAGAGAACATATTCAGTAGAGACATAAGCCCAGTATTCGTCTGCTCATGCAATTTTGCCAACTGAGCGGGGTCAATTCCAGGAATTACCACAAAAGACCCTAAACGATATATTGCGACAAACAACAGAGTAACAAGAAGACGCTTACGCAAATCTTCTATCCTCCAAATATTTTTAATTGTCTCTATAATCTTTTTCATCGTTTTTCAATGGTAATGTTACCACCTAAAGCCTTGATTGCTTCTTCTGCCTTTTTTGAAAAGGCATTAGCCACAACATCTATTTTAGAAGTAAGTTCACCTTTTGCCAATATCTTTACTAACTGACCTTTTCGCACAAAACCTGCATTTAACAAATCATTCACCATTATTACAGACAATGATTTATTCTCTGCAAGAGTTTGAAGTACATTTAAATTAATCGATTTGTATTCTACACGATTAATGTTCTTAAAGCCATACTTTGGCAAACGACGTTGAAGAGGCATTTGACCACCTTCAAATCCTATTTTTTTCTTATAACCAGAACGAGCCTTAGCTCCTTTTGTGCCCCTTGTCGAAGTTCCGCCTAAACCCGAACCAGGACCACGGCCGATTCTTCTACGCGAATGCGTTGAACCTTTAGCTGGTTTCAAATTATGTAATTTCATATATTAACAGTTTTATAAATCAACAATGCAGACCAAATGATTTACACGACGTATCATTCCTCTGATGGCAGCATTATCTTCATGTTCAACAATTTTATTCATTTTTGTAAGTCCCAGCGCATCTAATGTTCTTGTTTCAACCTTTGATGCACCGATTCTACTCTTGATTTGCTTTACTTTTATTGTTGCCATAATTCATTTACCCGTTAAAAACTTTCTCTAAACTTATGTTACGGTCTTTGGCCACTGTATATGGATCACGAAGTTTTTCCAAAGCAGCGACAGTCGCCTTTACTAAATTATGAGGATTTGATGACCCTTTTGATTTAGCTAACACATCAGTTACACCCACACATTCAAGAACAGCGCGCATTGCACCTCCTGCAACAACACCAGTACCTGGGGAGGCAGGGAAAAGCACAACTTCAGCTCCTCCAAAATGAGCCGAAACCTCATGGGGAATTGTTCCTTTTAATACCGAAACTTTAACTAAATTCTTTTTCGCAGATTCAGTCCCTTTAGTTATAGCTGCTGAAACTTCCCCTGCTTTACCTAGACCATATCCAACGATTCCCTTACTATTACCTACTACAACAATAGCGGCAAAGGTGAATGTTCTACCTCCTTTGGTAACTTTAACTACGCGATTTATCGCAACCAGCTTTTCTGTTAATTCTTCAGCACTTACTATTATTCTGTTTGCCATAATTCATTAAAATTTTAAACCGCCTTTGCGAGCCCCATTAGCCAATTCTTGTACACGACCATGGTACAAATAACCATTTCTATCAAATACAACCTTAGAAATTCCAGCTGCGAGTGCTACTTGAGCAATTTTTTCACCTACTTTTGCAGCTTGTTCGGATTTATTCATCTTATCCATCCCAAGAGAAGATGCAGCCGCCAAGGTCGTTCCATTCTCATCGTTAATTATTTGAACATATATCTGCTTATTACTTCTAAATACACTCATACGAGGCATTTCCGCAGTTCCAGATATCTTGTTCCTAACACGATGTTTTATTCTTTGCCTTCTATCTATCTTTGATATTGTCATACCTTGAAATCTTTAATGTTATTTAGCAGCTGCAGTCTTACCTGACTTGCGACGAATAATTTCTCCAACATACAGGATTCCTTTACCTTTATACGGCTCAGGCTTTCTAAAGGAACGGATTTTAGCACACACTAAACCTAAAAGTTGCTTATCACAAGATTCTAAGCATATATATGGACGCTTATTCCTTTCTGACTTTGTTTCGACTTTTATTTGAGGTGGTAACTGTATGTAAATGGGATGAGTATACCCTAAGGCAAATTCAATCAAATTTCCTTGATTTGAAACTCTATATCCTACACCTACAAGTTCCATCTCTTTTTTAAAACCCTCAGAGACCCCTACTACCATATTATTAATTAGAGATCTATACAAACCATGAAAAGCCTGCTTTTGCTTCTGGGACACACCATCAAACTTCTCATCGATGTCAAAAAGAACCTGAGCATCTTCAATCTTAACTTGAATTGAGGGATGCACTTCTTGGCTTAATTCACCCTTCGGCCCTTTTACAGACACTACATTATCCTTCATGGTTATACTCACACCAGCAGGAATGTTAATCGGCAATTTACCTATTCTTGACATATAACTAAACATTAATACACATAACACAGGACTTCTCCACCAATTTTTTCTAACAGAGCCTCCTTGTCCGTCATAACCCCCTTAGATGTGGAAATAATCGCTATACCCAAACCATTAATTACTCGTGGCATATTTTTATATCCAGTATATGAACGTAAACCAGGAGTGGAAACTCGTTTCAGACAACGTATCGCACTTTTATGATCTACTGTATACTTCAAGGCTATTTTAATTTGCCCTTGACAATTATCCTCAATAAATTTATAATTTAGGATATAACCTTTTTCAAAAAGAATTTTTGTGATATCTTTCTTAAGATTTGACGCCGGAATTGTAACGACCTTATGATTTGCCATTATCGCATTGCGCATCCTTGTCAAATAATCTGCTATTGGATCTGTCATACTTTATAACTGATTAATTGATCGGGAACCCCCGACAATATTAAACATATTACCAACTTGCTTTTTTAACACCTGGTATCAAGCCGTTAGATGCCATTTCTCTAAACTCAATACGAGATAGTCCAAATTGACGTATATACCCCTTAGGCCTCCCCGATATTTTGCAACGATTATGCAAACGTATCGGGTTTGCATTCCTTGGAATACTTTGGAGTTGACGTGCTGCCTCATATGCCTCCACCGGATCAGACGATTTATTAACTATCTCCTTAAGTGCAGCGCGTTTCTCAGCATATTTTGCCACCAATTTAGCTCTTTTAACCTCGCGAGCTTTCATTGATTCTTTTGCCATATTCTAATTATTTTTATCTGTATTAAATGGTAGGCCAAATGCCTTTAACAAAGCATAACCTTCTTCATCAGTTGGAGCTGTCGTCACAAAGGTGATGTTCATACCTTGAATTCTTTCAATTGAATCAATATTTATCTCAGGAAAGATAATTTGTTCTTCAATACCAAGAGTATAATTACCACTACCATCAAAATTGCCCTTTATACCTTTAAAGTCTCTTATTCGAGGTAATGCTACACGTACTAATTTTTCTAAAAACTCATACATTCTTTCTCGACGGAGTGTTACCCTAACTCCTACAGGCATTTTTTTTCGTAACTTAAAATTTGCTATATCTTTTCGAGAAATTGTTGCAACAGCTTTCTGACCAGCAATTGCTGAGATTTCATTGATTGCGACATCAATAATTTTCTTATCTTGAGTGGCAATACCTAAACCTTGATTAATTACTATTTTTTTCAATACAGGTATTTGCATTGCAGATGAATAATTGAATTGCTTCTTCAGTTCAGGTGCAATCTGCTCTAAATAGACCTGTTTCAGTTGTGCAGTTTTAATCATCACTTAATCACCTCCCCTGATCTTTTTGAATAACGTACTAATCTACCATTCTCATCAAGTTTTCGACCGATTCTAGTAGGTTTACCAGTTTTAGGGTCTACCACATTTAAATTGGATATGTGAACAGAAGCCTCTTGTTTCTGAAATCCCCCTTGAGGATGTTTGGCATCAGGCTTAGTACTTTTAGTTACCATATTGACACCTTCAACAATCGCTCGTTGTTTAGCGACAAAGACTTTCAACACCTTGCCTGTTCGACCTTTATCCTCACCTGAATTTACATAAACGGTGTCACCTTTTTTAATATGCAATTTACTCATAATAGGTTTCATTTTAGATTAAAGAACCTCGGGAGCCAAAGAAACGACTTTCATGTTAATAGCACGTAGTTCTCGAGCTACAGGCCCAAAAATACGACTGCCCCTCAATTCATTATCACCATTAAGAAGCACACATGCATTGTCATCAAATCGAATATACGATCCATCAGTACGACGAATTTCCTTTTTAGTCCTAACAATAAGGGCTTTAGACACCGTTCCCTTTTTTATGTCACTTGACGGAATTACATTCTGTACTGCAACAACTATAATGTCGCCGACAGATGCATACCTCCTTCTCGTACCACCTAAAACACGAATACATAATGCTTCTCTCGCTCCACTATTATCCGCAATAGTTAATCTTGATAATGCCTGAATCATCTTCTACTTAGCTCTTTCGATTATTTCAACAACTCTCCATCTCTTCGTTCTACTTAAAGGGCGTGTTTCCATCAGCAGAACTTTATCACCTATATTACACTCATTCTTTTCATCGTGAGCGTGATATTTTTTTGTCTTCAAAACAAATTTACCATATATGGGATGCATATCCTTAAAACGAGAAGACACTACGACAGTCTTGTCCATTTTATTACTAGTTACAATCCCTTGCCTTGTTTTACGCAAATTTCTTTCCATAAAATACTACTTAATTTCTAATTCTCTTTGGCGCAATATGGTTTTGATTCTTGCTATATCACGACGTTTAGCCCTAATTTTTGAAGAATCAGCCAAAGGAGAAACAGCATGATTTAACAACATTTGGCTATAACTTGCCACTTCTGCATTTAATTTCTCAACCAATTCTTTAGTCGGAATATTCTTAATTTCTTCTACTTTCATCTTTAGGCATTTTTATCGTAATCGCGTCTAACGACAAACTTAGTCAAAACAGGTAGTTTCTGTGCAGCAAGACGCAATGCTTCTTTTGCGATATCATATGAAACACCTTCGACTTCAAATATAATTCGCCCTGGTGTAATAGGAACTACAAATCCTACTGGGTCACCTTTTCCTTTACCCATACGTACATCAGCAGGTTTCTTTGTTATTGGCTTATCCGGGAATACCCTACACCACACTTGACCTTGGCGTTGCATATAACGGGTTACTGCAACACGGGCAGCTTCAAGCTGACGACTATTAATCCACTCGGTATCTAGGCTTTTTATTCCAAAACTTCCAAAGGACAATTGATTTCCACGCTGAGCATTGCCCTTACTGCGGCCTTTCTGCGGTCTTCTATATTTTGTTCTTTTCGGTTGTAACATAAATTTACATATTAACGATTAGAATTACGTCTTTTGCGACCACCTCTATCACTACGACCCCGAGCATTTCCGCTAAATCCGCGCGGAGATTTGTCCTTTTGCTGGATAAAATTCGGTGCAAGTTCTCTCTTCTCATATATCTCGCCACGACAGATCCAAACCTTTATGCCAAGTAGACCCACTTTTGTTAAAGCTTCCGTCTGGCAATAGTCAATATCTGCCCTAAATGTATGCAAAGGAGTCCTACCTTCTTTATACATTTCTTTGCGGGCCATTTCAGCACCATTCAAGCGACCTGAAATCTGTATTTTGATACCTTCTGCACCTGCGCGCATTGTATTTGCCAGTGCAGTCTTAATAACACGACGATAAGCAACCATACCCTCAATTTGCCGGGCAATACTTTTACCGACTATCTGCGCATCAAGTTCAGGTTTTCTTACCTCATATATATTAATTTGGATATCTTTATCTGTGATTTTCTTGAGTTCTTCTCTTAGTTTATCAACTTCAGCACCACCTTTGCCAATGATCACTCCAGGATGAGAAGAACATATTGTAATTGTTATTAATTTAAGTGTTCGTTCAATAACAATTCGTGAAACACTAGCATTTGCCAAACGTGCATCAAGATACTTCCTTATTTTTGTATCTTCCAACAACGTATCAGCAAAATCTTTTCCACCATACCAATTGGAATCCCAGCCTCGAATAATTCCTAATCGATTACTTATCGGATTTATCTTCTGTCCCATGATTCTATTTAGTTTTTACTTCTTCTGTATCGGCTACTGGAACTTCCGAAGCCACATTAATTGAACCAACATATAAAGTAACATGGTTTGAACGCTTACGTATTCTATAACCGCGGCCTTGAGGCGCAGGACGCATACGTTTTAACGTTGAACCAGCATCCACAAAAACTTTTTGTACAAAAAGTTCTCCATCTTCAGCTTTTCTATCATTCTTCTGCTCCCAATTTGCAATAGCAGAACGCAGTAGTTTTTCAACAGATACAGAAGCTGCTTTTTTAGAAAACTTGAGGGTACTCAGAGCGCGTCCTACTTCCATGCCACGAATCAAGTCAACTACATATCGCATTTTTCGAGGCGAAGAAGGAACATTTCTCAATATGGCAAAAGTTTCACCTTTTAAGGCTTCCTTTCTTGCATTGGCTGAGTTTCTTTTTCTAGCTCCCATTATTTATTTTTCAATTTAATATCACACTTATAATTATTTAGACTTATTACCAGCATGACCTCCAAACTTACGAGTAGGAGCAAATTCGCCCAACTTATGACCTACCATATTTTCAGTCACATAAACAGGAATAAATTTATTACCATTATGAACTGCTATTGTATGACCAACAAAATCAGGAGAAATCATGCAAGCTCTAGCCCATGTCTTAACAACATTCTTCTTACCACTCTCATTCATTGAGAGGATTTTTTTCTCTAAAGAAACAGTAATATATGGACCTTTTTTTAACGATCGACTCATAATTTAATCAAATTTTACTGATAATTATTTCTTATTACTTCTCTCAAGAATGTATTTGTCTGAATGCTTCTTTGGGCGTCTTGTCTTTAGACCCTTAGCGTACAAACCAGTACGTGAACGCGGATGGCCACCAGACTGGCGACCTTCACCACCACCCATCGGGTGATCAACAGGATTCATAACAACACCTCTATTATGAGGACGACGTCCCAACCAACGAGAACGGCCAGCCTTACCTGAACGTTCCAACGCATGGTCAGAATTTCCTACACTACCTATAGTTGCCTTACATGCACTCAAAATCTGACGAATTTCACCAGAAGGCAATTTAACTACACAATATTTTCCCTCACGAGATGTTAATTGAGCAAAATTACCAGCAGAGCGAACCAATATCGCCCCTTGTCCTGGGCGCAATTCCAAATTATGAATTATAGTACCTACAGGAATTTTTGATAATGGGAGAGTGTTACCCACTTCTGGAGCTGCATTTTCTCCAGACATAACAGTAACACCAACCTTTAAGCCATTTGGTGCTATAATGTAACGCTTTTCACCGTCAACATAGTACAACAATGCGATACGTGCTGAACGGTTTGGATCATATTCGATTGACTTTACAACTGCGGGAATTCCATCTTTTTCCCTCTTAAAGTCAATGAAACGGAACTTTCTCTTGTGTCCACCGCCTCTGTAGCGCATCGTGCGGTGGCCTTGGTTATTACGTCCACCTGTGGACCTTTTACCATATACAAGAGACTTCTCTGGTACAGATGCAGTTATTTCTTCGAATGTACCAATAATCTTGTGTCTTTGGCCTGGAGTTACAGGTCTTAATTTCCGTACTGCCATCTAATTATTAAATATTACTGTAAAAATCGATAGTTTCACCCTCAGCAAGAGTTACAATTGCTTTCTTGAAAGCATTTCTACGGCCCTTTACTAAGCCTGTTTTTGTGTAACGCTGCTTCGTTTTACCTGCATAACGCATTGTAGTCACAGATTTAACTGTCACATTATAGAATGCTTCTACCTCAGCCTTAATCTGCAATTTATTAGCTTCCGGACGTACCACAAAACCAAATTTGTTATTGGCCTTTTCTGTGATACTTGTCATTTTTTCAGTAATCAGGGGCTTGATAATAAAATTCATATCTATACTGTTTACTTAGTTAAAACTTCATTGACCTGAGAAAGCGCTCCCTCCGTAAATACCAAAACTGCTGCATCCATAACACTGTATGTATTAAGCAGCCTGGCCGCCATTACTTTGGATTTTTTAAGATTACGCGCAGACAAATAGACATTCTTGTCAACTTCAGGCATCAATAACAGGACTTTTTTGTCTGCTACTTTCAGGTTCTCCACAAAAGAGATAAAGTCCTTGGTCTTGGGCGCATCAAATGTAAAATCCTCTACAACGACAATGGCATTTTCCTGAGCCTTGTATGTCAATGCAGATTTGCGAGCAAGTTGTTTTACCTTTTTGTTCAATTTGAAACCATAATCCCTGGGTTTCGGACCGAACACACGAGCACCGCCCACCAATAAGGGGGAATTGATGTCACCTCGACGAGCACCACCGCCACCTTTCTGGCGACCCAGCTTTCGAGTAGAACCACTCAACTCACTTCTTTCCTTCGTTTTAGCCGTACCCTGACGTTGATTTGCAAGGTATTGCTTTACATCCAGATATACTGCATGGTCGTTAGGTTCTATCGCAAAGATAGCTTCATTCAATGTAACCTTCTTACCGGTATCAACACCGTTTTTATTTAAAACACTAACTTCCATCATTCCTTAATTAAAACGATTGAACCATTACATCCTGCTACAGACCCCTTGATAAGCAAAAGGTTGTGTTCAGGAATCACTTTCAGTACCTCCAAGTTCTGAGTCGTGACACGGTCACCACCCATCTGGCCACCCATACGTGTACCTTTAAATACTTTGGCAGGGTAAGAACAAGCACCGATAGAACCCGGCTTACGGGCGCGGTCATCCTGACCGTGTGTAGATTGACCTACACCACCAAATCCATGGCGCTTCATTACACCCTGGAATCCGCGACCCTTTGAAGTACCTGTAACATCAACATACTTCACCTCAGCAAAGATGTCGACCGTCACAGTGTCACCCAACTTCAGATCTTGCTTAAAATCCTTGAACTCGGCCAAGTGTCTCTTTGGCGTTGTACCTGCCTTTTTGAAGTGACCCAACATCGGAGATGTCGTATTCTTTTCTTTGGCCTCCTGAAAACCAAGTTGAATGGCTTCATACCCATCCTTCTCTTGGTTCTTCACCTGAGTTACAACGCAAGGACCAGCTTCGATAACAGTGCATGGAATATTCTTTCCCTCGGCACTGAAAACGGATGTCATTCCGATTTTCTTTCCAATTAATCCTGGCATTTCAATTATTATTAATAAAAAACTATACTTTGATTTCTACTTCAACGCCACATGGCAATTCCAGCTTCATCAAGGAATCGACTGTCTGTGCAGACGAACTGAATATGTCAATAAGACGCTTATATGAGCACAATTGGAATTGTTCACGCGACTTCTTATTAACAAACGTACTGCGGTTAACAGTATAGATGCGCTTGTGAGTAGGCAATGGAATAGGACCACTAACGATAGCACCCGTTGCCTTGACAGCATTTACAATCTTTTCAGCTGACTTCTCCACCAATGTGTGGTCGTAGGATTTCAGCTTAATTCTAATTTTTTGAAAGTCTTGACTCATTATTACTTTATGATTTTATTTATATGCCTTAAGAGTCATTCGTTAAGACACGTTTTAATATTTAATTATCTTATACCAAATCTACGCGACCTTTGATTTCTTCCAGAACGGTCTTTGCAATTGAGCTCGACACTGGCGAATGATGATCATATTGCATAGAGGAAGTAGCTCTACCCGATGTAATGGTTCGGAGTGCCGTCACATAGCCAAACATTTCGGCCAATGGGACAGTGGCACGCACTACACGTGCACCTGAACGGCTTGCTTCCATGCCTTCAACCTGACCACGACGCTTGTTCAAGTCACCGATCACATCGCCCATGCTCTCCTCGGGGGTAACAACCTCCAATTTCATCATGGGTTCCATCAATACCGGCTTGGCCTTGGCGCATGCATTCTTGTATGCATTCAATGCACAGATTTCAAACGACAACTGGTCGGAATCCACGGGGTGGAAAGAACCGTCAAGGAGTTCCACTTTCAGGCTGTCCATTGGATAGCCACCAAGCACACCGCTCTTCATGGCATTTTCAAAGCCCTTCTGAACAGCAGGTATGAATTCCTTGGGAATGTTACCGCCGGTCACCTTGTTGATAAACTGCAAGCCACCCTCCTTGTAATCTTCGTCAATAGGACCTACGTTTACAATGATATCGGCAAACTTACCGCGGCCACCAGACTGCTTCTTGTACACTTCGCGCAAGTTGACGGTCTGCGTAATGGCCTCCTTGTAATTTACCTGCGGTTTTCCTTGGTTGCACTCTACCTTGAATTCACGCTTCAGGCGGTCAATGATGATATCCAAGTGGAGTTCGCCCATGCCGGAGATGACAGTTTGTCCGCTTTGCTCGTCAGTCCTGACGGTAAAGGTAGGATCTTCCTCTGCCAACTTGGCCAAGCCATTGGACAGCTTGTCCAAATCTTTCTGCGTCTTGGGTTCAACTGCAATACCGATGACAGGATCGGGGAAATCCATGGATTCCAATACGATGGGTGCGTCTTCGTCACAGAGCGTATCGCCTGTACGGATATCCTTGAAACCAACGCCAGCACCGATATCACCAGCACCAATCTCCTCCACAGGATTCTGGTGGTTGGAGTGCATCTGGAACAAGCGACTGATGCGTTCTTTCTTTCCAGAACGTACATTATAGATATATGATCCTGCAACGACCTTTCCGGAATAGACACGGAAGAACGTCAAACGACCTACGTATGGATCAGTGGCAATCTTGAATGCCAAGGCCGCTGTCTTATCATCTTCCGACGGCTTGCGGTCTTCCTCAGCACCCGTATCGGGGTTGCTTCCGATTACATTGGGAGTATCCAACGGAGAGGGCAAGAACATACATACATAATCGAGCAGCGTCTGTACGCCCTTGTTCTTGAATGAAGAGCCACAGCACATGGGAGTAATGTCCATGGACAAAGTCCCCTTGCGGATGGCGGCAATCAGTTCATCTTCGGTGATGGAATTGGGATCTTCAAAGAATTTATCCATCAAAGATTCATCACACTCGGCAGCCTGCTCCACCAATTTGGCGCGCCACTCATCGGCTTCAGCCTGAAATTCTGCGGGAATCTCATCCACCTCATATTCAGCCCCCATGGTTTCATCGTGCCACAGGATGGCCTTCATCTTAATCAGGTCGATAACGCCCTTGAACTTTTCTTCTGCGCCGATAGGCACATTGATTGGACACGGATTGGCACCCAGGACTTCCTTCATTTGGCGAACCACATCAAAGAAGTTGGCACCGGAACGGTCCATCTTGTTTACATACCCTATGCGGGGAACATTGTACTTGTCAGCCTGACGCCACACTGTCTCGCTCTGGGGCTCAACGCCGCCGACTGCACAATAGGTGGCCACTGCACCGTCCAGGACGCGCAATGAACGCTCCACCTCGGCCGTAAAGTCGACATGCCCCGGGGTATCTATCAAATTAATCTTATACTGCTTATCATTCCAATTCCAATAGGTGGTCGTGGCGGCAGAAGTAATGGTAATACCTCTCTCCTGCTCCTGAGCCATCCAGTCCATGGTGGCTGCGCCTTCGTGCACCTCACCTATCTTATGGGTCTTACCCGTATAGAAAAGGATACGTTCGGATGTTGTTGTCTTACCGGCATCGATATGAGCCATGATGCCGATATTACGTGTCAAATGCAAATCTTGCTTAGCCATTTTTCTCTTTCTCTCTCTTTCTTATTAGAACCTAAAGTGAGCGAATGCGCGGTTGGCCTCGGCCATGCGGTGCAGGTCTTCCTTGCGCTTGTATGCGCCACCTTGTTCATGGTATGCGTCCATAATCTCGGCTGCCAGTTTCTCAGCCATGCTCTTGCCGGAACGCTTGCGGGCAAAGTTAATCAGGTTTTTCATGGAAATGGACTCCTTGCGGTCGGGGCGGATTTCGGTAGGAACCTGAAATGTTGCGCCACCGATACGACGCGACTTCACCTCCACCTGCGGGGTGATCTTGTCGAGGGCTTCCTTCCAGATGTCGAGGGATGTCTTTCCCTCCTCACTGCTCTTGGCTGCTACGATATCGAGCGATTTGTAGAAAATGCCGAAAGAAATGGACTTCTTTCCATCGTACATCAAGTGGTTGACGAACTTTGTCACTTTGGGGTCGTTGTATACCGGATCGGGCAGTACGACTCTCTTCTTTGGTTTAGCTTTTCTCATTTTCTTTGGTTTGCGGTTTCGGCTGCTTCCTGTGCTTCAAGTCTCTCACGAGAGCTTTACTCAACCTATCTGCGACCGTACCAATTACTAATTGTTACTTACTTAGCTGCCTTGGGTTTTTTGGCGCCGTACTTGGAGCGGCGCTGCGTGCGGTTGGCTACACCGGCAGTATCGAGTGTACCGCGCACGATGTGATAACGAACACCAGGGAGGTCCTTTACACGGCCACCGCGCACCATCACGATTGAGTGCTCTTGCAGGTTGTGGCCTTCTCCAGGGATGTAGGAGTTCACCTCCTTGGAATTAGTCAAACGGACACGCGCCACCTTGCGCATGGCCGAATTGGGCTTCTTGGGAGTGGTTGTGTACACACGAACACAGACGCCACGACGCTGCGGACAACCGTCCAGCGCAGGCGACTTGCTCTTGCTGACAACTGTTTCCCTACCCTTTCTTACTAATTGTTGAATAGTAGGCATGTGATTGATTTTTAATATATTATTTTTATTTTTATTCTAAAATTCATGCTTCAAAAAGGGCGTAATACCACATTTTGGCTTGCAAAGTTACTAATTTTTCTATATTCGGCAAACTTTTTCAATGATTAATTTTTCAAAAAACTTCTTTTCTTGTATCATTTTGACTGCACACCAACATATCTGCGCCATTTTTTATGCCGTACAGCACAAATGGGGTAAAATTTCCCTAAAACAAGCTGTTTTACCCTTCATTTTTACACATACGGACCTCAAAAACGGCCCTAAACCCATGACAGGGTTACCCATTCAAGGCAAAAACCGAGGCAAAGGCGCAAAAAGTACGCAAACACGGCCCGAAAAATCCTGTACGGGGCGTAAAAACTACGCAAACAAGGCGTAATTCCTTACGCTTTGCTGCCATTCATGCACTATCAATGGGTTGGAGTTCTTTTTCGACTAGGAACGGACGGCCCTGTGCAGACGTTGCATGGCATCCTGCAGCACCTGGCGGGGAGTTCCCACGTTCAGCCGCATAAAGCCCGCACCTTCCTGTCCAAACGTAGTTCCGTCGTTGAGCGCCAGGCGAGCGCGGTTGACAAAAAGGTCGATTAATTGGGTTTGCGTCAGGCCAAGCCGGCGGCAATCCAGCCACACCAGAAACGAGGCCTGGGGGCGCACGGGGACGACTTGGGGCATGTGCTGCCGGCAGTAGTCTTCTACGAACAACACGTTGTCCTCTACGTATCGCAGCATTTCCCGCCGCCAGCCTTCCCCCTCCCGAAAGGCGGCCATGGTGGCAATGGTGGAGAAGAACGTAGGCTCGTTCAGTTCATTGGCGGCCAGCCAGGTGAAGAAGCGGCGGCGCAGCTGCGCATTGGGAACGATGGCGTAGGAACTGACGATACCGGCCATGTTGAACGTCTTGGAAGGTGCTCCGAATGTAATGGAATTCTGTGCCGCCGCATCGGAAACCGTAGCAAACGGCACATGATGGTTTCCGAACAAGGGCATGTCGCAATGAATCTCATCCGAGATGACCAACACACCGCGGGCGGCACAAAAATCGGCCAGGCGCACCAGCGCGTCGCGCTTCCACATGATACCTGCGGGGTTATGAGGATTGGAGAGGATGAGCATTTTGCATTTCTCGTCACACACCTGCGCCAAGTTCTCAAAGTCCATTTCGTATCCCTGGGGCGTTTCGCGCAAGGGGTTGAACACGACTTCGCGGCCGTTTCCCTGGGGCGTTAATCTGAAGGGATGGTAGACGGGCGGCTGGATGATCACCTTTTCATCGGGGCGCAGGAACACATTCACCGCCATGCCGATTCCCTTCACAATGCCGGGGATGTAGGTGAACCACTCCTCGGGGACACGCCAGCCGTGATGATTCTCTATCCAACGCGCAACAACCTCCCAATACCCGTCGGGAGTGACCGTGTAGCCCATCACTTCATGGTTCAGCCGCTCACGCAGCGCGTTGACAATGAACGGCGGCGTTGCAAAGTCCATGTCGGCCACCCAGAGGGGCAGCAAATCTTCGCGCCCAAACTTGTCGGGCAGCATGCGCCATTTATAGGCATTCGTACCTCGGCGGTCAATGACTTTATCGAAATCGTAGTTTTCCATTACACAACCGGCCGTCATTAAGCCTCGCCCGTAGCCGGCGGGAAAGGCATGGGGGGCATGGGAGGATTCATCGGGAGCTTGATTTCCCCAAACGTCTGCTCATATTTCCTGACGTTGTCAGCCAATGCCATGAACAGGCGCTTCGCATGCTCGGGCGCCAGCACCACGCGGCTTTTCAGGATCGGACGGGGCAGCCCGGGCAGCACCCCGAAGAAGTCCACGACAAAATCGGCCGAGGAATGGGACACCATTGAACGGTTGGCATACACCCCCTGAGCCACTTCGGCAGGCACATCCACCTGCAATTCTTCATTATTCACGTCCTTGTTTGACATATTTCCTGTCTGTCTATATTATATAATGTATTATCCTTTTAAAAAGAAGCCCAATTTTGGTCAGGCCTTGAAACCGGTGGGCATGTTCGGGATGGAGGGCACACTGTCCGCAATCTTGATTTCACCGAACAGCTTTTCGTACTGCGCCAGGTTCTCTCGCAACTCCATCAGAAGCGTCTTGACGGCTGGCGGAGTAAGCACCAAACGCTCCTTCACGGGAACGCGCGACATTCCAGGCATCAAGCCCAGGAAATCCACGACAAACTCAGAACTGCTGTGGACAATAATGGCCAAATTGGCGTATATTCCCTCCAATACCTTGGGATCGGCATCCACGCTGGGCGCACCCGGCACGGTTTTCTTTTCTTGATTCTCCATAAGAAACCCATTCAAAATATTTCAGGGCAAAGATACAACTTTTTCACGGGAAAAACAGCAAAAAAGCCTGCCACCGAAAAAGGATGGCAGGCAAAAATGATTGTAATAAGACGATTTGGTTCTCTTTATTCGCTCAAAGTAGAAATGGCAACGCGGTTCCAGTCAGGCTCGCTGAACATATTTCCTACGCCCTGGCCCTCAGCCTCGATGCGACTGGAACTTATTCTGTATTTCTTGATGAGCAGGCTCTTCACAGCCTCGGCGCGTGCCTTGGCAAGCTTGGCATTGATTTCCGCACTGCCTTCCGGGGAAGCATAGCCCTTGATAACCACCTTGCTGTTGGCGTGATTCTTCAGGTAAGTGGCAATACGCTCCACGTTGGGGTACTGCGATGCGGCCACAACCGACTTGCCCTGTGCGAAAGTCACTACGCTCTCCAAATTGTTGGTGCTCGATTTTTCCGTCACCTTGACAACCTCGGGGGCTTTGTTGCGGCAGTCGTTCAGCTGGCGCTGCAAATCCTTCACATTGGCCTCAGCCTGTGCCTTTGCGTTGTTTGCGCTGTTCAGGCTGGTGCGCAGGTCGTTTATCTTTGCGTTCAGCGCATCCACCTCGGCCTGATCGTACAATTTGGCAATCTGGAAATTGTTCGTACCGTTGCTGTTCTTGAACTTATAGGTCACTCCAGCCAACAGACTCAGCGCGCTCTTGTTCACATTGTAGCGAATCCAGTCGTTGTTGTCGGTAACGTTCCACGTAATGGCCGGTTTGATATTAATCTGCCATGCTTTGGCCTCGCCCAGGTTGAAATTGAAATTTAGGCCGGCCTTGGAAGCCATGTAGTTGTGGTCAGAGCCACCTCCCACGAAGTCATGTCCCCATCCTGCGCCGAAAACGGCCACCAACTCGAGGAAGCGGGGCGTTCCCTTATAGCCTGCGATCAGGTTGTTCAGGTTTACCTGGCCCAACAGGTTTACATTGAGCACGTCAAACGTTGTCTTGCTGTGCACACCCGTCAGATGCGTCGTATTGAAGCCTGTTTCGCCTTCAACGGCCAAGCCCAGGATGGGCGTTATCTGCTTAGCCAGTGTCAGGTTGGCCACGGGACGCATGTCGCTGAAGAAAGCGTGGTGTGCCGAGGGCGTTACCACTCCGCCGGCCAAGCCTACGGAAATGTTGTCGGTCAACTTGCTGCCCTTAACGGTCACCTGAGCGTTGGCAGCCACTGCGCCCAACACGAGAGCGCAACATAAGGTAAATAATTTCTTCATTTTAAATAATATTAGAAAGATTCGTACTATCTCTTGTGCTTGACAATATTTACACGGTGCAAAAATACGGCCTTTGTTCTACCCAGCAAAATTTTTGACGGGGAAAAAGCCTATTATCGTCCACCGGACGGGCCAAAGGGCCGCCTAATTCAGATGACTGCCCCCCATTTTTTCAGCGTACTTACCAATTCGGCCGTATCGATGCCCTGCACATCCCTGCCCGTGCGCACGCTTTGGGCCGCCGCAGCACCGGCAGCCTGCCCCATGCCCATGCAACTGGCCTGCACGCGCAGCGACGCCAGCGCATGCCGGTCGGCCGACACACAACGCCCTGCCACCAGCAGGTTAGGATAGTCCTGGGCTATCATGCAACGGTAGGGGACGTAGGCCGCCTGCTTCAGGTCGGAACGCACCTGGCCCGCACCCTTGCTGGAATGGATGTCAATGGGGTGCGCCCCACGCGAAACGCTGTCCTCATAGCGATAACCGCCCAGGTATTCCTCGGCCGACACCGTATGCACGCCCAGGATTCTCCTGGACTCACGTATGCCTGCCTGGGGCGCGGTGGAGGACACGTAGCAATGCTTGAAGTCCTCGAAATTCTCGCGCAGGATGCGTACAAACTTGAATATATCCTCCCGCAGGCGGCATTCCGCCTGCATAAACCCACGGTTGTCGCACGCGTCGGCCGCCAGGCGCGTCATATTCACGGCCACCGACCCCTTGTGCATGACATTATTGAACCACGGACCGCCAAAGTCGGGCAAGTCCGCGCCTTCCTCCTTCATCTTCAGCAACTTTTCGCGCACGGGCAGGCATTGGCTCGGCCCTGAGCGCCCGTCGTGGTACATGCACCTCATCATCATGTCCGAATCCGTCTTCACGCCCGACAGGATGAAACAAAACGACGACGGCTGACGCTCACCGTCGGCATCGGGCTGCATGGGCACGTGCGCCATGTGGGCCAAATCGGCATCGCCCGTGGCATCGACAAACGTCTTGCCCTCAATGGCCTCAGCCCCGTTCTTATTATGGATAATGATCTGCTGCAGGCGGTTTCCGTCCATCGTGCAACCCGTCATGTAGGAGTGCATGTACAGGTCCACGCCTGCCTCGAGCACCATGCGCTGCATGCACAGCTTGTACAGTTCCACGTCAAAATCGACGTTGCCCTTGGGAGTCTCAATGTAAGCCCCGCCCATGCTTTCCAGCCGCTTGATGAATTCCCAGGGAATGCCCCCGATGACCAGGTGTCCGTTAAAAGTAAATTCGCTGATGGGCATCACATAGCCCATCGTGGCCATGCCGCCCAGGAATCCGTAGCGCTCCACGAGTGCCACCTTCATTTTCTGCCGGGCCGCTGCCAATGCCGCCATGACTCCTGCCGGACCGCCGCCGCACACCACGACATCGTAGCTGCCCACAACGGGCGGTTGCTGCACGGACGGCCTTTCACCGCTGCACGAGGCCAATGGGGTCGACACGGCCATGGCCGCAACGCCGGCCACGCCACCGCGCAAGAATGAACGTCTTGAAATTTTATCCATTTTCAGTCATATTTTATGCAAAGATAGGGATTTTCGCACAGTTGGGCCGCAAAACATCCTTTTTTCTCTGGAAAAAACATCAAGGACGCCCCTGACACGGCGAAAGACAACCCTCACAGTGGACAGGGACGCACCATACCGCGCATCTTCAGGAAAGCGAAAAACCGAAAGGCGCAAAAGTTGGGACAACGCGGCCCGAAAAGCACCAGGACAAGGCGCAAAAGATTTCAAACAAGGCGTAAGAATCCCCACCTGTGCCTTGTTGTATTTTTCAGTTACTTTTCTGCTATTCTTCAACCACTTACCGTCATCCTTCCTGCCGTCTTCCATGCGCCAAGGCCTGTTCACGTCTCCCATGGGGTGCGACAACAGCGGCCACACGCCCTTCGGCAACGTCATGGCCACGGCCGGCATGGCCGTCAGCCCTGTGTCACCGTGGCTTGTCCGTCAGGGCCGGCCTCTATCCTTATCTGCGGGGCAATGCGTTCCTGCATCAGCGGATGCTGGCTCAGCACGCACACCACCCGCCCCGACACGCCCGGCCAACGGCCCAGCATGCCCACCAGTTCGTTGAGGCTTCTGTCGTCCCACTGCGCAAAGCTGTCGTCTATCCACAGCATGTCCACGCCGGCATCCTGGCTTTGCCATGCCGACAGGCCCATGGCCAGTGCCATGCACGCCAGGCTGCGCTCGCCTCGCGTCAGCGCGCCCATAGGGCGCGTCACGTCCATCATGTCATGGTCCTGCCACTCCAGCGACAACGAGTCGGCATGGGCCAGCAGGGCATAGCGCGGTGCCAACACCTGCAACTGGCGGTTGGCATGGGCCACCAACGTGGCCAGGACGCGCGACTGAACCATCGTCCTGAAGTCCGTTCCGTCCTGCCCCGACATGGCCTGGTCCAGCTGCTCCCAGCGCAACAGTTTTTCCTTCAGTTCTTTTTTTCTGTCTTCCTCGGCCGCCATCTCGGCCAGGCAGCGGCGGTGGCCGTCCAGCACAAGATGAATGTCGGCCAGTGCCCGGCGGTCCTCCTCTATTTGGTGCGTCAGGCGGCCGCACTGGCTTTCCAGTGCCGGCTGGTTCTCCATTTCGCCAATATGGTGTTCCGATTGCCTCAGGGCCACCAGTTCCTGTTCGGCACGCTCATAGTCCCTCTGAGCCTCGCGCAGGGCTTGGTGGCAGGCCTGGACTTTTTCCCTAAGCCCACTCCAGTCGCGGCCATCGGCAAACAGGCGTTCCAATTCCGCAAACTGCACCGGCGAATGGAGGGCATTGAACTGCGCCATGCGGGTGTCCAGCGCGGTCTGCACCTCCTTCAATTCCTGCTCCGTGCATTGCTGCTCCTGCGCCAGGGTCGCTATGCGTATGCCCCAAGCGCGGGACTGTTCCTGCAACTGGTGCAGCCGCTCATGCACCTCATCCTGGGCCTGCGACGCCTGCGCCACGCGATCCGACGACTTGCACTCAACCGCTTGGGGGCTTTCGTCCCTGAACATCTGGCGCAGCTCGCCATCATTCTTGGACAGGCTGTCGCGCAGGGCCTGAATGGCTGCCTGCACATCCTGAATCTCGGCCTGGGTGCGCTGCACCTGACGGTTTTGCGCGGCCAGTTCCCGCTCTGTCAGCAACAGGTTCTGCTCATCGGCCTGCAGCGACTCGTTGTAGGTGGTCCACGTCTGCCCCATCTGGTCCAGCAGTGCCACCAACTTGTCATAGCTATGGATAACGTCCTCCTTCCATCCGGTAATGGAGAGCAGGGGTTCTATCTTGCCCGTTATCTCGGCAATCTTGCCCTTGGCCGTGCTGATGGCTTCCTCATGGCGTTCCACAAGAGCCTGGCACGCCCTGACCTGAGCCTGTATGGAGTGCTGCTGCTCGGCATTTTGCAACTGCCTGAGCGTCACAGCCTGAATATCCTTGTTGATGCGGTTTATTTCACCCTGATGAAGCAGGAACTCGCGGCTGCTCCTGGCACTGTCGTCCTTTTCGCGCGTGGCATTGTCGAGCAACAGTGCCAATATCTGGGCACGGGTGGCGCGGTTGGCCGTCACCGACGCATCGGCAAAGCTGCCATCCAGATAGACATACCGCTGCCATTCCTCGCGATCGCCCTGCAGGAATTTTTCTGCACTGATCTTGTTCTTTCTCTTCTCATTCAGCAAGACTTCGGTCGAGACTATCTCGTTCTTCAACGCATGAAGATCCTCCCTGGCCTGCCTGAGCCGCGCTTCCGCCTCTTCGTAATCCGATTTCAGCTTGAGGTGAAGTTCCCCCAAGGCTTGCTCCGTCTCAGAGTGGAACGGATGGTGCGTTCCGCCGCACACGGGACACGGCGCGCCCTCCTTGAGTTGGGCGCGAAGCTCGCCGATGTGCATGTTCTGGCTGAGAAAATAGCTTTGGTAGGCATTTTCGCACCGCTTTTCGCCCTCGGCACACACCGACTCCTGCTGTTGTTTCTCTTTCCCCTTTTGCGCCAGTTGGGATTCCAATTGGCGGATTTCGGAATCCAATGCCCCGATTTCATCGAACTCGAGGCAAATCTTGTTCCACAGGCTCTGCGCCACGCGGATATCGCCTTCTTTCTGATGGATGCTGATGGCATTTTGCTGAATGGCCTCGGCATCCATTCCCTCGTTGGCCATAGCATGCAAGTTCAGTTGGG
This sequence comes from Bacteroidaceae bacterium, assembly GCA_017940605.1. Taxonomy (GTDB): domain Bacteria; phylum Bacteroidota; class Bacteroidia; order Bacteroidales; family Bacteroidaceae; genus UBA6382. The sequence goes on from JAGAYF010000041.1 coordinate 47,630, forward strand.
CCTGGTGCGTGCCCAGGGTTTCCTCCAGTTTCACCGCATCCTCGTGCAACGTCCGCAGGGCTTGTTCAAACTCTGCCTTGGACTGATTCTCTTTCTCTATCTTACGTTGGTGTTCCTGTATGCCCAATACATTTTCATGGATGCGCGACAGTTCGTATTTCACTTGTTCAAACCGTTCCAGCAGGGGGCGGTGCATGACCATCGTGTTCAGCATGAGGTTGGTCTGCTGGCGATGGTGCTCCAGGCGTTCCCTTTCCGCCGTGCCTTGTGCCAACTCCTGTTGCAGCGCGTCCAGGAGGTGTTGCTTGGCTTGCAGGCTGTGTTCCTGCTGGACAAGCATTGTCTTCAGGCTTTTATTCTCAGCCACAAGCTCGTGCCCCTTGCGCAGGTCGGCCTGGCGGTTTTCCTTTTCCTGGACCACCTGCTGCAACAACGTGCTGGCCGACGAAAATTCCTTTTCCGCATCATCAATCTGACCCTGCAGCGCGCGTTGCCGCTCGCGGAAATCATTCAGTTGCTCACGCAGTTGACGGATGCGGGCCGACTTTTCCCCCACGATGCTGTATGCGTGCTGGAATGGCAGCAGTTCATCGTATCTTTCCAACTCAGCCTGCTGCGACATCAGGCCATGAAAATTCTTCTGGGCCTCGGCCAGGGCTGTCTTCCGTTTTCCCAACTGGTTCTCGGCCACATCGTAGCGCTCCTTCCAGGCCAATTTTCCCTTGGTCCGCGCCAGCTCGTTTTCGGCCAGCCTTATCTTGTTGCCCAACAGTTGGTATTCATCTTCCTTCTGCCTTAGGGTGGATTCATTCAGTAGGCGGTGGGCCGACATGCCCTCCAAGCGGTTTAACAGCGCATCATATTCCTGCCGTGCCTGTTGTCTTCTCTCCTTTACGCGGTCCGAAATTTCTCCATAGCCTTCCGTCCCCGTCAAGTCCTCCAGAATTTTCACTTTTTCCGCATCGGGAGCATCGATAAATTGGAAGAATCGTTGTTGCGACAGGAAAAAGGCGGTGGAAAACTGTCGGAAACTGAGTCCCACGGCCTGGGCGGTCTTTTCCAAGGCCTCCGCACCCTGCCAAGCCCTGCCCTTGGGGTCTATCATGCGCAGGGAATGGGACGAAATCAGTTCAGGGTCGTGTCCATCGGCCCGTCCGACGTGCCATTCGGCGCAATACAGTTCTCCGCTGGGCACAGAAAAGGTGATCTTGCAGTTTCCTTTCCCGTTTTTCGGCCCAAGCAGTTCCGCAGGGGCGATACATCCCGTTCCGATGGGGGCAGGCTGGTTGTACAACGTCATGCAAATGCAGCTTACCAATGCCGCTTTGTCTGCTTCCCTGTCGGCAACGACGGCCATGAGGTCGGCATGGCGCAGGACGCCCTGTGAAAAATCCATGACTTGGTGGCCGACAAAGGATGCAAGGTTCGTAATCTCTATTTTCTCGATTCGCATTTTCTTTCTGGGCAAAAGTTCATTTCGCAGCCGCCTCGGAAGGACCTTGCTCGCATTCGCGCTTGACTTCGGCAAAGAGTTGGGCCGTTTCATCGGGCATATCCTCTCGGAAACACCGTTTATAGGCCTCTCGCGCCAGTTTGGCCACATTCAGGGGCGCACATAATTCCTCTTCTTCCACGGAATCCGCATAGGCAGGCCGTGTACCGTCGGCATTGACGCGCACAATCCTGCACAGACGCACCTGCCGGCGATCCGCCTCGGCTTGCAGTGCGCGCAGTTGGGCTGGTTCGGCCGTTTTCTCGGCCACCATAATTTCCACATAGGGACAACCGTCGGCCGAACTGCCTTTCTCACACAAGGGAAAGCGTTTCAACTCATCCAACACCTCCTCAAAACGGGCCGCGCCCTGCTGCGGAATACTTAAGAGCGGGCACAACGGCTGGTATTCCTCAAACCGGACCGCTGCGCCGCCGTCCGGCGAAATTTCCACGACGTTCACGCCGTGCTTGTAGGCTTTCTCGCCAAACGAAAGGGGGACGGCACTTCCGCAATACCGCACATTTTCCAAATGCTCGGCCGCCATGGGCTTGTGGATGTGCCCAAGGGCCACATAAGCCGCATCGAGCGCCACTTCCTGCATGTCAACGCCGACCAATCCCTTGATAACGGGAATCTTTCGGTCCTCACACAATTCCCTGAGCACCCCTTCGACAAACACATGGGCCATCAGGACGACGGGCACGCCTTTCCATTTTTTCGATGCGCCCTTCAGCAAATCCTTCATCAGCTGCGCCGCGCCTTCCTCCAGGGAATTCCCCCCGACATCGCCCCTCCGCAGATAGGGAGCGGCCACAATGACCGCCTGGTCGTCGGCATCTTTTCCCTCAATGGGGATATAGAGGTCATCCAACAGGACGCGCCCTCCCTCATCGCGCGGAAGGATACCGCGCACCTGTACTCCGATGCGCCGGTACAGCGCAGCCTGCGCCTCCAGCCTGGCGGCCGAGTCGTGGTTGCCCGATGTGATGATGATTCTCAGTTGCGGATTTTCCTGCGTCAGCCTGTCCAGGAACTCCCACAGGAGTTTCTCGGCCTTGGGCGCAGGCTGGGCATTGTCAAACACGTCACCCACGACAAGCAGGGCATCGGGGCGTTCGCTGCGCACCATTGCGAGCAGCCAAGCCAGGAAATGGGCGTGCTCGGCCGTGCGCTCGTGCTGATGGAACACGTTTCCGATGTGCCAGTCGGCTGTATGTATGATTTTCATCTTGCAAAATTCAGTTTGTCACGGCCCGGCGGGACATGCGTCTCAGGAATGTTTCCCCTTGTGGCCGTGATAGTAGTAGCCTTGCCCGTTCTTGAAGAAGGATTTCCCTCGGTGGCGCGCCGGAGAAGCCTCCTTTTTCTCGTTGATGGTGGGATAGCTGATGCGCGTGTGGTATATCGTCTTCAATGTCTGCACCAGGACATCCTTGGCCACCTGAACGTCGCTGAATGTCAAGGGGCAGCCCGACAGGTAGCCGTCCTTCACCTTGCCGTCCACGATGTTGTTGACCAGCGAGCGCAGGGACTCCTCGTCTATCGTCTTCAGGCTCTTCGATGCCGCCTCCACCGAATCGGCAATCATGAGGATGCCCTGCTCCTTCGTCGATGGATTGGGCCCGGGATAGGTAAAGACCGACTCATCCACGGGTTCGTCAGGATGGGCGTTCTTCCATTTTATATAGAAATAGCCCGCCTTGGAACAACCGTGGTGCGTGGCAATGAAGTCCTTGACAACCTTGGGCAGGCGGTACTTGTCGGCCAGCTCCAGCCCGTCGGTCACATGCTGGATGATGATTTGCGCGCTGCGCTCCTCCGACAGACTGTCGTGGGGGTTCGTGCCGCTCTGGTTTTCCGTGAAATAGGCCGCATTCATTATCTTGCCAATGTCATGATAGAGCGCGCCGGTGCGCACCAGCAGTTGGTCGGCATCTATCTTGGCGGCAATTTCGCCCGCCAGGTTGGCCACCTGCATGGAATGGTTGAACGTTCCCTGCGCCTCCTTCGACAGCTTGCGCAGCAACGGGTTGCTCACGTTGGACAGCTCGATCAGCGTAATGGGGCTCGTGAAGCCAAACACTTTCTCCAGTACAAACAGGAACGGATAGGCAAAGAGCAGCAGCACGCCGTTGATGGCACCCGAAATGTACCACGACGTATCCAGCATGCCGAGCGTATGGCCCTGGCTCAGCTCATATCCCAGCATGAACAGTTCCATGGCCACCGTGGCTATGAAGGCCGTTCGTATGAGCTGGGAGCGCGAAGTCAGCTGCTTCAGCGAATAGATGGCCGTCACGCCCGATATGAACTGTGTCAGGGCAAAGGTGTACGGCTCATGCAGGGCCAGCGAGGCCAGGACGATGGCTATGAAATCCGTCACGAAAGCCGTGCGCGAATCCATGAACACGCTGACAAAGATGGCCACAATCGTCACTGGCAGGATGTACACGCTCTGCAGGTTGCTCTGCGCCAGCAGCGATGCCGCAATGGGAAAGACCGTCAGCAGCAGGTACAGCAGGCACATGCTGCGCAGGTTCTGCCAGTAGTCGCGCCGGTACAGGGCCAGGTAGACGGCAAATACCGTAAGCAGCATGAGCACGATGAGCAGCTTGCCGCCCATCTGCATCTGCTCGCCGCTCTTATTCTCGTGGCGGCGCACCGATTCCCGCTTCATGCTCTCTATGATGCTCGCCACGTGGGGGGTCACGATGTCGCCGCGGTCCACAATCTTTTCGCCCGCCTGCACCATGCCGCTGGCATAGGTCACACTCATGCGCAGTTCCTGTTGTTCCTGCCTCGTTTTCCTTACATCGGCCACGAGGTTGGGCATCAGGTAGTTGTTGATGTCGCAACGCGCCAGTATCTCACGGCTGTAGTGGGCCGAATCGGCCAGCGACAGGATGTTCACATAGGCCGAGCGCGTCGTATACAGGTTCTTCACCAGCCGGGGCGTGGCCGAAGTACCCTGCTCAATGCGCACCGCCGTCAGGTTGCTGTCCAGCAGGGCCGCATGCTCCTCATTGTCCAGGATGCCGGCCGCATACACTTCGGCCAGGCTGTTCAGCAGGTAGCGCACGTACTCCTTCGGAATATTGTCGGCCTGCTGCGAGGCCATGTCTTTCTGGAAAGCCGCCATCTGCGTCTTCCCCACCGTGGTGTCCAGCTTGTAGTAGGGCTGGAAGCGGCTGAAGGCACTGTCCAGTTCCTCGCGTATGGCCTGCTCGCTCTTGTAGATGGGAAAATCATAGGCAGCCATGATCTGGCCGTAGCGCCAGGGCTTGCCTATCGTGTATTCATAGGTCATGGTACGTTCACGCGGCAGGAACAGCACGATGAGCACTGCCGCCGCCAGCGTCAGCAGCACGCGGAACAGCACCCCGCCGGAACGATGTCTGGATTCTGTCATTTCAGGTAGTCTATTTTCAAGGCAAAGGTAGCAATAAAAAACGAGAGAACGGGGAAAACCGCCATGAAATACGCCTTTGCACCCCATCACGCCCCACCGGCCCGACAAGTCCTACCGGCCCGGCAAGCCCTGTTTGCCCGAGCCGCCCCACAACGTCTCCCTGATTTTCACAGCCCCTTCCATCCCTTCCCCCAAGGCGCAAAAACCCCGCCAATGCGGCCTGAGAAATTTCGGACAAGGCATGAAGACGCAGCCGACAAGGCGTAAAAAAACGACATTTCCGCCTTTGCGCATTTTTACTGCCAATGGGGGGGCGTTTCAAAAATAAATCAACTAATTTTGTAGCATGACTGACAAAACAAGAAAAAGCATGTCCCTACGATTCACAAGCCTCGTCTGCACCTGGCTTCTGACGGTTGGCCTCCATGCCCAGACCTACTATGACGGAATCCGCGTCTGCTGGGACTTCCATACACGGCAGTTCCTCAACGCCGGGGTCTACTCCAGGGTGAAACAGCTGTCGGACGGAACACTGGCCTGTGCATACAGCGCAGGCGACAACGTATACCTGCGCACCTGCAGAAACGGCAGGTGGGGTGCGGCCACACTGGTGGCAAAGCCCAAGGAGGCAGGACACTACTACACCAACTCAGAACTGCTGGAGCTGGCCGACGGGCGGCTCATGTATGCATGGAACGCACGGGCCAGGGAGGGCTCGGGGTTGCCCTACAAGATCATGGCAGCCTACTCATCCACCCGCGGAAGCACATGGCAGGACGTACAGGATCTCTATGTGGCCGGAACAACGGGCAGCGACGGATGTTGGGAACCGGCCATGATGCAGCTGCCCAGCGGCGAGGTGCAAATGTTCTTTGCCAACGAGCACAACGTGCCCAACTCCGACCAGAACATCACCCTGCTGCGCTCCACCGACAACTGCGCCACGTGGGCAGCCCCCGAGGTGGTGAGCTTCCGCCAAGGCGCGCGCGACGGGATGCCCGTCCCCGTCTGCCTTCAGGACGGCAAGGGGCTGGCATTCGCCATCGAGGACAACGGACTGAACGGAACGTTCAAGCCCGTAACCATCCATTCCACGCTGCAGGACAACTGGCGCAGCGGAACGGTTACGGGCAGCAGCGCACAGCGTCGTTCCGCACTGGCCCAGGAGGAACAGTTGGCAGCTTCAGTCTATGCCGGCGCACCCTACCTGGTCCAACTGCGCTCAGGCGAGACCCTGCTGTCCTGCCAGTCGAGCGAGGGGCGGCAGTCGGCCGACCATGCCCTGATGCAGGTGTATGTGGGCGACTCCCTGGCACGCGATTTCCGCGGACGCTCCACTCCGTTCCCCTTTGACCACAACCCCGATGCAAAAACACTGTGGTGCAGCATGACACAGACGGACGACAGCACCGTAACGGCCACTTCGTCCATCTCGGGCCTGACATCGCAGAACGGCATATGGACAGTGAACGGACACATCGTGCGCCCCATCAGCGCATTGCACGCACCGGGCGGTCCACGGGAGTGGCAGTACGTCCCCATGGGCATGTTCATAGGAGCAGAGTCGCAGGCACAGGCACAAATCCGCACTGCGTGGGACGATGACAGCCTGTACCTGTGCTTTCACGTCACCGACAGAAAGATAGTGACTGCCGAGGGCGGCAATGTGTGGGACAGCGACGGCGTGGAATTCTACATGGACAAGAACCAGCGCGGCATTACCAACCTGCTGATGGGCATGTACAAAATATTGGTCAATGTAGCCGACCAGACACTGTTGCAGCGCGCATCGGAGAACCGATGGGTGGACTGGACGGCCCAGATAGGCCATGCCGTAGAGCGCAATGCACAAGGCTACCGCATCCTTATCAGCCTGCCGTGGAGGGCCGTGGGAGGGAAGCCGAAGACGGACAGGTTCACAATCTTCTTCAAGTTGCACAACAACGACGGGGACGGCACAGTGTACCACGAAAACATGTCGGGAGGCCATCCCGACAAGCCCAACACATGGCTGCGCTGCACCCTGTCGGGCGAAACCGTCACGGGAATAAGACAGGCTGCAACCCCACGGGACAACGGCAGCGCGGAGACCGTAACTCATGCCTACTTACCCGACGGGCGCAAAGTGAACTGGGACAACCTGGCCGCTCCTCACGGGCTCTACATTATCAAAGGGAAAAAGGTGATTCGGTAATCTGTCCCATCCATACCCCCCTGCGAGACAGACATCCCAATATAAAAAGAAAAACTGCCCAAGGGCATCATTCGGTAGCCCTTGGGCAGTGTCACTTCCCGCAAGTCTCTTGCCATCCTGCCTCCGCAATGCACAGAGAGGCATGAAACTTGGTATTTTACTTGATAACCTTGGCAAGAAACTTGCGCATCAGGGCGGCAATCTCGGCATGGTGGCTTTCGAGTGCGAAGTGGCCGCTCGGCACAAAGTGGATTTCGGCATTGGGCACATCGCGCCTGAAAGCATGGGCTCCGGCAGGGATGAACGACGGGTCGTTCTCTCCCCACACAGCAAGCAACGGGGGTTGATAGGTGCGCAGATACTGCTGAAAATTCGGATAAAGAGCCACATTGGAGCGATAGTCAAGAATGAGGTCGTTCTGCATCTCAGCCCTCCCTGGCAGATTGACGTAATAGTAGTCAAGCGAGTAGCCATCTGGTCCGACACTGTTTTCGGGTGTCCCGAAAGTGTACTGCCCAATGATGGTTTCGAGTTCAAAAGCCGAGGCAAACTGTTGGCGGAGCTCGGATGTCGGATGCTTCCAGTACTCCTTGCGGGCCGCCCACTTCTTGCCAAGGCCCTCATCATACATATTGCCGTTCTGCGACACGATGGCCGTAATGCGATCGGGATGCCACATCGCCAAACGGTAGCCGATAGGCGCACCGTAATCAAAGACATACATCGCAAAACGAGTCAGTCTCACCGCCTCGGTAAACTTATCAACAATCTTTGCCAAATGGTCAAAAGAATAGGTGAAGTGCTCGCGGTCGGGGCTCTCCGTTTGTCCGAACGACGGGAAATCGGGAGCAATCAGGTGAAAGTCACCAGCCAGTTCGGGCATCAGTTCGCGGAACATGTGGCTGCTTGACGGGAAACCATGCAGCAGCAATACGGCAGGCTTGTCCGAAGCACCTGCCTCCCGATAGAAGACGTTGCAGTCTTCTATTTGAATTTTGTGATAGGTTATCATTTTATCTTTCATTTTGTTTTGGGCGACAGCCACGAATGCCAACATGATGGCTGCCATTACCATAGATATTCTCTTCATTTTGTAAATCTATTATATATCATTAAGTCGGAGAGTCTCTTCAATCTGAGGACAATTATGTTGTTTCAGTAGCTGCAAGCAGCCTGAGCAGGCTCAACTACAAGCATTTCGGCTGCAAAATTACATCAATTTCCTTATCTACGGACGCCAATACAGCCAGAAAGCGTATTGGGCTTCCCTCTTTGTCATTTTTAGGATGATTGACAGCAATTTATTCGGAAATAATATGTAATTTTGCTGCGATTTACCCATGCCGAACCGACTTGCAAAATGTCGGAGCGGTGATAGGGTGGGATCAACTACATATTGAAAATGCGTTTGCTAACGCTTGTTTTTGACCGTTGGAACTTAGGAACTTCAGACGTGTATGTCAGAAACAATGCAGAGGTAGATGCTACGGGTGTGGTATAATACATGCTACAATCCGTTAGTGTGCAGAGGCTCATACAGCCTCGCGCACACTTTACGGGTGTACGACTATACCAACGGCGTGGGTATCAAATTCTGCTCTGTTCATATACACAGGTTTCCTAAGACCTCAACGGTGAACAGGCAGAGGCCAGATACCCCGCTTTTCTTTTGTGGTTCAAAAAATCTTTATTTAACCGCCTGTGTTTGGGTGTCTGACGGGCATAACTTTTCAAACAAAATGAAAAAGTTATTTTTTAGTTTGGTTCTGTGCACGATGTCAATGGCCACATTCGCACAGAAGGAAGTAACGGTAAAGGCAGGAACGCTGGTACCGTTACAAGTTGTTAACCCCACACAAGCTGCCGATGTCAAAAAAGGGCAAAAAGTGGCTTTCCGCGTCTCACGCGACATCAGTGTCAATGGCGTCACCGCCATTCCTTATGGCACGACTGCGAACGGCACGGTGTATGAAGCCAGAAAATCTTCTTGGTGGGGTACAAAAGGGCGTCTGGGCATCAAGATTAACGAGCTGATAGCTCCTAATGGGGAAGTGATGCCCTTGACAAATGGCGATGTCTATGTAACAGGGAAAAACCGCACGACATTGTCAGTTGCTCTCTTTTGTTTAGTAGTCTGGCCTGCTTGCTTTATCTGTGGTTCAAAGGCAGAGCTTCCAGCAGGCTATGAAGTACAAGCCAATGTAGCAGCAGACACATCAATTAAGGTTAACTAACCAGTTGAAGTAACTATCAAAATGGGGGAGTATATTTAAACGCCCCCCATTTTGCAAAAACATCCCATAACGGTCATTAGATACCATACCGTGAAATTTGGCCTAATGACCGTTTTTCTTCAACACATACATTAATTTGGGAAAAGATTTCATCATAATACCGTTTACAGGTCACACCCGACCCATACCCCATGTTACCCATCGCAGCGGCGCAGGCAATGTCGATATCACAAAGGTATGGCCATGGCCTTAATGGGACTTATTTTAAATATATAAATTGGTATGGCTGCAAGGAACATCCTGACTATCTAAGGCAGGGCCTTTTCATACCACGCCCCGACCTCTACTGCCGCCTTCCCGTTATGGCGAAGAGGGCGATGCCGTCGTATATGCAAAAAATGCACGAAAAAAAAGGAGTCCGCCCCATCCGGGCGGACTCCCACTGCTAAAAAAAAGACGGCGGCGACCTACTCTCCCGCTTGCGCAGTACCATCGGCGCGCGTGGGCTTAACTTCTCTGTTCGGGATGGGAAGAGGTGGAACCCCACGGCTGTCGGCCACCTGAATTAAGGGTATCGGCACGATCATGA
>JAGAYF010000042.1 GCA_017940605.1 Bacteroidaceae bacterium
CGCGCTGCGGGCTTGCGCCCCGTCCGTGATTTTGCAGGCCGCGGGCTGAATCCTTTTGCGCCGCGCTCCCGTGCCGCCGGTGGGGCGGGGCGGTGCTGAGGGGCATGGGCCGCGGCAATGGGCCTGCGCGGCGGTGGCGCGGCGATGTCCATGCAAATGAATGACACAACGATGACGATATGACAGACAAGAAGCAGAAACTATTGCTGGTATGGGCACTGCCCCGCGAGGTCGTGTCCGTGTCCCTGCCCGGGTGGGACGTGGTGCAGGTGGTGACCGGCGTGGGCAAGGCGCGCGCGGCGCTTATGACCATGCGCGCCCTCATGGAGCACCGCCCCCAGGCCGTGCTCAACGTGGGCACGGCAGGTGCTTTCAGCCTTGAGGTGGGCGACATTGCCGTGTGCCTGCGCTTCTGGGAGCGCGACTTTGCCCGCTGTGCCCTCCCGGGCGTGGACTATGAGCTGCGCAGCGCGGGCGTGCCGTTCCAGGCCTGCCTGCCCAGCGTGCTGCAGGGGCGCACGACCCTGCGGGAATGCACGGTGAGCACGGGCGACGACTTTGTGACCGAGGGCGACGCGGGCCATGCCGACGTGGTGGACATGGAGGCCTTTGCCGTGTGGCAGGCGTGCCGCGAGATGGGTGTCCCCATGGCGGCGGTGAAGTGCGTGACCGACATCGTGGGCCGCAACTCGGTGGCTGACTGGCAGGACAGGCTGGCCGGCGCGCGCATGAGCCTGGCGGCCTATTTCACGGACGTGGCGCGGCGCATGCAGGAGGCCCTGGACAAGAAAAACGCGCCCGACGGCGACCGATAGCGGGGAATTTCGTACCTTTGTACAACATAACGCACACTGACATGGCTTCACCGGCAGATTACCGCCCAGGCGTGCTCCTCATCTACACGGGCGGCACGATTGGGATGATAGAGAACGAGGCGACCGGCGCGCTGGAGAACTTTGACTTCAGCCTGCTGCTGGAGCACATACCGGAGCTGAAACGGTTTGACTGCCGGATCAGCACCCACACCTTTGACCCGCCCATTGACTCCTCCAACATGACCACGGAGCACTGGGCGCGGCTGGCGCACATCATTGCCGACAACTACGACGGGTACGACGGGTTTGTCATCCTGCACGGCACGGACACGATGGCCTATACGGCATCGGCGCTGAGCTTCATGCTGGAGAACCTGGGCAAGCCCGTCATCCTCACCGGCTCGCAGCTGCCCATCGGCACGCTGCGCACCGACGGAAAGGAGAACCTGATAACGTCGATTGAGATAGCGGCGGCACGCCGCGCCGACGGCAGCCCCATGGTGCCCGAGGTGTGCGTGTACTTCAAGGAAAAGCTGATGCGCGGCAACCGCACGACCAAGATTAACGTGGAGCAGTTCAACGCGTTCCGCTCGTTCAATTATCCCGAGCTGGCCCGTGCCGGCATCCAGATTATGTACAACGAGCACCTCATACGCCGCCCCGACCCCGGCCGCCCCATGAAGGCCCACTTCCTGACCGACCCCAACGTGGTGGTCCTGTCGCTGTTTCCCGGCATTCAGCAGCGGCTGGTGCATGCGGTGCTGAACATACCCCACCTCAAGGCGGTCGTGCTGCGCACCTTCGGCGCGGGCAACGCGCCGCAGATGCCGTGGTTTGTCGACGAGCTGAGGGACGCGGGCCGGCGCGGCATCGTGCTGGTGAACATCACGCAGTGCCAGGCAGGCAGCGTGCACATGGGCTTGTACGACACCAGCCTGTCGCTGCTCGAGGCGGGCGTCATCAGCGGCTATGACAGCACGCCCGAGTGTGCCATTGCCAAGCTCATGTTCCTGTTGGGCCATCACCTGTCGCCCGACGAGGTGCGGCGCGGCATGGACTCGTCATTGGCGGGCGAGATTACGAAATACTGACAACCGAAGAAGATCAAGATATATGGACAGAAGAAATTTCCTGAAGGCCGGCGGCGCAGCCATTGCCGCGGCGGCAGCGGCCCAGGTGAGCCCCGCTGCGGCCCAGGGCGGCAGACGGGGCAGGAGCGGCTTTACGATGTGGCAGCTCAACACGCAGTGCAACCAAATTGGCAACAGCTACGTGTTCCTGACCGACCGCGGGCGCGTCATCGTCATGGACGGCGGCCACAAGGACGATGAATACTACCTGCGCGGCTTCCTGGCGCGGCTGGGCAACAAGGTGGACACGTGGTTCATCAGCCATCCGCACATTGACCACATGGGGTCGCTGAGCAACATCATGGTTGAGCCGCGCGGCATCACGATCAGGCGCATCATACACAGCCGCTTCAACGAGGCGCTCATACAGAGCGAGGACTACTGCGTGGAGCGTTGCCGCATGTTCTATGAAAGGCTGGATGCGTTCAGGGACGCCGAGGTGATTGACCTGCAGCAGGCGGGAATGGAGGAGAGCATTGACGGTTTCCACTTCAGGATACTGGGCGTGAGCAACCGCGAGATTCTCCAGAACGGCTACAACAACTCGTCGGTCGTCATCAAGGTGTGCGACCGGCGCAAGAGCATCCTGTTCCTGGGCGACGCGGGCGTGGAGTGCGGCCGCAAGCTGCTGGCCAACGTGCCGCGCTCGGACCTGGACAGCGACTACATGCAGATGGCCCACCACGGGCAGAACGGATGCGACCGGCAGTTCTATGACACCGTGGATTTCCGCGCCTGCCTGTGGAGCACGCCCAAGTGGGTATGGGAGAATGATTTCGGCCAAGGGCCGGGCTCGGGCAAGCTGAAGACGTTTGAGACGCGGGCCTGGATGGACGAGAAAGGCATCAGGGAACACCACGTTTCGTGGATGGGCCTGTGGCAGTTGGATTGATAAAAGGTATATTCTATGGACAGGAGAAAATTTTTGCAGACGAGTGCGCTGGCCCTTGCCGGCACGGCGGCCGTTCCGGCCGAAGCCGGGCGCGTCCTTGCGCCCCGGGGCAGCAAGGATGGATTTACGATGTGGCAGCTCAACACGCAGGCCAACCTGATTGGCAACAGCTATGTGTTCCTGACCGACCAAGGGCGGGTATGTGTCATGGACGGCGGCTACCGGCAGGACGAACCCTACCTGCGCGGCTTCCTGGCGCACCTGGGCAACAAGGTGGACACGTGGTTTGTCACCCATCCGCACGTGGACCACATGGGGTCGCTCACCAGCATCCTGCGCGAGCCGCGCGGCATCACCATCAGGCGCATCTATCACAGCCGCTTCTCGGACGAATACATTGAGAGCCGTCCCGTTGACGTGAAGCACTGCCGCAATTTCTACCGTGCGCTGGACGAATCGAACGGCATAGAAATCTTCGATGTCAGGCAGCCCGGGACGGAAGGCAGCGTGGACGGGCTGCACTTCAGGTTTCTGAGCGTGACGGACGAGACGATAAAGAAGAATACCTACAATAACAATTCCATGATTACCCGCGTGTGGGACAGGCGCAAGAGCGTCGTCTTCCTGGGCGACATGGGGCAGGAGGCGGCCGAGAAGATACTGGCCAGTCCGTACAAGGCGGACCTGGACTGCGACTACCTGCAGATGGCGCACCATGGTCAGTGGGCCTGCAAGAAGAGCTTCTATGAGGCCATCCGCTTCCGCGCCTGTTTGTGGAGCACGCCGCGAAAATTCTGGGACAACGATGACGGCAAAGGCCCCGGTACGTCCATCTATGAAGTTCCCAAGACGCTGCAATGGATGAATGAGCTGGGCATCAAGGAACATCACGTTTCGTGGATGGGCCTGTGGCAGCTGGATTGAGGAAGGCGGGCTGTGAGGGTCGTTTCAGCGCGGTCGGGATGGTCCGTCGGCGACCTTGCTGCCGTGTGAAGAAACGCGGCATTTGGAGTCGCTGAAAAATATTTTCATTAAGAATGGGGCAGATTGTGGGTGGAAATTACTACCTTTGTACCCCTAATAGTAAAAGCAAGTATCATTATGTCAGAAGTTAAAGCGATAAAGACGGCACTCGTGTCAGTGTTTCACAAGGATGGCCTGGATGAGCTGCTCAGGAAGTTGAATGAAGAAGGCATCCAGTTCCTGTCAACCGGCGGTACCCAAAAATTTATTGAAAGCTTGGGCTATGAATGCCAGAAGGTGGAGGACGTGACGGGCTACCCATCCATATTGGGCGGCCGCGTGAAGACGCTCCATCCCAAGGTGTTCGGAGGCATCCTGGGCCGCAGGGAGTTGCAGGGAGACGTGGAGGAGATGGGAAAATATGAGATTGCGCCCATCGATTTGGTGATTGTGGATTTGTATCCCTTTGAGGACACCGTGAAGAGCGGTGCATCGGAGGCCGACATCATAGAGAAGATTGACATAGGCGGCATATCGCTCATCAGGGCTGCTGCCAAGAATTTCAAGGACGTGGTGATTGTACCCAGCAAGGCCGAGTACGGTGTGTTGCTGGATATACTGAACAAGAAAGGGGCGGTGACGGATTTGGAGGACCGCCGCCAGCTTGCCGCGCGCGCCTTTGGCGTGAGCAGCCATTACGATACGGCCATCCATGGCTGGTTCGTGAAGTAGGATGAATTGGGTAGAACGCAGATAACAAAGGAGTAGTATGGGTTTCTTTTCTTTTACACAGGAATTGTCGATGGACCTGGGCACGGCCAACACGATCATCATCAGCGATGGCAAGATTGTGGTGGACCAACCCTCGGTGGTGGCCTTGGACCAGCAGACAAACAAGATGATTGCCGTGGGCGAGAAGGCCAAATTGATGTATGAGAAGGCCAATGACAAGATTCGCGTGACGCGTCCGCTGCGCGACGGTGTGATTGCCGATTTCTATGCCTGCGAACAGATGATGCGCGGATTGATAAAGCAGGTCCACACGGGAAGCCACCTGTTTTCGCCGTCGCTGCGCATGGTAATAGGCGTGCCCAGCGGTTCAACGGAAGTGGAGTTGCGCGCCGTGCGCGATTCTGCCGAGCATGCAGGCGGCCGCGACGTGTACCTGATTTTTGAACCTATGGCAGCGGCCATGGGTATCGGTATTGACGTGGAGGCTCCCGAGGGTAACATGATTGTCGACATAGGCGGCGGCACGACTGAGATTGCCGTGATTTCGTTGGGCGGCATCGTGAGCAACAATAGCATCAAGATGGCCGGCGATGACTTTACGGCCGATATCCAGGAGTACATGTACCGTCAGCACAATGTGAAGATTGGCGAGCGCATGGCCGAGCGCATCAAGATTAACGTGGGTTCAGCCCTGACGGACTTGGGTGAGTCGGCCCCTGAGGACTTCATCGTGCACGGACCGAACCGAATCACGGCACTTCCCATGGCAGTGCCCGTGTGCTACCAGGAAGTGGCTCACTGTCTGGAGAAATCCCTGGCCAAGATTGAGACGGCCGTGCTGAGCGCTTTGGACAATACGCCGCCTGAACTGTATGCCGATATAGTTAAGAATGGTATCTACCTCACTGGTGGGGGTGCGCTGCTGAGAGGCATTGACCGCCGCCTGGAAGACAAGATAAACATTCCGTTCCATATAGCTGAAGACCCATTGCACTGCGTGGCAAAGGGAACGGGCGTGGCATTGAAGAATGTAGACCGCTTCTCCTTCCTGATGAGGTAAATAAGGCTGACAGTCCATGCAGGCATTGCTGGCTTTCCTGAAAAAATATTTCTATTGGCTTCTGTTCCTCGGACTGGAAGCCTTTAGTGTCATGTTGCTGTTTTGGTTCAATACCTATCAGGCCAGTGCTTGGTACACGGCGGCCAATTCGGTGGCGGGCCGTGTCAACGGATGGTATGCAGAGGCCGTGAGCTACATCAACCTGAAGCAGGCCAATACGCAGCTGACGGCGCAGAATACCTATTTGCAGACGCAGGTGGCTGCCTTGCGCGAGGAACTGGACAAGGTAAACAGGAAGGAGGGCATCAATGAACGGTCGGTCAGGGATTCGCTCAAGGGATATGAGATGATACACGCCCGTGTCATATCCAACAGCTTGCATAAGGAAAAGAACTACATCGTAATCAACAAGGGTGAGGCCGATGGCGTCAAGGTTGACATGGGCGTCGTGGGCGGAGGCGGTGTCGTGGGCATCGTTTTCCTGACCAGTTCGCATTATTCATTGGTTCTGCCGGTGCTGCATGTGAAGAGCAACATCAGCTGCCGCGTCCGCCACAGCCAGTACTTTGGCAGTTTGCAGTGGACGGGCGGAAGCACGACCACTGCCTACCTGTATGATATTCCCCGCTATGCACGCATCGGCAAGGGGGCATTTGTGGAAACGAGTGGCTACTCAGCCATTTTCCCGCCAGGCATATTTGTCGGCCGCGTCACCGAAGTTTCCAACGCGCCCGACGGACTTTCCCTGCAGCTCAAGGTAAACCTTGGGACAGACTTTGCCAACCTGACCGATGTGGACGTAGTGTACACCCATCACAAGGCCCAGGTGGACGGACTGTACAGGAAACTGGACGAATTTGAGACAAAAAAGAAATAGGACGCAGCCATGAATACGATCAAGCACATATTGTTGTCACTACTGATACTGGCGGTCCAGGTATTGGTGCTCAACCATGTCCACATCATGGGATACGCCATCCCCATGCTGTGCATCTACCCCATCTTGCTCTTTCCCCTCGAGACGGCGCGGTGGAAGGTGCTGCTGTTCAGCTTTGCGATGGGTTTCCTCACCGATATGTTCTCCAATACCCCAGGCCTTTCCAGCGCAACGTTTACATTGATTGGCATGATCCAGCCCCACCTGTTGGGCTTCTTCCTTCCGCACGAGGAAGAGAGTGCATCGTCGGTGTGGCCGTCCTTTTCCACGCTGGGCGGGCTGACGTTCACCCGCTACGTCCTCCTGGCAACGCTGATTCAAAGCATTTGTTTTTTTGTACTGGAGAGTTTCTCCTTCTCCAACTACCAGCACTTGGCCATCAGTGCCGCCAGCAGTTGGGCACTGACCTCAGTCTTTATCCTGGCCGTGGAAAGCATCCGGTCGGGCAGCTCAAAAGATGAGAGAAAATGAACGGACTGGAGTTTGAAAAGCGTCGGTTCATCATCGGGTTGATAGCAACGGTCATCATCGCGGTCTATCTCGTCCGCCTGCTCACCATGCAGATCATGAGCGACGACTACAAGAAAAATGCCGACTCCAACGCTTTCCAGAAAGAAGTCCTGTATCCTGCGCGTGGCTTGATCATGGACCGCAAGGGCCGCTTGCTGGTATACAATGAGCCTACCTATAATATAATGGTGACGATGAACGACCAAATCGGCGTGGACACCGCCGATTTCTGCCGCACGGTCGGAATGACCCAAGAGGAATACGAAGAGCGCATGGCCGAAATCAAGGACAGCCGCAGGAATGTGGGCTATTCCCGCTTCACGCCCCAGCAGTTCCTGACGCAGATTCCGGCCAAGGAGTTCTCAGTCATTCAGGAAAAGCTCTACAAGTTCCGTGGCTTCTCCATCGAGAAACGTGCCGTGCGCCGTTACGCCACCACCTGCTGCGCGCACGTGCTAGGCGACGTGGCCGAGGTCAACCCCGCCGAGATTGATTCCGATGCCTATTACAGAAAAGGCGACTATATAGGCAAGCTGGGCGTGGAGCGGAGCTACGAAAAGGACTTGCGCGGTGTCAAGGGGCTGCACATCCATCTGCGCGATGCCCGCGGGCGCATCAAGGGACGCTATCAGGAGGGACGGTTCGACCGCTACCCCGAACCCGGCCGCAACCTCACCCTAGGCATCGACCGCGAGCTGCAGGCATTGGGCGAGAGGCTCATGCGCAACAAGATAGGCTCTATCGTCGCCATTGAGCCCTCCACGGGCGAGGTCCTGTGCATGGTGTCGTCGCCTACCTTCGACCCCCACCTGCTCATAGGCCCTGAACGGGGCAGGAACTACCGACAGTTGCAGGCCGACCCCTACAAACCCTTGCTCAACCGCGCCATCATGGGACAGTATCCCCCAGGTTCTACATTCAAGACGACCCAGGGACTCACTTTCCTGCAGGAGCACATCATCACCCCGGGGACATACTATCCCTGCTCCCACGGATTCTGGAACGGGCGCACCCATGTGGGCTGCCACGGGCACTACAGCCCCGTCGAACTGAACTTTGCCATCCAGACTTCCTGCAACAGCTATTTCTGCTGGGGCTTCTACCACATGGTCATGAACAAGAAGAAATATGGCTCCTATTCAGCCGCCCTCACCCGCTGGAAGGACTACATGGTCAGCATGGGATTCGGCTACCGCCTCGGCGTAGACCTCCCGGGCGAGAAGCGCGGCATGATTCCCAACGCCCAATACTACGACAAGTGGTACAAAAGCCGCTGGAACGCGCTGACCATCATCAGCGATGCCATAGGCCAGGGCGAGGTCATGCTCACTCCCCTGCAGGTGGCCAACCTGGGGGCTACCATTGCCAACCGAGGCTACTACTACGTCCCCCACGTGGTGAGCAAGGTCGAGGGCCGTGCCATCGACACCCTCTACACGCGCCGGCGTCACACCATGGTCGAGCCTCGCTACTACGAAATGGTTGTGCGCGGCATGCGCAGCGCCGTCCTGGGCGGTACGTGCAAGGGGGCTAACCTGCCCGGCATCGAGGTCTGCGGCAAGACGGGCACGGCCGAGAACCGCGGAAAGGACCATTCCGTCTTCATGGGATTCGCGCCCATGAACAACCCCCGCATAGCCATCTCCGTGTACGTCGAGAACGGCGGCTTCGGGGCTCACATGGCCGTCCCCATGGCTGCGCTCATGCTCGAGCAGTACCTCACGGGCGAACTGTCGCCTGCCTCCCAGGCCAAGGCCGACAGCTACGCACAGAAAGTCATCTATTATGGAACAAAGCACTAATCCGCAGGGCATATTCCGCTCGCTCGACTGGATAACCGTAGTCCTCTACCTGCTGCTGCTCACCATAGGCTGGTTCAGCGTCGTGGGGGCTACCTACAACTTTGGCGACCCCCTGGTCATCGACTACACCACCCGTGCCGGCAAGCAGCTGCTGTGGATAGGGCTTGCCCTGGTGTGGGCATTCGTCCTCATGTTCGTCGACGACCGCATCTACGACACCTTTTCCTACATCTTCTACATCTTCATGATGGGCATCCTGCTCATAACGCCCTTCATCTCCCAGGGGCACAAGGGCTCCTACTCCTGGATAGACATCGGGTCGGTCAGCCTGCAGCCGGCCGAGTTTGCCAAGACGGCCACCGCCCTGGCCCTGGCCAAGCTCATGGGCAGCTACGGGTTCTCCCTCTTCCGGCCGCGCAACTTCCTGCTGGCCCTGGCCCTGGTGCTCATTCCCATGGCCCTCATCATACGCCAGCGCGAAACGGGCTCGGCGCTCGTCTACCTGGCGTTCTTCCTTGTGTTCTACCGCGAGGGCATGAGCGGCAGCGTGCTCTTCGTAGCCTTCTCGGCCGTGGTGTACTTCATCGTGGGGCTGCGCTACGATGCCGACCCCCTGCCCCATACGCTTTCCTCGGTGGGGCAGTTCAGCGTCCTGGTGCTCGTGTGGGTTTTCACCGTGCTGCTCAGCTGGATCTACGACCGCAACAAGCTCCACGCCCTCCACATGGCGCTGGGCGGGCTGGTGCTGCTGGGGTCGGCCTACGCCGTCTCGCGCTTCATCGTCCCCTTCGACATTGCCTGGGTGGCCCTGGGCGTGTGCCTGGGCTGCGTGGCCTACATCGTGGTCCAGGCCATCCGCACGCGCGTGCCCAGGTTGCTGCTCATGGCCCTGTTCGGGTTGGGGTCGCTGACCGTCTACTACTCGGCCGACTACGCCCTCAACAACCTGCTTGAGCCGCACCAGCAGGACCGCGTGCGCGTACTCATAGGACTGGAGGAAGACCTCATCAAGGCTGGCTACAACGTCAACCAGAGCAAGATTGCCATCGGGTCGGGCGGCTTCTGGGGCAAGGGATTCCTCAACGGAACGCAGACCAAGCTCAAGTACGTGCCCGAGCAGGACACCGACTTCATCTTCTGCACCATAGGCGAGGAAATGGGCTTCATTGGGTCGGCCGCCGTGCTTTTCCTTTTCCTGGCCATCATCCTGCGGCTCATCCACCTGGCCGAAAGGCAGCGTTACAGCTTTGGCCGCGTCTATGGCTACTGCGTGCTGAGCATCCTGCTCTTCCACGTGTTCATCAACGTGGGCATGGTGCTTGGGCTGACGCCGGTCATAGGCATTCCCCTGCCGTTCTTCAGCTACGGCGGCTCGTCGCTGTGGGGATTCACCCTGCTTTTGTTTATTTTCCTGCGTATTGACGCGGGTCGCAACCGCTTCGGCTACACCAACTAGCCTATTCGGCGGGCAGAACGACCACCTTGAGGTAGTCCTTGAGGCGGAACATGCTGTTGCCTGCGCCTGCCTGTGAGTCGGCAATGAGCAGGAGCGTCTGCCGCCCGTCCTGCAGGCGCGGCCCGAGGCACATGCCCTCGTAGTTGCCGTAGTTCATGTGCGACAGGTTCAGGTTGGTGGTAAACGATGCCACCTCTTCCTTCTGCGGAAAGGCCGTCTCGTCCACGCTGCCCATGGCTGCGCCGTCGGCCATGGTTGCCAGGCCGTCCAGGCCGATGCGGAAGATGCGTATGGAGGTCTTTGCCCCTATGAAGTTGGTGGGTACGCTCAGTTCGCGCTCCAGCACGAGCAGCGTGCCGTCGCCCGGGGCCAGCAGGGCCGATATGCCGTGGGCGTAGTACCGTGCCTTGGTCTTCAGCCGCGGTGCGTCCATCAGGTAGGGGTGCTGCGCCACGGGGTTGAGAGTCGTGTCAAAGGCGATGAGGCGCATGGCCTGCCGCCGGCCGTCCTTGTAGGGGGTGTCGGCCTTGAGCGCGCCCTCGGTGGTCGTCCAGAAGCGTTGCGCCGCGCTGTCATAGGCCAGCGACTCCAGTCCGGCGTTGGTCCTGACGGCCTCAGGGCCGAAGCCGGCGGGCATGTTCAGGCTGCGCCCCGTGGGCAGGCCGTCCATGCCGTACTCCCTCACGGTCTGGTCCTTTTCGCTGCAGATGAACACCGTGTGGCTCTGCGCCACGTAGGCAATGTCCTCGCAGTCCTGCTCAAGGGGCTGCTCCTGCCCGCGGAAAGGGCCGCACGATGCCTGCACCACCTTGCCCGACACCGAGTCAAGCCGGATGTGCAGCACGGTAAACCCGGGCGCGGCGCTCTTGTCGTCCACGATGGCAAAGCTGTCGCCGCCCAGCGGCGTGATGCCGCTGTAGTTGCCCGGCCGAAGCCCGTACTGCCCCAGGTCGGCGGCACTCAGCAGGGTGGCACTCCTGCCCCGTGGGGTGTCCTCCTTGCCCGCGTCGGCCAGCTGCTGCCTGAGCACCCCTATCTGCTCCTTCAGGTAGCTGCGCGACTCCTCGGGCACGAGGTTGTTGATTTTCTGAATCGTGGGCGTCACCGCCGACAGCTTGGTGGCCAGGGTCACCGCGCCGGCCAGCGGCAGCCCCACCGTAGAACCCACGATGCCCAGCACGGGCATGGCCACCTGCATGGCCAGCGGGTTGGAGGCCACCTGGCGCACGCCCGTGGGCAGGGGCAGTGCCTTGAGCAGTGAGTCGTTGATGGTGCTGTGGGGCAGCAGGATGCCCTGCGATGCCTGGAGGATAGTGCCCAGCGTGGGCTGGACGGGCAGGCCCGTGCGCGTGGCGGTCGAGTCCTGGGCGTGCAGCGCAGTGGCGGTCAGGAGGGCCGGCAGCAGCAGGAGCATGGGGAGCAGCGACGGCCGCAG
>JAGAYF010000004.1 GCA_017940605.1 Bacteroidaceae bacterium
GCTGAAGTAGGCAGGTACGGTGATGACGGCGTCCTTTACCTCTTCGCCCAAGTAGTCCTCGGCGGTCTTTTTCATCTTCTGGAGAATCATTGCGCTGATTTCCTGGGGCGTGTACTGACGTCCGTCAATGTCTACGCGGGCCGTGTTGTTGTCGCCCTTGACAACGCTGTAGGGTACGCGTGCAATTTCTTTCTGCACCATGTCGTAGGGCTCGCCCATGAAGCGCTTGATGCTGTACACCGTGCGCTTGGGGTTGGTGATGGCCTGGCGCTTGGCGGGGTCGCCCACCTTACGCTCGCCGCCTTCTACAAATGCCACAACCGAGGGGGTCGTGCGCTTGCCCTCGCTGTTGGCAATCACTACTGGTTCGTTACCTTCGAACACAGATACGCAGGAATTCGTCGTTCCTAAGTCAATTCCAATAATTTTGCTCATAATTCTATCTTTTTTATTTTTTATTTTCAGTTACGGTTGTGCTGCCCGCTCACCGAGCAGCACAATTCAGTAATGCAATCAGTGTGCCAAACCCGCGTTTTTGTCAAAATAAACCGCCTCCTGCGTCTCTTCCAGCCTGCCTTTTGCGGGAAATAAGTGTCTGCCTGTCAGTGCTTATGTGGGGGCGATGGGCAAGGGGGTGGCTCTGCGGAGGCCTCCTGCGTGGGCGCAGGCGGGCAGCAGGGGCAGGACAGGGATGGACCTGCAAGGCGCAAAAGTCCTGCAAATGGGGCGTAAAAGGGAGGCAAATGCGGCCTGAAAATTCTGCTGCAAGGCGTAAGACTGCCTCAAACAAGGCGTAAAAACCCACGCCCTCCCCAGCATTCCTGCCCGTTGGGCAGCCGTTTGCGGCGTGGGTGATGACGGTATGGGTTGGCGACCGGCCGGTCGTGATGCTGTCGCCATGAAGCAAAAATGCGGGCAACGACCGTCGTGTCGTTGCCCGCATGGTGCATTGCCTGCCCCCGTGCAGGGGGTGTCAGGGCTGCGGCTCTATGATGACGTTCAGCTTGTTCTTCTGCTTCAGCACCACCTTGTTCAGGAAGTCCTTGACATCGTCCGACGTGAGGCCCTGTATGGCTTCCTTCTCGCCCTCGCACAGGTTCGTACCCGTGGTGAGCAGCGTCTGTATGCGGCTGTGCCAGTAGCGGTTCTCGCGCTGGTTGGTCTCATAGCTCTTGAGCATCTGTTCCTTTATCTTGGCCAGGTGTTCGGCGTTGACTCCCTCGCGGGCTATCTGCTCCACGCCCTGGTCTATGACGAGCAGGGCTGAGTCGCACTTCTCGGGCTTCACCGGGGCTACGGTCTGCAGCAGGAACGATTCGTTAATGTCCTTACTGAGTGAGCATCTCGTCGACGTGGAGTAGGCAAAGCTGTACTTCTCGCGCACGGTCTCGGTGTATATCATGTCGAGCACGTCGCCCAGGGCTTCGGCTATGACCTTGTTCTTGGCCGTGAAGGGGCATTTGCCGTTCCATACCTGCAATATGTAGCACTGCGGTGTCTCCATCTTCTTGCCGAAGCGGTTGGTCTGCACGCCCTTCCACATCTCCACGCCGTCCGACGTGAGCTTCTCGGCCTTGCCCTTGGTGGGCAGGCTGCCCAGGTACTGTGCTGCCAGTGCCTTGATGCTGTCCTCGTTGACGGCTCCCGTGAAGTAGAAGGTAAAGTCGGCAGGGTTGGCAAAGCGCTCGCGGTAGATGCGCAGGATCTCGTCATACCTTACGTTCTTCAGCCTGTCCAGCGTGAAGGGCTGCACGCGTGGGTTGTTGCCGTGCACGTGCACGGTCACCGAATCCTGCAATGCGCTCAGCGGGTTGGCGCTGCGGTTGGCCAGGTACTGCTCCTGCTGCTTGTACACGTTGCGGAAGTTCACCGTGTCGTAGTGCACGTCGGTGAAGTACAGGTAGGCCAGTTGGAACAGCGTGCGCAGGTCCTTCTTGGACGATGAGCCGCTGAAGTTGTCGGAGTAGTGGCCCAGCGACGGGGCTATGCTGACGATGCGTCCCGTGAGGGCCTTACCCAGGTCGTTGCCGTTGAATCGGCCCAGGCCGTTGTCAGCCATCACCTCGTCAAACAGTTCCACCTGGTCCATGTCCCTGGTGGGCAGCTTGGCCCAGCCGCCAGGGCTGGTGGCTGAAAAGCTGATGCGTGCCTCGTCATAGTCGGTCTGCTTGTAGAGCACCTTCACGCCGTTGCCCAGCACGAGGGTCTTGTATCCCAGTGCGTCGGCGGGCAGTTCCTTGGCTATCTTGCCTGGCTTGGGCTCTTGTGCCAGCAGCTGGGTGTCCACTACCTTGGCCTCATAGGGCTTCACCTCCTCCTGCTTGGCTTGGGCCAGCAGGGTTGTCATGGCTTCGTTGGCCGGTACGTCGATGCCCTCTTTCTCGGGGTAGAGGCCCATGACCACCAGGTTGGTGTCCAGCCCGCCAATGAGCTGTTGCAGGGCCATGTTCACGGCCTGCAGGGGCACCATCTGGCCCAGCTGGCGCTGCATCTGTATGCGTCCGTCAAAGTTGGTCTTGGGGTAGTTCTCCAGGAAGTGGCGCACAATCTCCTGCACCAGCTGGCCGCTCTTGATGGTCTTGCGGGCCTCCACGGCCTGGTCCAGGCTGCTGTTGTAGTCGGCCTGTGCGCGCTTGTACTCGGCATCGGTAAACCCATACCGGGCGGCGCGCCTCATTTCGCGTATGGCCGTCCTGAATGCCTCGTCACCCTTGCCGTCCTTGGGTTGGTAGGCCACGGTCAGTGCCTCCTTGGTGCTGGCCAGGATGAAGTCGCCGTCCTCAGCCTCCAGGCTGGAGAAGGGCGTGCCGGCATCTTGCATGAGGTCGCTGAAGCGGTAGTTGAACATCTTGGTGATCATGTAGAATACGAACTGGTTGGCCACGCCCACGGCCGTGTTGTTCATCTCGCGCGGCACGGGGTCGTGCTTCACCATGATTTCCACGATGGGCGACACCACCTCCTTGTCCTTGTCAAAGACGATGATGGGCTCGCTGTTGTCGGGCACGGGGAAGTACTCGTGCTTGGCCGCGTTGGGCTGGGCCGGTATCTTGCCGAAGATGTCCTTCACCTTCTGTTCCATCTGCCTTACGTCAATGTCGCCCACCACGATGATGCCCTGCAGGTCGGGCCTGTACCACTTCTCATAGTAGGCGCGCAGCACCTCGGGCTTGAAGTTGTCTACCACCTCCATCAGGCCTATGGGCAGGCGGTTGCCGTACTTGCTGCCCGGCATGAGGTTAGGAAGCTGGCGCTCCAGTATGCGCATGAAGCCGCTGTTCCTTACGCGCCATTCCTCGTGTATGACGCCGCGCTCCTTGTCTATCTCGGCCGGGTCGAGCGTCAGCGCGTTGGCCCAGTCGTACAGGATGTACAGGCACGAGTCCAGGTTGGCGGGGTCGTCGGTCGGCACGTTGTCAATGTTGTACACTGTGCGGTCGGCGGCCGTGTAGGCATTGAGGTGCGCGCCGAAGCGCACGCCTATGCGCTGGCAGAAGTTCACGATGGCGTTGCCCGTAAAGTGCTCCGACCCGTTGAAGCACATGTGCTCCAGGAAGTGGGCCAGTCCGCGCTGGTCCTCCTCCTCCTGCACCGAGCCCACCTTCTGGGCTATGTAGAAGAAGGCGCGGTCCTTCGGGTTGGCGTTGTGCTGAATGTAGTACGTCAGCCCGTTGGGCAGCACGCCCCTCACCACGGCCGTGTCCCAGGGCAGCTCCGGCACGCTGGGCATCTGTGCCTGCACGGCGGCCGTCAGGGCCAGCAGGCTGAGTAGGGTAGTCAAAAACTTTTTCATCATTCTATATCTGTGTTATATTATATATATATATGTATGCCGATTCTTGCCTGGCAGGTGCAAAATTACAATAAATCCAGCACATGGCTTCCCCGCCGTGCCGAAAAAGCACAGTCCGGCCCTGCCAAAGATTTTGCGCGCGACCCGCTTGCGTTTCAATAAATTGTGTGTATCTTTGCACTGCGTAATTCCAATTACTGAAGAAAGTGAACCGGTCCATGCCCCATCCCTATACCATATTATATATAGGCAACGACTCTTCCCCTAAGATAGGGGAAGTGGCCGTCAGGCCGATGGAGTGTGTCGGCATGAGGCTGCCGGCCCTGCTTCCTGCATTGGACACACGCCCCCGATGCTGCGCATCTGCCCCCTCTATCTTAGAGGGGGAGTCTGATGCTTCCGCGGGTCGCAGGTTACATTTTACCCCCCCCATTTTATAGTTCAGAATCAATCAGTTACCGATTTACTTGCGGTACTTTCTCCCTCCCTTGGCAGGGATGGGCGGCACGTGCCGTGCGGCCAAGTGCCGAGGCGGTGGGCGCAAAGTGCGCATTTAGCATCCGGCAAAGTGCGCATCTGTCCGACCGCAAAGTGCGCACTTATCCCACCGTCAAGTGCGCACTTAACCCAGGGGTCAAAAGGCACTTACGGGAGACACA
>JAGAYF010000043.1 GCA_017940605.1 Bacteroidaceae bacterium
CTACAACTACCCCATCAGTGCCGCCAGCTTTCCCGAATGCGAGCAGTTCATAGAGAAGCTCAGGGAGCGTACCGGCCTGCCCTACCGCCTGCTGACCCACGCGGAATACCAGTTCATCTGCGAGGGCGGCAGGACCGGAACTCCTTTGTCGTATGACAAGCAGGAACCCAACCATCTGGGGCTGTACTATGTAGGCTGGTATTATAAATATAAATACGATGTGTATGAATGGGCAGAGGGACAATGCTACTACCCTTATCATGACTCCTATGCCTCCGATTCCATTGCCCCAACTGGCGGCTATGTAACAGCTTCTTTTGACACCATCCTGGAATGCCGGCCTATGATTTATTTGATAAATAAACCCAGGGCTTTTGGATATAATATTGGCAGCTACAATCCGGATTTACCTGATTTTGGACGACGCGGGCATATGAATTCTATTAGTCTTAGGAGATATGCAGGACTCCGTTTAGCCATAACAGCCGCCGATTGGCAGAGACTGAAAGGCAGCAAGTAAAAACCACGCCTTTCGGTACGTAAAGAAGAGGAAGTGATTGGGCCTTTTTTACGGATTTCCTCAAAAAAATAAGGCACTGGGATGGTAATGTGTCATTTATTTTATATTTTTGCATTTCAACTGAATCATATTAAACATAACAATCATAACGAAATGCAAAAGAATTTGATTATTGCACTGGCCATCACTGCTACTGGCCTTGCACTGACTTCATGCAGCAAGATGGGGGCTCTTTCGGCCGACAACTTCAGCGTTACGCCCAACCCCCTGGAAACACTGGGCGACCAAGTACCGGCAACCATCAACGGCCGATTCCCCGAGAAATACATGAAGAAGAAAGCCACCGTCACGGTGACTCCCGTACTGCGCTACGCCACCGGCGAGACCAAGGGTTCGGCCGCTACCTTCCAAGGCGAGAAGGTGGAAGGCAACAACCAAAGCATCTCCTACCTGGTGGGCGGCAACTACACCATGAAGACCAACTTCCAGTACGCACCCGAAATGCAGAAGAGCGACCTCTACCTTACTTTTGACGCACGCAAGGGCAAAAAGGCCTACAAAGTGCCCGACGTAAAGGTGGGCGAGGGTATCCTGGCCACCTCGGCACTGGTGAACCGCACGCTCAAGAGCAGCAACACGGCCTTTGCGCCCGATGCATACCAGCATGTCATCAGGCAAAAGGAGGAGGCCAACATCCAGTTCCTCATCCAGCAGGCCAAGATACGTACCAGCGAGCTGAAAAGCGTGTCGGTACAGAACTTCATCAAGACCCTCAGGGAAATACGCGCCGACCAGGAGCGCAAGGCCCTTGACAACGTAGAGGTGAGTGCCTACGCATCGCCCGACGGTGGGCTGAGCCTCAACACCAACCTGGCCCAGAACCGCGAAAAGGCCACCCGCATCTACGTTGGACAGGAACTGAAGAAAGCAGGCTTGGAAACAGATGTCAACACCAAGTACACCGCCGAGGATTGGGACGGATTCCAGAAACTGGTGGCCGAAAGCAACATCCAAGACAAGGAGGTCATCCTGCGCGTCCTCTCGATGTACCAGGATCCCGAAGAAAGGGAAACGCAGATTCGCAATATCTCGGCCGCATTTACCGACCTGGCCAACGAAATCCTGCCCCAGCTGCGCCGAAGCCGCATCAGCGTAAACTATGACCTGATAGGCCGCAGCGACGAGGAAATACAGCAGCAATACAAGGCCGATGCCTCCAAGCTGAGTGTGGAGGAACTGCTCTATTCAGCCACGCTGACCGAGAGTGTGGCCGAGCAGTCCGACATATACAAGAGAACGACGCAGCTCTACCCCAACGACTACCGCGCCTACAACAACCTGGGCGTACAGGCGTTCCAGACGGGCAACTACAGCGATGCACAGAACTACGTCAACCAGGCACTGAAGGTCAGCAGTAACGCTGCCGAGCCCAATGTCAACGCAGGCCTGCTGGCCCTGCTCAACAACAACGAGGAGGCCGCCCAGAACTACCTGAGCAAGGGGGCTGCCAGCAACGCCGTGGGCGAAGCAATGGGCAATCTGTACCTGAAGCAGGGAAAATATGCCCAGGCCGTCAAGTCCTTTGGCGACAGCAAGAGCAACAGTGCCGGACTGGCACAGATTCTGACCAAGGACTACATGACTGCCGCCTCTACGCTGAGCAGTGTTGAGAAACCCGACGGCATGACCTACTATCTGAAAGCCATCATCGCCGCCCGCACCAACAACAACGAGCTGGCCATCGAGAACCTGCGCAACGCCATCAAGGAAGATGCCTCACTGGCAAAATATGCTGCCAACGACCTTGAGTTCAAGAAAATTGCCAAGGATTCCACGTTCCAACTCCTAACCAAATAAGCATCCACGGGAATTCCTGCCCGCAGGAAAAAACAAGGAAAGCCCATTCCCATGAAGAATGGGCTTTCCTGTCATGTAAAAGTCTTTCTCCTTATGAAAAAAATCCTGTTCCGATTGTTCTCCGCGGCCTTAGCCTGCATGTTTTGCGCCTGTGGCAGCGAACGCCAACGCTTCACCGTCAAAGGACAGTTGAATCACTTGAAACAAGGGCAGTTCATCATATACAGCTACGCCCCCCAATGGGAGTCTTTCGACACGATCTTTGTCGAAAACGGCAAATTTTCCTACTCACGCGAGGTGGGCGATACCTTGCTCGCCTACCTGCAATATCCCAACTACATGAACACCTTGTTTGTGGCCATTCCGGGCAATGTTGCCAGGATAAAGGGCGACGCCAACAACTTGATAAGAATTTCGGTGACGGGCAGCAAGGAAAATGAGCAGTTGACAGAGTTCCGCCATGGCTTGATAGGCAAGACAAACAAGGAAAAACTGAAGTTGGCCGAGGCATTCTGCCTGGAACACCCCCAGAGCTTTGCCTCGCTGGCCGTCATGCAGGAGTTTTTTCTCAACACCGACTCCTTCCAACTGGACAAGATAGACAAAATCCTTCAGGTCATGCACGCCGCAGCCCCCGAGCGGACGCAGCTGAACATCATGCGCACCCAACTGGCCGGACTGCTGAACTGCCGACAGGGGAAAAGACTCCCCGCGTTCACGGCCGCGACCCTGAAGGGGGACACCATCAGCAACAAAGATTTTCAGGGAAAATGGCACTTCATACAGATGTGGAACACATGGGGCATGGATTTCTACAAACCCGTGGCCAAGGCTGTCAAATACCTCAAAGCGCACGGCGACTCCATCCAGCGCATCAACATCTGCCTCAACAACGACACCTTGGTATGCCAGCGCATCATCAAGCGCGACTCCATTGACGGCTACAACGTCTGCGACCAAAGGGGATGGGACTCCCCGCTCATCAAGACCTTTGGAATACACCGCTTCCCTGCCAACATCCTGGTCAATCCAAAGGGCATCATTGCAGCACGCGACATCAACGCCGACGACATTGAGAACGAACTGAAGAAATACGTGAAATAGCCATGCTCACCCAGCTGTACAGCGCCGCCGTCGATGGTTTGAACGCAACCATCATACAAGTGGAAGTCAACCTGAGCCCTGGAATGAAGTTCACGCTCGTAGGACTGCCCGACAATGCCGTGCGCGAAAGTTACGACCGCATCCATGCCGCATTCAACAACACGGGATTCCGCATGCCCGTGTGCAAGACCGTCATCAACATGGCCCCCGCCAACATCCGCAAGGAAGGGTCGGGCTATGACCTGCCCATGGCCATCGGCATCATGGCATGCAACAATGTCGTGGCCCAGGACAGACTGAAAAACTTCATCCTGCTGGGCGAACTGGGGCTTGACGGAAGCCTGCACCCCATTCGCGGTGCGCTGCCCATGGCCATCAAGGCGCGGGAAGAACATTTTGAGGGCATCATCCTGCCGGCCGACAATGCACGCGAGGCTGCCGTCGTCAATCAGCTGAAAGTCTATGGCGCACACAACTTATGTGAGGTAGTGGACTTCCTGAATGGAAAACCCGCGCTGGAACAAACCATCGTGGATACGCGCCGTGAGTTCCATGAACAGCAGAACATGGCCGCGCCCGACTTCATCGACGTCAAGGGACAGGAAAGCGTAAAGCGTGCCCTGGAGGTGGCGGCCGCCGGCGGGCACAACATCATCATGATAGGCAGCCCAGGCTGCGGCAAGTCCATGATGGCCAAGCGTGTCCCCTCCATTCTGCCGCCGCTCTCACTCAGGGAAAGTTTGGAGACAACCCAAATCCATTCCGTAGCCGGATTGCTCCCTCCGGAAAGCTCCCTAATGACACAAAGGCCCTTCCGCAGTCCGCATCATACCATATCCGACGTGGGTTTGTGCGGCGGCGGCAACACTTTCAGGCCTGGCGAAATCTGTCTGGCCCACAACGGCGTACTCTTCATGGACGAGCTACCCGAATTTTCCCGCAATGTCCTTGAGACCCTGCGTCAACCCCTTGAGGACCGCGTTATCAGCATCAGCCGCGCCAAGTATAACATACAACTGCCTTGCTCCATCATGCTGGTGGCGGCCATGAATCCCTGCCCCTGCGGCTTCTACAACGATCCGCAACACTCATGTGACTGCACACCAGGACAAATCAAACGGTACATGAACAAAATCTCCGGTCCTTTCCTTGACCGCATTGACATCCATTGCGAAATCCAGGCCGTTCCCTTTGCCGAACTATCCAAGATGAAGCCAGGCGAACCATCGGCAGTCATCCGTGAGCGCGTCATTGCAGCCCGCAGGATTCAGGAGCAACGATTTGCCGCCGTCAAGGGCATCCATTGCAATGCACAAATGACCGACAAACTCCTGCACCAGTTTGCCGAGCCCGACACCGCTGGACACAACATGCTGCGCGTCGCCATGGAACGCCTCAACCTCTCCGCCCGCGCCTACACCCGCATCCTCAAGGTGGCACGCACCATTGCCGACCTGGATGGCAGCGATCAAATACAGAGCCACCACATCGCCGAAGCCATCGGCTACCGCAATCTGGACCGCGGCGACTGGGCAGAAAGGGGCGCACAAAACCTCTAATTCATCTTGCGGAATATTTTTCCCATCGTCTTCACATCGAGCGGTTGCATGGTAGGCAGCCGCAGCGACTTCACCATGTGGAGCGTACCCTGCTTGTACTTCAGGAAATGCGCCGTCTGCACATGTTTCCGATAGGCTTCCTCCGAAGCGTAGATTTCCAAAATGCTGATGCGTGTGCTGTCGTCGGCGTGCTGCATGGGAAAGAGGCACACCACGCCTGCTTCCCTCTCCACCGACAGCCGATCCACCTCATGGGCATAGGCCAAGTATTCACTTAGGTACTGTGCATGAACTTCTATCTCGGCCAAGCGCACCACCATCTGCGTCGGCGCAGCCCCGACGGCATCCTGCTCCACGGCATCGCCAAAGAGGCGGCGTGCATTCTGCTCCAAAATCATTTTGCGGAAAGGCTGAAGGTCGGATTCTTCGCTGAGATACTGTTTCATGCGCTGCAATCCGGCCGTGAGAGCCTGTGCCGTGGCGTAGGGATAGTCTGAACCATACAGGAGATGGTCGGGCGTGGTAATGGTCAGCATCATGCGGATGACCTCAGGCGAATGCGCACCCGCCAGGTCGTAGTAGAGCGCCGCCAGGTTGGCTTCCCAGTCCACGTCGCCCATCAGGCGGTTGGCCTGCATCACCGGTACGAGCGACTTCATGCGCGGCACGGCCAGGGGCAGGTATGCACCACAGTGGGGCACGACGATGCGCACCCCGGGAAAGCGTGCTAGTACATTGCGGCCCACCATGTTGGCCACGGCGCGCGTCGTCTCCGACAGGTATTCCTGCAAGGCCAGCGGTGTCTGCTGCATGACCTGTCGGTTTACGGGTTCGGGGCGGTGTGGATGGAGGATGACCACGGCGCGGCGCTGGTTCAGGAAGCCGAAGAGCGTGTCCAGTTCGGCCGCCCCCAGGTATTGCCCCCGCGCATTGGTGGCCAACCTGATGCCGTCGGCCCCCAGCGTGTCGAGGGCGTAGGCAGCCTCGCGCAGCGCGGCCTGGACATCGGGCAGCGGCAGTGAGGCGCAGAACTTGAAGCACCCGGGATGCCGTCTCTTCAGTTCGGCCGCCTCCTCGTTGGCCTCGCGAATGCAGCGCGCATTCTCATCGGGGCTGCCCCACAGGGGATAGGGCGCAGGCAGTGTCAGCACCGACGTGGCAATGCCCGCCTGGTCCATCCATGCCAGGTGCCGGTCGGCACTCCACTGGGGCAGGGGAAAGCCTTCGTCGAGCAAGAGGCCCTGCCGCTGCAAAGTGGCAACATAACGGGGAGTGATGAGGTGGCAGTGGGTGTCAATGATGCCCTGGGCCATGCAGTTTGCAGCCAGTGCCAAGGCAATGAGTGTCGTTCTTAGTTTCATGCAGTAGGTATGTGTCGTGGTTTGCGGTGAGGGCGCGCCGGCAGCGGCGGCTCTCCCCTGCCGCCTTCTTCGGCCAGGGGGTGGCAGGCAAGGGCGAAGTTACGAAAAATTTTCCATACAACGCACAGGTCACGCACGGGATTTTACAGACACCGCCCCACCCGTCATGCAGCCCCATGACGGCCTACTGCAGGACCAGCTCCATCTGGACATCGCAGCGGGCATATTCGGAATGCCCGACCGCCAGGTGGCGGAAGCCGTATTTCTCATACAGGTGCACGGCCGCCGCACACTTGTGGTTGCTCTCGAGGAACAGGCGGTAGCCGCCCGTGCGGCGGGCATGGGCCAGGCAGGCTTCGATGAGGCGGCGGCCTATGCCGTGGCCCTGGGCACGGGGACTGACGGCAAACTTGACCAATTCGTAGTCATACGCGGGATTCTTGCAGCGCATCATGGCAAAAGTGCCCACGGGCTCGCCGCGCAGGAGGGCCACAAAGATGCAACCGCCCTTCTGGATGATGTTTTCCACGGGGTGGTCAAACTCATAATAGTCGGCCTCTTCCACCACGCCAAACAATTGGCGTATCCACTCCTCGTTGAGCCTGCGGAACGCCTCATGGTGCTGCCCATCGTCAAACGGCACGATTTCCACCTCGGTGGCCTCGCGCTTTTCCTTGAGCTCGGCCACCCGCTGCAGGAGCGACCGCGCCTCGAGCAGCCTTTCCCAATCCTCAATGGCGGCCCACAGGTCGTGTTCGCTCTCGCGGCCCAGGTCCTCTATGGCGCGGGCCACGTCTTCATACTGCAGGTTGATGGCATGGGTCATGCTGCGCCCCTTGGGCGTGAGCGATGCCACCGTCTGGCGCGCGTCGGTGCGGCCCTGCCTGAAGCGCACCAACCCCGCGGCCTTCATTTCCTTGAGAATGCAGGACACCGACGGGTGGCTGTGCCCAATCTCCCTGGCAATGGCGGTCACCGTCTTGCCCGTTTCGCCCCCTGCTGCAGCCGACGCGCCGGAACGCCGCAAGGCCGATGCCTGGGACAGGGCAAAGAACACGGGAAACCACTTGGGACGCAGTTCCACCTCATACAGGTCATAGATGGCAGCGGCATCGGCCGTCACCTTTTCCGTCAAATTCCTGAGACGGCTTCCCAGGGCCATCCGGCCCGTCTTCCTAAAGAAATCCATATTTTATGTAATTAAATACGTAATTGATTACGCAAAATTACGTGCTTCATGCGACATGGCCAAACAACAGCCCATTTTTTTCTGTTTTTTATGAAAAAAAGGGGTATTCCGCCCGCCATTCATGGGAATTGCACGGGACAAAGCCAGGCCCCGCCTGGCACGCCATTGCAGGGCCAGTTTCACCCCTTCCCGTGGGAAATGCCGTTTCTTACGCTCCATCCGCAGTGCTTTCACGCCCCGCCCGCAGGCTCTTGGGCCGCATTGGCCTCCCTCCTGCGCCTTGGGCGTGGGCGCAGGGGCTGCCGGCAGCAACTTGGCCCAGGAATGGGCGAAGTTACTCCGTCACGGCCATAAAAAAGGATACATCCTTTTTGTATTGCTCTCGATTATCCGTAACTTTGCAGTGACGAAAACGGCCGTACGGCCCACGACAAGGACACCCCATGCCCAGGGAACTGCTCAACAAGTATGATACCTACTGCCTGAAAGGCATCTGCATGCTCATGATCATCATGGGCCATACGTACAACGGCTACCCCGTGGGGCAGGCGGGCCATGTGTTTCCGCCGGTGCTGAACTGGCTGCACATGGAGGCC
>JAGAYF010000044.1 GCA_017940605.1 Bacteroidaceae bacterium
GGCAATTCTAACGGCAACAGGTAAGGGTTGGCTATAATCGCCAGCCTTTCGGATGTCAAGCGTCAATGAACCATAGACGCTTCCGTTGGAAGATGTGAACTTTGCCAAGCACTTCTCACCTCTACTGCTTTGAGAGGCATTCTTGTCGTTTTGGTGACCTTTTGCAGCTGTTCCTTTCTCATATTTCATAACATTAACCTTTTAAAAAGTCCTTATTTTAGGTTCATCCGACAAATGCGTAGTTTTTGTCTGATGAACCATAAGAAAGACTTGCGAGTTGATGGCACTTACAATGTAAAAATCAGATTTACCTACAAGCGAGAGGTAAAGAGGCTTTCAACGAGCCTGTTTGCAAAGCCTGCGGATTTGGTCAAGAAGAACTTGAAAATCAAAGAGGGTACACCACTGAAAAGAGAAGTGGATAGGCTTGTAGCCCACTACCAAGCGTTGTATTCTGCCATGCAGGTAGATTTGAAGAACTACACGCTAAAAGAAATCATGGCAGGTCTTGAAGGGGAACTGAGAAAGCAGGAAAAGATAGACTTCATCCTGTTTTCCAGAGAGTGGATAAGCAAGGCTACCATAAAAGGTGCTGCGAACTATACAACTACGCTTAATGCCTTTGTCGCTTTTCTTGGTAAATAGGAATTGGACATTTCCGAACTAGCTATTCGAGGCAAAATCGGAAGAATGTTTTTCCTCTATGACCAAATTTGACAGTCATTTCAAGAATCATCAATGTGTTTTCCAGCAGATTTATACAGGAATTCTACCGTTTTATGCGTAATTTTATGGTATTTTTTGATAATATTCTGTCACCACATTAGCAAATACACACAATTTTGCTAATTTTGCAACAATTAATAATAAAATATAAATCATGAAGAAATCTGAACTATCAAAATGGTACACCATATTTGTAACGGTGTTCCTCCTGTGTGCATGCAGTAATCGCGACATTACTGAAGACATTCCCTCGAACGGCAACAGTTCCCATTTATCCGTCATTACGCGCGGCGTGGACGATGGGGGCGAAGTCTCCTACCCCGTAGCCGTCTATATCTTCAACGCCGATGGATGCTGTGCCGTGGAGACATTGGAGACAGAGGAGGACAACCTGTCGGTATCCCTACCCGAGGGCAGTTATGAATTATATGCCATAGCTGGTGCATCAACAGAGGATTACGACCTGCCTACACAGGCTGCTGCAACAACCACGAGCATGGTCGCTCTAAAGGAGGGAAAGACACACAGCGACCTAATGTGCGCCCATGCCACTGCGACCCTGACCGACGGTGCTGACAACAGCGTGACGCTGTCATTGAAACGCAAGATTATGCAAGTGAAGGAAGTCACCATCAAGAGCGTACCTGCAGGCACGGCCGAAGTAAGCGTGTGCATCGCTCCCCTATGGGAGAACATCAAGTTGGACGGCAGCTATGACGGCGAGGGCGGGAAGCAGGAACTGACACTCACGAAACAGGCCGACGGCCGCACGTGGAAGAACGAGACCGCTGTAAACTGCCTGCCCTCCGTAGGCAAACCGTCCATCACGATAAGCATCACGAAGGACGGCACGAAGAAGGAGTACACCTACGTATGCACCGAGGAGTTGGAGGCCAACAGCAAGCTCACCTTCGAGGGGACGTACACGGAAGAGATACAAGTCACCATGACGGCGACCGTGGAGGGAGCGCAATGGGGCGAAAACCGCACCGTCAGCTTTGAGTTCAACGGGAGCAACACCGCAACAGTGCCCCCAGCCGCATCCACCGTCAGCGCAGGAGATATATACAAGGGCTGCTACGTGCTGGCCGTGAACGGGAACAAGGCTACGCTGCTTTCCCCAAACGAGAAGATGGGCCCGTTCAACAAGTCGGACTCCGAGGAAACGAAACAGGAGAAGTTGGCCACAGAGCTGGCAAAGAATGGGGTGGACGGAATCGACGGATGGCGCGTGATGACCGTAGCCGAGGCGCAGTTGATACATGGCAACTTCAGCGGAATCAATGCCATACTGACAGAAAATTCCATCAGCAATATAAAGAATAGCGTTTCATACATGGTCAGCGACAACGGTGCGTTGAAGAAAGCAGAATTGTCGGCTTCCTTGTTCCAGTTGGAGGACAGTCTTGATGGGTATACCTATCTCCGTCCCGTCGCCGAGGTGACGCTGGATGAGTGATGCCCATTACCCGTCTCCGTTTATTTTCTTTTTTATCTGAAGACGGTCTGTTCTTATAGTCAATCGTTGTGAATTTCCCATCGTTCGGATGGTTCAGAAATTTCTGAAATTTACTTTTTGCTTTCTCCTGTGTACGGCAGGCGTGGGGCGTGCTTTGGCGCAGCACACTGCGATGGAGCGCATCTCTGCCGACCGCCCGGGTATGGGAACGGGAACTGATGTCCTGCCGCAAGGGTGTTTTCAATGGGAAACGGGCACAGCCTATGAATATGCACATGAAAAACGATCAACAGAACACTTTTGGAATTGGAATAACTCATTGTTCCGCTATGGCGCGACCTCCACGGCAGAACTGCGCCTGGAACTGAACGGCGCATACAAGCACGTGGATGGCAACGGCAAGTGGGGTATGCCCCCTATCATAGCAGGCACAAAGGTCCGCGTCTTGGAAGGGGAACACGCCCTGCCCGACATCTCCTTGCTGGCCAATTTTTCCATCCCCACGAGCTACAAGGATTTCGGCGCGAACAGGATAGCCCCGTCATTCCACCTGCTGTTCAGCCACACGCTGAACCCACATTTCGACTTGAACTACGAGGCCGGATTGGAATGGGACGGCACGACATCAGACCCTGCCATCTTTACCGTGGTGGGGACAAACTATAACCTATCCGACCAATGGAGCATCTTTGTGGAGAATTACAACATCTTCTCCAATCACGACAGGGCGCAATGGAACATGGATTTCGGATGCAGCTGGACCGTAACGCGCCGAATGCAGCTAGACCTTGCCGGAGCATTCTCCCTGCGCCAACCCCTTAACCACTACATCATCAGTTTGGGGTTGGCGTGGTGGATTCACTGAACCCACATTTTCTTCAACATCAGCAATAAAACACCCACATGTTTCTACACCATCTTGCTCAACAAATCCATCTTCGCACCCCACTTCTTTTTCTCCTATGCGCACTGACCGTCCAGGTGCAGGCCCAGTTAAGCCCAACCGAACAACGCATGGCCGACCAGGGATTGGTCAATATAAAAGACATCGACCCCACCATTCAGGTCAGCCTCATGTATTCGCGTCCCGACAACTTCACGAAACGCGTCCTCTACACCGATTTGCGCCAGGCCTTTCTGTTGCCCAAGACTGCCCAAGCCCTCAAAAAAGCGCAATCGCTGTTGAAAAAGGAACATCCCGAATGGAGTCTCATCATATTCGATGCCACGCGCCCCATGAGCGTCCAGCAAATCATGTGGAACATTGTGAGCGGTACAAGCAAGAGCATCTACGTGAGCAACCCAGCCAACGGAGGCGGCCTCCATAACTATGGATTGGCCGTAGACATCAGTATCTGCAACGAAAAGGGAGACACCATCACCATGGGAACAAAAATTGACTACATGGGCAAAGCGGCCCACATTACGGAGGAAGAACAACTGTTGAAGGAGGGACGGCTGACGGCCACAGCCGTCAGGAACAGACGGCTGCTAAGGAAGGTCATGACCGAGGCAGGGTTCATTGCCCTGCCCACCGAGTGGTGGCATTTCAACTTGGTCAGCCGGGCCACGGCAAAAAGGGAGTACAAGGTCATTCGGTGACAGGATTCTCACCTCAGCCATACCACCCAAATTGTGCCTTTTCAGGCCATTTATGAAACATTATTGCGAAAAAATCGTTGCTATTAACGAAATTTCCGTAATTTTGTCGCAACAATATTAACAATTAACAATCAATCGCACATGAAAAAGATTCATTACATTCTTCTGTTCGCCGCATTGTGGAGCATGGCTGCCGCTCCGCTGGCACTGCGCGCCCATAAGCTGCGCATCATGACCTTCAACATCAGGTTGCACACCAAGGCCGACGCCCCGCTCAACATGTGGGAGGACCGCCGCGATGCAGCGTGTGCCTACGTCAAGAAAGTCAATCCTGACATCTTTGGAATGCAGGAAGTCAAGAAAGACCAGCTGGACGACGTGGTCAATCGCCTGCCGGGATACAGCTATGTCGGCGTCGGCCGCGATGACGGCAAGGACGCAGGCGAGCACATGCCCGTTTTCTACCGCACAGACAAGTACAACCTCATAGACAAGGGCTGGTTCTGGCTCTCCGAGACGCCCAACGAGCCCTCATTCGGCTGGAACGCCGCCTGCCGGCGCATTGCCACATGGGTTATCCTGGAGGAAAAGAAGAGCAAGGTACGCTTCTTCTACTGCAACACCCACTTCGACCACATCAGCGTGACGGCACGCAAGGAATCAGCCAAGCTGACCAAGGACAAGTTCAAGGAACTGGCAGGCAACCTGCCCACGTTCTTCACAGCCGACTTCAACACCAACGAGAAGGAAGAGACATACAGCTTGCTCTGCAACTATTCCTACCCCTACAACGACGCATGGCACGTAGCCAAGAAGCGCGAGGGAGGACCGGCCACGTTCAACGGATGGGGAAAGGTCCGCAATGTGGAAGACAAGAAGATTGACTTCATATTCCTGTCGCCAGGCATCCAGGTGAAGAAGGCCGTCATTCACGACAGCTCACTGGGCGGCGGCCGCTACCTGAGCGACCACAATGCCCATTGGGCAGACGTGACATGGAAGTAGCCGTCCCTGCCAAGGGAAGTCTTGCTGCATAGAATTTTTCTGAAAAAGCGACAATATGAAAAGGGGTGGCTATACATACCGATGGTTACTGCTGTCAGCAGTTGCGCTGACGGCGCTGACGGCCATGGCCGAGACGCCCAGGCTGCGCGTACTGTCCTTCAATGTCATGGGACAGGCACGCGGGAGCAGCCTGCCCTGGAGCGACCGCAGCACAGCCATGTGCCTCACGCTTCACAAGCTGCAAGCCGACGTGATGGGCCTGCAAGAAGTCGACTCCATACAGGCAACCGACCTGGCGCAGGGGTTGCCCGATTACGGGTTCGTCGACGAACGCCTGCCCGAGGGGACACCCCACGGCGAAAGCAACGTCATCCTGTACTACAAGAAGAATTACAAACTGATAGACCACGGAACGTTCTGGCTCTCCGAAACTCCCGAGTTGCCCTCGCCCTGTTGGGACAACCCACGGCAGCAAAGCGTATGCTGGGCCGTTTTTCAGAGCCTCAAGTCGGGCATCAGTTTCCTGGTGGCCAACACTCGGTTTGACCAACTCAATGCCGAGCAGCGGCTCAACAGCTCCGTCCTCATCAAGAACTACCTGAGCAAGATGACCAACAACACACCCGTCATTTTCATGGGCAGCCTGGGGTGCGAATCCAACGAACCCTTCTACCAATCGTTGCTGCACAGGTACATTCCCCTGAAAGACGCGTGGGAAAGCGCACAGCGGAAAAAGGGCGGCCCTGACACGACCAACGGACTGGCCGCCGAGCAGCACAGGGTGGACTATATTTTCACCATTGAGGGAGTTAAGGTCAGGCAGGCCCGTGTGCAGCCGGCGCTCGCAGGCCAAAACGAGGTCCTTTCGGACCACGACCTACTGTGGGTCGACCTGGTGAAAAAGTAGCAGCCGCCTTTTCCTGCCACAGCAGGATACACAGACTTTTCTGTCAACACAGGCACAGGGCCGAAGTCTCAAGAGAAGACTTCGGCCCTTTTCTACACATGTATTAATGCTTTGGATTTCTGTCCATCGCCACAAGCCGGCGACATTGCCGGCAGGCGGCCACCGCTTACGCCCCATTCACAGCCCTGTTGCGCCCCGCAGGAAATTTGGCAGGCCGCATTCTGACCACTTTCACGCCTTGCGGAACAGGCAGCACCTCCTGTTGTGCTTTTTCTAACAATGGCATGGTGGTTTTTACCTTGCGGCCAACAGGAAAAAACAAAAAAAGGATTCAGATACATTCTGAATCCTTTTTCGCGCTTCAGGATGGGCTTGAACCAACGACCCCCTGATTAACAGTCAGGTGCTCTAACCAACTGAGCTACTGAAGCAGGTGCATTTTTGGTTTTTTGCGGTGCAAAATTACTTATATTTTTGAAAATAGCAATAACTTTGCGTAAAAATTTCTCGATATCGTGAAAAAAATTATAGGAGTAGGCAATGCCTTAGTGGATATATTGGTCCACATAGAAAGCGATAAAGTACTGGATGAGTTGCAATTGCAAAAGGGTGCAGTATGCTTTACCACCGATGAGCAGCAGCGCAGGGTGGATGAGCAAATCAGGAAGCTGAATCCCGTCATATCGGCCGGCGGTTCGGCAGCCAACACGATGAAGGCAGCGGCTCAGCTGGGACTGGAGGCCACCTATGTGGGCAAGATTGGGAAGGACGACATGGGAAGAGCCTTTTCCCAGGCCTTGAGGGAGCAGGGCGTCATTCCCGTCCTGCTGGAAACCGACGCTGCGCCCACGGGCACGGCATCGACCCTGATATCGCCCGACGGGCAGCGCTCCTTTGCCGACCAATTGGGGGCTGCCACCCTGCTTCAGGCCCATGAAATTACGGCACTGCCTTTCAGAAACTACGATGCACTCTACATGGAGGGCTATCTCGTGTCGGACCATGGCTTTGCCCAAGCCATCCTGAGACAGGCTAAGGCCGACGGGCTGCTTACCTGCCTGGATTTGGCCTCCTACAACATTGTCCAAGAGGACAGTGCCTTTTTCCGGCAGTTATTGGCCGAGGAGGTGGACATCGCCTTTGCCAATGAGGAGGAAAGCTGGGCACTGACCGGACTGCCCCCCAGGGAGGCAGTCAGAAAGATGGCCGGATGGTGTTCCGTGGCGGTGGTGAAGACGGGAGCACAGGGCGCGATGGCCTGCTCAGGCAAGGAAATCGTGGAATCAGCGGCCATACCCGTCCCCAAGGTAGTGGACACGACGGGAGCGGGCGACAGTTTTGCCGCCGGCTTCCTGTGGGCCTGGTTTGACGGGAGAACCCTGACCGCCTGTCTGGATGCAGGCAACGCCGTAGCGGCGGAGATGATTCAGCACATAGGGGCAACGCTCCCTGCCGAGGTGTGGACCGCCATAAGAACACATATCCAGTAAAGTTGAAGTCGTAAACAAATTACAATAAGCACACATGGAATTACAGAACATGAAACGAACTATTTTTTTCCTGCTGTTCCTGCTGTCCCTGTCGAGTGGGGCAAGGGGACAGAAGAACCACACCTATGAGGTGGGGAAGAACCTGGAGATATTCAACCGCCTGTATCGCGTACTGGATGAATACTACGTCGATACGCTCGACCCAGGCAAACGCATCCCCGATGCCATCCAATACATGCTGGAGGGGCTGGACCCCTACACGGAATACATACCCGCCGACGACAAGCGCAACCTGGAAGCCATGACTACTGGGAAGTATGCCGGCATAGGGGCGATGATTCGCTATTACAAGGAGAAGGATCGCTGCGTCGTCAGCGAACCTTATGAGGGTATGCCGGCCGCCCTGGCCGGCGTGCGCGCAGGAGACGTGATTCTCTCCATCGCCGGCATCGACACGGGGGAAAAAGGGAATCGTCCCACGGACGAATACGTGGCATCGGTGAGCAATCAACTGCGCGGCGACCCGGGAACGAGTTTTGTGCTGGAGGTAGAGCGGCCCGGCGAGAAGGCTCCCCTGCGCTTCGAGGTACACAGGGCCAGCGTCACAGTACCTGCCGTGCCCTACTACGCCATGGTCACCGACAGCACGGGATATATCTGCCTTACGACATACACGCGAGGCTGCGCCGACCAAGTTCTGAAGGCCATGCAGGAACTGAAGCAGCAGGGAGCGAAATCGCTCATCCTCGACTTGCGCGACAACGGGGGCGGCCTGGCCATCGAGGCCGTCGACTTGGTCAATCTCTTCGT
This sequence comes from Bacteroidaceae bacterium, assembly GCA_017940605.1. Lineage (GTDB taxonomy): Bacteria > Bacteroidota > Bacteroidia > Bacteroidales > Bacteroidaceae > UBA6382. The sequence goes on from JAGAYF010000044.1 coordinate 8,000, forward strand.
CCCGAAGGGGAAACTCATCCTCAGCATGAAGGGAAGGTTCAAGGAAACGGACCAAAAATACATTTCGCGGCACAATCCGGCCGACGTGCAGATTCCGCTCGTCGTGCTGGTCAACGGACACAGCGCGTCCAGCTCCGAAATCACCTGCGGCGCACTGCAAGACCTGGACCGCGCAGTGGTGATGGGCGAGCGTACTTACGGAAAGGGGCTGGTGCAGCAGCCCCACGAGCTTCCGCACGGCGCAGTGCTCAAGCTGACCACTAGTCACTACTACATACCCAGCGGACGCTGCATCCAGGCACTGGATTATTCGCGCAGGGCCGAAAGCGGCGAGGCATACCGCACGCCTGACAGCCTGACGCGCGTATTTCACACTGAGCAGGGCCGTGAGGTCCGCGACGGCGGCGGTGTAACCCCCGACGTGTCCTCGCCAGCCGACACTCTGCCCAACCTTATCTACTACCTGCGCGCCAGTGATTGTTTCATGGACTACTGCACGCAGTACAGGAACAGCCATGAAAGCATAGGCGATGCCCAAAACTTCACCCTGACGGATGCCGATTGGGAGGATTTCAAACAAGTGGTGCAGAAAAGCGACTTCACCTACGACCGCCAGACCTTCAAGGCACTGCAGGAACTGCGCCGCATGGCACGGTCGGAAGGCTACGCCCAAAGCACGCAGGCCGAGTTTGATGCACTGGAGAAGAAACTCTCGCACGACCTGAGCTACGACTTGGAGCAGAACCGCAAGCAGATACAGCGCGACCTGGAAGCCGAGATAGCCACGCGATACTATTACAAGCATGGGTTCTACGCCTCCTTCCTGCGCCACGACAAGACCCTGCACGAGGCCGTAGCCCTCCTGCGCAGCCCCGAACGCTACAAGTCCATCTTAAGGAAGCCGTAAGAAAGCTCATCTTTTTGTTTTATGGCCAAAATCAATACCCTATTCGCCTCTTGAAAAAACAGGTTGCCCTGAAAGCCATCGACTTTCAGGGCAACCTGAGTACCCAGAGCCGGGATCGAACCGGCATGCCTTGCGGCACTGGTGTTTGAGACCAGCGCGTCTACCAATTCCGCCATCTGGGCATTTGGACTTTGCAGAAAGGATGCTTGCACCCATCTACACTCAAACAAGGTGCAAAAGTACATCATTTTTTCCAAATAACAAGTATTTTGAAGAAAGTTTCTGTTTTTTCTTCGTTTTTTATTCCGCAGCCTCTTTAGGCAGACAAGATGCGATGACAGGAGGAGCGTCGCGGTTCGGAAATCATTTTCTTTCCAAGGAAACTTCCACAAAATGCAGGAGGGAGCTGGGCATCCTACATGTTTTTTTCGTATCTTCGTCCCTGCCTACAGGCTGCTCCCTGCTGCATGAAGCAGCTACCGAGAACACACAAGACGCATCACAACCGACAAAAAACTGCATTCCATGGCCGACAACCATTCCGCACAGCAGCGCCACACGAACATGGCAGCCATACACAGCAAGGACACGAAGCCCGAACTGGTCGTGCGCCGTTTTCTCTGGTCACGCGGCTTTCGCTACCGCCTGAACCACCCACGGCTGCCCGGCAGGCCCGACATTGTGCTGAGGAAATACAAGACCTGCATCTTTGTGAACGGATGCTTCTGGCACGGCCACAAGGTCCATCTGTCCCAGGACGGAGAACAGATGCCGACGGTGGAGTATTCGGCATGCTGCAAGATTCCAAAGACCAACCGAGACTTTTGGACAAAGAAGATTCAGCGCAACCAGGCGCGCGACCGCGAGGTGCTGCACAAACTGGCCTTCATGGGGTGGCGCACCATCACCATATGGGAATGCGAACTGACCCCTGCCAGACGGGAAAGCACGCTGGAATCGCTGGCCTACACACTCAACAAGATGTTCCTGCAAGACATAAGCACCACCCACTACGACATGACGGAAGAAGCACCCCCGACGGCTGCCGAGGCCGCCGCCAGCTACCATGCCGACCCACACAGGACGGAGCACAGCGCAGAATGAGACATGGCCAGAAGCACAGGACACGGTGCAAAGGCGCGTCAGGAATCACGACAACAAGGAAAGAGTCGTTTATTACGCCCCATTTGCAGAGGTTTTACGCCTTGCGCAAAATTTTTCAAGGCGCATTCGCCCACCTTTTGGGCCTTGTTCGGCCCGCCCCACCCCACTCGGCCGCCGGCCCGCCACACAGCCGTGCATGAATACGGGCGGCATGCATGGTTTTCAAAATAAAATCATTAACTTTGCAACAGATTTATAGTTTTCCGCCTTATGTTGAGAAAAATGATAGCCCTCGGCCTGCTCCTCCTCACGTCGGTGGCGATGAGAGGCCAAAACAGCGGCATCGACTCCACCGCCGTATGGAACAGGCTGCTGGAAAATACCGAGTTGGCCAACACGCTGGATGCCCTGGGCCGCGAGGTCAAGGCACAGGTACTGGAGCAGATGCCGTTGCTGTCCAAGGTGACCGTCGGCGAGTTGGACGACTCCATCCGAACCATAGGCCGGCAGTACCTTGACGAGCACGTCATGCCCCTGCTCAAGCAGCACTTCACGCTGGATGATGCCATTGAGATCAATGCCTTCTACCAGACCGTGGCAGGCAGCAAGCTCAAGGAGGTCCAGCAGGGCCTGTCTACCCAGATGACCAACAACCTGCACCAATACAGCACCAGGCTGAACCAGGCCGTCACGGAGATTCTGCAACGGGCGGCGAACACGCCATCGGGCCAACCAGACAACTAGCATCTATGGACGGAAAAAAGCTGCAAGACTTTGAGGTCATGTCTCCCGTGGGTTCATGGGAGTGCCTGGCCGCCGCATTCAAGGCGGGGGCAGACAGCATCTACTTCGGTGTGGAGGCCCTCAACATGCGTGCCCACTCGGCCGCCCACTTCTCGGTGAGCGACCTGGGTGAGATAGCGGAGCAATGCCACCGCAACGGGGTGAAAAGCTACCTCACGGTCAACACAATCATGTACGAGGAAGACCTGCCGCTGATGCGCCGCATATGCGACGCTGCCAAGGCGGCCGGCATCAGCGCGGTCATTGCCAGCGACGTGGCCGTGCTGCAATACTGCCATGTCATTGGGCAGGAAGTCCATCTGTCCACGCAGCTGAACATCAGCAACATTGAATCGCTTAGGTTCTATGCGCAATTTGCCGACGTCGTGGTACTGGCGCGCGAGCTGAACTTGCAGCAGGTGGCCCACATCAGCCGGCAGATAGGGGAACTGGGCATCACAGGACCCGGCGGACGGCCCGTGCGCATTGAGATGTTCTGCCACGGGGCCCTGTGCATGGCCATCAGCGGAAAATGCTACCTGAGCCTGAACAACCTGGGCCACAGCGCCAACCGAGGCGCATGCCTGCAGGTCTGCCGCCGCAGCTACACCGTGCGTGACCGCGAAACGGGGCTGGAATTGGACGTTGACAACAAATACATCATGAGTCCGAAGGACCTGAAGACCATCCGCTTCATGGACCGCATGATGGAGGCGGGCGTCAGCGTGTTCAAGATAGAGGGACGCGCCCGTGGGCCGGAATACGTGTATACGGTGACACAGTGCTACAAGGAAGCCATCAGCGCCGTGCTGGACGGGACATTCACTGAGGCGAGGAAGAACCAGTGGGACGAGCGGCTGGCCAGCGTCTTCAACCGCGGTTTCTGGGATGGGTACTACCTGGGGCAGGCTTTGGGCGAGTGGAACAAGGAATATGGCTCTTCGGCCACCGAAAGGAAAGTCTACGTGGGCAATGGCGTGAAATACTTCAGCAAGCTGGGCGTGGGCGAATTTGAAATCCTTGCCGCCACCATCAGCAAGGGCGACCGGCTTATGGTTACCGGCCCGACGACCGGCATTGTCTACATTCAGGCTGACGACATCCGCTATGAGACGAAGCCAGTGGAGACGGCGCTCAAGGGACAGCGCGTCAGCATCAAGGTTCCCGAGAAGATACGACCGTCCGACAAGCTCTACAAGATTGTTCCTGCCGATGAGGTCAGGAAACAGGCGTAATCCTCAAAAAATCGCGGATATTCTTTTCTTATTTTGCATTATTACTTATCTTTGCACCGAACAATTCTAATATCTTCTACACAATGAAAAAGATTTTTGCCCTTGCCCTTGTTTCCACCCTGTTGTTGGGATGGGGCTGTTCAAGCGATGACCACGACAGAAAGGATGACATCAACAATGTAGCCATCACGGGCAACGTGAAAGACATCAAAATCATATCGGCCGTCATTGAAGGAAAATTCAACGGCGCGCTGGCGGCGGGCGAAGACGGCATCTATACAGCGGGCATGGAGTATTCAAACACGCCAGACTTTGAACAATTCTATCGGGTGCGCTCCACAAACTCCAACCCCAAGAGCATGTCCACCAAAATCATGTGCGTTCCGCAAACCACCTACTACTACCGCGCCTATGTCAACGTAAACAACCAATACTACTATGGCGACGTCAAATCATTTACCACAAAGACATTCACCAACATTGCCAAAACGGGCGAAGTGCAAGGAACATCCTACACACACGCCACGGTATTGATGTATGTTGACGAGAACCTGCAGGAAGACGAGTTTGAAGGCAGCGTCACCTCAGGGCGCACCTACGGAGCTTCCACCGGTGGGGAAATATACCATGACGTGGCCATTTTCTACTCCAGCAACCGCCGCTCGCTGGAAAAGATTGCCGCCGGAGACACATCGGAATCAAAAAATGTCAAGATATATCAACGCGCCATCCACTCGGCCGACTACACATCCATAAAAAGAGAAAACGGACAACGCGAATTCCTGGTGAGATTTAACGACATGGACCCCGAAACGGAATTCTACTACTGCGCAGGCACCATCAGCTACTCCAAAAAGGTAGCTGACATCCGCCCGTACACAGGAATTGAGACGAGAGCCTATACCGGCGGCGAAATACATGCCGTGAAAACGCTGTCCATCGACAACCTGACATTGAAGACGCACGATGCAGAAAACGTATCGTACATATGGGGAAGCATACCTTGGACCGCATCGGAAAGCATCCTGAATGACATCTCCGCCTACGCCACTCCGCGCAGCGGCATCATTTATTCCACATCGGAAGAGGGCATAGAGAACCACAAGGGGGTTGTAGCCTACATTGAAAAGACCGACCAGGCAGATTCAATGGTCATCAACCTGAACCCAATTGAAGTCGGGACTACATTCTACTACCGTTCATTTGTCCGGTTCGGGACAAAATACCTCTATGGCCCGATAAACCATTTTTCCACCATGAACGGCGGCGATGTAACGCCCGGAGAGATAATTGATCTGGGGTTAAGCATCAAATGGCGCAACCGCAACGTGGGTTCTGCCACCCCTGAAGACCCCGGATACTATTTCCAATGGAGCAGAACGGACACTACGGAGTTCATTGAGCGTGACGACTGGTGGGGAGAAGTCACCGCGCCCGCCAATATAAGCGGAACGGCATACGATCCTGCGCGAAAATACATTAATGACAGTTGGAGAATGCCCAAAATCAATGAACTTGAGGATTTACAGAAGCAATGCATGTGGATCAAGGGCGAACGGAACGGACAAGCTGGGTATATTGTCATGGGAACCAATGGCAACACCATCTTCATGCCCTTCACGGGCTATATGTACTCACAAGGACAAATTAAGGAGACCGATAAAATGTATTATTTCAGTGGGCAGTCCTATTACGCCATAAGCCCATTTACATTAACCGATATATTTGGCGGGCTCACACAAGTATCGCGTCGCTATGGGTGCGTAATCCGGCCGGTCACCAAGTAAACCAGAACACAAAACCATCCAAAAATGAAAAAGTTCCTACTTCTGTATGTTTGTTGCGCATTGGCCATCTCCGACAGCCTGCAAGGCAAGACGAGAAAAGCGATATACATCGTCATAGACGGCGTTGCAGCTGACAACATCGAGCGATTGCACCCAAAAACTATAACAGAAATAAGGAAAACTGGCCAATACAGCCGCGCTTACTGCGGAGGCGAGGTGGGAATGTACTCTGAGACACCCACCATCTCGGCAATCGGATACGCTAACCTGCTTACGGGCACGTGGATGAACAAGCACAACGTAAAGGGCAACTCAAACATTGAGGCCAACTACAATTATTGGAATCTATTCAGGATAGCGAAGGAGCAAAAGGGGCGAAATTACAAGACTGCCCTGTTTTCCAGCTGGACTGACAACCGTTTGTACCTGCTGGGCGAGGGAAAGGAGGACAATGCCAAGTTGAAGATTGATTATGTCCACGACGGCTACGACCGCGACAAAGTTCATTTTCCCAAACGCCCACATCGGTTGGAAATCTACGCCTACGACTCCGTTGTTTGCCGCCGTGCCGCCGAATGCATCCGCCAGGAAGCCCCCGATTTCAGTTGGGTCTACCTATGGTACACCGATGCGGCCTACCACGCCTATGGAAACGGCTCGTATACCGACCAATACGTCCTGAAGGAAGACGCTGACATCGGCCTCATTTGGGAAGCGGTGAAGTATCGTGAGAAAAACTTCGACGAAGAATGGCTCTTCATCGTCACCACCGACCATGGCCGCAACGAAAACGGCTTCGGGCACGGCAAGCAGAACAGCTACGCCCGCGAAGTTTGGTTCGCCACCAACCAAAAGAAAGTAAACAAGCTATTCTCGCCCCAAACGCTCTCCCACGTTGACTTGAATCCCACCATCTGCCGATGGATGGACTGGCAACTACCGCAGGATGTCCGCTTTGAACAGGACGGCCACCCTTTCATGGGCAAAATAGATCTCTACGACCTGAAATGTCCCACATATGACAAGACCGTCCAACTGAAATGGAAGCATTTCGGTTCGTCCGAGACCGCTACCGTCTACCTTGCCACGGACAATCGGTTTGCCGAGGGGCAACGCGACGAGTGGATACAGGTAGGTACTGTTCCCGTCAAGGCGGGGAAATACAGCATCGACTTATCCAAGTTCCCCGATTCAAAATTCTACAAGATTGTCGTGGAAACGCGCAACAACCACGTCACCCGCTGGTTGAAATAGCCTATGGCCAGAAAATCCAAGAACGAAATCCGGTTCATTTCCCCCTACAAGGGAAATCCAACCCCTATCAACATCCACTTCGACATCAGCTACAACGATGGCGACATCTTTTTCCTGGACGAGGTCAAGGACATATCTTCCTCCGAGACCACATGCCTGTCGGCCAACATACTCATGCTCTGCACCAAGGGCCAAATGCAGATTAACATCAATGGTCGGACGGTACAGATACGGAAGGGCGACATCCTGTTGTGCCCTCCCAACGTCATACTGAGCGACTACCTGTTCAGCACCGACTATGAATGCAAGATTTGCCTGCTCACGGAACGCATCATGGAGGACTTTCTGCGCAGCAACATCTCCTTATGGAACAACGCCATCTACATTAACAAGGTCAACCTGGTGCACATTCCCGAGGAGTCGCTGCCATACAACATCCACCTCTACGAAGCCCTGCGGTTTCTCATCAAGGAAAAGGACCACCCTTACAGAAAGGAAAAGATTCAGGGCATCGCCAGCGTCATGCTCATCGGACTGTGCGGCATGCTGAACCAAGGCATCATGGTCAGCGACAGGAAAAACAATTCACGGCAGGAAAATGTCCTGCACGCCTTTCTGCACCTGCTCAACACCCACCGCATCAAACGCCACTCCGTGGAGTTCTATTCGCAGCAGCTGCACCTCACCCCCAAGTACCTTTCACAGATTTGCAAACGCGTAAGCGGAAAGACCGCCCTTGAGTGGATAAAGCAGTACATACTCGAAGACGTGCGGTACTACCTGCGCAACACCGACCTGTCCATTAAGGAAATAGCCGAGATTACCGGTTTTCCCAGCATCTCCTTTTTCGGAAAATACATTAAGCGACATTTGGGAATTTCACCCGTGGCCTACCGCCGCGAGCTAAGGGATTAGGCACGTCTCAATGGAAGACGATGAAGATGGCACACACAGCCAGCAGCAATGCCAGGACTGCGTCGACCACCTGCATCTTCTTGTTGAAGAAACGGCGCAGATACTCACCTGCCAAGAGCCAGGCCAGGTTGGCCACCGGCCCTGCCAGCAACAGCAACGCGCCCACCTTGAAGAGTTCGCCTATATCGTCCGTGTAGGGCAGGACAAACATGCTGAACATGGTGAGTTCAAACAGGATAATCTTGACATTGGTCAGCTGGACCAATAACCCCGACACAAAGTTGCATCCTTCCACCTTGGCCGACGCATCGGCAGGGGCGCGCCATATCTTATATGCCAGCCACAGTATGTAGGCCGCACCCAGGTACTTGAGCCACACCACGTACGGGCCTACGGCCTCGCCTATGAAGTGGCACAGGAACACACTGACGACAAGGATAATGCAAAAGCCCACCAACAAGCCGCGCCACATCTTCAACGACTGCCGCCGCCCGTACTTCAGGGCACACGAAAAGCTGTACAAATTGGCCGGCCCGGGCGAATAGCCCACCAGCAGTATGTACAACAGCAGGGATGGCAGCAAATGCAGCGGCATGGTTCGAATAGGTTTTGCACTGCAAAGTTACGAATAAAATGAGAGCAGAGCAAGTGGGGACAAACAAAGTTTGTCCGAACGACTCTGCCGAATGAAAGTAACTTATCCAAAGTTACGAATAAAATGAGAGCAGAGCAAGCGGTGACAAACAAAGTTTGTCCAAACAGCTCTGCCGAATGAAAGTAACTTATTCCGAGTCATGAGTTATTTCCAGAACGTTTTCTTATTTTTGCCGAACAATACAACCCACCGCCAGCCCTTTCACCGCAGAAGCCATGCATCCAAGGACAGAAACAGCCGGTATGAAGCACTTTTTCCCTGCCCATGCAAAATAAACTTTCCCCACGCGCGTTAACCTAAATAGAGAGGACCATTCACACAACACGACAGACAGCCATGAGCAACGACACAAGCAACCATTACTGCATCATACTCTGCGGCGGCGTGGGAAACCGCCTGTGGCCCTACAGCCGCGAGGAGCGTCCCAAGCAGTTCCTTGACCTGATGGGCATGGGATTGTCCATGCTGCAACTGACCTACCATCGATTTTCGCGCATTGTCCCGCCCCAGAACATATACATCTCGACCTACAGGGACTACACCGACATGGTCAGGAGCCAATTGCCCGACATACAGGAGGACCACATCATAGCCGAACCCGTGCAGCGCGGCACAGCCCCTGCAACGGCCCTCACCCTGGCCCGCATCTACCAGGCCAACCGCAAGGCCAGCATCATCGTATCGCCAGCCGACCAGATGATTGTCAGGGAGGATGCCTTCCGCCAGCAGGTGGCCGACGCACTGGCCTTTGTGGAGCAGGAAGACAGGTTTGTCGTCATGGGCATCAAGCCCACCTATCCCGAGACGACCTACGGATACATCCAGGCCGGCAATGAGGTGGACGGCGACTTTGCACGCGTCAAGAGCTTCACCGAGAAGCCCGGCCCTGCCTATGCCCAACTGTTCTGCGACAGCGGTGAGTTCTTCTGGAGCACAGGACTGTTCCTGGGCAACGCCCAGGCATTTCTCTCCGTCTTCAAGGAATTTCATCCCGCCATGGCCCAGATTGTCCACATGATAGACAACGGGGACAGCGAAAGGGAACTGGAGAACTACATAGGTGAGCAGTTTCCGCGCACGCTCTACCAATCGCTGGACATGCTCATACTGGAACACTGCGCCAACGTGTACGTACAGTCGTGCAGCTTCGGGTGGGCCGACCTGGGCAACTGGGACAACCTGTTCCAGGTATCGCAGAAGGACAGCCAGGGAAACGCCGTGCTGAACAGCCGCTCCGAGTTATACAACAGCCACGGCAACGTAGTCAACGTTCCTCCCGAGAAGGTGGTCTTTGCCAAAGGGCTGGACAACTACCTCATTTCAGAGAATGGCAACATCCTGATCATCTGCCCCAAGGACGACCCTGCCCTGCTGCGCCGCATGATGGCCGACGCACGGTTGAAATACGGCAACGACATGCGGTAGCGACTGTCCGGGGGCTCAGACCCCCAGCTATACAGGCACAACCAGGAAACCATAGGCGTAAAACATTGTTTTTACGCCTTTTTTGAGATATTTCACGCCCCATTCTACGGGCTTTTACGCCTTGTTCATGGGTTTTTCACGCCTCAGGGAAATGGGCCAGGGCCGCATGGCGACAACATGTCTTGCCTTCCTGCCACCAACAGGCCGCATGGACCGGCCGCCCCTTGCATCCACCGTCCCATGAGCCGACCCTGAACGGGCCTGGACGCACAGGCGAAAGACGGAAGCCACCACCGCCCCGCCCTGAACAGAACCGGAAAAAAGAAAGGGATGTACCCGGAAGGTACATCCCAAAAAATGGAATATAAATAAGAAAAACAATCTTCTTTACAACTTGGGCACAGCCTTGTTAATGGCATCCGTAGCCTTGTTGGCAGCCTTGGTCACTGCATCGGCAGCCTTGGTCTTGCCTTCCTCCACCTTGGCATTGGCGGCATCCTTGGCCTGCTGTTCGGCATTCTCAACGGTTTCCTTGGCAGCGGCCTTGGCATTTTCCACAGCCTCACCTGCAGCGTCGACAACGGCCTCGGCAGCAGCCTTGACGCTGTCGCCAGCACCTACGACGTCCTCAACAGCCTGATCAACGGTCTCCTGAAGGACTTCGCTGTAATCCTTGCCCGTGGCATCCTTGAAAGCCTGTTTTGCAGACTCCAGCTTTTGCTGTGCATTCTCAAGTTTGCTCTTTACACCGTCCAGGGCTTCCTGGGCAGCGGCAATGGCACTTTCCTTGGCCTCTTCGCTTTCGTAGGTAGCTCCCGAAATGGCATCAAAATCAGCCTGCACAGAATCCAGTTCTGCCTGAATCTGCTGCAGTTCAACGTTGGCCGTCTCAACAGCCTGCTGCACGGTTGCCTGGTCAGCCTTTTTGTTGCAAGACACCAGACACAATGTTGCCGCAAGGGGCAAAATAGCAAATAATTTCTTCATTTTAATTCTTTTTTCGACAACCCCCTGAATCGTAGGGGATTTTCATCAGTTTGCAAAGATATTCCATATTTTAATTATAGGCGCACAAAAAACGTAAAATTAATTTAAAATTGCGTTTTTTGCGCTTCATTTGACTATTTCCCCGCATTCTGGCGCATGGCAAGGGCATCGTTTTCCGCCTGTTCCATGAGTTGGCGCTCACCCGGCCCTTTGTCATTGATTCCGCACAGGTGCAGCACGCCATGGATGATTACGCGGTACAGTTCTTCCTCATAGCTGGTATTCAGCTGGCGGCTGTTGCTCCCTACCGTGTCCAGGCTGATGAAAATGTCGCCGTTGATGATGCGGCCCTCGGTATAGTCGAACGTTATGATGTCGGTGTAATAGTCATGGTGCAGGTACTGGCGGTTTACCTCGAGAATCTTTTCGTCATTGCAGAATATGTAGGCAATTTCGCCCACGGCAAATCCATGGCTGGCCGCTACCTGACGTACCCAGGCGCTTGTGGCGCGCTTGGGTATGGACGGCACTGCCGTTCCTTGGGAAGTGTATGTAATCATTCTTGGTTCTGGTTGTCAAACAATGTAGGACCATCGGCGGGCAGGCCGAAACGGGAGCGTCCCAGGTGCTTGTAGGCAAGGTCGGTGGCTTCTCGGCCGCGTGGGGTGCGCTTGATGAACCCTTCCATGATGAGGAATGGCTCGTAGACTTCTTCCACCGTTCCTTCATCCTCGCCAATGCTGGTTGCTATGGTGTTGACCCCCACCGGACCTCCGCCAAATTTGTCTATGATGGCCGTGAGGAGCTTGTTGTCTATTTCGTCCAGTCCGTAACGGTCGATATTGAGTGCCTCAAGGGCGATGAGGGCTATGCGAAGGTCTATGCTGCCTGTTCCTTTCACTTGGGCAAAATCGCGCACGCGCCGCAACAGTGCGTTGGCCACACGCGGCGTTCCGCGGCTGCGGCCTGCAATCTCGGCTGCCGCCTCGTCGGCAATGGCAATCTGGAGCATCTTGGCCGAACGCAGGATGATACGCTTCAGTGTCAAGGCATCATAATACTCCAGGTGCATGTTGATACCGAAACGGGCGCGGAGAGGCGCGGTCAACAGGCCGCTGCGCGTGGTAGCCCCGACCAGCGTGAACGGATTCAGGTTGATTTGGATGCTGCGGGCGGCAGGACCTTTGTCAAGCATGATGTCTATCTTGTAGTCCTCCATGGCAGAATATAGATACTCTTCCACGACGGGCGAAAGACGGTGTATCTCGTCGATGAACAGCACATCATGAGGTTCCAACGAGGTCAGCAAGCCCGCCAAGTCGCCGGGTTTGTCCAACACAGGTCCTGAAGTCACCTTGAAACCTACGCCAAGTTCATTGGCTATGATATTGCTCAGCGTTGTCTTTCCCAGTCCGGGAGGACCATGGAGCAGTGTGTGATCAAGCGGCTCGCCACGGAACTTGGCAGCCTCGACAAACACACGCAGGTTATCCACGACTTTCTGCTGGCCGTTGAAGTCATCGAACGCCAACGGGCGCAACGCATTTTCGTACTCACGGTCGGTTTGCAGTCCTGCCTGCTCACTCCTGATGTCGAAAGTATCTTCTGTCATATAGTGTAATATTAGGCGTTCGCCATTGGCAAGGATTTATTTGCCCGACAAGATTTCGATAGCCTTCAATACGGCCTCGTTGTCCTCATTCATGATGGCATAATATTGCGACATGTCCCACAAATCGCGCGCCGTGAGAGCCTTCAGGAGCATGGACAGCTGTTCGTGCGTCTTGGTTTTCTCTGCTTCGTCGGCAGGGCGCACATCCATGCGGACACCGGCAGAAAATATCGAATCGATCAATTCGTCGGGTACGACATACTCCTTGTTAAACTTATCAAAGTTTGAATATTTGGCACTCAGTTCCTTGCGATGCTGGTCCTGATAGGTCATGTAGTTCTCCAGGATGCAATTCTTGCGGCTCAGGGATGTATAGTACTTGGTATACTTGAGTGTATCCAGGGGAATGAACTCGTCGGGCATGACACCGCCGCCGCCATACACGGTACGCCCTTTCCGAAGGGTCTTATATTTCAGGCTGTCAGGGAAATGAATGCTGTCGCGGTGCATCAATTCGCCCAATTTGTAGCGGTTGTAGACATCTTCCTGGTATTCTTTTTTCTTTCCCTTTTCATAGGGTTTCTGAATACAACGACCGGCAGGCGTATAGTAGTGCGAAACTGTCACCCTAATGAGCGAACCGTCAGGCAACGGCACTGGCCGCTGGACAAGCCCCTTTCCGAATGTGCGACGACCGACCAAGATACCCCTGTCCTGGTCCTGGATAGCACCGCTGACGATTTCGGCAGCCGATGCTGAGTATTCGTCTACAAGGACCACAATATCGCCATCAAGAAAGTTGCCGCCGCTCGTCGCACGGTACTCATTGTGCGGCACGGAACGGCCATCGGTGTACACTATCAGGTCACCTTCCTTTAAAAATACGCTGGCCACGTCGCGAGCCGCCTCCAAATATCCCCCGCCATTGCCCTGCAAGTCAAGAATGAGCTTCTTCATGCCCTGTTTCTTGAGTTTGGCAATCGCTGCATCCAACTCCTTGCGCGTGTCAACGGCAAAGCTGCTGATTCTGATGAGTCCGATACCGGGGCGCACCATGTAGGCCGCATCAACTGAATGCAATGGTATCTTATCGCGCGTAACGCGGAAATTTAACAACTCGGGAACGCCCTTTCGCACTACTCCAAGATTGACTATCGTACCCTTCGGGCCGCGCAGGCGTTTCATGATTTGGTCGCGCGGCATATTGACACCAGCAATAGCGGTATCATTCACTTTTACAATGCGGTCGCCCGGAAGTATTCCCACTTTTTCGGACGGTCCTTTGGAAATGGTCTGAATTACGACGAGCGTATCCTTTAATATATTGAATTGGACTCCGATTCCTTCGAAATTGCTATTCAAAGGCTCGTTGAACTTCTTGGTTTCTTCCGCATTCGTATACGAAGTATGGGGATCCAGGTTCTCCAGCATGGCCTTGATGGCCGCATCGGCCAATTTCCCTTCATTAATAGTGTCAATGTATAATTGTTTCAGGGCTATCGTGGCCATATTCATCTTCCGGAGCGCCATTTCCATGGATGCCGGCATCTCGCGGCTGTGGTTGGACTGAGCTTGGACTGAAGAAAAAGATACTGTCAGCAATGACAACAAAATTACAATGTATTTTTTCATCGTTTCTTGGACTTAGGGTAAATATTGGGAGACATCCTTACCATATGCTATCAACTCACGAATGGCGCTGGAGCTGATGCAGGCATACTGATGCTCCGTGAACAACAATACGGTCTCAATGCCAGTCAATTGGCTGTTCATCTCTGCGATATCGCGCTCATACTCAAAATCTCGAACGGAACGCAAACCGCGAAGGATGAACTGGGCATTCATCTTCTTGGCAAAATCGGTCGTTAATGTATCATAGCTGGCCACTTCAACGGAAGGCTCATCCTTATATAGGCGTTGCAAGGTCTCTATGCGCTGTTCCAACGAAAAAAGCGGCCGCTTGCTGTTGTTTACACCTATGCTGATAATTATTGTATCGAAAAGAGGCAACGCACGACGGACAACACTGGCATGACCTATGGTAAAGGGGTCAAAACTTCCTGGAAATATCGCTATTCTACTCATATTCCTATCATTCTACAAAATCTTCTTCTGGGCGATCCTCTTCTACTACCAAATTGTCAATGATGAAATTCTGGCGTTCCATTGTATTCTTGCCCATATAATAGCTGAGCAGGTTATTCACTTGGTCGTCCTTGTGTAAAGTCACCTGCTCCAAACGAATATCAGGTCCAATAAAATATTTGAATTCCTCGGCATTGATTTCTCCCAATCCCTTGAAACGAGTAATCTCAGGATTCGGACCTAAATCCTCTATCGCCCTCACCCTTTCTTGTTCTGAGTAACAATAACGAGTTTCATACTCGGAACGGGAATTGCCTTTCTGCCCTTTCAGGATGGCTGCCCCTGCCGCATTTTCGTCAATTCCTCCTTTATCCTTGGTCGAACTTTTCTTAGTGCCTTTCTTTAGGCGTCGCACCCTGAACAAGGGCGTCTGCAAGATGAATACGTGGCCTTTTTTTATGAGATCGGGGAAAAATTGGAGAAAAAAAGTGATCATCAGCAGGCGGATGTGCATTCCGTCCACGTCAGCATCCGTTGCTACTATTATTTTATTGTAACGCAAGCCCTCCAACCCACTTTCGATGTTCAGTGCGGCCTGCAGAAGGCTGAATTCCTCGTTATCGTATATGGTCTTCTTTGTCAAACCATATGTATTGAGAGGTTTTCCACGCAAACTAAACACAGCTTGCGTCGTAACGTCCCTGCTTTTCGTGATTGAGCCACTCGCGCTCAAGCCTTCCGTTATAAAAATACAGGAATCCTCACGCTTGTCGCCCTTCGCATCATTATAATGCACATGACAATCACGCAACTTACTATTATTCAGGCTTACTTTCTTTGCATTCTCACGGGATTTCTTGGTCAAGCCTGCCAATTCTTTCCTTTCGCGCTCCGAACGCTGGATCTTCTCCAAAAGAATCTCTGCAATACCCAGTTCACGGTGCAAGAAATTATCTAAATTCTCTTTTATGAAGTCACCGACAAACTTATTGATGCTTATACCGCCTGGAGACATTGTTTGGGAGCCCAATTTGATTTTAGTCTGACTTTCAAAGACGGGTTCTTCCACGTCCAAGGCAATAGCGGCAACGATTCCGTTACGAACATCCTGGTAATCCATATTTTTCCCAAAATACTCCTTGATTGTTCGGGCTATGTGCTCCTTGAATGCACTCTGATGCGTTCCCCCCTGCGTTGTGTGCTGACCATTCACAAAGGAATAGTACTCTTCGCCATACTGGTTGGTGTGAGTGAACGCAATCTCAATACCATCTCCTTTCAAATGCACAATATCATACAGCTTGTCAGCAGTAAGATTATCATTCAACAAGTCTTCCAATCCGTTGCGGCTGACAATGTGCTTACCATTATAATAAACGGACAGGCCTGAGTTCAAATAGGTATAGTTGCGCAACTTTTCGGTGACAAACTCACTGTGAAAAGCATAGTTTACGAACAAAGTCTCATCAGGAACAAAGAGAATTTCCGTTCCGTTGCCCTCTGAAGTATCGTTTGTCTCGTCCGATTTGAGCTTACCCTTTTCAAAAACAACCCTTCTCACCTTTCCGTCACGATAGGAAGCTGCTTCAAAATGATGGCTGAGCGCATTCACGGCTTTGAGGCCCACACCATTCAAGCCCACGCTTTTCTTGAACACCTTCGTGTCATATTTTCCACCCGTGTTCAACTGACTCACAGCCTCAATCAGCTTCCCCTGCGGTATTCCACGGCCATAATCCCTCACACACATACCACGGCCCTCTTCCACCGCATCAATGTCAATGCGCTTACCCTGTCCCATTCGGAATTCGTCGATACTGTTATCCACGACCTCCTTCAGCAGCACATAGATGCCGTCCTCGGCATGCGATCCATCGCCCAACCGGCCAATGTACATGCCAGGACGGGTACGCACATGGTCCATGTCCTCCAAATGCTGGATACTATCTTCATCATATGCCACCGCAGATGGACCTGTAGTGTCAAAAGGTATTTCCTCAGGGGCTTCAGCCATAGGTTCTGCCGTGATTTTCTTTGCCATATATCTCTTAGCTCTATTATCCTATTACTTTCTTATAGCAGCGACGGCGCTTATGGGTGCGGCCGTCCAAAAATTTCCACTGGGCCTGGACTTTGTCATTAATCTCCAGTTCAGGATTGCTCTCTCCCCACTTGTATCCTTTCCTTATATAGATAGGCAACAAGTCAGCAAAGAGCAATGAATTCACACCCTTGCCTTGCAACTCGGGCTTGACGGCAATCAACAACAGGTCCAGCTGCGGCGCATGCTTCCACTTCAAAGCCTTCAGCAAATGCCACCAACCAAAGGGGAACAACTTGCCATGGGCTTTCTGCAGGGCCGTACTCATCGACCCCATCGAGATTCCCACAGCCACCAACTCACCAGAATCCTCCTTCTCAATGAGCGTCACCATCTCCAAGTCCAGCACCTGCAGATACGTCTTGATATATTTGTCTATTTGGGCGCGTGTCATCTCGGAATAGCCGAAAAGCGGTTCATAGGCCTCATTAATCAAATTGAATATCGCATACCCGATGCCTGTCTTGCGGATTTCCCTCACGCTTTTCAGTTTTCTGATTCGCAGCCCATAGCGTCGCTTCACTGTATCGGCCACACGCATGTACACTTCGGGGACTTCCTTGGGCACTTGCAACTTAAACTCCACCCAGTCCACTTCCTTTTCCAACCCCAAGGCCTCCATGTGGCGCGGATAGTAGGGATAATTGTAGATGGTGGCCATTGTGCTGATTTGGTCAAAGCCTTCTATCAGCATTCCCTCGGCATCCATGTCGGTAAAGCCCAGCGGGCCTTCCAATGTCTCCATTCCCCGTTCATGACCCCATGTCTCCACGGTTTCCATCAACTTACGGCTCACGTTCGGGTCGTCTATGAAGTCTATCCACCCAAACCGCACCGCCTTCTTGCCCCATTTCTTGTTGGCCTTATGGTTGATGATGGCCGCCACGCGGCCCACTATCTTGCCTTCCTGATAAGCCAGGAAGTAATCGGCCTCGCAAAATTCAAATGCGGGATTACCCTTGGCGGAAAAGGTGCTGAGCATATCTTCATAGAGGTCGGGAACCGAATACGGATTGTCTTTATACATTTCATAATTGAAACGAATGAACCGCTTCAGGTCGCCCTTCGTCTGTACTTTCTTGATTATTGTCTCCATCTTCAAGCAATTCTGATATATTGGGGACTAAGACGGCCGTCTTCCTGCCCCTACTGCAAAATTAGTTACAAAATTAACAAAATGTATTGAAATACCTGTCATTTTCCCACAAAAAACCTTTCCGCACCCCCTACCATCACATCCCCATGCGGTCCAATCATAAAAGTCTCAGGCCTTGTTTGACGATAAATAAATTAAATTTCTTTTAAAAAAAGTTCGATTTTTTTTGCCGATTCCATCAAAATGCGTACCTTTGACAAAATTTTGCACAACACGACTGATAATAACAATATTATAATTTATAAAACATGAAAAAACTTAGCTTTTTCCTTTCGCTGGCAGTAGGACTGATGCTGTGCACGTCAACTGCCAATGCTGCTGCAACAGAAATCGAGGATGACGCTACAACGTCCCACCTGTTCGTAGGTGTGCAGGGCGGTGGCCAGGCAACATTCTCCAACTATGACTTCAGCAAGATGATCTTGCCCTATGGCGCAGTGTACTTCGGTGGATACTACAACCCCGTCGTGGGTGGACGCCTGCACGCCATGGGTTACCGATCCAAGGGTGGTTTCAAGAGTTTGGACCGCTCTTATTACTACAACTACTACACGGCCGATGCCGACTTGCTCATCAATTTGTCCAACTTGTTCTGGAAAAAGAACCAGCACTTCGCCAATTTGGTACTCATTGGCGGTGTAGGACTGAACTATGCTTGGCACAACCGCGACTTCAAGAACATAATCGCCCAGAACCCAGGCTTGCTCCCGCAGGCTTCCGAGTACTGGAAAGGCAGCAACCTGAGTCACAATTTCCGCTTGGGCCTGCAGCTCGACCTGGCCGTCAGCAAGCACATCGGCATCAACCTTGAGGCCGACTTCAACAACCTGAACGACAAGTTCAACTCCAAAATGTCCAACAAGTGCGACTGGATGCTCAACGCCGGCGTGGGACTGAGCTACAAGTTTGCCTACAAGACAAAGAAAGTGGTGCTTCCGCCGCCACCTCCCGCACCTGCACCTGCGCCAGTACCCGCTCCCAAGCCCGCTCCCGCACCTGCACCTGCCCCCAAGCCCGAGCCCAAACCCGCTCCCGCACCTGCGCCAGTCGTAAAGACCATCAACGAAAACATCTTCTACGACATTCGCTCATCGGCAGTACCCCAGAGCGAGTTGAGCAAGGTGGAGAAAGTGGCCAACTTCCTGAAGGAAAACCCCGAAGCCACAGTGGAAATCGTGGGCTATGCTGACAAGAAGACTGGCAATCCCACCATCAACATGAAGTATTCGCAGAAGCGCGCCAACGACCTCAAGAACATGTTGGTCAACAAGTACGGCATCAATGGCAGCCGCATTTCGGCCAGTGCCAAGGGCGACACCGTACAGCCTTTTGCCGAGAATGTCAAGAACCGCGTAAGCATCATCAGCGGTACGACTAAGAAATAATCTTCCGGCAAACACTGCTTGCCACCCCACATGGGCCGCATGGACACTCGTTCATGCGGCCCATTTTCTTGGTTTGCCAAAACGGAGGCCTGACGGGCGGGGGCACGCACGAGGCAAGACGCGTTTTTTACGCCTTATTCATGGTGTTTTTGCGCCTTGTCCAAAATTTTTCAGGCCGCATCGTCGGTGCTTTCACGCCCCGTTGTCACGCTCTTGCGCCTTGAGGCCGTTCCCCCACCCGCCGGGCAGGCATCCCCGGGCCGCAACAGGCCATATTGGGCCACCCGCGAAACATTCCACGGCTTCCAGGGCAAGAGAAAGCCCCTGCCTTTCGCACCAACAGGAAATTCTTTTCCGCTTTACCGTGCCATCTTCGCCCAACTTGCAGTATCTTTGCATTAAAATTGAAGTTGCCTATTTTTCTATGACTGATAAAAACCATTTCGACTGCGTCGGGCTCACCCAGCAGGAGGTCGAGGAAAGCCGTGCCGCCCACGGAAACAACCGCATCACACCGCCCAAACAGACCCCGGCCTGGAAGTTGTATCTTGAGAAATTCAACGACCCCATCATACGCATCCTGCTCATTGCGGCCCTGCTCTCACTGGGCATTGGGCTGGTCGAGCATGAGTTTGCCGAGACCATTGGCATCCTGGCGGCCATCCTGCTGGCCACTGGCATTGGGTTCTACTTTGAACTGGATGCCAAGAAGCGGTTTAACATCCTGAACGCCCTGACAGAGGAAGAACCCGTCGTCGTAATACGCGACGGCCACATAGAAGAAGTGCCCCGCAGCCAGGTTGTCGTGGGCGACATCGTCGTTCTGGAGCCTGGGTGTGAAGTGCCGGCCGACGGCGAATTGCTGCAAGCCAACCACCTGGAGGTCAATGAAAGCAGCCTGACGGGCGAACTGTCAGTGCACAAGACGGTACAGGCGGCCCATTTTGACAACGGCGCAACGTATGCCTCCAACCGCATGCTGCGCTCCACAATGGTCATGGACGGCAACGGAATCATGCGCGTCGATGCCGTGGGCGACGCAACCGAGTTTGGACACGTGGCCTACGAATCCTCCAAATCGGTGGAAATCAACACACCGCTGCAAAAGCAGCTCACTAGGCTGGCCGACAGGATTTCCGTCGTCAGCATCATTGTGTCCATCCTCATTTTTGTGGTCTGCACGGCCAACGGCCTGATGAATTACTTTGGCTGGCTGCCCGCCGGACAGGACACGGACTGGCTTGAGGTGGCAGGAATCGTCTTGCGCAACTTCATGATAGCCGTCACGCTGATTGTCATGGCCGTTCCCGAGGGCCTGCCCATGGCCATCACGCTCAGCTTGGCCCTCAATATGAGACGCATGCTACGCACCAACAACCTGGTACGCCAAATGCACGCCAGCGAAACGATGGGGGCGGTGACAGTCATCTGTACCGACAAGACGGGCACGCTGACACAGAGCCAGATGAGTGTTGCCGACCTGGCCTTTGCCCCCGAGCATGAATCTGTCCTGCTCGAAGGCATTGCCGCCAACACCACAGCCCACATTGGGACGGACGGACAAGCCATAGGCAACCCCACGGAGTGCGCGCTGCTGCTGTACATGCAGGCACGTGGGGCTGACTACGCCTCCATGCGCCGCAAGGCGGACATAGTGGAGCAATTGCCCTTCTCCACCGAGCGGAAATACATGGCCACCTGGGTTCGGTCAAGCCTGCTGGACGGCCAAGCCGTCTACGTGAAAGGCGCGCCCGAGGTAGTCCTAGCCATGTGCCGCATGGACAATGCGTCACTGCAGTCACAGATACAGAAAAGGCTGGCAGAGTACCAGCAAGCCGCCATGCGGACATTGGCATTTGCCTATCTTTCGCTGGACGGGGAAGACCAGGAGGAATGTACGCTGGAAGACCTGCTGAAAAAAGGGAACTTGCAATTCTTAGGCCTGGCCGCCATTGACGATCCCGTCAGGCCCGAAGTTCCTGCGGCCGTAGACACCTGTCGGAAGGCAGGAATACAAATCAAAATCGTGACCGGCGACAACGAAGGCACGACCATCGAGGTGGCACGCCGCATAGGGCTGTGGACAGCCGAAGACGGGGCAGCAAACGCCATGACCGGAGCGCGTTTTACCGCGCTCAGCGATGAAGAGGCCTTGAAGCAGATGGGCCAGATCAAGGTGCTGAGCCGCGCCCGCCCCATGGACAAGCAACGGCTAGTGCAATTGTTGCAGAGACAAGGCGAGGTCGTTGCCGTCACAGGCGACGGGACCAATGATGCCCCCGCACTGAACCACGCAGAGGTGGGACTCTCGATGGGTTCGGGTACGCGCGTTGCCAAAGAGGCCAGCGACATCACCTTGCTGGACGATTCCTTCGGCAGCATTGCGACGGCGGTGGAATGGGGACGCTCATTGTACAAGAACATCCAGCGCTTCCTGGTCTATCAGCTGACCATCTGCATCACAGCCTTGGTCGTCTCGGCCGTTGGCGCGGTGCTGGGTCACGACATGCCGCTGACGGTGACGCAGATCCTGTGGATCAACCTCATTATGGACACATTCGCGTCGCTGGCCCTGTCGACGCTGCCCCCAACGCCCAGCGTGATGCAGGAAAAGCCGCGCCGCGAGACCGATTTCATCATATCGAGGACCATGCTGCGCGTCATTTTGCTGTGCGCCGCGCTGTTCCTGGTCTTTCTCTTTGGAACGATGTTTTTCCACCGCGCATGGGGCATCTCCAACGAGCGTTACCTGACCATTTTCTTCACGCTGTTCGTCTTGTTCCAGTTCTGGAATTTGCTTAACGTCCGCACGGTAGGCGGCAACACGACGGCATTCACCCATTTGGGGCAATGCAAGGGCTTGCTCTTCGTAATGGCGGTCATTCTGGCCGGACAGTTCATCATCGTCCAGATAGGCGGCAGCGTCTTCCGCACCGTGCCGCTCGCTTGGCAGGACTGGCTGTGGATGCTGGGCGTGTCGTCCTCCGTTCTCTGGATAGGAGAAATCGTGCGCGCCGTAAAACGTAGATTTTAACCTCACAACATGACACCCATCAAGAATATCATTTTCGATTTCGGCGGCGTACTCTGCGATCTCGACTTCCAAGGATGCCTGGAGGGCCTCGTCGGGCTGGGATACCCACGCGAGAAGCTCACAAAGGAGTTTGTAATGACCGGAGTCTTCCAGAAAATGGACCTAGGCACGATTTCGACCGAGGAGTTCTGGGAGGAACTGCGCCGCACCAGCCACCGCCCCGACGTAGGCGACGAAGAATGGCGCGCCGTATGGAACAGCATTCTCTTGGGAATCCCAAAACAACGGTACGAAGCACTCAGGGAACTCCGCAAAGGCTACCGCCTCTTTCTTCTCAGCAACATCAGCGACCCGCATTGGGAATACACGGTGCAGAACCTGGCACAATACGGCGGGGAGTGCTTCCTGGACTGGTTTGAGCGCGTGTTCCTTTCCTTCCAGATGCATTTGGAAAAACCCGACACCACTATATTTAAAAAGGTATTGGAAGAAACTGGCATATCCGCGGCGGAAACCCTTTTTGTCGACGACCGCGGTGACAACATCCAAGGGGCGCGGCGCGCCGGCCTCGTGGGACTGCAAGCCATCGGCGACGAATGGATTGCCCCGCTGGTGGGAAAAGAACTATACGCAGAGGATTTCAAGAATGAAAGTCATTAAGAAGAACGCCAAGGCCCAACTGCCGCCCAATGCCGCCACCATCGGATTCTTCGACGGCGTACACCTGGGCCACCGCCACATTATCGGCCAGGTAAAGCACCTGGCGCAGGAGCGCGGCCTGCAAACGCTCATCGTCACCTTTACAGAGCATCCGCGCAAGGTGCTGAACTGCGACTACCAGCCCACTCCGCTCAATACGTTCAGCGAAAAGATGGCCCTGCTGGGCCAATGCGGCGTTGACTACTGCTGTCCACTGGAGTTTGACAAGGAATTGGCACAGACTTCCTCGTACAATTTCATGCGCGACTTCCTAAAGAACCGCCTCAACGTGCAATTGCTCGTCGTGGGCTACGACAACCACTTCGGCAGCGACCGGAACGCTACTTTCCAAGACTACGTTCGCTACGGAAGACAACTGGGAATCGAAGTGGTACAGGCAGAAGAATATCCCCTGGCCGACCAGCGCGTCAGTTCCTCAGCCATTCGGTTCTGCATACAGACCGGCGACGTGGCGACGGCGGCCCAACTCCTGGGCTATCCCTATTCCATTACAGGCAAAGTGGTCAAAGGACATCAGCTGGGGGCCAAGATGGGTTTTCCCACGGCCAACATTGACCTGCGCAACGTGCATAAAATCCTGCCACGCGATGCCTCCTATGCCGTGCGCGTCCTGCACCACGACCAGGCCTATGCCGGCATGGCCTACATAGGCCGACGCCCCACGGTCAGCGCCGAAGGCGAAAGGACGCTTGAGATACACCTGCTCCACTTTGACGGAAACCTGTACGGTCACACCATCAGCGTCCAGTTCATCCAACAACTGCGCCCCGAAAGGCGTTTCCACTCGCTGAGCGAGCTTGAGCAGGCCTTACGGCACGACTTGGAAGAAACGGAAAGGATTGTCACGCCATGAAAAAGGCGCTGCTGTTTGTCTCGGTCTTCATTGTCGGCCAGTTGTTCGTCTCTTCGGTGGGCGTAGCCGTGTTTTCGCTCATCCAGTCGCTGTCGGGCAGCACGGCCGACGGCAGCGACCTGCTCAGCGACCCCTATGTCCTGTCCTTGCTCTCGCTTGTGGCCGACGTGGTCGTGCTGGCTATTGCCTACTTCCTGCTCCGCACCTACCGCAAGGAGCCATTCCTCCACTGCCTGCGCCGCTGGGTGGGCGGCAGGCCGCTTGTCCTCATCCTGGTCACTTCAGCGGTGTGCATGTGGGCCGTCAACCTGGTGTGCGAGGCCATTGACATTCCTGACATGCTGGAAAACCAGTTCCTGTCGCTTTCCCACAACTTCCTGGGCATCTTTCTCATGGCCGTGGCCGGCCCGTTTGCCGAGGAGTACGTCTTCCGCTA
Source organism: Bacteroidaceae bacterium (assembly GCA_017940605.1). Taxonomy (GTDB): domain Bacteria; phylum Bacteroidota; class Bacteroidia; order Bacteroidales; family Bacteroidaceae; genus UBA6382. The sequence goes on from JAGAYF010000044.1 coordinate 32,434, forward strand.
CTGCATTGAGGGCTCGCTGCTGAGAAGCAAGCGCTGGGAACGCCACGCCGTCTGGATTTCGGCCCTGCTGTTCGGCCTGGTGCACTTCAATCCCGCCCAAATCTTTGCCGCCTTCCTGTCGGGCCTGTTCCTGGGCTGGCTCTACCGCCGCACGCGCAGCCTTTGGCCGCCGTTGCTCTGCCACGTGCTGAACAACAGCATGGCCGTCATGCAGATGCAACTGTTCCCGCCCGACACGACCACGCGCCAACTCATCGGCAGCGACACAGCCTACCAGGCCGTCCTCATTGCGACCGTCCTGATGGGAACAGCCCTGCTCATCGGCCTGTTCCGCAAGCTACCCAGGGAAGAAAGTTTTTCCTAAACCGCCCTGCGCCGGTATTCCGTGGGGGAAACGCCCACGTTGCGCTTGAAATAGCGGTTGAAGTGCTGGGGATAGGAAAATCCCAGCCCGTAGGCTATCTCCTTCACCGTCCTGTTCCGGTCAAGCAGGGCATGCTTGGCCAAATCCACTATCTTTCGCTGAATGTACTCCTGCGGCGTGCGCCCCGTCTCGCGCTTCACCAGGTCGCCAAAATAGTTGGGCGACAGGAAGCACTGTTCCGCCAGGTACTTCACCGAGGGCAGCCCGTCGCGGACGGCCAGGCCCTGGCTGAAGTAGGCATCGAGCACATCCTCCAGCTTTTCCAGGATGTCCTTGTTGGCCCGCGTGCGCGTGGTAAACTGGCGTTCATAGAAACGCAGGCAGTAATCCAGCAGCAGTTCGATGTGCCGGCTCACCAGCCTGAGCGTATGGCCGTCGGCCTGACGGCGCAACTCGTCTGACACTTGGCCCAGCAGGCTGCGGAACAAGTCTCTCTCCTCGTCATTCAGGTGAAGGGCCTCGCGCGATGAGTAGGAGAAGAAATGATACTGCCTGATGTTGCGACCCAGCGAAGTGCCGTGTATGAGGTCGGGATGGAACAGCAGCCCGCAGGCGCGCGGTGCCGACTGGGGCTCATAATGGAAGCTCACCACCTGGCCCGGCGCAAAGCTGACGACCGTTCCTTCCTGGTAGTCATAGGGCTGACGGCCGTAGATGAGGTCACCGCACTTGGCATCCTTCAGAAAGAGGGCATAGACCCCGTAGCTGAACGTATAGTTGCCCGCAGGGGCATGCTTCTGCGCCTGCGACGTGTCCACCACCGTCACCAACGGATGGGCCACGGGCAGCCCGTGGATCTGGCAATAGGCCGCCACAGTATCTATCATGATTTTTTTATCCATAGTCTCTTATTCTCAGTGCAAATATAGGTATTTTTTCCGAAAACCGCACAACAGCCCGACCATAATTGCATGTTTCAGCCTGAAACACAGCCCCCAGGCCCTCTGCCCAGGGAAAGAGGATGCCGACAGCGCGCCTGACCGCCGCCATGGGGCATCAGCGCAAAACAGCAAGGCGTAAAAGCCCGGCAAACAAGGCGTGAAAGGGAGACGAATGCGGCCTGCCAGATTTTCTGCGGGGCGTAAAAAACCGAGTTTTCAGCCCCGACGCGCCGCAGCCTCGGCGGCATTTTGGTTTTTAGGTAGTTGGGCCCATCACGCCCCCAGTTTCCCGCCTGCCGCATACCCAAATTTGGGGATTTTTTCCCGAAACGCTCAGTATTTCAGCCATAAGCGGTAACTTTGCACTTGGAAACAAAGGTTTCTGCACGGGTCATGACTGATAGAGACAAGAACACGATGTTGCTGAACGAACTGCCCATAGGACAGACCGCGCGCGTGGTGCGCGTGGGCGGCGAGCGCGAGTTGCGCCAGCACCTGCTGGACATGGGAGTCATACCGGGTGCCGAGGTGATGCTGGAGAAGTATGCCCCCATGGGCGACCCCATCCAAATCAAGGTACACGGCTATCAACTCACCCTGCGCCTGGCCTCGGCAGCCATGATTGAGGTAAGCCCGTGCGCGCCCAGCCCCACCACGCAGGACCTGGCCCACACGAAGGAAAAGGCCAAGCCGACCCCCCACCCGGGATACGGCGAGACCACGGCGGCCAACCACAGCCGCACAAGGCATGCCGTGCTGCCCAAGGACAAGAAGCTGGTGTTTGCGCTCGTGGGCAACCAGAATTGCGGCAAGACGACCCTCTTCAACCAGCTTACGGGCATGAATCAGCACGTGGGCAACTTCCCCGGCGTGACCATCGACACCAAGAGCGGCACGGTCAGGGGGTATCCGCAGGCCGAAGTGGTGGACTTGCCGGGCATCTACTCGCTCTCACCCTACAGCAACGAGGAAATAGTAAGCCGCGACTTCATACTCAGGGACAAGCCCGATGCCATCATCAACATTGTGGATGCGACCAACATTGAGCGCAACCTGTACCTGACCATGCAACTCATGGAACTGAAGACCCCCATGGTGGTGGCCCTCAACATGATGGACGAAGTGCGAAGCAACGGCGGCTCCATCCTCATCAACGAAATGGAACGCCGGCTGGGACTGCCCATCGTGCCCATATCGGCCGCTAAGGGCGAAGGCGTGAGCGAATTGATTGAGCACGTGGTGCACGTGGCGCAGTATCAGGAAATTCCCGACTGGCTCGACCTGTGCTCACCCCAGGACAACGGCGGTGCCATGCACCGGTGCGTCCATTCGGTGATGCACCTCATTGAAGACCACGCCGTACAGGCCGACATACCCACGCGATTTGCCGCCTGCAAGCTGGTGGAGCATGACGAACTGGTGGAACAGGCCCTGCAACTGCACAGCAAGGAGCGCGAAGCCATCGAACTTATCATCAGCCAGCTGGAGGAAGAGCGCGGCATGGATGCCGCCGCCGCCGTGGCCGAGATGCGCTTCGTCTTCATCAGCCGCATTTGCCGCAAGACCGTCATACGGCCGCCCGAAAGCAAGGAGATGCACCGCAGCAGGCACATAGACCGCTTCCTGACGGGACGGTGGACGGCACTGCCCGCATTTCTGCTGATCATGATGGTCATCTTCTGGCTCACGTTCGACGTCATAGGCGGCCGCATGCAGAACGGGCTGGCCAAATGGATTGCGCTCATCACCCAGCAGGCCGACGCACTGCTGACACAGTGGGACATCTATCCCGTACTGCGCAGCCTGATTATCAACGGCATCTTCTCGGGCGTGGGAGTGGTGCTGAGCTTCCTGCCCATCATTGTAGTGCTGTTCTTCTTCCTGTCCATACTGGAAGACAGCGGATACATGGCGCGCATAGCCTTTGTGACGGACAAACTGCTGCGCAAGATAGGCCTGTCGGGCCGCTCCATCGTCCCCTTGCTGCTGGGATTTGGCTGCAGCGTGCCCAGCGTGCTGTCGTGCCGCACACTGCCGTCGGAACGCGACCGCAAAGTGACGGTCATGCTTGTCCCGTTTATGAGTTGCACGGCCAAGCTGCCCATCTATGCTTTCTTTACGGCCGTTTTCTTCCCGCGCCATGCCGCCTTGGTCATGATCCTGCTTTACCTGACGGGCATCATCACGGGCGTACTGGTGGCCCTGCTGCTGAAGCGCGTCATCTTCAGGGGTCAGCCCGTGCCCTTTGTCATGGAACTGCCCATCTACCGTTTCCCGTCGGCCATCAGCGTGGGAAGACTCATCTGGGACAAATCCCGCGACTTCCTGCAGCGCGCCTTTACCTTTATATTTATGGCCACCATTGTCATTTGGTTTTTGCAGACCTTTGACTGGCGGCTTCAGGTGGTCACCAGTTCCCACGACAGCATGCTGGCCAATGTTTCGGGTTGGATAGCGGCGGCATTTGCGCCCCTGGGGCTGGCCGATTGGCGCATCGTTACGTCTTTGGTCTCAGGCTTCATGGCCAAGGAGAGCGTCGTTTCCACGCTGACCGTACTCTTTGGCAGCGACACGCCGATAGCATCGGTCCTGACACCGACCACTGCATTTACATTCCTCGTTTTCTGCCTTTTGTACACACCCTGCGTGGCAACCATCGCGACCGTGAAACGCGAAATGGGAAGCCGCTATGCCATGGGCCTCGTGCTGTGGCAGTGCGCCATAGCCTGGGTGGCAGCGTGGCTTGTCCACATAGTTTGCCAGTGGCTGCTTTAGATTTTCTTACAACAACACAGAAATGAACCTCCAAAGCTGGTTACTGCTGCTTGTCATACTGCTGGTTGCGCTGGGCATACTGCGCATCTTGCTCCGCAACCACCGCGCCCAACGCGGCGGATGCACCCATTGCGACCAACAGCATTGCCCGTTTCGCAGCAAAAAAGAATAATCCACCGTAAAGTCTGATTTTTTTCGAAATATGCTTGAACTACAAAACTTCTATAACGCCCAACGAGTCCTGAAATCGATTCTGCGCACGACCAACCTGCTGCACACACCCAAGCTAAGCACCGAATGCGACGTATACATCAAGCCGGAATGCCTGCAAAAGACAGGTTCATTCAAGCTGCGCGGTGCTTACTACAAGATATCGCAACTTTCCGATGAGGAAAAGGCCCGCGGAGTTGTGGCCTGCTCAGCAGGAAACCATGCCCAGGGTGTGGCACTGGGAGCAACCTCAATGGGAATCAAGAGCCTGATCTGTTTACCCGAGGGAGCGCCTATCAGCAAGGTCGAGGCGACCCGCCGACTGGGAGCAGAAATCTGTTTAGTCCCCGGCATCTATGACGATGCCTATGCACGCGCCCTGCAGCTGCGCGACGAAAACGGTTACACCTTTGTCCATCCGTTTGACGACGAGAACGTCATTGCCGGTCAGGGAACGGTGGGTCTGGAAGTGCTGGAACAATTGCCCGACGCGCAAGCCGTCGTAGTTCCGGTGGGCGGTGGCGGTCTCATCAGCGGCGTGGCCTATGCGCTGAAAGCCGTGCGGCCCGACATAAAGGTCTTTGGCGTTCAGGCAGCAGGCGCGGCCAGCATGGTGGAAAGCATCGCGCGGCAGAAACGCACGACGCTGGAAAAAGTATCCACCATCGCGGACGGTTTGGCCGTCAAAGAACCCGGCGAGATAACCTACGATTTGTGTTCGCGCTACGTGGACGAAATCATTTCCGTCGGGGAGGACGAAATATGCTCGGCCATACTGCGTTTGCTGGAAGAAGAAAAAATGGTGGTTGAAGGGGCCGGCGCGGCCAGCATCGCCGCCGTAATGTTCAACAAACTCCCACTGAAGGGACTGAAGACCGTGTGCATCGCAAGCGGAGGGAACATTGACGTAAACATTCTCAACCGCGTCATAAGCCGCGGCCTTGCAAAGGACGGCCGCCTTTGCAATATCGAGATGGAATTGCCCGACAAACCAGGAAGCCTCGTGAAAGTTTCCAGCGTCATCGCCCGACTCGGGGCAAACATCCTCAGCGTTCATCACGACCGCACGGCAAACCGCCGCGAAGTCAATGCATGCATACTCCACATCACGGCAGAGACAAAGAATGCGCACCATGTGGAACTCATCAAGGAAGCGCTGAGCAAGGAAGGACTGAAAATTTTATAAACCAACAGATCATTTTATATGGACATCCAATCAATTCACACAGAAAAAGCCCCCCAGGCCATCGGCCCGTACAGCCAGGCCATTGAAGCCAACGGATTCGTATTTGCATCGGGTCAAATTCCCCTCGACCCCGCCACAAACACATTTGTTGCAGGTGGAATCAAGGAGCAGACGGCCCAAGCGCTGACCAATGCCAGCCACATTCTGCGGCAAGCCGGCACTGACTTGAGCCACGTGGTCAAAACAACCGTGTTCCTCCATGACATGGACGACTTTGCCGCCATGAACGAAGTGTACGCCCAGTTTTTCAGCGAGCCCTACCCTGCACGCAGCGCCGTGGCCGTCAAGAAACTGCCCAAGGGCGCACTTGTAGAGATTGAGTGCATCGCCGTAAAATAACCCCCGCCCAACATGGGTAGCCATCACCACCACCCACACCACTACGAAGGGGACAACCGCTCGCAGAACGGTATCTTCGTACTGTGCATCCTCCTCAACCTGCTATTCGTAGGCATTGAGGCCGGCGTTGGGCTGTGGCAACACTCCCTCTCGCTGCTGGCCGATGCCGGCCACAACCTGAGCGATGTCTTCAGCCTGCTATTGGTCCTCGTTTCCTTTCACTTGGCCAAAATACGCTCCAACTCGCACTTCACCTACGGATACAAAAAAAGCACCATCCTCATTTCCCTCCTCAATGCCATCATATTGCTCATTGCAGTAGGCGGCATCCTGCTTGAGAGCGTGCGAAAGTTCTCCCATCCCGCCGCCATTGACGGCGCAGCCGTCTCCTGCACGGCCCTCGCGGGCATCCTGGTAAACGGCTTCACGGCCATCCTGCTCATCCGCGGCCAGCAACATGACCTTAACGTGCGCGGCGCGTTCCTCCACATGGTTGCCGACACGCTGGTCTCGGCCGGCGTGGTGGTCAGCGGCTACATCATCAGACATACGGGCTGGTATGTCATCGACCCGCTTGTCAGCATCCTGATTGTCGTTGTCATTATCTTCAGCACGTGGCGCTTGCTTTCCGACAGCCTGCGTCTCAGCCTGGACGGACTGCCCGAGGGCATCAGCCTGGAGCAGGTAACGCAAACGCTGACCGAGCATCCCCTGGTCAAGGACGTCCATCACGTCCACGTGTGGGCCATCAGCACGACGGACAACGCCCTGACAGCCCATATCGTCATTGAAAACCTGGACGAGATGGAGGATATCAAGGACACCCTCAAGCAACGGCTGGCCGCGCTGGGCATTGCGCACAGCACGCTGGAGATGGAGACCCCTGCCAGCCATTGCCACCACGACAACTGCTGTTGCTGACAAAAAGGGAGGCCGCTGAACAGCGGCCTCCCTTCACAAACGGGTTCTATGTCAATACCCCATCAAAGGTTGGGGTTAATCTTATTCCATTCGCTGACAGGGGGAACGATGTTGAGCGTTACCAACTCGTCGCGCATCTTGCAAAGGTGCTCATAGCTGGCATCGAGCTTGGCGTTCTCCTCTGCCGTGCCCTGGGGAACTTCAAAGGTTGCGCCGTTGATTCCCATGGTGGTCTTCATGGCCATCATGATGTGGTCATACTTGTCTGTCTTCACATATGTGCCAACAGGGAAACGGAACGGTGCGCCGCCCATGGCTGCGCGTATCATCTCAACGCTGAGGTAGGAGGGGCTTTGGAATGAGCTGCGGCCGCGCAGCTTGATGATGGCAGCACCACCCTGCGTCACGTCTTTCTTCATTTGCTCCCACTCCTCGGCAGGAAATTCGGCCGTACCAATGATGTCGGTCAGCTTGCGGCCTGCGATTTCCACATGGCTTCCAAACACAGCCATCTGCTCACCATGGCCGCCGTAGGTGGCACAACCGGTGATTTCGTCCTGCATAACGCCGAACTTCTTGGCCAACGCGCTCTGCAGACGGGTGGTATCCAGTCCGGCCAGCGTGGTAACCTGTCCGGGCTTTAACCCAGAGTACAGCAATGTCACCAAACCTGTCAGGTCGGCGGGATTGAAGATGATGACCACGTGCTTCACGTCGGGGCAGTAGGCCTTGATGTTCTTGCCCAGCTCTTCAGCAATCTTGCAGTTGCCTGCCAGGAGGTCCTCACGCGTCATTCCCTCCTTGCGGGGTGCACCACCGCTGGAAATAATGTACTTGGCATTGGTAAAGGCCTCCTTTACATCGGTCGTAGCCGTGATTTTCACGTTGCCAAAGCCGCTCTGGCGCATTTCCTCGGCCACTCCCTCGGGCGAGAACACGTCATAGAGACAGATATCGTTGGTCAGTCCCATCATCAGGGCCGACTGTACCATGTTGGAGCCTATCATACCTGCGGCACCCACAATAACAAGCTTGTCGTTAGTCAAAAATTCCATTGTATTGTTATCTTTAAAATTAATTATTTCCACATCTGCGGTAGCGAGTGCAAATTTAACGATTATATTTGAGAATTGCGGCCTTTGCCCCCAATTTATTTTTCATCGTTGCCCGCCAAGGTTTTTCCTGTGCAGAACCCACTTTCCGGGGAGCATCTGCAGGGGCATCGCCCTGCGTGATCCGGCACTGTCCGGACCGTCCCTTTACGCCGCACGGTAGGGCGGCCGTCACGCACGCCAAGCCAGCGCCGTTTCTTACGCCTTGTTCGTCCCACTTTTACGCCTTGACGGAATTTTTTCAGGCCGCATTCAACTGCTTTTTACGCCTTGCCGTTTTCGTTTTATGGGGCATACGTGAGAAACATGCCCCAGCCCTACCCCCTGCAGCCCAGGGCTGGACGGCCATGAACCACAGCGCGAGCCACTTGGGCCACAACCGTCGTGCCTTACCACGGCTGCGCCACGCCATGGGGGCCGTGTTTTCACGAATGGGCGGCAAAACGATTCCGTGTTTTTATTGGCCGTTTTCCAAAGTTACATTAACTTTGCAGAAAGAAAACAAGAATGGAACAGAACCCCACGCAACGCGTCCAATCCCTGCGCAGTTTCATGCGTGAACACCAATTGGACGCATTTATCATACCTACCGCCGACCCCCACGCCAGCGAGTACGTGCCTGCCCACTGGGAGTGCCGTCGGTGGCTGACGGGCTTTACGGGTTCGGCGGGTACGGCCGTCGTTACCCACGACCAGGCCGCGCTGTGGACCGACTCGCGCTACTTCCTGCAAGCCGGGGAGCAGTTGGAGGGCACGCCCTTCCGGCTCATGCGCGAGCGCACCGAGGGGACACCCACCCTGGGGCAGTGGCTCGCGCAGCAGTTGCACACAGGGCAGCAGGTGGGCGTGAACGGACAGGTGTTCAGCATAGGCCAGTTAAACGACCTGCGCGCAGAACTGGACGGAAGTGGCATTCAGGTGACATTGGCCGCCGACCCCTTTGACCACATTTGGCCCGACCGCCCCAGCCTGCCCAATGGAAAGGCATGGGTGCACCCTGTACAATATGCAGGTGAAGGCAGGGCCGACAAGGTGGACCGCCTGCGCCATGAGTTGCGCTCAGTGGGGTGCAACGCCATGTTGGTAACGGCACTGGACGAGGTGGCATGGCTGCTCAACCTGCGCGGCAGCGACATCCACTGCAATCCGCTCTGCCTGAACTTCTGCCTGGTGCTTCCCCACGCCGTCCACCTGTACATCGACTCCGCCAAGCTGACGGCAGCGGCCCTGGACGAGCTGACGGGTGGGGATTGTCCTGTCAGCCTGCACCCCTATCAGGACATTTACCATGAACTGCCCCGCGTGGCCGACGGCTGTCGCTGCCTGCTGCCACCGCAGACCAATGCGCAGCTGTTCCTGCGCATGCAAGGCGCAGAACAAGCCATGCTGCCGTCGCCCATAGCGTCGATGAAAGCAGTGAAGAACGAGACGGAAATAGGCGGATTCCGCCAAGCCATGCTGCGCGACGGCGTGGCCATGGTCAAGTTCCTGCGCTGGCTGAAACCAGCCGTACAGGCCGGCGGCCAAACCGAACTGAGCGTCAGCCGCAGGCTGGAGGAACTGCGCGCCGAGGGACACGGATACAGGGGACTCAGTTTTGACACCATAGCGGCCTACGGGCCGCACGGGGCAGTGGTACACTATGAGGCCACGCCCCAGACCGATGCCCCGCTGAAGCCACGCGGGCTGCTGTTGCTGGACAGCGGCGCACAATATGTGGACGGCACGACCGACATAACGCGCACCATAGCACTCGGACCGGTGACGGCCGAGGAAAGGAAAGTCTACACCTTGGTATTGAAAGGCCACATCGGGCTCAGCAGGCTGCGCTTTCCGCGCGGAGCAAGCGGCACGCAGCTGGACCTGGCCGCACGGGCGGCCATGTGGCGCGAGGGATACAATTTTGGACACGGCACGGGACACGGCGTAGGCAGTTTCCTGTGTGTGCACGAAGGCCCGCACCAAATCAGGCAGAACTATGTGGCCGAACCCTTTAGGGAAGGCATGATTGTCACCGACGAGCCCGGCATCTACGTGGAGGACCATTTCGGTGTCCGCATAGAGAACATGCTCCTGTGCGTACCCTTCAGGACAACGGCCTACGGAGCGTTTTTGGAATTTACGCCGCTCACGCTGTGCCCCATCGACCTTGCGCCGGTGGCGCGAGAAAGGCTCACTGCCGAGGAAGTGGAGTGGATAGATGCCTACCACCGGCACGTGAGGGCCGAGTTGATGTCCCTTTTGACCGACGAAGCTGACCGCGAATGGTTGCGCCAAGCCACCCAACCCCTCCACATGCAACTGGCCCATGAAGTATGCTGATGTCATCCTGCCCCTGCCGCTCGAGGGCCACTTTACCTATGGTCTGACCGATGACCTGACGGTTTCGGTGGGATGCCGCGTCATCGTTCCCCTGGGCAAGAACAAACTGTACACCGCAATCGTCAGCCGCATCCATGAGGAGCGGCCGCAAGGCGACTACCAGATAAAGAATATCATAGACTGCATTGACAAGAAGCCCGTTGTCACTGAAATTCAACTGAAGTTCTGGCAATGGATAGCCCAATACTACCTGTGCACCGAGGGCGACGTCATGAAAGCCTCGCTGCCGACCGGCATGAAGTTGGAAAGCGAGACGCAACTCCTGTTGAACGAAGATTTTGACCAATGGGAGAAACTCACAAAAAAGGAAATCCAGGTGTATGAGATGCAGCAACAGCACCAATACAGGAACGTAGCACAACTGCAAAAGGCCATGAAGGATTTCCGCCTGCTCGGCACGCTGCGCAGCCTGATGGACAAGGGCGCACTGACCGTGAAGGAGGAACTGAAGGACGCATTCCAGCCCAAGAAGGAGGTCCACATACGGTTGTGCCAGCCCTACCGCACCGAATCGGCCCTGAACCAACTGGCAGGGCAGTTGGAGAAGCACCCTAAGCGCTATGCGCTGCTCATGAAATACTTGGAGATGTCGGGAATGCCCGCCGCCCTCACGTTGAAGAACCCCAAGCTGGTCCAGGAGGTCAGCCGCGCCCAACTGCTTGCGGAAGCCCAGGTGTCGGCCGCCGTCCTGACGGGCATGAAAGGGAAAGGCTACTTCGAAACGTACGATTTCGAGGTGGGGCGGCTCAAATACGCTGGCAAAGCCGTGAGCGAGCAGCTCCCGCTGAGCGATGCGCAGCAAAAAGCCTACGACGGGATTCTCTCCGCATTCAACGAGAAGCGCGTTTGCCTGTTGCAGGGCGTCACTTCCAGCGGCAAGACCGAGATTTACATCCGTCTCATCCGACGGGAACTGGAAGCCGGTCGCCAAGTCCTGTATCTCCTGCCCGAAATAGCCCTCACCACGCAGATTACCCAACGACTGAAACGCATTTTCGGGGACAAGATGGGCGTTTACCACAGCAAGTACCCCGATGCAGAGCGCGTGGAAATATGGAAGAAGCAATTGTCGGAAAAGCCCTACCAACTCATCCTGGGAGTGCGCTCATCCTTGCTCCTTCCCTACCGAAACCTGGGCCTTGTCATCGTGGACGAGGAGCATGAGACCTCCTATAAGCAACAAGACCCAGCCCCGCGCTACAATGCCCGCGATGCGGCCGTCGTGCTGGCCTCACTGTTTCAGGCCCGCACCCTTTTGGGAACTGCTACGCCCAGCCTGGAGAGCTATTACAATGCACAGACCGGCAAATACGGCTACGTCGTCTTGGATAAACGCTTCGGCGACATGCAGCTCCCCCAGATTGAAATCGTTGACGTGCAAGATTTGCAACGAAGGAGGCTGATGCGCCCGCCTTTCTCGCCTCGCCTGGAAGAAGAAATCGAGCAAGCGCTGGAAAACAGCGAACAAGTCATCCTTTTCCAAAACAGGCGCGGATATACGCCCGTCATGGAGTGCCGCCAATGCGGCTGGATTCCCTCCTGCCAGTTCTGCGACGTCAGCCTCACCTATCACCACGAACAGCAACGCCTGGTCTGCCACTATTGTGGCACAAGCTACGCCGTTCCGCGCACTTGCCCGAATTGCCAGGAGCGTGACTTGCGCTCCTACGGCTTTGGCACTGAAAAAATTGAGGAAGAAGTTCACCGCCGCTTCCCTGAAGCGCGCACTGCACGCCTTGACTTGGACACTACGCGCTCCAGAAACGCCTACGAAAGGATTATCCGGGATTTTGCGGAGCGTAAGACCGATATTCTCATCGGCACGCAGATGGTTTCAAAGGGGTTGGACTTCGACCACGTCCACGTAGTGGGCATCCTAGACGCAGACACGATACTGACGCGCCCCGATTTCCGCGCCTTTGAGCGGTCATTCCAGATGATGTCGCAGGTAGCGGGCCGCGCAGGCCGCCGAAACAAGCGCGGATACGTCATCCTGCAAACGCGCCACGCCGACTACCCCGTCGTCGGCCAGGTAGCGCAAAACGACTTCAAGGGAATGGCCCTCCAAAACATGGAAGAGCGCAGGAAGTTCCTGTATCCGCCGTTCTGCAGGCTCATCTACATCTACGTCAAGCACAGGGACGACCGTGCAACCGAGGATGCGGCCCAGGACATGGCGCAAATCCTGCGCAGCCGCTTCGGAACGCACGTCCTGGGCCCTGACCGCCCCGCCGTGGCGCGCATACAGATGATGTACATCCGCAAAATCATGCTCAAGGTAGGCCCTGCGGAAAACGCCATGCAGGTACGCCGCGTCCTGCGCCAAGCAGCGGCAGCCATCACGGCTTCGCCCAAGCACAAGGCGGTCAGCATCTACTTCGATGCCGACCCCACGTAGATATAGTAAGGGATTATTTCACCAAAACCTTGGTTTGCGTTCCCCTGGAACGCACAATGTAGATTCCGGCCGGGCACTCCTCGGCGGCATTCAGCCTGCGGCCCTGCATATCGTAGAGTTGACAGTCAGGGTCGCCTGCCACGATGATTTTCCTGCCCACCACATTCACGACAGGCCTGGCCGCAGCGGCCGGCAGGGCGCGGATGGCGTCAGGGGCAAGGTTGGCATCCACGATGTACCAGGCAAAACGGCTGTCCTGCACGGCATCGACGTCGACCGTCTGCCCAATGGAACTGGAATCAGTGGCGCACAGGTAGCGCGTCACGCCGTCTTCCTCGGTGCAGCTGATGAGCACCTGGCCGCTCTGGCCAATGGGGGTCACGGTAAAGGCCGCCGTGTTACTGCGCAGGGCCACAAACTGAACCGGGTGCAACAGGCTGGCCTTGTCCGACGCATTCTGAAAATAACGCCAAGTGCTGGCGTTCCTGATGTAGTATTGCGACGTATCGGTCTTGACCGAGACAAACTCAAAGCGCTGCAATTCACTGTTCATGTCAAGGGATTCCACCAGGAAAGCCTTGAGCTTCGACTGGTGCGTGTTGTCCTGCACGCAATGGTAGGCCAGGTCGGGGCAGGCACTGAAGATGTGGTACTGCTTGGTCTGGCCTGTCACGGGGTCGGTCACGGAAGCGTACTGCTGAGCCCACGCGGGAGCGGCACAGGCGGCGACAGCCAGCGCGAGGAACAGCTTGGTCAGGATCTTCAGCATGGCTTTCATCGCTACTTGCCGTTCAGGGCGCGGATTACGTTGACTTCGTTCTGTATGTAGGGCGTACCGTCGGGACGGAGTATGTCATGAAACCACAGCGCGGGCTCAGAACCGTCGGGGATGGGCGTGCTCCACTGGTAGATGGTGTTTGTCTTACCCTGCACGAAGCCCCAGTTGATGGCCACGACGTTCTTTTCCTTCAGCATGGGGAGTATGGTCTGGAACGTGCTGTTCTGCGTACGCGCCATGTACTCTGTGCACACCAGCGGACGGTTCAGCATGGTGAGGTACTTAATCATGGTGCGGTGGTTCAGCGAGTCGCCATAGTTGTGATAGGATATGACATCGGAGTTCTCAATCTGCAACGCATTGAGCGGCGCATATTCGTCGGCCCAGTTCCACAGGCCGGCCGTCAGGGGCTGCGTGGGGCGCTCGGCGCGTGCCCACTCAAAAGCCTTCCTCAGCAGGGGCAGGCTGCTGGTCAGGTGGCCGCTGTTGCCGGGCTCGTTATAGAGATCCCACAGCAGGATGCGGTCGTCCTGGCCAAAGGTTTTCACAATGTCCCTCACGTATTTCTCCAACGACGCATACATGGCCGCCGTATCCTTGCGCACGCTCACCGAGGGGTCCTGCACCCACCCGCTGTTGTGTATGCCTGGCTTGGGCTGCGGCTGTTGGCCGTATTGCGACTCCTCGTTCCAGCAGTCGTCAAAGAAGACAAAGAGCGGCCTGATGCCGTGCTTCCGGCACACGTCGAGGAACTGGCCCATGCGCTTCTTCATTCCGCTGGGGTCGTTCTGGTAGACCACGCTGCTCAGGTAGACGCGCAGCGTCTTGAAGCCCAGGTCCTCGGCCCAGGTCAGTTCCTTGTCAATTTGTGCCTCGTCATAGGTATCCTTGCTCCACATCTCTATCTGGTTGATAGCCGTGGCCGGAATGTAGTCGCAGCCCGAGAGCCACCCTTGCCTGCTGTACCATTCCCGGGCCTGCTGCTCTGTCCAGCGAGTGCCGGGTTCGGAAGGGCTGCATGAGGTCAGCGACGACAGAAGAACCATGGAGACGGCCATCGTCAGGAGCGAAGATTTCAGAAGTTTCATTTGTTTCATGTTCATTGGGATTATTCAGGGCAAAAGTACAACAATTCTTTGGTTTGCCGAAGAAAAAGCGGCAAATATTTTCAGCAGGCGGCCGCGGGCATGGAGGAAAAGGTGCAGTAGGACACCCTGCACGGCACGGAAGCGGGCAAACACCGTCTTTTACGCCTTGTCGGTCGCATTTTCACGCCTTGCCCACGATTTTTCAGGCCGCATACGCCGGCCTTTCACGCCCCGCGCGGCAGCCCCCGCGCCTTGCATGGTGAAAGTATTTTGCCGCAATGCATGGGGAAACGGCAAAAAATGAGTAACTTTACCCAGCCGAAGCATCTTCATGGGCCGACCGGCAGCCCTTGCACCCCTGCAGAATGATTATATGACACAAAAACTATTTATATTATGAACAGAAGAGATTTTTTAGGCCAGACGGCCATCGGTCTGGCAGCGCTGAGCGTAGGCACGGCCTGCGCCGCCAAGGGAAAGAAAGGCATTGCGAAGACGCAGCCGCAGACCTTTGCCGCCCAACTGGGCGACATCAGGGCGCTCTTCCTGCAACTGGGCAACAACATGTGGTGCGACTACCCCGCCGAGAGCATGGGGCGGACGGCACGGGAGGGTATTCAGTATTTGGCCAAGAAGCCCGACCTCAAACTTGTGTGCCGAGACGAAGTGTGGCGCGCGGCCACCGACAGGATGGCCGAACTGGGGCTCAACATGGTCGTCGTCGACCTGGGCGAGGGACTGTTCTACCCCAGCCACCCCGAGCTGGCCATTGAGGGCACATGGAGCATTGAAAAGATGCGCGCCGAAATAAAACGGCTGAACCAGATGGGCATCGAGGTCGTGCCCAAGCTCAACTTCTCGACGACCCACAACGGATGGATGGGCGACTACACCCACATGGTCTCCTCCAAGCCCTACTACCGCATGTGCGAGGAGGTCATCAGCGACGTCATCGAGATATTCGGGCATCCGCGCTTCTTCCACATCGGATACGATGAGGAGAGTGCCTCATTCCAGGAAAGGCACGGCTATCAATACATATGCGCACGCAAGGACGAATTTTGGTGGAAAGACTTCCTGCACATCATAGGCACGCTGGAGAAGCACAATGCCCGTCCGTGGATGTGGAGCGACTACGGATGGCATCACGAAGACTTCTATGACCGCTGCCCCAAAAGCGTGGTGCAGCAGAATTGGTTCTACGACAGCCAGAACGGCGGCTTCGACATGAACACCAACAAGACTTCCGACCTCGTAAGGCTGCAGCACTTCGTCAAGCTGGACAAGGCTGGTTTTGACCAAGTGCCCTGCGGCACCAACTGGGTGGGCGGCGTGCGCAAGAAGCTCAACATGAATGCCGATGACGTCATGGGAAAATTAGTCACGTTCATACGCGAGCACGTGTCGCAGGAGCGGCTCATGGGATTCATGCTCGCCCCCTGGTGTCCCACCGACACCCCCGAAAACGGCAAGAAGATACTGGACGGCATCAGTCAATTGGCCGAAGCCGTGAAGCAATAAGATGGCAGGAGGAAAGGCACAAGGCCTTTCCTCCTTTCTTTTTACAGGAAGAACAAGCGCCCGTCATCGTAGCTGGCAACAAGCAGCAGCCAGACAGCATCGCCGGCGACTACACTCCAGCCAGGACAAAAAGAGATGCCCCACCGACTTCTTCAGTCAGTGGGGCATGCTCCGCTATACTGTCCCTGCCTCAGGGCAAGGATGATTTCCGGTTACTGAACGTATACCTTCGTCTTGCCAATGATGTACAGACCCTTGCTCAGGCCCTTCGTGGCCTCGCCGCCCTTGGCCTGGCGCTTGATCAGCTTGCCGTCGATGCTGTATA
>JAGAYF010000045.1 GCA_017940605.1 Bacteroidaceae bacterium
CCCTGGTCAGCGTGACCTTGATGTAGGCCATTCCCTCCTTGTCGGTGGGCGTGACCGATGCGATGGAGAAGCAGGAGTCGCCCCTCACGCTGCGGCCGTAGTTCCTGACGGTGACGATGCCCGCGTCGCTGGTCTCCCACGCCACCGCCGTCTGGTAGCTGGAGGCCACTCCGTGGCCGTAGTACAGGTAGATCTCGCGTGTTCCGAAGCCTGTGAGCTTCAGCGTGTCCTGTCGTTCCGACTGGAGGATGAAAGCCGCCTCAGGAAACACGCTGCCCGATGTCTCCTTGTCGGAACACGCCCCCATGATCATGCACAGCAAAGGCAGAACGATGCCATACAGATGGATTTTCTTCATTGCAAGATGTAAGTGGGGAAGAAAAGAACAGATAAAATGCTAATCATCGCCTGCCATCCTATAAATAACAATTCTGAGAGTGCTGTATGTGGACGGTATCACCACATCGCTTATCTCAAAATATGGAGAAGTACACATGCATGAGGTTGTATGTTCGCCATTATTATCAAGGCATCCGCAATTGTAGCTGGAATCTTCTTCTCCCTCATAACAATGGCATGAATCATACGAAGAATTAGCTATATTCAGATGATGTATGGCTGCACCGTCGTATTCAAGGCAAAAATATTGATTAGTGCTATTGGTATATTCTTCCTCGAGGTAGTAACAACATCCTAAATCCCAGCCATACCATACAGCTCCATCCACTTCTTCCGCACAGACAAAGATGCCGTATTCCCTGCCTTCCTGCAGGTAGGCATACTTGATTTTGGGAAGTTTAACGATAGTGGAATAAAAGTCGTTTGTACCATAGACTTCGCAATTACTGCAGTCATATACAAATTCCTTGTCTGCCCAAAAATTGGGTGAGAAAGTGTAGTATGAATTCTGTGCCACGGCGGGAAGGGCCGCGCAGAACAAGGCGATGGCAAAAGCCCATTTTAATCTTAATTTTCTCATAATGAATCTGTTTGGTTATTTATGGATGTTTCTTGATGCCTTTTTCAGGGCAAAGATATGGAAAATTCGGTAAAAATAAAGGCAAAGAACCCGAAAAATAAATTGAACCTGCTTCACTCAATACGGATGGGCTTCCGGCCGGCGTTTTGCATCGCGGAAAGCGGCGTGGGCCTCCTTGTTCCCCCACCCCCGGCAGGCGTAGTTTCCGCTGTGCGGCCCGACTGGTTTCGGCCAAGGCGCAAAAAACGGGCCTGCGGGGCGTGAAAGGCGGACCTGCGGGGCGCGGAAAATTTCAGACGGGGCGTAAAAATGGGCATTGGCGCGGAACAGGCGGCGTGGCCGTCGGGTGGGCGGCTCTCAGTGCTTGCCGTACTGTATGTTGCGCGGATGGTGCATGAGTATCTCCTCCTTCAGCCGGCTTCGGTCAATGTGGGTGTAGATTTCGGTCGTGCCAATGCTTTCGTGGCCCAGCATGGCTTGTATGGCGCGCAGGTTGGCGCCGCCCTCCAGCAGGTGGGTGGCAAATGAGTGGCGCAGCGTGTGGGGGCTCACCTCCTTGCGGATGCCGGCCGCCTGGGCCAGTTCCTTGACGAGCAGGAAGACCATGATGCGCCCTATGTTCTTGGTCTTCCGCTTGACGGTAATGAAGACGTAGTCCTGGTATTCGGGCGGAATGTTCCATGTGTTGCGGTCGCGGAAGTAGAGGCGCAGGCACTCCACGCCGCGCTTGCCTATGGGGACGAGCCTTTCCTTGTTCCCCTTGCCGGTGATGCGCACGAAGCCCTCGTCGAGGAAGAGTTCGGACATCCTCAGGTTGCACAGCTCGCTGACGCGCAGCCCGCATCCGTAGAGGACTTCTATGATGGCCAGGTTGCGCTGCCCCTCGCGCTTGCTCAGGTCGATTGCGGCCTCCATGCTGTCTATTTCCTCGACGGTGAGCACGTTGGGCAGGTGCTCGCCAATGCGGGGCGACTGCAGGAGCTCGGCGGGGTCGGCCTGGATGATGTTTTCCAGCAGCATGAAGCGGTAGAAGGCGCGTATGCCGCTCAGTATGCGGGCCTGCGAGCGCGCGTCCACCCCAATGTCGTACAGTCCGGCCGAGAATTCCTCGAGGTCGCGGGCCTGGGCTTCCTGTGGGCGCAGGTCCTTGTCGTTCAGGAAGCGCAGCAGTTTCTCCAGGTCGCGCATGTAGGCGTCCACGGTGTTGGGCGAAAAGCTTTTCTCCAGTTTCAGGTAGGTGTAGTACTGGCGCACCAGGGACTGGATCTGTTGCTGGCGGAAATGGTCTAAGGCTGATTTTTCCAAGATTTCTCGATTATTTTTTTTATTTTTGCTTGCGGAATGCTAAAAATGGCTACCTTTGCCATCCGTGGCAAAGATAATAAAATTAAGCAAAATAACGACTCATGGCGAAAGTATTAATCATCAACGGACCTAATTTGAACCTGTTGGGTGTGCGCGAGCCCGGCATCTACGGCAGTGCCTCGTTTGAATCCTACCTGGACAATCTGCGCGAGGCCTATCCGCAGGTGGAACTGTCCTATTTCCAGAGCAATGTGGAGGGCGTCCTGATAGACAAGCTGCAGGAAGAGGGATTCTCGGCCGACGGCATCATCCTGAATGCAGGTGCCTATACGCACACGTCCGTGGCACTGCAGGACTGCATCCGCTCGCTTCCGTCGCCGGTGGTGGAGGTGCACATCTCCAATGTGTTCCGGCGCGAAGAGTTCCGCCACCATTCCTACCTGTCGCCTGTCTGTGCGGGTGTTATCTGCGGCTTCGGCCTGGATTCCTACCGCCTGGCGCTCGAGGCCCTGCTGGCCCGCGCGTCCAGCTAACCCCCGTCTTTTCCCATGGTGTCGGCACAGTCGCTGGACGGATACATCCTGGCCCACATAGGCGAGGAGCACCCCTATCTGCACCGCCTGTGGCGCGAGAGCAACCTGCACCTGGTTCATGGCTACATGGTGTCGGGTCATCTGCAGGGAAAGCTGTTGCGCATGCTGGTGCACATGGTCCGGCCCTCGCTCATACTGGAAATAGGCACGTATACGGGCTATTCCGCCCTGAGCATGGCCAGTGCGCTGCCCGAGGGCGGCCGCATCCTTACCTATGAAATCAACGATGAGCTGGAGGATTTCACCCGTCCTCGCATTGAGCGGTCGCCGTGGGCCGCGCGCGTCGATTTCCGCGTGGGCGACGTCCTCGCCGACCTGCCGCGCGAAATACCCGACGGCTCATGCCCGCTGGACATGGTGTTCCTGGACGGTAACAAGCGGCAGTACGTGGACTATTACGAGCTTTCGCTGAAATATCTGCGCCCGGGCGGGTTCATCCTGGCCGACAACACGCTGTGGGACGGCCATGTGGTCGATGCTGCCTATGACAAGGACGCGCAGACCTTGGGCGTGCGCCGCTTCAATGACGTGGTGGCGGCCGATGGGCGCGTGGAAAAGGTCATCCTTCCCCTGCGCGACGGCCTGACCCTGATTCGGAAAATATGAATCGGCGGTGCACGGCTCAGTGAAAGCGGTTTTTCTTTCCCTGTACAAAGTAGATGAGATAATCACCGTCGGCCGTCACGCTGAAGGTGCTTCCCGTGGCTTCGTTGAGCGTTCCCTGCCACCATTTCCGCAGTGTGTAGAGCGGAAATCGCAGTCCCGATGATTCCATGCCTGTGCAGGTCAGGTTGAAGACCGATATCTGCTGTCCGGCAAGGGCAGGGAAGGTGGCGTTGCCTCGACAGTGGAGGAACAAGCCGTGGTCGGTCAGCATGCCGACCTGCAAGCCCATCCTTGCATAGTCCTCCAGCAGGCTTATGTTGCCCAATGTGTGGTCTTCACGCTTTCCCGTCGCTCCCAGCACCAGCAGGCGGCGCAGCCCAATCCCCTGGGCGTAGCGCACGGCCTTTGTCAGGTCGTTGTCGGCCTGTTCCGCCACAAGATGGAAGCGCGCGCCGAGCCGTTGGCGGTCCTTGGGGTCGATGGAATCGCCGTCGCCCACCACGGCGAGCGGTTCAATGCCCTCGGCGCGCAGCGGGCGGTATGCGCCGTCGCAGCAAATCAGCGTCTGCGTGCTTCTCAGGATTTGCAGGGCGCGTCCCGTCTGCGGAAAGTCCCCGTTGGCCAGGATAACAGCCTGCCAATCCAGTGCTTTTAGCTGCGGCAGTCCGCCTTCATCAATCGTTTCCATTTGAAGTAGCCCATGACGGCGATGAATACATAGAGTCCGTACAGGAAAGCCTTGAACGGGATGCCCTTTTGCACGTACAGGACGGTGCAAATCGCGTCAACGACAATCCAGAAGAACCATTGCTCCACGTATTTCCTGGCCAAGGCCCACAATCCTACGAAGCTGAGGGCGTTGGTCAGGGCATCGGTCCAGGGAACGGTGGAATTGGTGTAGTGGGACAGGACAAACCACGTGCCTACCCAAAGCGCGCCGAAGATGCAGGCCACCGGCAGGATGTATCGCCGCGGAAAGTGGGTGACAGGCAGGGTCTGTTTGTCCTCGCGGCCCTTTCCCCTGTGCCATGCCCAGTATCCATAGAATCCGGCCAAGGTATAGTAGGCCGCCATGCCTGCATCGCCGTACAATCCGTGGTCATAGTAGAGGAATATGTCGAGAGCGGGCATGATGATGCCCACAATCCACACCGCAATGTGGGCTTTGTACTCCAAATAGATGTACCACAGGCCCAGCAGCGTGGTAAAGATGTCCAGTCCGTGCGCAACGAGGAAGTCCATGGGGTGTCCGATGGTTCAGAACGCGATGCTCACGTGCCCCATTACGTGAATGCCGGCCTGCGTGCTCAGTCCGTAGTCGGGGCTGTAGGAAACGGATGCGCCGTCCTGGAAGAAGGCGCGGCTTCCCCAGCCATTCGATTCGTATTTCTCGTTCAACAGGTTGTAGACCGTTGCTCCCACGGTGATACCCTTGACTCCCTTCACCTTGAAGGAGTAGTTCACGTGCAGGTCGTTCACAAAATAGGGGTCGATGCTGATAGCCTTCTCGTGGGTGTTGGTAAGGTACTGGCGGCTCACGTAATGGCTTTGCAGCAGGGCATTCCAGCCCTTCCAGTGGAAGTCAAGGCCGTTGTTCAGTACGAAAGCGGGCGAGAATGCTATGGTAGCGGACTTGTAGTAGGTGCTTCGTGTGTCCAGTACGTTCCAATTGTCGTCCATTACGGCATCCTGCTGCGTGTAGTGCTGGATGCGGTTGCGGCTCAGCGTGGCATTGATGTCCCAGTCCAGCCAGCGCATCGGCTTGACGGCGGCCTGCAGTTCGATGCCCGTGCGATAGCTGTTGGGCACGTTGACAAAGACGGCCTCGCCTATGTCATTGAGCAACCCGTTCTGCACCAACTGGTCCTTATAGTCCATATAGTAAAGGTTTGCGCCTACGCTCCAGATGTCTTTCTGGTATTGGTAGCCCAATTCGTAGTCCATGAATCGCTCCGCCTTGGGATTCAGCTCGGGCAGCGGCTTTCCGCTCAGTTCCACCGTGTTGGTGTAGCAGTTGCGCGAGGGTTCGCGCTGCGCCACTCCGTAGGAAAAGTAGGCGCGCTGGTTCTTGTCAATCTGCCAGTTGAGTCCGGCCTTGGGATTCAGGAAGTCAAAATTCTTGCGCACGTCCAGCGAGCGCATGGCCGCGGTGGCGTAGTTGTAGATATCGTCGCTGCCCTTGATGGTATAGTGTATGTGGCGGTATTGCAGGTCGGCGTAGAGTCGCAGCCCGGTAAGGATTTCCTCCGACGCTTTCAAATACAGGTTGCCGTCAGTCTTGAAACCGCGGTTGTTGTAGTATTCCTGGTTGGGCACGGCCGTGGCGCTGCCGCTGCCCGATGCCGGTGTCGCCGTTCCGTCCATGTTCTTCACCCAGATGACCTTGCCGTAGTGGTCGCCCACGAATCGGTTCATTCCGCCGCCCAATGACACGCGCTTCGTGCCTTTCTCATAGTCCAGCGAAAAGACGCCGCCCGTCAGCGTGTTCTTCATCTTCTTTTGGCGCACCAAGTCGCTGCGCGTGCCGTAGTCCTGCATGCCGTATTCCACCAAATACTGCTTGCGCTTGTACTGTTCGTAGTACCCCTCGCCGTAGGTGTTGTGCAGGGCCGCGTTGAGTTTCCAGTGGCGGCTGAATTCGTGGTGCAGCAGGGCCTGGTAGTTCGTCTGCAGGTAGTTGTCGGTCTGGTTGTTATAGTAATGGTCCTTGCCCTCGCCGTCGGTGAACATGTATCCGCAGCTGTTGTACCGCCGGTCCATGCCCGGCTTCCAGCTGTAGTCCCAGGCGTGGTAGGTGCGCTCCTTTCCGCCAAAGACGATGAGCTTCAGGAAGGTGTTGTCGTTGTAGTATCCGCCCTGCACCAGGTAGGAATTCATCTTGGCATCGGCACGCTGCAGATATCCGTCGGTCTTCATGTTCGACAGGCGGGCATCCAGCGCGAAGTGGCCGCCCAGCATGCCCGTACCCAGGCTGTAGGTCTCCTTCTCCGTGTTGTACGTCCCGTAGCTGCCCCTGAACTCGGCGTGCGGCTGCACAGGTTGGCCGTCGGTCTGCATGTTGACCGTCGCGCCGAATGCTGCCGCGCCGTTGGTGCTGGTGCCCGCGCCGCGCTGTACCTGAATGCTGCGCAGCGACGAGGCCAGGTCGGGCGCGTCCACCCAGAAGAAGCCCTGCTCCTCAGGATCGTTCATGGGAATGCCGTTGGTCGTGATGTTGATGCGCGAAGCATCCACGCCGCGTATGCGCAGCGTGGTGTACCCCATGCCCATGCCCGCGTCGCTGGTAGTGACGAGCGAGGGCGTCATGTTGAGCAGGAACGGAATGTCCACGCCCGTATTCACCTTCTCCAGTTGGGCCTTGTCTACATTGGTAAACGTCACCGGCGTTTCGCTTGTGGCGCGCGTGGAAACGATGGCCACGGCTTTCAACTCGACAGTCTTCTGGCTGTCACTACTCAGGCTCTGCACACCCTGTGCGCAGACCGTTCCGTTCAGGCACAGCAGGCCCGTAACGGCAAGAATAGATAATCTTTGCATGTGATAAAATAATTTTTCTACGCCGGCATTACCCGGTTCAGATGATGAGGGTTTAATCTCAGCCAGCCCCAAAAAAGGGAGGGCGGCACCCCTGTTATTTCGCCTGCAAAGGTAGTGCAAAAATGCGGGACGGACAAGTGCGCAGCCCCTTTATTTTGCTCCGCACCCCATTTGTGTGTTTCCGCAAGGCGCAAAAGCAGGGCCGACAAGGCGCAAGAGACCGTAGGACGGGGCGTAAGGATTTTCCTGCAAGGCGTAAGAAACCGCGGCCGTGGCCTTGTTGCCCGAAGGAGTTGCTAATGATTAAAAATGAGTAGGTTAAAACAAGTTGAACTGCATGATTCCGCCCACGGGTCATGCATGGGTACATAGGTTTTTCCATGCTTCAGGTATGGCAAGTGGGAAAGAAAATGTATTTTTGCAGTATGGACCGCCCGTCTTTTCCCCACATTCGTTTGCCGCGCACGGCGCGCTGGCTCCTGGCCGGTGCGGCGGCGGTGTTGCTCCTGTGGCTGTGGTTGTTTCCGCTGCCCGGGGCGCACGGCCGGCTGGGTCGCAGCGTGGTTTGGCTGGATGTCGACTATGCCTACGGGCTGACCGACGGGCAGGGCGACACGCTGTATGTGCAGGGCTTGCAGGGCGACACGCTCCTGCTGCAGCCCGTGCTGGACAGGGCCTTGGCCGAGGTGCACCGCACGGGCATGGGGTGCTGGTACAGGCGGAACGCCTTCCTGCCCTGGGGGCGTGGCGTGCTGGCCACCACGCGGTGGGTAGCGCCACCCGTGGGCGTAGAGGAAAGGTTGCGGCGTCAAGCCCCGTCGCTGCTGCGGCGCGAGGCAGTGCGCGTGGCGCGGCGGATCGGCCTGATGGAGCAGGACTCGGCCCACCTGCAGTACTACATGAACACCCACACCGTGGCCGATGAGGGCTACAACCAGGTGGGAGAGTATGAGACCCGTTTCCTGGATGCTTATGACAACGCCCTGAAGTTGCAGGAGCGGTTGCAGGCCTTGGTGCGGGCGGCCCGTGTCGAGGCTTTCCTGCTGGTGCGCTGTACGGCCAAGGCCGTGCGCGGCGACAGCCTGTCGGCCTGGCAGGACTCGTGCCGCCTGGTGGCCGTCGACCAGGGCAGCGGTTGGGCCTGGTGGCAAGCCTGTGGCGGACGGAAGCCGTCGTGGGCGCGGTATCAGTGGAAGAGCCTGTGGCATGCCCTCCGTTGGGCGGGTCAGGACCGCCGTGTGCGGGTGGCCATGTGTTCCTTTGCCACCAGCCTGGTGGCCGATTCGGCCTACACCGTTCCGCGGCTGTCGCCCGTGGGGGGCGTGGCCTGGCAGGAAACCGATAAGGGGGAGGTGCAGACTACGCTCCCCATGCTGAACCAGACCGAGGGCGCACCCGTCCTGGACCGATGGGGCAACCTGGTGGGCTTGGCTTCAGGAAAGGAAATATTACCCGTAAGATAGGATATGAGAACCTGGCTAGGATGGCTGTTGACCGTGTCGTTGCTGTGCGTGTCGTGTGCGCGGCAGGGCGCGGCCGACGATGCCGCCTTGGGTCGGCTGCAGCGGGGTGACTCCCTCTATCAGGGCGGTCTCAGGCAGGGACGGCCCGACGGGCTGGGGCGCATGGAGGTGCTTTCGCTGGGCGTGGCCTATGAGGGACAGTGGCAGGACGGGAAACGGCAGGGCCGTGGAGTCCTGACCGACGGTGCGGGCCGCCGCTGGGAGGGCCGGTGGCAGGCCGACAGCCTGACGGAAGGCACATTGCAGGACTCGGCAGGGACGTATGAGGGCACGTTCAGTGCCGAACTGCTCCCCCAGGGTTTCGGAACGTTTGCGGCGCACGACGGAGCGGTGTCCTATGAGGGACAGTGGCAGGCAGGGCGGCGGCATGGCTTTGGGCTGAACGTCAGGTCGGGCCGGCCCATCGAAATAGGGTGGTGGAAGGAGGGCCGATACCTGGGCGAAAAAATGCTGTACAACTCCTCGCGCGTATACGGCATAGACATCTCCCGCTATCAGC
>JAGAYF010000046.1 GCA_017940605.1 Bacteroidaceae bacterium
CGAGCCACAACCCTGGGATATTGTCAAAACATACAACATCAAGTTCATTCCGCAACCTGAAGACAGTGGTGCATTCGCACACTTCCACTGGCTGGCCATCGCCCACCCCAATGACTGCACACTCGTGGTAAAGGTCGACACGGCTATCCATGACACCATCGGTGTCATTGGCTACCATCCCACATTGATAGAAACCGAGAACACACGGGGCTGCCTCTGCTTCGATGTGATACTTTTCAAACGCCAAAAGAAGACACAGCCATGAAAAAGACATTGATTTTGATTGCACTTGCAGGCATTTTCCTCAGTGCATGTTCATCATCCAACGAGGAAGATCCTGGCATGATTTTCGCAGATAAATTTGTATATATTTTTCCTCCACACAGAGAGTATAAGGTCCATGTAGGAGACAGCATGACATTTACGTCATTAGTGCCTTTCTTTGTGATTACCATGGACAACGGGGATAATAGTACAACGCTGCGACCCTACACATGTCAGCGAAAGGAGTTTTCCCCTCAGGAATGCAATTTTCATTGGCTTCACATGACACATCCAAATGACAGCACCATCACAGTCAAGGTAACTGACGTTCCTGATGATACCGTACATGTCATACATGTAACTACAAAATACTTTGAGGATGAATACCCTGGCTATACTCCAGCATGTCATATTTTGGAATTTTATTTACTTAAACCTTAACCTATAAAACAAGTGAGTTCCTTTCTTTCGGTGCGCCATCTTTGTGTGTCGCACCGAAAGTTTTTTATAGTGAACCTGCTGGGCTCACATCCATCCCATCATTTACCCTGCAACGGGGCAGGCCATGCGAACGATGAAGTGTCTTTTGTCAGGTCAGTGCCCACTTTTTGTAAAAATTGATGTTTTTGTGACATCTTTTAGAAAGATTTTAATGAAAAGTGGTTCAAATAATAAATTTTCGGAGTATATTTGCATTTTGAAAATTGGCTCTGATGTATGAAATTGACCTTTAAAACCTTTCTTTGGTCCATGTTAACGGCAATGCTGGTAGGCTGTACCCCCACTTCCAAGCAGGACCGCACACAATACCTGACCGTCAGCGTGGCATGTGACGAGACGTTTCGCCCCATCATGGAACAGGAGATGCGCGCATTCCATGCCAAATATCCCGAAGCCATCATGGACACCGTTTTCCTACCCGAAACCGATGCCCTCAACCTGGTATTGCAGGACAGTTTCCGCATGGTCATCAGCACACGCCAGTTCAATGAACAGGAAAAGCAATACCTGATGGACAAGTTCCGCCTCGTAGTCGAGAGCCAACCCTTTGCCTACGATGCCATTGCCCTGATCATCAACAAGCAGAACGCCGACACCCTACTTTCCGTCAATGAATTGCGCAGCATACTGACCGGCAAGCTGACCCAATGGGACGAGATACAGCATGCCCAGACAAAGGGAGCCATCGAAGTCGTCTTCGACAATGAGAACTCCAGCACCGTGCGTTTCCTGCGCGACAGCCTGTGCGGCGGAGCGGAACTGAAGGGCAACCTGAAGACCGCCCACAGCAACAAGAACGTCATTGATTACGTAAGGCAGACGCGCAATGCCATCGGAATCATTGGCGTTGACTGGATTCGCAACCCTGAGGACACCACCAACCTCACTTTCGACGATCACGTGCGCGTCATGAGCGTGAGCCATTCCGCCGTAACTACCGAGAGCAATTCCTTTCAGCCCGTACAATACTACATTGCCACCAAGGACTATCCCTTAATACGCACATTGTACATTTCTTCCATAGAACCCTATCCGCAGGCACTCAACAGGAACTTCTACTTCTACCTGACAGACACCGAGGGCCAGCTCATCATTACCAAGTCTTCACAACTGCTGCCCATCGTGCCCGTCCAGGTGCGGCGCGTGGACATCACCGATTAAAGCAAATAATTAAAAAAGAATATAAATAGCAAACTGTAACATGAAAAAAAGAACATTTTTAACTTTCTCTGTCAGCCTGCTTTTTGCATTCAGCGCCGGCAACGCCATGGCTGACAACAACGAGACCTTTGTCCTTGACCCAGAAGCCAAGGCCGCAGCCGAAGAAATCATCCAATTGTCCAAACAGGACCAGAACGCCAAGTTGATGAAGTGGATGGAGTTTCTGGAAAACAAGAAATTCAAGAAACAGCGCAAAGACGAGAAGGCACTGACGGCCTGGGGCAACATGTTCCTCAAGGAAGGCCTCTACCCTGAGGCCGAAGAGATGGGCCGTCTTGCCTATGAAGCCAAGAGCACCTACCTTCCCGCCATCATGCTGCACGGCAATTCTCTCTTTGAACTGAAGAAACTGGGCGATGCCGCAGCCAAGTTTGAGGAAGCCATTGCCGCTTTCCCCAATGAGAAAGAGGCCTATCTGAAGACAGCCGACGTGTATAAGTACATCAACCCCGAACACGCGCTGCAGGTAACCAGTCAGTACAAGGAAAAGTTCCCCAATGACCCCGACATCAACAAGACCATTGGCAACATCTACTACCACGAGAATAAAATCAAGGAGGCTATCGAGGCTTACGATGTCTACTTCAAGGAAGTGGGCGACAAAGCCGACTTTGATGCCCAGGAACAGTATGCCATCATGCTGTATGCCAAGAAAGACTACGACAAATCGCTCGCTCTCGTGGAGAAGATCTTGCCCAAGAGTCCCGATGCCATCAGTCTCAACCGTCTGAAGTTCTACAATCTGATGGAATTGATGCAGGTTCAGGGAGCCAAGGCCGCCTCTGAGACTTTCTTTGGCAAGAAATATGCCGATACGCTCTACAACGCCACCGACTATAAGTACCAAGGCCAGTTGGCCGAGATGATCATGGATACTGCCATGATGCTCAGTTCCTTTGAGAAAGCCGCCAAGCTCGACCCCGAGAAGCCCGAAATCCTCATTGGACTCAGCGAAGCCTACGAAAAAGTGGGCAATGCCGACAAAGCCGTTGAAATCTACCAAAAATATATCGAGAAGAACGCCAAGACCAAGGGCGACAAGCTCAACGGCCTGATCAAGGAAGGCAAGATCTACTACGGTGCTGCCGCCGACATTCAGGATTCCAGCAAGTTTGACCTCCGCAACCGCTACGTTACCGAAGGCGACAAGCTGTTTGAGGAAGTAAGCAAGGAAGCCCCTGAAAGTTTCTACGGCCCGTTCTGGCGTGCCCGCATCCAAACCATCCTTGATCCCAACAATCCCATTGATGCCATCAAGGAACAATACGACGAAGCCTACAAGCGCATGGAAGGCAAGGACGAAAGCTACAACAACGAGCGCAAGGAGTGCCTCGTGTACACCGCTTTCTACTATTTCCAAAAGGATGACCATGAAAAGGCCACCGAGTACAGCGACAAGGTACTTGCCATCGACCCCAACAACAAGTTGGCCCAGAACATCAAGAACGCCATTGCACAGATGAAGAAATAATCCTCTTCATCCATCCGCATAGGAAAAAGTCATCCTCCCCCGCCGATTGTGCAGGGGAGGATGACTTTTTCCTATTGGCATGGCGACTACTCTGCGTCTTCCTGCAATATTTCGTTGATGCCCTGCTCCACCTTGTATAGCTTCTCCTTGCAACTCTTCAGCAGGGCCTTGGCTTCCTTCAGTCTGTCCATCAACACATCCACATCCAGGTCATCCGACTCAATCTGCCTGACTATTTCCTCCAATCTTTTTACTCCTTCGGCATACTTGAAGTTTTCTTTTTTCATATCTATCGGTTTTCTGTTTATTTTACAATACTTACTATCTTTCCTTGTGCCAGTTGCGTCGTCAGTTCGTCACCGGCTTTCAACTGTCGGCCGTCCTTGACGGCACGCCCATCCTTGTAGGTGATGCTGTATCCCAGGTTCAGGATATGCTCAGGGTCATGTGCCTTGACGGAAGCCTCCCATATGCGTATGCGGTGCTGTTCCAACTGCAACTGGATCTGTATCTTTTCCGTCAGCATGCGGTCTTTGTTCACTAGGTCCATAGTTGTCATTTTGACCACGTGCTGCGCCGCCTGCCTTATGCGCGCATGGAAGGCCTGTACGCGCCCCAGGCGGTCGGAACAGTATGTCCTGGCTATGTACTCCATGCTCCGCACCACCCTGTCCAGCCGTTCCGACTCCCTGTCCAGGATATTCTTCACCACGTCATTCAGTTCCTCTTCCAACAACGCCAGATCCTGGGCCGTCTCCTCCATGCTTTCCACCAGGAAAGCAGCCACGGCAGTCGGTGTCTTCAGTTGTTTGTTGGCCACCAGATCCAACACCGACACATCGCGCTCATGGCCTATGCCCGTCAGGATGGGCAGGGGAAACTGCGCACAGCAGTTGGCCAGTGGGTACGTGTCAAAGCAACTCAGGTCGCTCACTGCGCCGCCGCCACGTATGATGGCCACGACATCCCAGTCTTCCATTTCACTGGCTATGGCATCCAGTGCCGCAATGACCGAACGTTCCGTCTCCTCACCCTGCATCAGGGCTGGAAACAATCGGTGTACAAAGCGGAATCCGCCTCGGTTGTGGTCCAACTGCTTGCAGAAATCCTCATATCCCGCCGCCGTGGGCGAGGACACCACGGCTATGCGCTGCATGAGTACGGGCAGGTCCAGTTCACGGTTCATATCGGCCACGCCCTCGCGCTTCAATCGGTCCAGAATCTCCTTTCTTCGCTGGGCCATGCTCCCCATGGTGTAGGTCGGGTCAATGTCCTGCACGATCAAGGAGTAGCCATACACCTCGCTGAAGGACACCGTCACCTGCAGGAGCACCTCCAGTCCGGCACAGAACGCCTGCCCCGTCGTGTCCTCAAAGTTCATCTTCAACAAGGGATACACATTGCGCATCACCACAGCGCGCGCCTTGGCCACGATGGAGTTGCTGCCGTCTTCCTTTTCCACCAGTTCCACAAAGCAATGCCCTTTCTGCGAGACGCGCACCTCGCTCAGTTCCGCACGCACCCAATAGGCATCGCTGAGTTGGTCTTCCACCAACTCGCGCACCAATCCATTCAGTTCAAATAAAGAAAGAGCCTCTACCATCTTGTTCTAAAGATGCAGGCACGCCCCTCATTTGCATCAAGGCATCCTGCATATTTTTTGCAAAATTATCATTTCTTTTTGACAAACACCACTCCTCATGTCACAAAAAATACCCCAGCATTCCCCTCTCCTCCCCTTGTCAGGAACATCACTCAGACGAACATGCAACATTACGCAGAGTAAGTTTAAAATTACTCCCTCTAATTTTAAAATTAGTCCGAGTAATTTTAAAAAACTCCCCGAGTTTTTTTGAGCAACACGATTCCCCCTCTAAGTTAGAGGAAAAATCGCTCCCTGATCGAGGGGAAAAGTTCTTAGCTAGAGGAAAAGCTGCTCCCCTAAACGGAGTCCCCTCCGGGGAAAATCAGATATCTTGCCGACGTAGTCGGAGCTGTCGCGCAGCGACTGAGGAGTGTGTAGTTAAGGATGTTGTACCCATAACAAAACTACCTCCAAATACTTATGTATAGAGAATATTTTTCCCCGGAAAACAGTCTGTCAATTTATTTTATCCTATCTTTGCACTACTAAAACAACCCTATACACAACATGGCAACCTACACTATTACAGTAAATGAGCAGACGGCCAGCGGAAAGGCACTCATGGCCTATCTTAAAGCACTCGGTGTACTTGTCCGCAAGGTGTCCCCTCCTGCAAGGAAAGGTAGCCTTGAAAGTTCAGAGGAAGACATTCGCACTGGCAGAATAGAAACATTCCAGTCAGCCGAAGAAATGTTCCAATCATTGGGAATCTGAATCATGACAAAGTACACTGTGCGCATGACACGCACTTTCCGCAGGGATGTGGAACGATGTCGCAAGCGGGGACTTGACATGGAACTACTCAAAACAGCCATCCGCATTCTTGAATCCTGTGGACAGTTGCCTACTTCCTACCGTCCGCACAAACTTACGGGAGACTATGCAGGAAGCTGGGAATGCCACATCAAGCCTGACTGGCTGCTAGTATGGAAACAAGACGATACAGAATTAACGCTCCTTTTCACAGGAACGGGCACACACTCCGACCTTTTCAAATAATCAGCATTCCTCCCATTAACCGTAGGAGCACTTTCTTTCACTCAACATAACTTTTCCTTATACCAGAAGGAAAAGCCACACCCTTGTGCGGGGGAAGAGTTCACTAGCTAATATTGCTGTCCGCTAAAACTTTTTTGACGGAAATAAAATTAGGCTGAAACCTTTGCTTGGGTTTCAGCCTTTTTGGTTACTTTTGTTTTTACCACAAAACAAGTTAAACCATGAACAAAGGTACGCATTTTATCGGAC
>JAGAYF010000047.1 GCA_017940605.1 Bacteroidaceae bacterium
CAGACTCCCCCTCTAAGCTAGAGGGGGCAGATGCGCAGCATCGGGGGCGTGTGTCCAATGCAGGAAGCAGGGCCGGCAGCCTGATGCCGACACACTCCATCGGCCTGACGGCCACTTCCCCTATCTTAGGGGAAGAGTCGTTGCCTATATATAATATGGTATAGGAATGGGGCATGGGCCGGGTCACTTTCTTTTGGGGTAATTGGAATTACGCAGTGCAAAGATAATGCTTTTTGCATACACGCACCGTGGGAGGAGGGGGAAAATTGTCTCTGCCCAGTCAGTGGGCGGCACACCATGGGGACTGGCGGCCTATACTACCATGTCGGGATGGCGCACGGGCAGGAGCTTGAAGCGATAGCCCCGCGACTGAAGCCACTCGATGGACTGGGGCAGGGCCTCGCGCAACTTGTCCTGGCTCTTGAGGGAGTCGTGGAAGGTGATGATGGAGCCGTGGCGGGTGAAGCGGCGCACATTATTGAAGACATCGCGGGCGGTGACCCACTTGCTGTAGTCGCGCGTCACGACGTCCCACATGACTATCTGGTACTTGCGCCGCAGGAAGAAGTACTGCTCCCACTTCATCCATCCGTAGGGGGGGCGCACGAGGTCGGTGTGCAGGAGTTGGTTGGCGCTTTCCACGTTGTTGAGGTAGCTGCGTATGCCGTGGCGCATGCCGCCTATGTGGTTGTAGGTGTGGTTGCCGATGCGATGTCCCTCGGCACGCACCTGCTCAAACACCTCGGGATGCTTCCTTACGTTGTCGCCCACCATGAAGAACGTGCCCTTGACCTGATAGTGGCGCAGGATGTCGAGCACCATGGGGGTGACAACGGGAATAGGGCCGTCATCAAAGGTGAGATAGACGGCCCTGTCCCTCTTGTCCAACCGCCAAAGGGCGTCAGGATAGATCCAGCGAAGCCACATTGGCGGTTGTTCAATCAGCATCAGTTTCCAAAATTGAGTTGGATGCCCCTGTTGGTAAGCTCTTGGTAGTACTGCTGGGCGCGGTCCAGGTAAGTTTCGGCATCGGGCAGCTCGCAGCGCTTCATCATCTGGGCTGCCGCAATGTATTCGCCCAGACGCAGGGAGCATTCCGAAGAATTGGCTGCCAAGGGCAGGGGGGAATACTTCATGTACCAATCCAGGTACTGGATGGACGAGGTACAGAGCTTGTCCAGCATTTGCTTGGCCTTGTCCTTGTGGCCGCAGCCGGCCCACACGCGGGCCAGCTCGATAGTGCCGCCGATGTTGTTGGTAATGGAGGCGGCATAGTCGGGTATCTCCTTTTCGCAACGCTCAACGACCTCGAGCGCGCGCTTGGTGTCGCCGCGGCGCAGCAGTTCGTCGGCCAGGATGGCGAACATGCGCCTGTGGGTAAGGCACATGCCCTTGACGGTCTGGTCAAGGTAGAGGGTGGAATCGCTGATGTTGCCGAAACGGAACTTGTTCATCATGTTGTCATACATCTTGTCCACGTCGACCATGCTGCCTGCACCGACCATGTTGAACGGCGTGATGCGGTAGGCCAAGCCTTCCTGCACAAAGTTGTCCATCAGCCCCAGGTAGTTGTCGCGCCCTACGGTGACGGCAAAGTACATGGGCCGTTCCCAATTGGCATTGGAGAGCATTTCGAGCAGCATGAGGTTGTTCTTGTAGAGTGCGCTGCGGCCCTTCAGGTTGATGGTGAGGTGGTCGGGAATGGAGTCGGGAATAATCATGCCCGAGCGCTTCACGGCCTCCTTGTCAACAGTCAGGACGATGCTGTCGGTGGGAATGACGTGCATGTTGGGGTCGCTGAAGTTGAGCACCCAGTGCTTGATGATGTTCTTCAGTTCATAGGGATTGTCGCCGAGCATCCTGCGGGCATCCTCGGGGTGTTCCCTGTACAGTTGGTCAATCTGGGCCTTGAGCTCGGGCCGTATGCTGATGTAGTCGTTGTGGCCGGCCACATAGTCCGCACGATTCCACGTGATGGGGGCAGCCGGGGCTTCATAGGACGGGCGGCGCATTTGGTCAATGTACCATTCGGTCTGCAGGTAGCTCAGGTTGCACACACGGTGCTGCGTACCCACGCCCTCGGTCTCCTGGTTGTACCACAGCGGGTAGGTATCGTTGTCGCCGTTGGTAAATATGATGCCGTGGCGGTCCTCAGGCAAGGTCTTTAGGTAGTTTTGGCCAAAGTCGCGGCACGTATAGCGTCCGCTGCGGTCATGATCGTCCCACGTCTGCGACCCCATCTGAATGGGAATGAGCAGGCAGGCCAACGACACGACGGAAGCCTTGAGCGTCTCATTGACTTTCACTTTCCTGAGCAGCTCATGGATGGCGGCAACGCCGAATCCAATCCAGATGGCAAAGGCATAGAACGAGCCTGCATAGGCATAGTCACGCTCACGCGGCTGGGTGGGTGTCTGGTTCAGGTACAGCACGATGGCAATGCCCGTCATGAAGAACAGGAAGAAGACCACCCAGAACTGACGGATGCCCTTCCTGCCGCGGTAGGCCTGCCAGAACAAGCCGATGAGTCCCAGCAGCAGGGGAAGCATGTAGAACTCGTTGTGCCCCTTGTTGTCCTTCAGGTCGTCGGGCAGCTTGCTCTGGTCTCCCAATCGCAGGTTGTCTATGAAGGGGATTCCGCTGATCCAGTTGCCGTGCTCGGCCTCGCCGTAGCCCTGGATGTCATTCTGGCGGCCGGCAAAGTTCCACATGAAGTACCTCCAGTACATGAAGTTCAGCTGATAGGAGAAGAAGAAGCGCAGGTTGTCCCACTGGGTGGGCATCTTTATCTGCTGCTTCTGCCCATTGCCCGGGTCATGCTCCACAATGCGGCCCTTTACGCCGCCCAGCCACGACTCGTACTCGCGTGCATGGTGCTCGTCCCAAATACGGGGGAAGATCATGTTCTGAGCGTAGACGTACTCACCCTTGTTGCCAATCTTCTTATAGGAATCCTTTTCCTTGGCTTCGGTTTTCTCGGGACGGATATAGATGGGCGCGCCCTTGGTACGCTGCGGCACGAGCCAGTCGCCCTCGCGCACCGTCTTGACCTGGGAAGTGTAAGCCGGCCCTATGAACAACGGGGTCGAGCCATACTGATCGCGGTTCAGGTACTCGGAAAGCGTGAACACATCCTCGGGAGAACCCTGGTCCATCGGCGGATTGGCCGTCGAGCGGATGACAATGAGTGCATAGGACGAGTAACCTATCATCAGCATCAGGAAGCACAGCAACGTCGTGTTGAGAACGCGCGGCAGGCCCTGGAACTTGGCAATCTTCTTCACGCGGAACAGCAGTGCCCACAGGACAGCCAGCACCACGACACCGATAAACAGGCTGGTAAAGCCCCAACCGTAGAACGGAATGCCCAGCATGGCCACGGCAATGAGGAAAGAGATGCCCATGCGCGTCTTGTTCTTGCCCACGTAGCTCTCATAGATACTCCATATCACGGCCGCAATGAGCAGGGCCATGTATACCAGCGAGCCCACGTTGTAGGGCTGGCCCAGCACATTGGTGAAGAACAGTTCAAACTGCCCTCCCACCTTGGGAAGCCCCGGAATGATGCCATACATCGTGACAAAGATAATCACAAAGGACACCAACAGGGCCAGCAGAGAGCCTTTCAGGTTGGAGTTGCTGCTTTTCTTATAGTAGAATATCAGGACGATGGCCGGAATGCACAGCAAGTTCAGCAGGTGCACGCCAATGGAGAGCCCCATCAGGTAGGCAATGAGCACCAACCATCGATCGCTGTGGTTTTGGTCGGCTTGGTCCTCCCATTTCAGGATAAGCCAGAAGACCAGGGCCGTAAACATGGACGAGAACGCATACACCTCACCCTCGACGGCACTGAACCAA
Organism: Bacteroidaceae bacterium; assembly: GCA_017940605.1. Taxonomy (GTDB): domain Bacteria; phylum Bacteroidota; class Bacteroidia; order Bacteroidales; family Bacteroidaceae; genus UBA6382. The sequence continues at coordinate 3,862 of JAGAYF010000047.1, forward strand.
AAGGTGTCGCTGAACGTATAGGCCAACGCCCCCACTACGCCCGACCCGATGATGCTGACCAACTGTGCCGTCGTGGTTACCTCGCCCTTGCTGCATATCAACTTGCGCACCAAGTGGGTAATCGTCCAGAACAGGAACAGGATGCACGCCGCACTCAACAGGGCCGACATGGTGTTAATCATAATGGCCACGTGCGATGGGTCGCTGGCAAACTGGGTGAACAGATTGCCGAAGAGCATGAAGAAAGGTGCGCCTGGCGGGTGGCCTATTTCCAGCTTGTAGGCCGTGGTTATGAACTCAGGGCAATCCCAAAAACTGGCGGTAGACTCAATCGTCGAGCAGTACACGAATGCTGCCACGGCAAACATGATCCAGCCTACGGCGTTGTTGATAATTTTGAATTGTTTCATATATAAATGTATCTTTTCCTGGAAAAACGCCGCAAAGATAGGCTATTTTCAGGAGATTCCCGCAGTTTTAATTATTAAAAAAGGATAACAAGTCCCCGCAGCAGGCCTATTTTGACAATTCCCTCAATGTTGCCTCCGCCTTCTCCAGCAAGGAAGCGGCATCCACCTCTTTCTTGAACACATTGGGGTGGAAAGTATCCACGGCCTCCTGCAAGCGGGCCAGCTGCTTGCCTGAAAGTTCCTTTTTCAGCAGGCGAATCTTCTCGTAGGCCTGAATGCCCTGGACAAGTTTCTCCATGCGGATGCTGCTGCCCCCTGGGTAGACCAGGAAGCAGTCGCCCGACGGCCATGTGCGGAAACGCCCGTCCTGGCAGGGGTTCTTTACCCAGCTGTTGTACGCCCAGCGCAGGTAGCCGTCATAGTCGGCGGCAGCAATGCTCCACCCGATGGCTGCCGATTCGGCCGGCGGAGAGAACGTAAAGGTGTTGGGCCTTTCCGGTCCGCAGCAGGTGTACAGGGTCGTCTTGCGGCCGGCCTGGCGGCGCGCCTCCAGTATCTCCTTGCTCAGCAACCCGTGCTGGTAGCCTATGCTCAGGTCGTGCAGGTTGCCCTGCACCTGCTCAGGATAGTAGTCGCACGCTCCCTCTATCTTGAAATCGGGGTCGGCCTTGCGCAGGACCGTCCATGCGGCCCGCAACAAATCCATGGGGCGCTCATCCATCGATATGCAGGTGCGCTCAAACCAGCCCTTGGCCTTGAGGTGGCGGGCAAAGTCCCTGAGGAACGGCAGCAGGTAGTCTTCATAGGCCTGTTCGCCTGGCTTGGCATTCACGATCTGCGTGCAGTTGGTTGCCTCGTCAAAGTATTCAAACTTCAAGTGCCACGGAACCATGGTGTAGCAGTCTATCTGGCGGTCTATGCCCACACTCATCATAAACTGCACCCAGCGGTCAAACACCTCGTAGTTATAGGCCCACGTCCCGTCCAGTTTTTTAGTCTTTCCTATCATGCTTTCAAACGGGTCTTCCGTCTGGCTGTTCCACGGGTGCTGTATGATGGAACACGTAATGACCTTCTGACCGGCATCGGCCAGCAATTGCATGAGGGGACGCATGATGTCGAAATGCTCCTTGCTCCACAGCGGCACGCCGTAGTAGCGGGCCACGGCGTAGGGGTTCTGCCACAAATCCAGGTGGAAGTACCAATCCTTGGGCTGCGGCAGCGTGCGGCGGCCCACCTCTACGCTGAGGGGTATCTGCGTCCATTGGCCGTCGCACCGGGCCTTGAGCCATCCCTTGTACACACCCGGGGCGGCATCCTGCGGCACGCGTATGTCGAGCCAGATGGGACGCAGCGAACGGGCCGGCACTCTGATGGGCTCGACAGGCGAAAGGCGGTCGGCCACCAGCGAAGAGTCAAAATCGGCCTTGTTGCGCAGGCCGCCCGACTTGCCACTCTTGTTACGGAAGGCATCGGCCATGGCATAGTAGGCATAGTACTTGCGCACACACTGCTGCGGCATCACCTTCTTGCCGCAGATGAGGTCGCTCACCTCGACATGCATGCTGGCAATGTCATGGGGGGCGAGCAGCAACGCCTGGGCGGCCACGCGCTCGCCCCGCCAGGCGTAGAGCCGCAGCTGCTTGTCCGTCCGGGGAACGGCATTCATCTGGTAGCGCTCGTTGGTCGTGCCCCATCCCAACTGGGGTTGCTTCATGTCCTGCCATGCGACAGACGATGCCGGATGGGGGTCGGCCCATTCCGTTTCAGCGCATTGCGCCATGCCGTTCACGCCCCACAGCAACAGCAGGGATACGGCCAATAGTCTTGATTTCATATGCTAATAGTTTTTTGATTCACAGAACAAAAGTACAAAAAAACTGCATATCCATACCCGTTTGCCCCATTCTTTTTTCCAGGGTGCTGACAAAAACCGCCGACCGCCCCCGGACCGCCCCTACATGCCGCGCAGCAGGAAAACGCCGCAGGACAAGGCGCAAGAGGTGCGACCATGCGGCCTGAAAAATTTCGGACGGGGCGCAGAAAACGCTCAGACAAGGCGTAAAAAACGGCTTTCCCGCCCATGCCTTCGCACAGGGGCATTCTCAGTAGGACACGCACGCCCTGCCGCAGAGCCATGTGGAGGGATGGACGGCTCTTGGCAGGCATATCTTCTCCCGAAAACAACATTGAGGGGACGGCCATCCGTTGGCCGCCCCCTCAATGCCTGTTGCCGTCTTCCCTGCACCACAGGGCTTACGGAATCATCCCTTGTCAGCGGCTCATGTCAAAGTCCACCATGATGGGCAGGTGGTCGGACGGCCGCCAGAAGTTGGACAGGTTCTGCGGGTCACGGATGGGGGTCGTGTAGAGGTCCCAGATGATGGCCGACGCCTTGACGCGGTTCAGCATGGGGGGCGTTACGTAGATAAAGTCAATGCGCGAGCGGCCATGGCCCATCGACGGAATGAACTGTCCGCGGTGGGTTTCCTTGATGAGGTCCAGATAGGGCGAGTTCTTCAGGATGTAGTTGTGAACCAGGAAGCCCGTGCTGTTTTCGGACCAGTTGTAGGTATCATTATCCTGGGGCGACCTGGAGTTGAAGTCGCCCATCATCATCCACAGCTGGTCCTTGCCGCCCTTCACCTGGCCAATGGTGTGGTTGATGATGTATTCCATCTCCGTGCGGCGGAAGTAGTCGCCTTCATGGTTGGCCGCACTGCGCTGGCGGTCTTCGGCCTTGACGCCGTAGCCGTAGGCCTGCGGCCATGTGTGGAGCGTAACGACGTTAATGGTGTGGCCGTTTTTCTCAACCGTGGCCCAGCCGCCGCCGTGGCACACCAGCGTGTCGGCCTTCGAGCCGAGAAGACGGGCCACGTTGTGGATAGGCATCCGGGAGGTGATGACCTGCGGATAATTGTCGTGATGGCCGCCCACGTACACGTACTTGTGACCGTAGCGACGGGCTGTCTTGGCCCATCCGTCGACAAAGAAACGGTCTTTCTTGTCCATGAAGTCGGCCGTGTTGGACTTGAAGATGCTCTGGGCCTCGCACCACACGCAGATGTCGGCATCCTGGGCCTTGACCCAGTTGACGAAGCGGTCGTAGTTGTCGGTCTGTCCGTCCCACATGCCATTCTGGATGTTCCAGTAGAGCAGGCGCAGGTTGTCCTTGTCCTTCTTGGCGTCGGCAGGGACGGCCAGGAGGAATGTCATTGCCAATAGGGCAAAAAGTGTCTTTGAGTGTTTCATATAGCTGTTCATTAAAAGTTTTCCTTGCAAAGATACACAACATTGCGCTTTCCGCACTGCCATGGGGCGCAAAAAATGCATGCCCGTCCCGCTACATGCTGTTCAGGATGAGGGCCAGGAGGAAATAGCGCAGGCACTTGCCCATGAAGATGGTGGCCGCGGACGGCCAGAAAGGCAGGCGCAGCAGTCCCATGGCCACGGTGATGGCGCTGCCCAGGAAAGGCACCCATGAGAGCAGGCCCATCCAAATTCCGTAGCGGCGCACCAAGGCCTTGCCCCTGACCATGCGGTCATTGCTGAGGTGCAGCAGGCCATACACCCAGTCTTCGCGCCCCATGCGCCCCACGCCGTAGTTGAACACGCCACCCAGGGTGTTGCCCACCGTGCTGTAGGCAATCAAGAGCCACACATTGAGCCCCGCCAGGGTAAGGGCCGTCATGACAGCCTCGCTGCTGAAAGGGAAGAAGCTGCCTGCCAGGAACGCAGCGGCAAACATGCCGCCGTAGCCATAGCTCAGGAGAAATTCAACAAGGGACTCCATAGATTGAATACGATCAGGGCGGCCGTTGATATGAGCAACAGGCCAAAAGCAAAGTCAACGCCGCGCCCTTGGCCCAGCACCATGAAGTGGGCCACCAACGGGGCACTCTGAAGCACGATGAAATAGCTCAGCGTGGCGTAATGCTGCGGATAAAGTGCCAGCAGGCACACCAATGCCAGGTTGAGCGTGATGATTGCATAGAAGTGCATGCGCGTTCTAATCTTGTCGCCCCATTTTGCCCCGTTGAAATGCAGCAGGCTCACCGCCAGGAGCAACAACAGGTAGCCTATGTTGACCCATTGCTGGACGGTCCACTGCAGTGCTGCCTGCGGCTGCACGGACAGGCAGGAGGCCAGCCACGCCGACAGGGCATGCCATGTGTCGGGCCGCAGCCAGCACCAACCCAACAGCGACAGCAGGGCCACGCCCAAGGCCAAGAAGGAGGCTACCAGCGAATGGGCCGTAAATGACTGCAAGTGGAGCAGCATGACGGCCCAGTAGACGGGGAGAATGAGCAACAAGGGTGGGAAAAGAAGTCCCGCCAACGCCAATAGCAGGACGGCGTAGAAAACCATCCCCTGCGGACGGGCCGCCTGATAGGTAAGAAGCAAAAGATATTGGGACAAGACAAAAAGGGGCAGGGACAGCATGGACCAAAGAAAGTCATGCTGGAAGGTAAACGCGGCCGACAAGACGATGAAGCAGGCACTGAGAAACCAACTGCGCTCCCTGATCAGGACCAGGCTGTTGACGACAAGACGCAACACGATGGTGGTTGCGCCCAAGCAGAGGAACAGCCACCAATCCTGCGGCATCTCGTGGGCTGTAAGCATCCAGACGGCCGCTGCAATGCAAAAGGCCAGCGGCAAGGTGGCTTGCCCCGTACATACCTGGTTTCTCAGCGTGTGATCTCCCATGGAAAAAGGATGAAGGGAGGCTTCAACTTATTTTTTCTTGTTGGACAGCGGCTTGTATTTGGGCGCTTTGGGGTTTTCAGCGTAGCGCAGGCAGTATTTTCCGCCCAACATGCAATACAAACCGACCGCCAGGAACGGAATGCTGAGCAGCTGCCCTATATTCAGCAACATGCCAGCCTCGGCGTCCACTTGGTCCACCTTGATGAACTCTATGAGGATGCGGAACGCAAATATGGCCGTCAAGCACCAGCCAAAGAAAAAACCTGTACCCACGCGCTCCTTGTTCCGCCCGTGACGATAGATGAGCAACCCCACGATGAAGACCAATACATAGAACAAACTTTCGTAAAGCTGGGCCGGATGACGCGCAAAATCCTCGCCGTTGGCCGCAAAGACGAATCCCCATGGCATTTCCGTGGGATAGCCCACGATTTCCGAGTTGAAGAGATTTCCCATGCGGATGCAAGCCGCCGAAAGCGGCGTTGCCAACCCCATATCATCCAGCACGCGCAGGATATTGACACCTGTACGCCGGCTGTAGAGCCATATCGCAAAAAGCATTCCAAATATTCCCCCATGACTGGACAGTCCTTCGTAGCCAACCAGCCGCCAAGCACCCGCTATGCGCCGTATGGGGAGCAGCATTTCGGTAATATGGGACAGATAGTAGCCTGGTTCGTAGAATAGGCAATGGCCCAAGCGGGCGCCGATGAGGACACCCAGGAAACAATAGACGAAAAGAGGGCTGAACACCTCGTCGGGGATGCCTTGGTGGCGGAACAGCCGGCCCATGTTGAAGTAACCGAGCAAAAGAGCGGCAGCCCAGCACAATGCATACCAACGGATGGTGAACCACAGCACGTGGAAAATGACGGGATCGGGATTCCAATAGACAAATTCGGGAAGCATGGCCAACCTACCTTTATATTATACGTTGAAACGGAAGTGCATGATGTCTCCGTCCTGCACTTCGTATTCCTTGCCCTCAATATGAATTTTCCCTGCGTCCCTGACGGCTGCTTCCGAGCCGTATTGCATGTAGTCGTCGAACTTAATCACCTCGGCCCTTATGAAACCACGCTCGAAATCGGTGTGAATCACGCCGGCGCACTGAGGTGCTTTCCATCCTTCGCGGAAAGTCCATGCCTTGACCTCCATTTCGCCCGCCGTAATGAAGGTACGCAGGGACAGCAGCCTGAAAGCGGCCTTCACCAAGCGGTTGCAGCCCGATTCCTCCAACCCAATGTCCTGCAGGAACAGTTGCCGTTCCTCATAGGTCTCCAATTCGGCGATGTCAGCCTCCGTCTTTGCAGCGATTACCAAGACTTCGGCATTTTCGGCCGCAACGGCCTGCCGCACCTGTTCCACATACTTGTTCCCTGTGGTGGCACTTTCCTCGTCCACGTTGCAAACGTACAGCACAGGCTTGGCAGTGAGCAAGAAAAGGTCGTTGGCGGCCTGCTGCTCCTCCTTGCTCTCAAAATGAACGGTGCGCGCCGACTGCCCTTTCTCAAGAACTTCCTTGTAAGCCATGAGAATGCCATATTCCACCTTGGCTTTCTTGTCACCGCCGACCTGCGCCAGTTTCTCCACCTTGCGCAGTCGGTTCTCCACGGTCTCCAAATCCTTTATTTGCAGCTCAGTGTCAATGGTCTCCTTGTCGCGCAACGGATTAACCGAGCCATCCACATGGCTTACGTTGTCATCGTCAAAACAACGCAGGACATGGATGATTGCGTGGGTCTGGCGGATGTTCCCAAGGAACTGGTTGCCCAGGCCCTCGCCCTTACTCGCTCCTTTCACCAGACCGGCGATGTCGACAATCTCAACAGTGGCGGGGACGATGCGGCCAGGATGGACAAGCTCGGCCAACTGGCCCAACCTTTCGTCGGGAACGCTGATGACCCCCACGTTGGGTTCAATGGTACAGAAAGGAAAATTAGCAGCCTGCGCCTTTGCGCTGCTGAGACAGTTGAAAAGCGTGGACTTGCCCACGTTGGGCAGGCCGACGATACCACACTGGAGTGCCATAGTTTACTTTTTTGCTTTGTTTGAAAGTGCAAAGTTAACTCAAAATAAATGCAACAGCGGCAGCCAAATAAGAAAAAATGCGTAAGTTTGCACTATGAAATCCAAGCTCACCCTTGTTTTTTTCAGTGCCGTACTGCTGACGATGGTTCTGCCGTATGGCTGTTCCAGGGCGCGCCAAGCGATGGGCCGACCCATGTTAATGGTCAGCATCGAGCCGTTGCGCTATTTCGTCGAGCAGATTGCCGGCGACCAATACAAGGTCGTTTCGGTCGTACCCGAGGGGTACAGCCCCGAAAGCTACCGCCCCACGCCGCAGCAACTGATGGAACTGTCGGAATGCCAGGCCTATTTCAAGGTAGGCGAGCTGGGTTTTGAGACCACCTGGCTGGCCCACGCCGTCGAGAACCAACCGCAGCTGCACATCGTGGATACGAGCGACAGCCTGCGCCATGCGGGCTCGGGCCACGCCCTGGCCACGTTCGACCCCCACACATGGACCTCCCCCAGGAACGCCGCCCTCATCTGCGCCACCATATGCGAGGCACTGTGCCGCATGGATTCCGTCCATGCGCCCCAATTCCGCGAGAACCTTCGGCACGCCCGCGCCACCATCGACTCCACCGACGCACGGCTGCATGCATTGCTGGCCGACGTGCCCTGCCGCACCTTCATCACCGTGCATCCGTCGCTCACCTACTTTGCCCAGGATTACGGCCTGCGCCAACTATGCATCGAGCGCGACGGAAAAGAACCCACTCCCCAAGACATGCGCCTGCTCATCCGCCAAAGCCGCGAGGAAAACGTGCGTGTCATCCTGCTGCACAAGCAATTCGCCCACGAGCAGGCCTCGCTGGTAAGCCGCGAGACCGGAGCACAGATGGCCGACGTCAATCCCCTGGGCTACGACTGGCCCGAGGAGATGCTGCGCATAGCCCGCGCCCTGAAAACCAACCCATAATGAATCTCCCTACAGAAAACAGCCTCATTGTCCTTGACGGCGCAGAAGCCTCCTATGGAAAAAAAACAGTATTCACCGATGTCCACCTGGAGATAAGGGCTACATCTTTTCTGGGCATAGCAGGCCCCAACGGCGGGGGCAAGACGACACTGCTGAAAGTCCTCTTGGGGCTGCTCAAGCCCTCAAGGGGCACTGTGCAGTTCCCCAACGGCCGGCCCACCATGGGCTACCTGCCCCAGCAAAGTGCCTTTGACCGCGGCTTCCCCATCAACGCGCTTGAGGTCGTCCTGTCGGGCGCGCTGGGACGGCACAGGATACTTTTCTCCTATGGCAAGGAAGACCGCGCCAAGGCCACGGACCTACTGGAGCGCATGGGCATGGCCCACAAGGCCCTGCAACCCATAGGCCAGCTGAGCGGCGGGGAACGCCAGCGCGTACTGCTGGCGCGCGCCCTCATGACCGACCCCCAGGTCCTTGTCCTGGACGAACCCACCACCTATTTCGACCTCGGCGCACGCCAGTGGATGCTGGCCGAACTGAAGCGCCAGCAGCAGGAGCGGGCCATCGTCATGGTGAGCCACGACATGAGCGACCTCCTGCAAGTGGCCGACACCATAGCCTACGTCAACCACTCGCTGCGCCTCTTTTCCACGGCCCACACCAGCCTGTCCCAACTGGAGCAGGCCATCATGCACGACGGGACATAGACCCGTGGGGCAACGACTCCTATATTTAAATATGTACACCCCATCCATCCCGACAGCACCGCCCGCATGAAATGGCTTGACTTCCTCAGAAACTGGACACTCCCCGTGGCCATCGTGACAGGCACGGTGGCGTACCTCACATTCGACCTTTTACCGCCCCTGGCGGGCGCGGCCCAGGTCATGGGCGTGTTCTTCGACCACTTCTTCCCCATCACCATTTTTCTGACCCTCTTTACCACCTTTGTGCGCATAGACTACCACGCCCTGCGCCCCCACCGGTGGCACGCCGTCCTGCTGCTGGCCCAGGTAGGGCTGGTGGCCGTCCTGTGCAGCGTGGTGTGGCTGTGCGGCGAGGGGCGCATGCAGGGCCGCCTGCTGACCGAAGCCATGCTGGCCTGCGTCATTGCCCCCTGCGCCTCGGCAGCACCCGTGGTGACCGGCAAGCTGGGCGGCAACATGGCCCAGATGACGCTGTTCACCCTACTGAGCGGCGCATGGGCCACGGTCTGCATTCCGCTGGTGTTCCCCATGCTGGAGCGCGAGGCCGACATCACCTTCCTGCAAGCCTTCCTCATGATAGCCCAAAAGGTGGCCGCCATCATACTGCTGCCGCTGGTGCTGGGATGGACGGTGCGCCACTACATGCCCCGACTGAGGGATTGGCTCATTGCGCGGCGCAACCTGCCCTTCTACATGTGGGCCGTCAGCCTGGCCATCACGACGGGCATCACCGTCAAGAACATCATGCACACCCCAGCCACGCCATGGCTGCTCCTGTCCATTGCCGCCATGAGCGCCGTCGTGTGTGCCCTGCAGTTTGGCCTGGGGCGCTGCATAGGCCGCCGCTGGGGCGACAAGGTGTGCTGCGGACAGGGCATGTTCCAGAAGAACACAGGGCTGGCCATCTGGGTGACCTACATGTACCTCGATCCTGTCGCGTCGGTGGGAGCAGGATGCTATGTGCTGTGGCAGAACATTGTCAACTCGCTGGAACTGTGGGCCTATCGCAAGGGCCGCTTCTGAGAGGCGGCCGCCGGTCCGCCTCCTCACCTTCCTGTGTATCGGCAGGGACGACAGGCCGATGTTTTACGCCTTTCCTGACGCATCTTTACGCCCCATCCGAAATCTTTCAGGCCGCATCCACCGCACTTTTACGCCTTGCCCTGACGGCTCTGTCCTGCCATGGACTTGCCGAAAGGGCCTGCCGCCACCCCGTGGCAAGCACGGCACGGGCGGCAACCGCGACGGGGGCATTCCGCACCCACCGGCGGCCACGCCCTGCGGGAGCAACGGGGGTGATTGTTTTTATCGGCGAAAAGATGTTTTTAAAATAAAAGTCGTAACTTTGCAGCCGCTAAAATTAAAAGTAAATATTTCATTCGATGAATTTTGTTGAAGAACTGAAATGGCGCGGCATGCTCGCCCAAATCATGCCAGGAGCAGAGGAACTGCTGCAAAAAGAAATGGTAACGGCGTACCTGGGCACCGACCCCACGGCCGATTCGCTGCACATAGGCCACCTGTGCGGGATCATGATGCTGCGACACCTGCAACGCTGCGGCCACAAGCCCATCATCCTGGTGGGCGGTGCCACGGGCATGATTGGCGACCCCAGCGGCAAGAGCCAGGAGCGCAACCTCCTGGACGTCGACACCCTCTACCACAACCAGGAATGCATCAAACGGCAGGTGGCCAAGTTTCTCGACTTTGACACCGACGATCCCAACAAGGCCGAGATGGTCAACAACTATGACTGGATGAAGGACTTCAGCTTCCTGGACTTTGCCCGCACCGTGGGCAAGCACATCACGGTCAACTACATGATGGCCAAGGACAGCGTGCAGAAACGCCTGAACGGCGAGGCGCGCGAC
>JAGAYF010000048.1 GCA_017940605.1 Bacteroidaceae bacterium
CGCATCCCACGGCCATCATCGGCGAATTGCCCAACGGAGTACCGGCCAACCTCATTCCGTTCCTGACCCAGACCGCCATAGGCATTAGGGAACAGCTGAGTGTCTTCGGAGACGACTACAACACGCCCGACGGCTCATGCATACGCGACTACATCTACATCGTCGACCTGGCCAAGGCACACGTGTGCGCCGTAAAGCACATCCTGGAGGGGAAACAGCCCGAGGCCGTCGACGTATTCAACGTGGGTACGGGCAAGGGCAATTCCGTACTGGAACTTATCAACACGTTTGAAAAGAGTACGGGCGTCAAGCTGAACTACAAGATTGCTCCGCGCCGCGCAGGCGACATCGAACAGGTGTGGGGCAACGTCGACAAGGCCAACAGGGTTCTGGGATGGAAGGCTCAGTACTCGCTCGAGGACGCACTGGCCAGCGCATGGAAGTGGCAGCTGAAATTGCGCGAGGACGGCATCATGTAGTCCGCTTGTCGCACGATCCACAAACCCTGCCGCCCATCTGTCATCGGCACAGCGAGCGGCCAGTCCCCGACAACGAGTGACCCAACCCCACAAGACCACATCACCATCCAGCGCGGCAGGATGCATTCCCTGCCACAGGACAGGGTATTGGGTTCAGCCCATGCTCCATGCCCGTCATTCACGCTGCGAATCAAGAGGCCCTGCCGCCCGCAACAAGTTATGCGGACGGCAGGGCTTTGCCATCCCATCCCGAGAAGGACAAAACCCATGCTACACCGATGAGACCCTCTTCGCGACGGCTCTGGCATCATTTGTTCCCATTCAGAAAAGAAACCAACAGCCATGTACATCCTTGAAGAAGCCAAACTAAGGGAGAACCTGCGCCTCATTGCGCACGTACAACGGGAGAGCGGGGCAGAAATCATCCTTGCCCTCAAGGCCTTCGCGCTTTGGAAAACCTTTCCCATCTTCCGCGAATACATTGGCCACACCACGGCCAGTTCGCTCAACGAGGCACGCATCAGTGCCGAGGCCTTCGGCGGCCGATGCCACACCTACGCGCCTGCCTATGAGGAACAGACCTTTGACGACATCCTGAAATACAGCGAGCACGTCACTTTCAACTCGCTCAGCCAGTTCCATCGCTTCAGCCCGCGCGTAACGCAATGGAATGCCCACCATGCCAATCAGGTAAGCATGGGGCTGAGAATCAACCCCGAGTATGCCGAGATAGAGACCGACCTGTACAACCCGTGCGCCCCAGGTTCGCGCCTGGGCGTACTCCAAAGCCAGCTCCCCGCCGAACTGCCGGCCGGACTGGACGGCCTGCACTTCCACTGCCTGTGCGAAAACGACGCCACCTCGCTGCAAAAGGTTCTCATGCAGGTGGAACAAAAATTCCGCCCCTGGCTTCAACAGGCCAAGTGGCTCAACATGGGCGGCGGACACCTGATGACGCGCCAGGGATACCACGTTGGCCTGCTCATTGACCTGCTGAAGGAATGGCATCGCAAGTTTCCCAACCTGAAGATCATCCTTGAGCCAGGATCGGCGTTCCTCTGGGGCACAGGATACCTGACCGCCAAGGTCCTGGACATTGTGGAAAACCACGGCATACGCACGGCCGTGCTCAACACCAGCTTTGCGTGCCACATGCCCGACTGCCTGGAAATGCCCTACCAACCCAACGTGAGGGGGGCACAGAAATGCGACACCCCAACGGGCAAGAACACCTACCGGCTGGGGGGCAACAGCTGCCTGAGCGGCGACTTCATAGGCTACTGGTGCTTTGAGCAGCCCCTGCACGTGGGACAGGAGATTATATTCGAAGACATGATTCACTACACCACGGTCAAGACCCACATGTTCAACGGAGTGGACCACCCGCCCATAGCCATGATGCATGAAGACGGACGACTGGAAATCCTGCGCCGGTTCACCTACGAGGATTACAAGAGCAGGATGGACTGAGCAGGGAACAGGGCAAACTGACAACAAGTTAAAAGTCAATACAAAAAAACCATCAGCGAGGCAGGCAGGCTTCGCTGATTTTTTACGCCTTACCGGGTCGACTTTTACGCCTTTCCCAAAATTTCTTGGGCCGCATCCGTCCATCTTTTACGCCTTGCGGGCACGACCTTACTGCCGACCAGGCGATTACAGCCACGGCCAACTGCCGTTTTGAGGCCCGTGGGAATGAAAATAGGGGTCGGAAGAAATTTTTTACGGCCCATGTCAGCAATTATTTACAATTATATGAAACCTTTTAGGGCAGATTGAAGCCCTAAAAGCGCGATTTTGATTACTTTTGCAACCTAATTCTAAAAGTGTGTAGGCTTTGAAGGCTGCATGGACTGTTTTATTCTTTCTGTTGGTTACCGCCGTCTTGGGCACAGGGCATTCCAAGGCGGCTTTGGTCACCATTCCTTCATCCGACAGCATCACGACAAAGAAAGACACCGCTTTGTTCTCCCCCGCCGCTGACACCACCCATTCCGGCCTGCGCATAGTGGCCGACACCATTGGCGTGGACTCCATGGGACAGGATTCGGCAAAGAAAAAATCAGGACTGGATGCCCCCGTGGAGTATCAGGCCAGCGATTCATCGACCTACCTGGCCGACACACGCACCACAACGCTGTTTGGCAACAGCAAGGTAAATTATCAGGACATGCAGTTGCAGGCTGCCACCATATCGATGAACAACGACAGCAGCATTGCCCATGCGCAGGGTGTGAGGGACTCCACCGGAAAGCTGGCAGGGAAGCCCGTTTACTCGCAAAAGTCGGACAACTATGAGAGCGAGCAGATGAGCTACAACTTCAAGACGAAGAAAGGATTTATCAAGAACGTCTCTACCGAGCAGGGCGACGGTTTCCTGAACAGCCAGTCGTCGAAACGCTCTGACGACGGCACGCTGTTCCTGCAGCATGCCAAGTATACGACCTGCGACCACGACCCTCCGCACTTCTACCTGGCGTTGTCGAGGGCCAAGGTGCGCCCGGGCAAAGAGGTCGTCTTCGGTCCGGCCTACCTAGTGGTCGAGGACGTGCCGCTGCCCCTGGCCATCCCAGGGGGCTTCTTCCCCTTCACCAGCAAATATTCCAGCGGCTTCATAGTCCCCACCTATGGGCAGGAGACCTCGCGCGGATTCTACCTGCGCGACGGCGGATACTACTTTGCCATCAACGATCTGGTGGACCTCACCCTGCTGGGCGAACTGTACACCAAGGGTTCGTGGGGACTGAACGTTTCATCCACCTACAGGAAGCGCTACAGGCATTCGGGCAATTTCTATGCAAACTACCAAAGCACCGTATTGGGCGAAAAGAACATGCCTGACTACCAGAAGACCACCAGCTTCAAGATACAGTGGTCGCACAGGCAAGACCCCAAGGCCTCGATGTACAGCAACCTGTCGGCCAGCGTCAACTTTGCCACCACCAACTTTGAGCGGAACAACCTGAGCAGCATGTACAACCCCGTTGCCTACACGCAGAGCACGCGTACCAGCAGCGTGAGCTACTCCAGGACGATTCCCAGCCTGAACATGACGCTGTCGGCCAGCACGAACCTGAGCCAGAACATGCAGGACTCGACCATCGCCATGACCCTGCCCGACCTGAACATCAACGTGTCGCGCTTCTACCCCTTCAAGCGGAAGAAGCTGAAGGGGAAGCAGCGGTGGTACGAGAAAATAGCCATGAACTATACCGGCCACCTGAGCAACAGCATCACAACCAAGGAGGACAAACTGCTGCACAGCGACCTGGTCAAGGATTGGAACAACGGCATGCAGCATAACATTCCCGTCAGTGCCACCTTCTCGGTGCTGAAATACATCAACGTGTCGCCCTCCTTCACTTTCAGGGATCGCATGTACACCAACAAGGTCTTCCAGTCGTGGGACATTGACCGGCAGATGGCCGTGCGCGACACGACATACGGTTTCTACAATGTGTACAACTGGAACATGGCCGTTTCCGCCAACACGACGCTCTATGGTTTCTACAAACCCTGGAAAGCCCTCTTCGGAGACCGCATCATGGCGGTGCGGCACGTCATGAAGCCCACCGTATCCTACACCTACGCTCCCGACTTTGGCTCTTCGTCCTACGGATACTACGACAGCTACGTCAAGACCGACCGCTATGGCAACGTGTCCACCGTCACCTATTCTCCCTACACGGGGAGTTTGTTTGGCGTACCGGGCTCGGGCAAGACGGGGAGCATCTCCATGTCTGTCGGCAACAATGTGGAAATGAAAATCAAGAGCGACCGCGACTCAACGGGCGAGAAGAAAATCAGCCTCATTGACGAACTGAGCGCAAACATGTCGTACAACATGGCTGCCACGAGCCGCCAGTGGAGCGACTTGTCCACGCGCCTGCGACTGAAGCTGTCAAAAAAATATACATTCAGCATGGCCGCCGTCTTTGCCACCTATGCCTACAAATATGACGAGAACGGCAACGTTGTCGTAGGCGACCGCACCGAATACAGCTACGGCCGTTTCGGACGCTTTCAGGGCATGTCGCAAAACCTGTCCTACACCATCAGCAACAACACATTCAAGAAAAAGAAGAAAGAGGACCGACAGGATAACCAACGAGGCGAAGACGATGAAGACTACGACAACACGGGAGACACCAACGTCGACCCCGATTTGACAAAAGGCCACTCGCACGGGGAGCAGGAGCATTCGCAAGACAACGTGGGGGAAGACGGATACCTGAAGTTCTCACTCCCCTGGAACTTCACGGTTTCCTATGGAATCTCCATGCGCGAAAATACCAGCGGGCGCATCAACCCCAAGACCATGCGCTATCCCTACAAGTTCACGCAGACCATGAATTTCTCGGGAAACATCACTCTTTCCGAGGGCTGGAACATCAATTACAATTCAGGATATGACTTCAACTATAAGAAGCTATCCATGACTACGGCCTCGCTGAGCCGCGACTTGCATTGCTTCTCCATGACCTGTTCCGTCGTCCTGATGCCCTATACTTCCTTCAATTTTTCCTTCCGCGCCAAGATGTCCACTTTGGCCGACCTCCTGAAATGGGATAAGCGCAGCAGTTATAGCAGCAATATCGACTGGTATTGAAAACAAGTCGCCGTTTTTTGCCCTTATTCCAATATTATTGCCTATCTTTGCAACATCACAGCACAAGGCTGTATCAGTTTGATCGGGATACTCATCAATTAAATTACTGAAAACCGAGCAAAGTTCGTCAAATCAATGGCGTGCTGCCCACAGTAGGCAGATTACAGAGAGAGAGGACAGCTCAAATCCTATTTATTCGGAGTTTTCATCACATCACTGGTACAGCCATTTTCTTTTTCCCCTGCCTGTACCACCTTCAGCACCACCCCACCATTGGCAGGCAATACTACTTGGAAGCAACGGTCGCGGAAAAGCGGCAAGGCCGTTGACTTGCCCGACAATAGTTCGACAGCTTGATACTCTCCCTCACCCATTTTCAGGAAATCAAAGGCATGGGCAGGCACACAGACTTCCTGCATCACCTCTGCTCCCTCAAAATTGACGACAAAGAAGATTTTTTCATCACCGAAAGAACGAATAAAGGCATAGGTCCTGTGTGGATTGAACCGAGGATTGTCAAGGTTGACATACATCAGGTCAAAGAACAGCCCTTCCCTTACTGCCAATTCCTGACGCACCTCTCCTAACACCTTTTTATAATATGCATAGACCTGCCTGCTTTCCTCGTCCAGCCTTGCCCCGTCATAGCGTCCCTTGTTCCGCCATTTTCTGATGGTAGCCATACTCCAGTAGTCAAAGATGGTCGTACGTCCGTCCAATCCGCTGAACCCTTCGGCATCCATGCCCCTTTCGCCCAACTCCTGACCAAAATACAGCATAAAGGGCTGCTTTCCCATGCACGCACTCACCAGCAATGCAGGAAAGGCCCGCCGTCCCTCCGATGCGAAGAAGTCTGACGCAATGCGCTGCTCGTCATGGTTCTCCAGGAAATGGAGCATCCTGTCCTTTATGTCATCCACCATCTGCCAGCAACGGGTTATCGCTGAGGCAGAGGCCTGTCCCATGACGATGGCACGCAGCGTATCATACAGCCCCACCTTGTCATAAAGGAAATCAAAACCGCCTTGATGGATATAATCGCGGTATTGGTCGGGATTGTATACTTCCCCAATCCATATTATCTGCGGATATTGCGCCTTGACCTGCCTGATTGCCCAACTCCAGAATTCACATGGCACCATCTCGGCCATGTCGCACCTAAATCCATCGACTCCCTGCGAAGCCCAGAACAGAAGTATCCTCAACATCTTGTGCCACGTGTCAGGTATCGGCCAAAATACCTTCAAGCCTCCCGACAGGTAGTCCACGCCGTAGTTTAGCTTCACCGTTTCGTACCAATCCTGCTGTGCGGGAAAGGGAGTAAAGCAGTCATTGCCCGTTGCCTTGGCCGGATATTCCCGATAGGGACGTAGTTCTCCGCCCTGCATGTCAAACTGGCATTGCAATGCTTGGTTGGGGAAATAGTAGAAATTGTTCTGTGGGGAGAAGGATACGCTTGCATTGTCTTTTTTCCCAAGATCTTCCACATCTTCGGGACATGCATCGGAATGGTACTGGCGGGCCACGTGATTAGGCACAAAATCCATGATGACCTTCAGCCCGACCCTATGGGTTCGCCTCACCAGGTTCTGAAATTCCTTGAAACGCCTCTCGGGATGCACGACCAAATCGGGGTCAATGTCATAGTAGTCCTTGACGGCATAGGGAGAGCCAGCCCTACCCTTCACCATCGCCCCGTGCTCATGTACTATTCCGTAGGAAGAATAGTCGGTTTGCGTGGCATGTTCCAGCAACCCCGTGTACCACACATGGGTCACGCCCAATTGCCTTAGTTGTTCAAGGAACTTCACGGTGATGTCATTCATGTGCCCACAACCGTTCTGCTGCAAACTGCCATTGACCGTCAGTCTTTCGTTGTCATTGCCAAAAAGGCGCGGCAGCATCTGATATATCAGCATAGGAGACCTGTTTTTTCGTTTTACATCATCCAGAAACAAACCATATAAAAAGCAGAAAGAGCTCCGATTGCCCCATCCATGGGCAGCGCGGGGCTCTTTCTGCTTCAGTTAGTTCCTGTCTTAGTTCAATCCGTGGGCCGTTACCTCCCTGCTTATGCGGCCAATCATGCCCTGCAAAGCCTTGCCAGGTCCGCATTCGGTAAAATCGGTTGCACCATTGGCCACCATTTCCTGCACCTCCTGCGTCCAGCGCACGGGCGAGGTCAACTGGGCTATCAAGTTGGCCTTGATGTCTTCGGGCTGCGTATGTGCCTTGGCATCTACATTCTGATATACAGGGCATGCAGGCTCATGGAACGCCGTATTGCGGATGGCAGTCTCCAGTTCCTGCTTGGCAGGCTCCATCAAGGGCGAATGGAACGCCCCGCTAACGTTCAGTACCAATGCACGCTTCGCCCCTGCTTCCTTCAGTTTCTCACATGCTTTGTTCACAGCGTCTATGTCGCCGCTGATAACCAGTTGCCCAGGGCAGTTATAGTTGGCAGGAACAACCACGTTGCCTTCCGTGCTCACCTCACTGCACACAGTCTCCACCTGTTCGTCAGTCAGCCCTATAATGGCAGCCATCGTGGACGGCTTAGCCTCACATGCCTTCTGCATTGCCATGGCCCGTGCATAGACCAACTTAAGACCGTCCTCAAAATCCAGCACACCAGCTGCAACGAGGGCAGAGAACTCACCCAATGAATGGCCACCGACCATGTCAGGCCGGGCATCGGCACAAATGGCACTGATGACAGAATGGAGGAACACTGCCGGTTGCGTCACTTTCGTTTGCTTCAGTTCCTCATCCGTTCCTGCAAACATGATATCGGTAATATTGAAACCAAGAATCTCATTGGCCTTGTCAAAAAGTTCCTTGGCCTTTGGATTATTCTCATACAGGTCCTTTCCCATTCCTACAAATTGGGCACCTTGCCCAGGAAAAACAAATGCATTCATGATTATTCTACAATTTAATTATCTAATTTTCTGATGCAAAATTAGGGCAATTTTGCGGAATAGCCAAACATTCAACGGCAAATCCTTGGGAAATACAGAAAATCCTCCCCACTCCCTTTTGCAATAGCTTGAGTAATGTAAATATTAGTGGGAGTAATTTTAAAAAACTCGGGGAGTTTTTTAAAATTCTCCCCGAGTTTTTTCACACTACTCTACATTTCTTGAGTGCCACACGCCCCGAAAACACACTCTTCAGTCACTTCGTGACAGCTCCCCTAACTTAGGGAAGCAGCAATCCCAACATGGCTACCCTCCTACTAAGCTACAGGGTAAAAACTCTTTCCCTAAGTTAGGGAAAGTGGCCCGTCGGACCGAAGGAGTGTGGTGGTGAGCCACCGCGGGCATTACGCCGTGCTTATGGCACAGACAGCAAGCTACACTCCCCTCAGTCCATATATTTGCAGGAGGAGCATTCTTCTCCTGGGTAATACAATGTTTTACTTCACCAGAACTTTCCTTGTCGTTCCGTCATCCTTTCGGATGATGTTCACTCCTTTCAGTGGTTGGTTCTGTCTCTGTCCCCATAGGTTGAAGAATCCCCTTGCGCCTCCCTGCGGATTTCCTATTGCACGTATTCCGTCCGTGCCCTGCTCCACGCGCAGGTCAAAGTACTGCCATTGGTAGGATGAGGACTTGTACAGCTGCAGGCTTTCCTCCGTGGGCACATAGGCAACGGATGTGACATCGAATACAGTTCCGTCCATTGCGGGCGGCTCTACGGCCCTGCAGAACACTTCCTTGATATTCCCGCAGTAACGGAATGCCCGATTTCCAAGATACTTCACATTCTGCGTAAAAATGACCTTCTCCAGGCCGGAGCATTTCCAAAATGCATTATACTGTATCGTGTCACCCGTGATGGTGATTTCTTTCAATAAAGGGCAATTCCTGAAAGCATACATGTAGATGTCTGCCGAAAGGCTGTTGTTGACGACCGTACTCAGGTTTGAGCAGTCACAGAAACATCTATACGGTATACACTGCACACTCTTCCCGATGGTTACCTTTTTCATGCCGGAGCATTCCTCAAAGGCATTGTCTCCGATGGATGTAACCCTGTCGGGAATGAGGATTTCACGCAGGGAGGTACATCCGCTGAATGAAGAGTTGCCTATGCCGGCCAGGCGGGCCGGAAGCACTATGTCTTGCAATGAGCTGCATCCTTTAAATGTTTCATCTTCTATGGAGGTGAGCCCGTCGCCCAACAGTACTTTCTCCAGTTCTTGGCAGCCTGCGAATGCCCCGTTCCCGATGGAACGGATGTCTGGCAGGTCCATGTCCTTCAGTCCTGCGCAACCTGAGAAAGCGTAGCTTCCAATGCTCTCCACGCTTTCAGGCAGCAGTATATTGCTCAGGCCCGTACAGTCCTTGAAGGCATTGTCGCCTATGGCAGCCACTCTTCCCGACAGCTGCAATTCCTTTAGAGCGGTGCAGCCTTGGAAAGCACGGTTTCCGATGGACAGCAGGTTCTCGGGCAGCAGTATATTGCTCAGGCCCGTACAGTCCTTGAAGGCATTGTCGCCTATGGCAGTCACTCCTTCTGGCAGTTGGACTTCCTTCAGTGCGGTGCACCCATAGAAAGTATATTCCCCGACGGACTTAAGGGACGTTGGCAGTGTCACGGTGGTCAGTTCCCCGCATCCGCTGAAGGCATATTTTCCCATGTCCTCCATTGTATTGGGCAGGACGGCCTCAGTCAGCACGCTTGGCATGTTGGTGTCCATACCCTTCACAGTGTACGTCCCTCCCCTGTATGTTACCTGAGCCGGCACATCTACCTTCATTGCATCATTGGGTACAGATGTCAGCACGGCCGTCATGGCCGTCGTGTCCAGCTTATACCTGTATTTACCTATCATCAGCGACCCGCTCTCGGGGGCTGGGCCGATATTGTAGTCAACCTCCATGTGGCGGAACTCCTTCCAACCATCTGCCTGTCGGTACAGTTCCAACGAACTCTCCATAGGAACGTACAAAATACAGTTCTCCCTGTCCACTTCCTCAAAGGTATCCTCCGCCACTTCGGGCGGAACGAGAGCGGCACAGCGGAGTTCCCTCAGGGCTGAGCAACCGCTGAAGACAGAGGAATATATTTTCCTCATGTGGTAGCTGAGCATCTTTACCGAGGCCAAGCTATGGCAGTCACGGAAAGCCCCGGCATAGATAGTGTCCACCGTATTGGGGAGGATGACCGCCTGTATGCCCGAGTTTCTGAACGCGCAGGTATCTATGCTGGTCACCTTGTATTTGGTACTCACAAAAGATACAGTTGCGGGAATCGTAACATCTGCCTCGTCCTTTACCAGTGAGTGGAACATGGCTATGGTAGGGAAACTTTTCTTATGCAGGTAAAATAAATGATTTCCCACAGGTTGCATGATCGCCCTTGATGAAGTTGACCACTCTTCTTGTTTCTGTATCATGTAATTCAGAAGCACGCTGTAATCCTTATGGTCATAAATGGTATCATTGCCAATGCTGCAGGATGAGAGGATATAGTTACTACCTCCAGGCTCAGCTTGAGGTTGAATAAAATCATAGTATGAGCCCACGCCGTCTATCCAATAGAACAACCTGCTATTTTTAAGTGGCCGTAGGGCAAATATGCGCAGTTTGTGATTGCCGTCAGCGACAGTGTCGATACTGTATACATGGGCATCCACAATGAGTGGCGATTTTCCTTGTACGCCCATGTCCAAGGCATATAATTGCAACAGTTGGTGAACGGTGTCGCCTGCCTGAACATTAAAATCATATACCAAACATATCGAATCACCCTCCGGCCAGACATAGTGGACCTCTCCCTTATCTTCATACAATGCCCCCACATAAATTGCCTCTTTTGCGTTGGGATGATTATTCTTATCCCAATACCAATGTATCTTCTTGCAGGTATGTCCATTAATGACAGTGTCACCTGATATAAGGGTATGGCATACAACAGCCGTGTCTATTATTGCTGACCATCTTGGTGCCGACATGTTCCATGTCTTTCCTTCAACAACGAAAGGTTGGTAGGGTTCTTGCGCCATGGATATCATTCCCTGAACAAGAATGAACATAATTATTAAACTGTATTTTTTCATCATTTCAGATGTTTACTTTATCAACACTTTCCTTGTCGTTCCGTCTTTTGTTCGGATGATGTTCACTCCTTTCTGCAGTTGGCTCTGCTGCTGTCCCTGCAGGTTGTAATAACTGTCAATATCTGGTCCTAAAGCTTTGATGCTGTTCACACTTTCAAGAAAGGATTTGCCATACTCTGTGACATATTTCCTGCCGTCCGGCCAAGTGCATGATACAAGTCTGTTATAGCTGCCGACCAATCCCCCATTAGCTCCAGTGTCAAAAAGTCCCCTTTCCGATCCTACACCATCCACCCATATATAGGTGCTGCCCTCGTATAGCTCTTGTTCCCAGGACATGAATTGGCGAACATACTGATACCCTTCCTGTTCCACGGTGTCACGGGCAATCATCCTTAATGACTTGTCTCTATCTGGAAAGATTTCACCTTCCTTCAATCCGAAATCGTACAGCAAGACTGTATCGGTTCGGTTTGGGATAATCCGATATACTCTTGCTCCCTCTTGGTACAATGCATAACTATAATAACGGTCATGAACAGGATATCCCCAGCCTATTCCATCAGTTTGATCATAAACTTTCTTGCAGGCCTTTCCTCCGATGACAGTGTCCCCCTGGACTGTCTCTGTCACAATAAGGTCGGATTCATACCATACGCTGTGTGTCACCCATGTCTTTCCCTCCACGGCAAAGGGAATATGTTCTTTCTGTGCCCACATGGATGAGGTATTTATAATCAATGCCGTTATCAGGAATATGATATGTTTCATATGTGTGAAGTTTGATGGTTGTCCTGCAGTCCTGTGTCTTCCGTATCCGAGTTTCAGTTCCCTTTTTAGTGCTTTGAGGACGAAAGAGTTGCGATTATTCGTTTGCAAATATAGAAAGAATAAATTTAAAATGCAAAAAAACGGATTTTTATTATCATCCAAACAAATGATGCCATTCCATAAAACGGATGACGTTCTCATCCCCCCACTTGCTCAAACTTTTACACACATATTCAACCGTCTTCACGCCGTCCAGATGGGATTTGCTGTAAAATTTGTCAGCATAGCAAATGATTTTTTCCTCCAAGGTCTCAGGAAAATAATCCTTGACAGGTATGGGTAGTTGATTCTCCTTGATAACGTGTCCGCTCAACCCCGTTCCTGTATGCCTTTCACATATCCTGGCATACACTTCCAGTCCCTCGTCGCGCATCAGTTGAGCCCCGATAAAACCATGCATAAGATAATGAGCCTTTCCAAAACAAAATATGCCGGGAGCCCATGTCTTGAAGATGCCGATGTCATGCAAAAGCGCCCCCACCTCCAACACCGTCACGTCAACGTCCAATTCAGGATGATTCTTGGCGACCAACAGGGCTTTTTCTGCCACCTGCTGACTGTGAATGAGCAATGTTCGCTTCAAATCATTCAGTTCAGGATAGTATTTATCTATAATTGTATAGGCTACAGACATTTTATTTCAAATAGATTTTGCGGTATTTCCCCTCTTTTTTCATTAGATACAAGCCGCGGCGAGGGTTCAATACTGGTATTCCCTGCATATCCAAATACTCAGATCTGCTTTCGACTCCCAATTGGGGCAAACCTGTTGCAGCAAGTGTAGTGAATGATGACTTCAAGGCCACAGGCCACCGATTACGCACCAATAACGTATATCGCGTACTGGGTTTCAACCCATAGAATGCCACAGTGTCGTCCACACTGCCCATAGGTGGCAAATTAAGGATGCTCCAATGGCGCGTGTCGGGTATGTTTTCGTCATAATCCCCCTCAAAAAGGCAATAAGTAATGTCATTCCCCGCCCAATAGTCGCGTGATTTATTTTGGATATGAAATGTAAAATGAGCCTCATCAGCCTTAACGACGGAATCCTTGGCAGAAATATCTAACAAAACGGTCCTTGCAGCCGAAACCTGTATGGTATCTCTGTAGCAGAACGCAGAATCGTCGGTAGAAACGGTAAGGATGCGCTTTCCTGTCTGGCCGAACGACCCATAGGCTGTCAATGTCACCGTCTCATAGGGGGAT
This sequence comes from Bacteroidaceae bacterium, assembly GCA_017940605.1. Taxonomy (GTDB): domain Bacteria; phylum Bacteroidota; class Bacteroidia; order Bacteroidales; family Bacteroidaceae; genus UBA6382. The sequence continues at coordinate 13,196 of JAGAYF010000048.1, forward strand.
AGGTTCTTTCCTGTCAGACTGACATGGTCTGCGTGGGGGTTAAGGACACCTACTTCCTCTTGAAGCGGGAAAGTACTCAACAAAAAGGACACATTCAGGGTATCGGGGCTTACATTGTGCGCCTTGATGTATGCCGTCATATATCTTCCAGTATCGGGAGGCCGTGAAAAGACCACTGTATCCACGACAATCCTATTATGGTGGGCCAAGGTGTCATTCTCCTCATAAGATATTGTTTCAGGACACAGGAACAGGGCTTCCTGATTGCAAAAATGACCCATCAAACGGCCGTTAGGAGTCGGCGTATATTGATTTTCAAACGTATTAAGGATATCAAGATTGAAATATCCGTCATAGTTGCCGCCGTATCCCCATACCACATGATAGAATCCACCCTCGTCTATCCCATCCAACAGGAATGCATGGCCCTGCATGGTGGATGTGTAGCCCGCATAAAGTACAGGGCGTTTGTTTTTCAGTTCATTATACAACAATTCATGCCATCGGTTCACTGTATAGTCTGATGGATACAGATGACGCACATATTGATAGCCAAACACGCGCTTCATGGGGGCAAGCAGCGCGGCACATTGCGCACCCGAGGCATGCAGTCCCCAGTTCATGTGGGCCGCCATACCACAATAATAACTCAAGTCACTCACTGCCTTGGCCTGCTGCGCCGAATAGGAAGAGTTGTAGTCATCCAAAATATTCTGAAAATCAATCTTCCTGCCCGGCAGCACTGTATCAACGGTATAATGTTCCGTAGTCCACCCAAACAACGTATCCAATGTCATTTGAGGATATTGGTAATACGTCATTACTTGTTCCAATGCCGTCGCAACACAACCCACCAAACAATTGTCGGCACTGAGGCCATTGCTTTCATCAAAATAATGGGGACAACTTCCATTAAATGGAGCTTCCTGATGCCTGACGGTCCTAATGAAAGGAAAGATCGGTGGGACCTTTGCCTGAACAACAGATGAAGACATAGATGATACTACAGGCATGGGCTTGGAAAGCAAACCATGCAGGGTGTGGGGAACTCCTTTTCCTCTTACATTGCCATAACCAAGTATTACAGGATATGCTTCCGTTCCGCCCACCAAAACAAAACCGTTCTTCCCATATCCCACGATTTGCACCTCCATGTCCTGGGGAGAATCCACTTCATAGAGAGAAAGGGAAGAAAAGGATCTTGACTGTGCTCCCTGGCGTTGCTGCAACCAATGGACAACGCACTCCTGTGCACGACTTGGCGAAATCCGTTCTGCATGCAGACTGGCTGACATGAGGCATGAAATGGCAAGAAATATCCCTTTGCGTAACATTCCATACGACTGATTACCAGTTGAAGCTCAAAGAAAGGAATTGCTTGAACTGCATACGATGGCGACGTTTCTTATCAAACTGTGTATCATCGAAGCGTGGGTACATATACAACTTGGTTGACATGTACTTATTAATGGTAAAGTTGAAGGTACTTTCCCATTCGGCCTGCACTTTATGATAATTGGTAAAATAATACAAGCGGCCACCCCATGAAAGTTCCTTCAAAATAGTCCAATTGTAGGTAATGGAAGTATTGGAACCGTAATATTCCCTGAAACTATGGTTAGCTTTGTTTCCATATCGCGTGGCCAAGTTCAGACGATCCACGTATTTCAAATCAAATGAAAGCGGGTTCACCGTAGCTGACATGTTGAATTTCTTTTTGTTTAGCTTATACTCCATACCAATGGACAAAACACTCTCAAAGGGTGACATAAAATCGGAGTAAGGTCGCTTGCTATTCGTTGCATACTTGGGCATCATCTGCGTCCAACTGTTCAAGGAAACAGTATAATACCATGTGGAAATAGCCTTGATCCCTAATTTGTTTATCATACGGATTTGGTCAGTCGTTGTCTGGAAATGATGTACGGTGTCTGCCTTGACCGTCTGGAAGCCTAACATGGCATTCAGACTGTTTTCAAATATCAGCTTGCGTTGGTTATTGTAATTGGCCGTCAAATTAATCGTGGCCAACATGGAATTGAAGTTATTTCCACCCTGATACCAATTGTCTGAAATATAGTTCTGCGTCAACTGCAACGAGTATTTTTGGGTTACTTTCCAAAAATTGGGCTTATGGCTGACTACCTGAATCGGTTCAACGACGCGTACAGGCTTGGAAGGCTGAATATTGGTGGCCAGTTCTACCTTATGTTCAACTTCCTTGGGCAAATCCTGACGCAGGCCATCGGTTTGGTCCACTTTTTCCTGACTTGCCTCTACCAAATAGGGATTTTGGACATATATGTCTGCAAAGAAATCATTCAATGCATTGTTACGCATCAACACATCATCTTGCTTACGGGCAAAGATGGATTTTTTCAGGGAATCCTGTCCTAAGGTCAGGTCCATTTGTTTCTTTATGGGATTAAAATAAAATGTAGGACGGACGAACAACCTGTAATAATATGGATTTGTCAACACATCCTTGCCCTTGTACTTCCATCCTGAATCGTAGTGCTTACGCAATTGGTACAACGAATCCGTATATTGGTTGACGATGTTGTCTATCTGATTACTTGATTCCACCTTTTTATCGGAATTTCGCTGAGCATTTGCACCAAAGATGAAACCGAGGGTCAATATTAAAAGCAGTATTCTTTTCATGACAAAAGGGCATTTTCGCTATTTCGTTGCAAACTTATTAAAAATCCGATAAACAGCAATTATAAATCCCCGTTTTTTCACAAAAAACAGAGAAATACATCTATCATCCACCAATTATAAAGACGCATTTGCGCTTTTAGAGGAAGCGCAAATGCGTCTCCGTTATCTCAGGTCTCTCTATTGCTATAACATCATCCGCCTCAATCTACAATGCGGCATTGTTGTGAACATCCAAGACCGCACGGCCGCTGGGCTCATTGACGTTTTGGAACGCCTTATCCCATGCCAAAGCCTCGGCTGTAGAACATGCCACACTAGGAACGCTGGGAACACTGCGCGCCGCACTGTCACTGGGGAAATGTTCAGAAAAAATAGTACGGTAATAATACTCTTCCTTATTGCGCGGAGGATTAATGGGGAAACGCTCTGGGGCATGGGCCATTTGCTCGTCTGAGACTGCAGCGTCCGTCACTTCCTTTAGCGTATCGATCCAGCTATAGCCTACCCCATCACTAAATTGTTCTTTCTGACGCCAAGCCACTGCTTCGGGCAACATGTCACAAAATGCCTCACGCACGATTTTCTTTTCGATTGTTTGACCAGGACACATCTTTGCCGCAGGATTGAGTGACATCGCTACATCCAAAAATTCTTTGTCCAAGAAAGGAACTCTTCCCTCCACGCCCCAAGCCGACAAACTCTTGTTGGCTCGAAGGCAATCATAGAGGTGCAGTTTGGAGAGTTTCCGTATTGTTTCTTCATGAAAAGCCTGAGGAGTAGGCGCTTTGTGGAAATACAGGTAACCGCCAAACACTTCATCAGCACCTTCACCACTAAGCACCATTTTAATGCCCATGCTTTTTATCACCCTTGCCAGCAGATACATAGGCGTTGAGGCGCGAACCGTGGTTACGTCGTAGGTCTCTATATAATATATGACATCACGAATGGCATCAAGTCCCTCCTGAATAGTATAGTTAATTTCGTGGTGCACAGTCCCTATACAGTCTGCAACCAAACGAGCCTTGGCCAAATCGGGCGCGCCCTTAAGACCGACAGCAAAAGAATGGAGACGCGGCCACCAAGCCGCACTCTTTCCTCCACTTTCTACCCTACGCGATGAATATTTCTGAGCGATGGCCGAAATAACAGAGCTGTCAAGACCACCAGACAAAAGTACTCCATAGGGAACATCGCACATAAGCTGACGCTTCACAGCATCTTCCAACGCATCATGAACGGCCTGCACCGATGAACCGTTGTTGGCCACGGCTGCATAATCCACCCAGTCACGCTTGTACCACCTCACCATCTTTCCTTCACTGCCCAAATAGTAATGGCCCGGAAGAAATGGTTCATATTCGTTACAGAAACCCTCAAGCGACTTCAATTCACTGGCCACATATATCCGCCCATCACCATCACGCCCTATATATAAAGGTATCACACCAATGGGGTCACGGGCAATCAGAAAGTCGTCTTTTTCCTCATCATATAATGCAAAGGCAAAGATTCCGCTCAAGTCTTCCAGAAAATTGACACCTTTTTCTTTATACAAGGGTAAAATGACTTCGCAGTCCGAACCTGTCTGAAAATCATATTTTCCCTCATAGCGCTGCCGGATTTCCATGTGATTGTATATCTCTCCATTGACAGCCAATATTTGCTGCCTGTCCGTGCTGAACAACGGCTGGCCACCCGACATGGGGTCAACAATAGACAAACGCTCATGGGCCAACACAGCAGTCCGTCCCATGTAAATACCACTCCAATCTGGTCCACGATGACGAATCTTTGCCGACATCTTCAATGCCTTGGCACGCAAATCCTCATCATGACGTTGCACCTTAAAAATACCTACGATTCCACACATATTTTCTTAAGTTTTATTTTTTACAAATTAAGATTTTAATTTAATTATTCTTTCGATTTTAAATTATTTTCGCTGCAAAAGTATACAAAATTGATTAAATAATGATATTTTTCAGACAATTTGTTTGCTTTTAAGGCAAAAATTCATTTTTCATAGCGGACAAGGTCGCAAAAACAGCATAAAACTCATATTGGTACGGTTTTTGTAGACAATTATTTGAATCAAATAATCCCTAATAAACAGAAAAATCATAATTTTGCCAACATAAACCACAACGCTGCGATGAAAAAACAATATTCCAAAGAATTTGAACAGTGCATAAGATACAGCCGCGAAGAAGCCATCCGTTTACACAGCAGGTCCATCCGCGCCGAACATTTCATATTAGGTATATTGCGCGAGGGGAACAGCCGAGCCGCCCAAATTCTTGGATTAATGGGCATCCATACCGAACAAATCAAGAAAGAATTGGAAAATTATCTCTCCAATATCACCGTAGTGGACAGCGGACTGATAGATCCGGAAAACTTTTTCTTGGAAGATTCGGCCTCAACCGCCCTAAAGGAAAGCATTGCCGAGGCAGAACGCAGCCATGACGAATTAGTCAAGGCCGAACACCTGCTATTGGCCATATTGCGCAACACACAATGCGCAGCCTGCCGATTGCTCAATGCCAATGGCATCAATTACGAAAGGACCGAACTGGCTCTCACGTTCCAAACCGAGACACTGCCAAAGGACAACATCCACTTTGATGAAGATGAGGACGATGAAGACGATGCCCCTGATGCAAAGGGCAATACAGCCAGGACTCAGGTTCACAACCGCGACAAAGCGACAGACGGAAAAACACCTTTGCTGGATAAATATACGACTGACATCACCAAGAATGCGGCCGAACACAAATTAGACAAAGTAATCGGACGCGAAAAGGAGATTGAGCGCATCGCACAAATCCTAAGCCGTCGCAAAAAGAACAATCCCATCCTCATTGGCGAACCAGGCGTTGGCAAGACGGCCATAGTCGAGGGCTTGGCCGAGCGAATCGTAAAGATGGACGTACCTCCCGTCTTGGCCGGCAAGCGTCTCGTCGCCTTGGACATGGCCACCTTGGTGGCTGGCACAAAATACCGTGGCCAATTCGAGGAACGCGTTCAGGGAATCATGAAAGAACTCGCCGCCCATCCCGAAATCATCATTTTCATCGACGAAATTCACACGATGGTCGGCGCAGGTTCTTCACAAGGCACGCTGGATGCCGCCAACATACTGAAACCTGCCCTCAGCCGTGGAGAATTGCAGTGCATTGGGGCAACTACCATCAACGAATTCCGCAAATCCATTGAAAGGGACGGAGCATTGGAGCGCCGTTTCCAGAAAATCATGGTCCATCCGAACACAAATGCTGAGACATTGGAGATTCTGAAGAACATCAAGGGGCACTATGAAGAACATCACAATGTAACTTACTCCGACGATGCTCTGAAGGCATGCGTAGACCTGACCGATCGATACATCACCGACCGTCAGCAGCCCGACAAAGCCATCGATGCCATGGATGAGGCAGGCGCAAGCGTCCGCATTGGACAGGAAGGATTTCCCGACAGCATCCGCCAATTGACCCAACAACTGGAACAGATTACGCAACAGAAGCAACTGGCCGTGAAACAACAGAATTTTGAACGGGCAGCCACCCTGCGTGACCAGGAAAGCCAAATGCAGGCCACCATCAAGGATGCAAAACACCAATGGGAAGAAGAACAAAAACAGAACCGACGTCCCGTAAGCCTGGAAGACGTTGAAAACACCGTGTCCTTGATGAGCGGTGTCCCCGTGCAGCGAATGGCAAGCCAGGAAACCATCCGCATCCGCGGCCTGCGCCAAAATTTACAAGACAACATCATCCAGCAGGACGATGCTATTGACAAATTGGTCAAGGCCATCATGAGAAACCGCATAGGCCTGAGAGATCCCAACAAGCCCATCGGAACATTCATGTTCCTCGGTCCGACAGGTGTCGGCAAGACCTATCTCACGGAAAAGCTGGCCGAATACATGTTTGGGACAAAGGAGGCACTCATTCGCATCGACATGAGCGAGTACATGGAAAAGTTCTCCACCAGCCGCCTCGTGGGCGCGCCTCCGGGATATGTGGGATACGAAGAGGGTGGCCAACTGACGGAACAGGTCCGCAGGCGGCCGTACTCCATCATCCTGCTTGACGAGATTGAGAAAGCCAGCCATGATGTATTCAACCTGCTGTTGCAGGTTATGGACGAGGGCAGGCTGACCGATTCCCTCGGAAACACGGTCGACTTCAAGAACACAATCATTATCTTCACGTCCAATACGGGTTCGCGCGAGGTATCGGAGTTTGGCCGCGGCGTTGGTTTCAGTGCCGGTGAGGAAGGCAATGAAGATAGCCTGAAGAGCCAACTCATCATGAAGTCACTCAACAAACGGTTTGCACCCGAATTCATCAACCGCCTGGACGAAATCATCATGTTCAAGCCCTTGAACAAAAAATCCATAGAAAAAATTGCCACCCTAGAGATAAACGAGCTCAAGGAGCGCATCCTTCCCATGGGCTACCAAGTGGAAATAGGTCCGAAAGCCTTGGATTTCATCGTAGAAAAGGGTTATGACAACAAGTATGGTGCGCGTCCGCTCAAACGAGCCATCCAATCCTACCTGGAAGACGGAATCGGCGAACTGATCATGGAGGGGAAGGCTTCTCCGGGCGTTACCATCCGCGTCAGTAAGCAGCCCAACAAGGACCAACTGCATTTCAGCGTAGCCGGCAAGTAGTTTTTTCGGTTGCCTGCCCGTCAGACATCGGCAACCACCTTTTCCAACCTGGCTTTCAGGCGTGCCACCTGACTGCGCGCGCCTGCCACCTCCAATTGGCAGTGCAAGTCAAAACTGGATTGCAGTATGCGAATGCCCGATTCAGACTTCACCGCCTGCATGACGGCGTTCACCGAATCATAGGGAAAGGTGAACGCCCAGTTCTCCTCCTGTTGTTTTTCCACCACTACGGCTTGCGCAAGCGCCAGCTCCACCGACTCCCGATAGGCAGCCGTCAAGCCGCTCGTGCCCAGTTTTATCCCCCCAAAATAGCGGACGACAACCGCCAACACGCACCTCAAGCCATGCGACGTGAGGACACCCAGCATGGGGCGGCCCGCCGTGCCCGACGGCTCGCCGTTGTCGCTGCTCTTGGCCGCCGTCGGTTCATGCAGCACATAGGCATAGCACACATGGCGCGCGTCATAGTATTTCTTGCGATACTGGCGCAGCCATTCCTCGGCCTCCTCGTCCGACGAGACTGGGTGGAGAAATGCGAGGAACGTGCTCTTCTTCTCCACCATCTTGGCCTGCGCCGTGACCTCTATTGTAAGGTATGCATCGGAATCCATGCGTCAAAATTACGAAAAAACAATGAATCAGCCACCCCCACAAGCGCAAAAACACATCAGGACATCAGCATCAAGCCGCGTTCACACGCATGCAGGAACGGCTTCACACAAAATATCTTTCCCACCACCCCTGTGCTGAAATGGACAAAATAATGTAACTTTGCACCATTCAACCCATCATCACGAAAAAACATGAAAAAATCGCTCATCATCATCGCCCTCCTGCCCTTGCTTGCCGCGGCACAGCAACAGCCATCCTTATATTTCAGCACGGACGACATGCCCAACGCGGCCATATTCCTCCCCGCGCCACCCGACAGCAACTCCCATGCGTTTGTCTACGACATCACCCAATACATGTGGGGCAAGGCACAACGCCAGAGCGAACGCGGCCGCATGGCCGTCAGCCAGGCCACCATCAGCATTGCCGAGATGGCCCGCCAGTTCAGCCAAGCCTTCGGAATGGACATTTCCCCCAAAGGCACGCCCGCCATATTCAGGGTGCTGGAACGCGGCATCCCCACCCTGCGGCTCGGCGCCACGCGCCCCAAGGATGCCTACATGCGCCGCCGCCCCTACTGCCAATTCAACGAGCCCACCAGCCTGCCCAACGAGGAAGAGGAACTGCGCAACACGGGGTCCTACCCCTCGGGCCACACCGTGAGGGGCTGGGGAATGGCCCTGCTGCTCAGCGAAATCAATCCCGACGCACAGGACGCGCTGCTCAAGCTGGGATACGAATGGGGACAAAGCCGAGTCATAGCCGGCTACCATTGGCAAAGCGACGTTGACGCGGGTCGGCTGCTGGCCAGCGCATGCTACGCACGGCTGCACAGCAGCAAAGAATTCCTGAGCGACATGGCAAAAGCCCGCAAGGAGTACACGCGACTGAGAAGACAACAGAAAAATAACATATCGGCAACACCATGACAGGAGAATTTATTTTGAGGATTTTCATCGCCGCCCTGCTGGGCGGCATCATAGGCCTGGAGCGCGAATACAGGGCCAAGGAAGCCGGTTTCCGCACCCACTTCCTGGTGGCACTGGGCTCGGCATTGTTCATGATTATCTCAGCCCACGGATTTGACGGCGTAATGACTTCCGGCGAACAGCGGTGGGACGTGGCCCGCATTGCGGCCCAGGTGGTGTCGGGCATAGGCTTCATAGGTGCGGGCACCATCATTTTCCACAAGAGCGAAAATGTCGTGCGCGGCCTCACCACGGCAGCCGGCGTGTGGGTAACGGCAGCCATCGGCCTGACGTGCGGCGGCGGCATGTACATACTGGCCACGGCCGCGACCATACTGGTCCTGGCCGGCCTGGAGGCGTTCAACTTCATCCTGCACAGGATAGAGCAACAGCGCAACAAGCGGGAACACCCGTAGAAAACAAATCTTAACCCACACAAAGGCATACACATACGGATTCCACCGAAACAATCTGCGGAATCCGTATTTTATTGCGCCCCGTTGTCTGTCTTTTACGCCCCATTCGGACTGTTTTTATGCCTTGACCACAATTTTTCAGGCCGCATACGTCCACCATTCAAGCCGCATCTGCCAGCTGCCACCTGCACGATAGGCCGTTTTACCCACGGCCGGGGGGCGACACCCTCCTTTTGCACACCCCACACGCAGCAAGATGTGGCGAACAGCGGCAGCCCAACTTTTTTTGGGCATTCAACTATTTCTATATGAAAAGAAATGAGTACTTTTGCACGCGTTTAGAATTAAAATTACTGTACAATAATGATAAAAGTCACTTTTCCAGACAATTCCGTCAGGGAATACGAGGCCGGCACAACTGCATTGCAGATTGCCGAGAGCCTGTCGCCCCAACTGGCCCGCGAGGCCGTTTCGTGTGCCATCAACGGCAAGACCACTGAACTCAACACCGTGCTGAATGAAGATGCTGCCATCAAGTTCTACAAATTTGAGGACGAGGAAGGCAAGCACACCTTTTGGCACACATCGGCCCACTTGCTGGCCGAGGCGCTGCAGGAACTCTACCCCGGCATAGAGTTTGGCATCGGCCCTGCCATTGAGAACGGATTCTACTATGACGTTCTCCTTCCCGAAGGACAGGTCATCAAGGAAAGCGACTTCGATACCATCAACAAGAAAATGGCCGAGATAGCCAAGCGCGGCGAACAGCTTGTCAAGAACAGCATCAGCAAGAGGGATGCCCTCGATTTCTTCGGTCAGAAGGGCCAGAAGCTGAAGCTGGAACTCATTGGCGAACTGGAGGACGGCACAATCTCCACCTACGCACAGGGCAATTTCACCGACCTGTGCCGCGGCCCGCACCTCATGTCGACAGCCCCCATCAAGGCCATCCAGGTGACTGCCGTGAGTGCCGCATTCTGGCGCGGCGACGCACAGCGCGAAAGCCTGACGCGTGTGTACGGCATCTCCTTCCCCAAGAAGAAAATGCTGGATGAGTACCTGGTCATGCTGGAGGAAGCCAAGAAACGCGACCACCGCAAGATAGGCAAGGAGATGGAACTCTTCATGTTCAGCGACCGCGTGGGCAAGGGCCTGCCCATCTGGCTGCCACGCGGCACGGAACTGCGCCTCCAGTTGCAGGATTTCCTGAAACGCATACAGGACCACTACGGATACCAGCAAGTCATCACCCCACACATAGGCGCAAAGCAGCTCTACGTGACGAGCGGCCACTACGCCAAGTACGGCAAGGATTCCTTCCAGCCCATCCACACGCCTGACGAGGGCGAGGAATACATGCTCAAGCCCATGAACTGTCCCCACCACTGCGAGATATTTGCGCGCAAGCCACGCTCCTACAAGGACCTGCCCATTCGCATTGCTGAGTTCGGCACGGTGTACAGGTATGAGCAGAGCGGCGAGTTGCACGGGCTGACGCGCGTGCGCAGCTTCACCCAGGACGATGCCCACATCTTCTGCCGGCCCGACCAGGTGAAAGACGAATTCCTGCGCGTGATGGACATCATCAACACTGTGTTCAAGACCTTCGACTTCCAGGATTTTGACGCACAGATATCCTTGCGCGACAAGACCAACCACAGCAAGTACATCGGTTCGGAGGAAAATTGGGAAAAGGCCGAGAACGCCATCATTGAAGCCTGCGAGGAGAAGCACATGAAGGCCGTCATCGAATATGGCGAGGCTGCCTTCTACGGTCCTAAGCTCGACTTCATGGTCAAGGATGCCCTGGGCCGCCGCTGGCAGCTGGGCACCATACAGGTAGACTACAACCTGCCCGAGCGATTCCAGTTGGAATACGTGGGCGAAGACAACCAGCGCCACCGTCCCGTGATGATTCACCGCGCCCCATTTGGAAGCATGGAGCGTTTCGTGGCCGTGCTGCTGGAACACACCTGCGGAAAATTCCCCTTGTGGCTCAGTCCCGACCAAGTAGTCATTCTGCCCATCAGCGAAAAGTACACGCAGTATGCCGAACAGGTGAGGGAGCACCTCCGCTCGCAGGGTGTGCGCACCATCATTGATGCCCGCAGCGAAAAGATTGGCAGGAAAATCCGCGACAACGAAATGAAGCACATTCCCTACCTGCTCATCGTGGGCGAGAAAGAAGAAGCCGACGGCACAGTGAGCATCAGGAAAATGGGAGGAGAGAACCAAGGAACGTTGAAATACGAAGATTTTGCAAAGAAAGTTCGCGAAGAAGTGGAAAATGTTACTAAAATTTCCTAACTTTGCGCCGAAATTTACAAATCTATCATAAAGACGCATAAATCGTTGAATGAAAAAAGACGACTTAAAGCAAAACTACAACATCAATAACCAAATCACGGCACGCGAAGTCCGCATCGTCAGTGAGCAGGGAAGCTCGGTTGTCCCATTGGCCAGGGCTTTGCAAATGGCACAGCAAAAGGGATGTGACTTGGTGGAAATATCCCCGAATGCCAATCCGCCGGTCTGCAAGATAATCGACTACTCCAAATTCCTCTATCAGCAGAAGAAGAAGCAGAAGGAGATGAAGTCCAAGCAGGTCAAGATGGAGGTAAAGGAAGTACGCTTCGGACCTCAGACAGACGACCATGACTATGACTTCAAGCTGAAGCACGCACGGGAGTTCCTGGAGGCAGGAAACAAAGTCAAGGCCTACGTATTCTTCAAGGGGCGCAGCATTGTCTTCAAGGAACAAGGCGAAGTCTTGCTTCTCCGCTTTGCCAACGACCTGGAGGAAGTAGGGAAGGTGGAGAACATGCCCGAACTCTTGGGTAAGCGCATGACGATGTTCATTGCGCCCAAGAAGATGCCGACTGCCAAGAAGACGCAGCCCAAGCCGGCGGAGACCGTGACCGTACAGAAAAAGAATGCGGCCAACAACGCTCCCAAGCAAGAGAAACAGGGTGAATATAAGATACCCACAATTGAAGGAGAGGATTAATAGAAAGCAAGAGACGCGCGTAGTGTAATGGTTTCACGCTGCCGCACAATTATAAACATTATAAACAATTAAGAAAATGCCAAAAGTTAAAACGAATTCCGGTGCAAAAAAGAGGTTCGCCCTTACCGGAACGGGTAAGATCAAAAGACATCATGCTTACCACAGTCACATCCTGACAAAGAAGACCAAGAAACAGAAGAGGAATCTTGATCATGTAGCCCTTGTACACAAGAGCAACCTTAAACAAGTGAGAGAACTTCTTAATCTCCGTTAACCAACAAAGAAAGAAGTGAGTTATTAACCGGATGATGAGCCATAAGAGCGCCTGAAGGGCGACGCTGACATCCAAAAACAAAAACAATTATGCCAAGATCAGTAAATCACGTTGCTTCAAGAGCAAGAAGAAAGAAAATTCTGAAATTAACCCGTGGCTACTTTGGCGCACGGAAGAATGTCTGGACCGTTGCCAAGAATACTTGGGAAAAAGGTCTGACTTACGCATACAGGGATCGTAAAACCAAGAAGCGCAATTTCCGCGCATTGTGGATTCAGCGTATCAACGCTGCCGCACGCCTGGAAGGTCTCTCCTACTCCCAACTCATGGGCGCACTGCACAAAGCCGAGATTGAAATCAACCGCAAGGTTCTTGCCGACCTCGCAGTGAACAACCCCGACGCTTTCAAGGCTATCGTGGCCAAAATAAAATAAGACATTATTCTACATATTTAATTTGAAAAGGGATATGGATTGCTCCATATCCCTTTTCTTGGCTTCAGGCCGTCGTTCCCTCTTTGCCTATCTGATTACCCGTTTCTGGACAGTCCCATCCTGCTTCCTGATGACGTTCACCCCACGCTGCGGGGCATCCACACGCTGGCCCTGCAGGTTGTACCAACTCTCCTTCTTCCCGTCCACGCCCGCCACGCCGCGGATGCCGTCCGGCTCAAACTCCAGGATGGTGTACCGACCCCACGCCTCATCGGACTGGTACTTGTCCTTGCAGCCCTTGGGCACATAGATGGGAACGGAGGAAGTGACGGTATACTTCCTCGTGAAGGTCAGCGGATAGTCCTCATGCAGCAGGGGGACTTCCGTGGCATGGACTTAGACGGCCGTCAGGTACTTGCAGGCATAGAACGCCGTGCCTCCTATCGAGGTGACCGTGGAGGGTATCCTGACCACGGCGGCACCGTCGTAGGAATTGAACGCATTCTCACCCACGGCAGTCACGCCTTCGGGGATTTCCACCTCCGTCACCTGCGCACCGTCCACATACAGTTCAGATGTGCCCTGCACGGGGTTGGCGCTGCACTGCCGCCGCACGTTCTTGCCGCTGTAGTTCTTGTCCGGGGCGAAGCGGATGTTGCACCACGAGGCCCAGTCGGGCGCATGGACCTTGGCAGAGGCCACGTTGCAGAACGCTGAATCGCCCACTTCCTCCAGACCCCGGCCCAAAAGGACCTTCTCCAGCCCCGTGCAGTGGGCAAAGCTCTTCCGGCCCAGTTCCCTGAGGCCATCCGGGAGGGTCACTTCCCTCAGGCCCGTGCATCTCTCAAAGCAACTTTCAGGCAATGCGCCCACCCTGTCACCGATGCGGGCTCTTTCCAGGCCGGTGCAGCCCTCAAAGGCGGCCTTTCCCACTTCCTGCAGGCTGCCAGGCAGGTCCAGCTCCCTCAACTGGGCAGATCCCGCAAAGGCATGGTCGCCCACGTAGGTCAGCGTTGACGGGAAATGTATCTTCTCTACCCCCACGCCTGAGAAGGCCCACGGCATGATGGAATCCAGGCCCTCGCTGAGGATGACTTCCTTCAGCGAGGATCAACCCGCAAAGGCATACGGGCCGATCCTCCCCATCGTCTTGGGAACGCTCACCTCCGTCAGGCCCGTCTTGCCCCTGAACACTCCCTCGTCGATGCCCACCACGGGCAGGTGCCTGCCACCGACGGGCTCTGTCACGCTGTCGGGAATGCACACGCTCCCCACATAGGGGCGGCCGACGGCCACGTTCAGCCCCAGGCTGTCATTGACATAGGTATAGTATATCCCGTCATGGGCAAAGCCCTCGCCCATTTCCACCACAGCCGAGCATTTAGTGCCCAGCTTTCCTGCAAGGTAGGCTTCCCTGCTGCCCCTGGGGACAAAGAGGATGGGCCTTGCGCTTCCCCAAACATCAATGCCGTATAATTCCGGCGGGGTTTCGGCATGGCAATAGACGACAGCCGTGGCGGGGATGCCCCTGAAGGCATGCAGGCTCAGCTGTTTCACACTGGCCGGCAGCACGACGGTCTCCTGTATGTCACAACCACTGAAAGCTCCCGGATCAATCTCTTCCGTATGGGCAGGTATCGTGTCCACCTTCAGTTGGGAGCAGCCCATGAATGCATATGAACAAATCTGTTTGCAGCTGTCTACCTGGAAAACGGACAGGCTACCGCAGCCCTGGAACGCAGAGACACCCACCTTCTTCACATAATTGGCTGTAAACGACCTCAACTGGGGAAGGCCGGAAAAGGCATTGCCGCCCAGTTCCTCCACACAGCCCATGCACACCGTCTCCAGGGAGCTGCATCCGGAAAAGACACTGCCGCCCACCGACGACAGATCCCCCAATGCCGAAAACTCCGTCAGGCTTTGGCAGCCCATGAACGTTTCATTGCCGATATAGCTCACCTTGTCGGGCACGCTGATGCTCCCCAGGCTCTCACATCCCTTGAACGTCCCGTCAAGCATCGCCACGCTCTCGGGCAGTCTCACGGATTGAAGTGACCTGCAGTCCGCAAAGGTCTTCTCCAGGCCCGTCACCTGGCAGTCAAGGACAGCGGACCTCAACGACCCGCACCCCATAAACGCCGCGCTGCCCAGCGACTTGACCGTCGACGGGACATGGACACTGTCCAGGGCCGTCCGGCTGAAAGCCCCCGTCCCGATGGTATTCACGCCCGCGGGGATGTCCACGCAGGAAAGCGCCGTACACTCGAAGGCCTGATTCCCTATCTCCTCCAAGCAGGGAGGCAGCACGATGCCCTTCAGGCTCGTGTTGTTGGCAAATGCACAGTCGCCTATCTTGGTCAGGCCGGCAGGCAGTGACACGCTTGCCATGTTCGCGTTGTTCTCAAAGGCATTGCTCCCTATCTTGCCTACATCGTCGGGAAGTACCAGGTCCTTGAGGCCGCAACCAGAGAAGAGGCCATCAGGGATCGCAGGAATACTGGAAGGGAACGCGACCTCCGACAGGCGGCTGCAGCCGCTGAAGGCATACGCACCCAGCATTCCCACACCCTCCTCGGGAAAGTTCACGCGTCTCAGGTTCTTGCAGCCGGCAAACGCATGGCGGCCCAATGACAAGGACTTGTTACGGAGGGTCAAAGTCTGAATACTATTCAGCCCACAAAATGATGCGCCAGGAATTACATCCACATTATCGGGAATCACCATGTCTGTAATTATTTTTCCTTCAATATAGACATTCTTTACCCTTGACAAAAAGGCATTGTTTATCTTTGTTTTGGTCTCCCATACCAATATTTCAGAATGTGTAAAGGGTATTTTCAGCCAGGCATCAAGATCCTGAATATATAGGTTCTCAATCTCGCTATTAGTAAACACCGCATCATATACTTCTTCCACCCCAGTACCCCATACAAGATTCTTAATATTGCAATGTTCAAAGGACTTATACCCTATCGTCTTCACTGAATTAGGAATAACGACATTGTCATACACCGCAGGTTCAGACAGCAAATCGCCACAAAAGGCTTCATGACCGATATACTTCAAACCCTCGGAAAATATGATGCCCTTAGGTTTAGAATAGAAAAATGCTCCATCATCAATAGTATCCACACTCGCTGGAATAGCAACTACCACTTTCGATAAATCTGCACGATTAAATGCACCAGCAGCAATTTTCCGAATACCTTCAGCCATTTCAATATCTGTCAGCACACAATTGTTAAATGCCCACTCTCCTATCTCACATACAGGTAAAATCACTCCCTTTTCATCTTTCACCTGTGCAGGAATAACCACCTTGCCCACATAGTTTTCACTACTTCCCCTTTTATCATATGTCACAGATAGAGCTTTCCCGTTTTGTATATAATTGTAATACACGCCATCCACCTTCATGTCATATGCATATACCCGTAATACTATCAGGTATACTACTAGCAATAATTGAATTTTCTTTTTCATCATCTTTTTATTTTTGGGGACTACTATTTTCGTTGCAAATATATTCAATAATTTGGAAAATAGCGTTTTTTACAAATTTTAACTATAGGTCATAAAATGGCTTGTAGGTATCTATCAATGCAAGATACTTTTACAGATACGAATCGTTACGCATAGCAGGGTACTAACCTAACAGAAAATTGTGGGGAATTACCGCTTATTGCTCCACCGCATACATGCACATCACTCCGAATTTATCCGTTTCAAGATGCTTGTGAAAGACACAAGGAAAGACTGCCCGAGAAAAACTCGGGGAGTTTTTTAAAAAAGTCCCCGAGTTTTTTAAAATTACTCAGAGTAAGTTTCAACTTACTCTGAGTACTCGCTACGTAAAAAGGATACTTATCAGAATAAATAGTACTCACATGCCTCATAGGACCTATTCGCCCAATAATAAAAGGCACTCCATCGCCTTACGAGGAACTTTCCACAGCTTAAAGGAAGCGTTTTTCCACGTAATACAGTTATCTCATCAAAGGGACAAGCTAATTATTGACAACACCTTAAAAAACATCTACATCTGATTCCCAGAACAGGCCCCTGGTAGGGTCTTCGTGTTTTTTAAGAATGATGTTCTCATACAGGTTCCAGAATTTCTTTCTATAAAAAGGATAGCCGTCAAATGCATCACCCCGACCAGCCAACCGAGGGTCTTGCTGCTTCTGCAACAGCCGGAACAACTTGGCCTTCATCCTTGCCATACGTTGGGGTTGGGCGGCGGCCAAGTTGTGAATGCAGTCCCTGTCCTGCTCCACATGATAGAGTTCCTCCTGCGGATGCAGGTCAAAGCACAGATGCCAATACACACTGTGGGCATCCCTGCGGTGCAGGTTCAGTATGGTGGACTTGGTGGGTGAACTGTCCGTATCCCGATAGCCCATCTCGGGGTTACCAGCAGGCCACAGTTCGGGTTTGAAATTGTAAATGTACAGGTAACCGTCTTCTATGATGCCCCTAATGGGATAACCCTGGTTGTGGGGTCGGGCTGCATCGTGCCTTTCACGTCCGAAAAGCAGATAGTCGTGGCGATGGGACGGGCGGTCTTGCAGGATGTCCGTCAGTTCTGCGCCCGACGGGGTTTCCATACCCAAGTCCTGGGCCGAATAGCCCGTCAGTTTCATGATGGTAGGCACGATATCTATCAGATTGACATACTCATGGCACTGCCTGCCTGGGTTCTTGATGCCGTTGGTCCACATGATGGCCATGGGAACGTGCGTAGAGCACTCATAGCTTTGGCCCTTGCGGCGCGGAAAGGGCATACCATTGTCGGCTGTCCATATGATCAGGGTATTATCCAACTGGCCATTGCTACGCAACAAGTCCAACACCCGCTGCATGTGGGTGTCGTAGTACTCTATTTCGTAGGCATAGTCCAACATGTCGGTTCTCACGGTGTCATTGTCAGGCCAATAGGCAGGTATGGCATCCACATCCTGTGGTTGTCGGCCGTTCTTATGGAGAGACGACATAAACTCATAGGGGCGGTGCGGTTCGCGTATGCCCATCCAGAAGATCCAAGGCTGATGTTCAGGCACATCGGAAAGGAATTGCCTGAAATTATTGGTATAGTCCCACGTCGCCATGGCTGGCGTGGGCGGATTGCACAATAATTCCGTATACTTCCTGCCTACCAGTTCGCGCGGTTGGCCATTCATTGTCCCAGGAGTACCGGGAGCCCATCCCTTACCCGTGTATCCGGCATAATATCCCTTTTGCGAAAGGGTTTCAAAGATGGTGGGATATTTGTCAATGGGCCAGTTGGGAATATGATTCCCTGCTTCCTCCAACTGCCAGGAATACAATCCCGTAATCAAGGATGCCCTGGACGGCGAGGACTTGGCATTGGACGTATAGCAGTTGTTAACCAATATTCCATGGGCCGCCACATAGTCGAATGCCGGTGTCCTGACCCAACTGCAGCCATAGACACCGGCATGGGGAAACGACTGGTCATCGGCAACGACCAATAAGATATTGGGTTTGGCACGCTCTTGCTTCTTTTCCTTGGCGCTAAGCTGGAAAGGAAGGAGAGTGCCTATTGAAATGGCCAAGGCTTCCTTCTTCAAAAAACGACTTCTCATTATCATAAATATCCCTATTTACTTCTTTACGTCACCTCACGGAAACCATTGGACCGCGCACGCAGCAAAAAGTGACACGACCGCAGGGAAAAGATGGGCTATTGGGGCAATTGCACCTTCAGATTGAGTTCCTGCAACTGCTCTGGCTCGAGAACAGTGGGAGCATCGACCATGGTATCGCGACCGGAATTGTTCTTGGGGAAAGCAATGCAGTCGCGAATGCTGTCCAGTCCGGCAAAAAGGGACACCAGACGGTCCAAGCCGTAGGCAAGTCCTGCATGGGGCGGAGCACCATACTTGAACGCCCTGACCAAATACTTGAAACGTTTCTCCACAATGTCGGGTGTGAGGCCCAATATGCTGAAAATCTTATTCTGCAAGATGGAATCATGAATACGGACAGAACCACCGCCTATCTCCACGCCATTGCACACCATGTCATAGGCATTGGCGCGCACCTGTTCGGGATGGGAATCGAGCAAAGCCACATCTTCGGGTTTAGGCGACGTGAAAGGATGATGCATGGCCAACAAACGCTGCTCCTCTTCACTCCATTCAAACATGGGGAAGTCCGTAATCCACAACAGGGCAAACTTGCTCTTGTCACGCAAGCCCAAACGACTGCCCATCTCCAGGCGCAACTCACACAGTTGCTTACGGGTACGCATGGTGTCATCGCCACACATGATCATAATCATGTCTCCAGGAACGGCCTGCATCTTGTCCTTGAGTTGGAGCAACTGCTCCGGAGAATAGAACTTATCAATCGTCGACTTGGGCGTTCCATCTTCTTCTATCTTGACAAAGGTGATGCCCTTTGCCCCGATTTGTGGGGTTTTGACAAAATCGACCAATTCATTCTGCTGCTTGCGCGAATAGTTTCCGCAACCCTGGGCGCAGATAGCACCAATATAGGCTGCATCATTGAACACCTGGAACGTTCCCGTACCCCTTAATGTGGCCGTAAGTTCTACAAATTCCATTCCAAAGCGCAAATCAGGCTTGTCCGACCCATACTTTTCCATGGCTTCCTGCCAAGGCATGCGTCGCAAGGGCAGTTGGAAGTCGTAGTTCAGTATCTCCTTGAACAGATGGGTTATCATTCCCTCAAACATCTGTATGACATCGTCCTGCTGCACAAAACTCATTTCGCAGTCAATCTGCGTAAACTCGGGCTGCCGGTCGGCACGAAGATCCTCATCGCGGAAACATTTTACGATTTGGAAGTAACGGTCCATGCCTGCCACCATGAGAAGTTGCTTGAACAACTGCGGACTCTGGGGCAGTGCATAGAACTGACCGGGATTCATGCGCGAAGGCACGACAAAGTCGCGTGCACCCTCGGGGGTTGAGTTGATAAGTATGGGGGTCTCTATTTCAAGGAATCCCTGACCGTCAAGATACTTCCTTGTCTCCATGCAGACACGGTGACGTAGTTCCAGGTTCTCCCTTACATTCTTGCGGCGCAAGTCAAGGTAACGGTATTTCATGCGAAGGTCGTCGCCGCCATCGGTATTTTCTTCTATTGTAAAAGGAGGTATCTCCGACTGATTGAGTAGGGTGAGACGGGATACCGTTATTTCTATGTCGCCGGTAGCGATTTTTTCATTTTTGCTGTACCGCTCGGCCACAATACCCTCTATTTGTATGACATACTCACGTCCCAGATCGTTGGACTGGTCAAACAATTCGGGAGAATCCTGTTCGTTAAAGACCAATTGGGTAATTCCATAACGGTCGCGAAGCTCTACGAAAGTTACTCCGCCCATCTTTCTTACGCGATGAACCCAACCGGCAAGAGTCACACTGCGGCCAACATCAGACATCCTGAGTTCGCCACACGTATTTGTCCTATACATAAAATCGAATGAAAATAAATGTGAAACTTAAAAAATGTCGGGGTGAAAGGATTCGAACCTTCGACCCCCTGCTCCCAAAGCAGGTGCGCTAACCGGACTGCGCTACACCCCGAAAAAAGGCCTTTTGAACTTTTGCGGTGCAAAATTAATCAAAGATTTTGTCCTGACAATAATTCTTCTTGTTTTTTTAATGACATTATTGTATCAACCATGGCCTGCATGGGGAGCATGCCATCTACCCAATGAATCTTCAGCCCGCGTCGTTCCATTCCCCTGAACCATGTCATCTGCCTTTTGGCAAACTGATGGATGGCTATTTCCAACTGGGAAAACATTTGTTCATACGTAAGCTGCCCGATCACATGAAGTGTCAGGTACTTGTACTCCAGTCCATAGTACATTAAGTCCTCGGGGAGGATTCCTTTTTGCAACAAGTGCTTGACTTCGTCAATCATACCATCCTTCAAACGACTTACCAGACGCTGCGTAATGCGCTGACGCCTGACTTCACGGGGAACATCCAATCCTATGATAAGGCTTTGTACTTGAGGAAACGTGCGTTTCTCCGTTGGACAATGTTTGTTATATTCCTCTATTTCAATAGCCCGAATGGCCCGTTCCTTTGTATCGACATCGGTTTTGTTATGCATCACCTTCATGGATGCCAGCATGTCCTCCAACTCAGCCAACGAATGTTCCTGCAAACGACTGCGAAGTGCAGGATTGACAGGTACGGGCGACATTTGATAGGAACGCAGCACACTTTCCATATACAAGCCAGAACCACCGCAGAAGACAACTTCCTTGCCACGTCCCACTACGCCATTGTAGGCATGTAGGAAATCTTGCTGAAACTGAAAGACGGTATACTTGCTGCCGGCAGGAACAATGTTGATGAGATGATACGGAACAGGGAATCCATTCACGGTATACTCATACAAATCCTTGCCCGTCCCCAAGTCCATGTCACAATAGACTTGGCGACTGTCTCCGCTGATGATCTCAGCATTCAGCCGATGCGCCAACTGCACCGCAAGACTTGTTTTACCACAAGCGGTAGGGCCAAGTATGGTTAACACGATAAATAAGGAAATAATCAGAAAAAAAGAAAGCATCCCCCAAACAAGTCAGAGGATGCTATACACCATATAAATTTACAAGAAATTATCCGTTAACTTTCTTCATGTGTGCAATGAGTTCAAGCACCTTATTGGAGTAACCAATCTCATTGTCATACCAGCTAACCACCTTAACGAAAGTATCGGTAAGATATACACCGGCATTCGCATCGAAGATAGAAGTACGAGTGTCGCCCAAGAAATCGCTGGAGACTACAGCATCCTCAGTGTAACCGAGAACACCCTTCAATTCACCTTCAGCAGCTTCTTTCATGGCAGCACAGATGGCTTCCTTGGTAGCAGGCTTAGCCAAATTAACCGTAAGGTCAACTACAGATACGTCCAAAGTAGGAACACGCATGGAAATACCTGTCAGCTTGCCATTCAATTCGGGAATTACCTTACCTACAGCCTTGGCAGCACCAGTGCTTGAAGGAATAATGTTGCCACTGGCAGCACGACCACCACGCCAATCCTTCAGAGAAGGACCATCAACAGTCTTCTGAGTAGCAGTTGTAGAGTGAACAGTTGTCATCAAACCATTTACAATACCAAACTTGTCATTCAAAACCTTGGCAATAGGAGCCAAGCAGTTGGTTGTACAACTTGCGTTGCTGACAAACTGTGTACCCTTCTCATATTTGTCAAAGTTTACACCACAAACGAACATAGGAGTAGCATCCTTTGAAGGAGCAGACATCACTACATACTTAGCACCAGCCTCGATGTGTGCCTGAGCCTTCTCCTGTGTCAGGAAAAGACCTGTAGATTCAACTACGTACTCAGCCTCTACTTCATTCCACTTCAAATCAGCAGGATTGCGTTCAGCAGTTACACGGATTTCCTTGCCATTAACGATAAGCTTGGAATTCTCTACATCAGCTTCGATAGTGCCTTCAAATTGGCCATGCATTGTATCATACTTAAGCATGTATGCCAAATAATCTACAGGACAAAGGTCATTAATGCCCACTACCTGAATGTCATCACGCGTTTGAGCAGCGCGGAACACGAAACGGCCGATGCGGCCAAATCCGTTAATACCAATTTTAATCATTACTTTTGTGTTTAATTTATAGTTAAAAGAATCAATTTTCTTATCTTTTTCGGACAAAACACTAACTTTTTCTCTTTTACGAGTGCAAAATTACAAAATAGTTCATAATTTTGCAGTGTTACAAACACTAAAAATAGTAAATATGAGCAATTTTATTACAGAGTTTAAGGAATTTGCCATGCGTGGCAATGTTATGGACATGGCCGTCGGTGTCATCATCGGCGGTGCTTTTGGAAAGATCGTAAGTTCACTCGTTAGCGACGTCATCATGCCCCTCGTAGGAAAATGCACAGGTGGAGTTGATTTCACAAACCTCTTTGTCAACTTGGGGGATGGCGAGTTCAAAACTCTTCAGGAAGCCCAGGATGCTGGAGCAGCTGTCTTGGCCTACGGGTCTTTCATCCAGAACATCATTGATTTCCTCATCATAGCACTCTGCATCTTCCTGATGATTAAAGGTATCAACAAAATCAGCAAGAAAAAGGCAGAAGAACCCGCACCCGCAGAAGAACCTGCACCAACCAAGGATCAAGAACTATTGGCAGAAATTCGTGATTTGTTGAAGAACAAATAATTCAGTAAATCATCCTATAAATATAATTTGGGCCGTAAGCAAACTTACGGCCCAAATTATATATGCTATCTGAATCTATATCATAATATTGCTGTCCGCTAAAACTTTTTTGACGGAAATAAAATTAGGCTGAAACCTTTGCTTGGGTTTCAGCCTTTTTGGTTACTTTTGTTTTTACCACAAAACAAGTTAAACCATGAACAAAGGTACGCATTTTATCGGAC
>JAGAYF010000005.1 GCA_017940605.1 Bacteroidaceae bacterium
GAGAGCAAAGCAAGTGCGGGCAAACCAAGTTTAGATGCAAAGCTTTACCGAATGCAAGTAACTTATCCAAAGTTACGAATAAAATAAGAGCAAAGCAAATGCGGGCAAACAAAGTTTGGACGCACGGATTTGCCGAATGAAAGTAACTACTCCAAAGTCACGAATAAAATGGCAAATTGAACGACTCAAAAAAACTCGGGGAGTTTTTTTAAATTACTCGGACTAATTTTAAAATTAGAGGGAGTAATTTTAAACTTACTCTGAGTAATGTCACACGTTAGTCTGAGTAAGTTTTGGGCACACATCAAGAAAAGTGCACACATCGGCCGACAAGGCCAGTATAGGAGCGGGGTTATTTCTGCAAAAAGATGTAATTTTGCACACATTTATAACACTTTCACACTATTCAGAAGATGAAAACAAAATTGACTGTCACGCTGCTTGCCCTCATGTGGGCATACTGCGCCACATGGGGGCAGGATGCCTACTGCCCTCCCCGACTGGCACGCCAAATGCAGGCCCGGGCCTTGATAAAGATCAGGGCCAGGAACACACTGAAGCACCCACGTATCAATGCACACCGAGGCAGCCAAGCCTTCGGGCCTGAAAATTCGCTCCCTGCATTCATTGCGGCCGGCAAGACGGGGGCTTGGGCCATAGAAACGGATTTCCGCATGACCAAGGACGGAGTCGTGGTGTGCCATCACGATGCCAAGTTGGACAGGACAACGACAGGGACAGGATACATCAAGGACTATACACTGGAGGAACTGCGGAAGTTCCGCATCAAGGAGGTGAACTGCGTACCCATTCCCAACAAGGCATATCGCTACGGGGATTTCTCGGCCGAGGAACTGCGCATTCCTACCATGGACGAGTACTTTGAGATATGCAAGCAGTACGGATGCGTGCCATTCATCGAACTGAAAGAAGACGGCGGTGTCATCAGGGAAATGATGAAGGCCATCAAGCGGCACGGACTGGAGGGCAGCTGCATCATCAGTGCCATACCATTGGACTTGCTGGTTGCCACCCGCCAACAGGGTTGCATGGAGATGATACACCACATTTTTTCCACCCCCGACAAGCATTTTGACACACTGCTGAGCCTGGGCAATGTGTCCGTCTCGCTGGCCGTGAAGCAACAAGACCTGGACAAACCTGTACCAGCCAAGTTCGACTACAAGGGCTACCACCCCAAAGACTACAAGGATGCCATTCGCATGTGCCACAAACTGGGCTTCCGCGCCTGTTTCCGCGCTGCCGACAGTCCCGAAGCGGTCCGCCAGGCACTGAAACTGGGCGCAGACTGCATGCCAGCCAACTACATGTGGGTGGCCAGAATGAAAGAAAAATAAAAACGTATGCTATCTTCTCGTCAAGGCGGGAAGAGGGGACAATGTATCAGCCCAGCCGACCTGTATATCAGCGATGCTGATACATTTTTTCGTAATACTGTTGATAGTCGTCACGTGTAACGGCCTTCACCCATTCATAATGGTCCAAATACCAGCGAATGGTCTTCTGAATGCCTTGTGCAAAGGGTGTCTCGGGCCGCCATCCTAGGTCGTTTCCTATCTTTGTGGGGTCAATGCCGTAGCGTGCATCGTGGCCCAGGCGGTCCTTGACAAAGGTGATCAGGCTTTCGTCAATCCATTCCGTAGAAGATCCGTCGGCCAGCAGTGACCTGTACTGAGGTTCTTCGTCCATGATTGTACGAATGGACTGAATGATGATCTTCACGATGTCAATGTTCCGCATTTCATTGTGTCCGCCCACATTATAGACTGAACCGTCCTGTCCCTGCCGGATAACAAGTTCAATGGCCCGGCAGTGATCTTCCACATAGAGCCAGTCGCGCACGTTGAGCCCCTGTCCGTATACGGGCAACGGCTTTTTGTGAAGCACATTGTTGATAATCAGCGGAATCAACTTTTCGGGAAATTGGTAAGGTCCATAGTTATTGGAACAACGAGTAATGCTGACGGGCATTTTATAGGTATCACGCGTAGCCAGCACGACAAAATCGGCACTCGCCTTGGAGGCACTGTAGGGACTGTGGGGGCAAAGCGGCGTCTGCTCCGTGAAATAGCCCTCATCGCCCAAGCTGCCATAAACTTCGTCAGTAGAAACCTGATGGAAGCGCACCCCCGCACGCCATGTGGGGTAGCCCTGCTCGTCCTTGCCCGTTACCCAGGCCGTCCGCGCGGCTTGCAGCAGATTTTGCGTACCCAAGATGTTGGTTTGCAGGAAAAGCTGCGGATTTTCTATGCTGCGATCCACATGACTCTCGGCGGCAAAGTTCACTACGACATCAAATTTGTATTCTTGGAAAAGCTGCTGCACCAACGGAGCATCGCCAATGTCACCTTTGACAAAGACACAACGTTCGTTGTCAATATCTTCATGAATTGTTCCCAGGTAGCCTGCATAGGTCAGGGCATCCAGCACGACAATGCGCACGTCGTCGAAATGCTGCAACAAGTATTTAATGTAGTTCGCACCTATAAATCCGGCTGCGCCGGTCACAAGATAGTTTTTCATCTGCGTCATCCAATATATGCCTTTATGTTATTCGGATTAAAATCGATGCAAATTTACAAAATCCTTTTCTTTCCAAGTGAAAAAACATGATTTTTGATGTAATTTTGCAGCCGCTAACGAAAAAACGAGAAATTAACCCATGCCTGTAAATGACAACATTACCGAATTGGGGACAAAACCCATAGGCGGTTTGCTGCTGAAATATGCTACTCCGGCAGTGATTGCCATGACTGCCTCGTCGCTTTACAACATCATCGATGCCATCTTCATAGGTCAGGGCGTAGGTGCACTGGCCATAGCAGGAGTTTCACTCAGTTTCCCCGTCATGCAACTGACCGCAGCCTTTGGCTCGATGGTCGGCGTGGGAGCTAGCACACTGCTGAGCGTCAAGCTGGGAGAAAAGGACTATGACGTGGCCCGCAGAATCCTTGGCAACGTCATCACGCTCAATGTCATCATGGGCATTGCCATTGGCATTCTCATGCTTATCTTCATTAATCCCATCCTGTTCTTCTTTGGAGCAAGCGAAGCCACGGTTTCCTACGCCAGGGACTTCATGACCATCATCCTGGCGGGCAACGTGGCCACCCATCTCTATTTTGGCCTGAACGCCATGCTTCGTGCATCGAGCCATCCCCGTGAAGCGATGATGGCCACCATATTTACTGTCCTAATCAACGTTATCCTAGCCCCATTGTTCATCTATGTGTTCCATTGGGGCATACGTGGGGCGGCATTGGCCACCGTCATGAGCCAAACATTGGTGCTTTTGTGGCAGATACACATCTTTAGGAATCCGAATGAGTTCATCCATTTTGAAAAAGGCACCTACCGCCTGCGCAAACGCATTGTCGTGAGTTCACTCGCCATAGGCTTGTCGCCCTTCCTGATGAACCTGTGCGGATGTTTTGTGGTCATTTTCTTCAACTGGTCACTGGCACACTACGGAAACGATCTTGAAATTGCAGCATATGGTATAGCCAACCGACTGGCCTTTTTCTTTGCCATGATTGTGGTAGGCATGAACCAAGGCATGCAGCCCATTGCCGGATTCAACTATGGAGCGCGCCGCTATGACCGACTCAACAAGGTATTGGTCAAGACCATTGCGGCAGCCACCGTGGTCGTTACGGCAGGATTCCTCCTGGGGGAGATATTTCCCTATGCCTGTGCACGAGCTTTCACCAAAGACCCCGAACTAATCCAGCGTTCCATCTTTGCCATCCGCATCTATTTCGTCACCTTCCCCATCATTGGCTTCCAAATGGTGGCCACCAACTTCTTTCAGTGCATCGGCCACGTAAAGAAAAGCATTTTCCTGTCGCTGACGCGCCAACTTATCTTCCTGCTGCCCTTTATCTGGCTGCTTCCTCGGTGGTGGGGTCTCAACGGCGTGTGGTATGCCGTGCCCGTATCGGACATCTTGTCATCCGTACTGACGGGTGCTTTCCTATTACACGCACTGCACCAATTCCACCTAACCAGAAAAGAATCGTCCTTCTAATCCAAATCATAAACAAAACATCCATCACATGGCAGCTGAAAAACATTTTTCCATCAGTCTGGGCCGCCAGCTGGGCAGTGGGGGCGGAGAAATAGCACGTTTCCTGGCTGATAAGCTGAATTTCAAGTTCTACGACCGCGAACTACTCTATGCAGCAGCCGTAAAAAGCGGATACAGCACAGAAATATTTGAGAAAAGGGATGAAGAAAAAAGTGAATTTCACTCTTTCATCTCCAACCTGATTCCCTTTGTAGGAACTGCCGACTACTATGGCAACCATGTGGACGAAGATGCTCTGTTTCGCATCCTGAGCGAAACGATCAGGCAGATTGCCGACGAAGAAAACTGCATCTTTGTGGGACGCTGTGCCGAATATGTCCTGCGCGAACGCAAGGAATGCATGCTGAGCATCTTTATCTGCGCCGACACGGAAGACCGCATAGCCCGCCTGTGCCAACTACGGGACATCAAACCCGAAGCGGCAAGGAAACTCATACAGACGAATGACAAGAGACGTGCTGCATTCCACGACTTCTACAGCACCCAGCAGTGGGGACGTGCCGCCACATACGACCTGTGCATCAACCAAAGCCGACTGGGCATGGACAAAACCAAGGAATTCTTGCTGGAGTACGTAAGACAACGTTTCAACTTGTAGGAACGGCAACGACATGACACGCATAGGACTACTTTCCGACACCCACGGATATTGGGATGAACGATATGTAAAGCATTTTTCGGAATGCGACGAGATTTGGCACGCAGGAGACATCGGGTCCATGGAGTTAGCTGAACGTTTCAGCGCATTCAAGCCCTTTACCGCCGTGCATGGCAACATTGACGGCTACGACCTGAGACGCATCTATCCCGAAATGCTGCGGTGGACCTGTGAAGAAGTCGATGTCATGATGAAACACATTGGCGGATACCCTGACCATTACGACAGGAGCATTGTCAAAAAGATACATGACGCACCGCCGCAGCTTTTCATCAGCGGGCACAGCCATATCCTCAAGGTAATGTATGACAAGGAACTGAACCTGCTGCACATCAATCCTGGAGCTGCGGGGCTACAAGGATGGCAAACCGTGCGGACACTGGTGCGCTTTACCATTGACGGCAAGGACATCCATGATTTTGAAGTCATTGAATTGGGAAAGTCTTGACAGGAAAACTTCTTTGGCAACAAAAATAAGGGCAAAACATGGGCATTCCACAAAATTGTGCTATCTTTACAGCGTCATAACGGGCTGAAAATCCCATATTTTCATTGCCTTCGAAGAAAAGACGCACATAACGATGACACGAAAGCCACATATAGCCGTCATCATGGAAGATGCACTGGCCGCCATAGGACTCAAGGGATTGTTGGAAAACATCATTCCCTTTGCCCAAGTAGATGTGTGGCACAGTCTGCAAGAAATGAAAGCAGAAGGAAAGGATGGTGTCTACCACTACTTCGTTTCGCCTGAACAAGTCATGACCCATGCTGATTTTTTCCGTTCCGTCATGCGGCAGACCATCGTATTGGGAACAAAAGACAAGATGACAGGAACGACCAAGGGTTTCCGTTTCATCAGGAGTGATGCCGGACTGCACGAACTGACCAAATCGTTGATGATGATGCAGCAAAGTACACACAAACACTACGCACATTATCCCGAACCACTGGGCAGTGAGCTGATACAGGAGGACAAACGGATTGCTGACACACTGACACGCCGCGAAATAGAGATTCTGAAAATGATAGCCCGAGGAAAGTCGAGCAAGGAAATTTCGTCGGAACTGCACATCAGTCTGTATACGGTGAACACACACAGAAAAAACATCATGGACAAACTGGATGCGCACGCAGCTACGAAGCTGGTGGCCTACGCAGTAAACCATGGATACGTCAACCCCGAAGAAATATAGGACATCATACAGTAAAATTTTATCAGTAACAAATCACATAAAAACTAACACATGTTTTCAGGAATAGTAGAGGGAATGGCCATCGTGGAAGCCATCCATAAAGACAAAGAGAATGTAGATTTCACACTATCATGTCCATTCGTGGACGAACTGCAGGAAGCACAGAGCCTGGCCCACAACGGCGTATGCCTGACCATCACGCATATTGACAAGGAAAAGAAGACATACATGACAACTGCCATGCGGGAAACACTGGAGAAGAGCAACCTGGGCAGGCTGCAAGTAAGAGACAAGGTCAATGTGGAACGCAGCATGCCCATAAACGGACGATTGGACGGGCACATCGTACAAGGCCATGTGGACGAGACAGCCGTATGCACTGCCATTGAGGACGCACAGGGAAGCTACACCTACACCTTTGAATATACCCTGGACAAGGAAATGGCACGGCATGGGTATTTTACGGTAGACAAGGGAAGCGTCACCGTAAATGGGGTGAGCCTCACGGTATGCAACCCTACGGACCATTCATTCCAGGTAAACATCATTCCGTTTACTTATGAACACACCAATTTTCACCAAATCAAGGTAGGCACTTACGTCAACCTGGAGTTTGACATTCTGGGCAAGATCATTGCACGTCTTTCCCATTTCCAATAAACATAATTCCCCAAACACATGATTCAAAAAAGACTACTCACTATCAGCATTGCCCTGTTGTTATGCTTGCCATGGGCAGGAAGCGCACAGGTAGCCCACAAAGCCATCACCATTGCGCCGGGTGAAACAACGACCATCGAGGCTGAAGACTATGACGACGGCGGAAGAGGTACAGCCTACCAGGCACGACAGAATAACTACATTTGTCCCACGGGAGATAAGTTTCCCATCTTGGCATGGTACTCCCTGGTATGGCCTTACCTCACCAAGGAAAAATATGAAGAAATGGCCGAATGCGGTTTCAATCTGGCGTTTTCACATCATTGGGACGCATCAACCATCAAAATATTACTGGACGCATGTCGCGGCACAGGTGTCAAACAAGTTATATCAGGCGACCTGGCTGAACAGTTCAAAGATGACGAAATGGTAGCCGCATGGTATCTTAAGGATGAGCCACGCTATACCGAATATCCTGAACTGAGAGCATACAAGGACCGCGTAAGGGCCATTGACAACACACGACAAATCTACATGAACCTAAATCCCACATATGTTCCCGTTGAATACCTGTCAGGAAAGACATACTCCCAATACGTTCAGCAGTATGCCGACACCATTGGACTGGGAATCATCTCCTATGACCACTACCCCATCCGTGAGAGCAAGGGCAACGTAACACTGAGGAGCGACTACTTCTCAAACTTGCGCCAGGTTTCAGACATATGCCGCGCCACCAACCAGCCCATGTGGGCTTTCTGCCTCACCATATCGCACTACAGCTATCCCGTACCCGAGAAATATCAAATACGCTTTCAAGTTTTCAGCGATCTGGCCTATGGAGCACAGTGCATACAATACTTTACTTATTTTGTCCCTGGGGGTGGCACAGGTATTTGGGAAGGATCTGTAGCCCCTCTTAACCTGGACGGGACACGTAGTTCAGTGTGGAGTCTTGTACAGGACATGAACAAGGAAATACAGAAACTTGCTCCCGTATTTCTGGGAGCAAAGGTCGTCAACGTGGGACACATTGGCAGTTCACGACCCGCAGGCACGGCCGAGTTCAAGAAGCGACCCGCATGCTTCAAGAGTATCAATGCCAGCGGACCGGGTTTCCTCGTGTCGCACCTGAAGAACGGAGACAACGAATACCTCATGATCGTCAACCACAGCATCGCATCGAAGCAGGCCATCAGCATCGCACGCGACGAGACGCTGCCATACAAGGTGAGAAGGGTACTTTCAACAGGCGAACTCTCGGACAACGTGGCCAGAAGCTATACCGTCAACGTGGGGGACTACCTGCTCTTCCAGTGGAACGTCAACGAAAACAAGAACAACTAAAACTACAGACGCATGAAAAACAGTATTGCTATCAGCATAATGGCCGTCCTGATAGGGATGGCCCTACAAGCCAAGGGACAGACAGGCAGCGACATCTACCGATATGATGACATAGGGGCCGGTATCGGGAAGAATGCCAACTTTGAAAACGGACACGGACTTCTGGGAATGGGAGTGGATGACTATTCACTCTACGAAATAGGGAAGTACTCGCTCGTATCGGCAACGCAATGCACCATCACCAGGGAAATGGCAGCAGAGAACTGGGGGGCAAGGTACGACTATACCTTTGAGGCAGCCGAGGACATGGACGTAAACATCAAGATCAAGCACTGCGTACCCTGGGAAGGGTGGGCCAAATACAGCAACCACGCCAACAACATCAGGAATCAGTATGTCATTTCAGGTGCGCCGCAGTTGGACTGGGTGAGCCGCTACTACGCATCCATGGTCCTGCTGCTGGACGGGAACAGCTTGGCCACCGCACAGACGGCACGTCCGCTGGCGCCAACCGAATATGAGGCCGACGGCACAACATTCAACAAAATCCTGACCGACAAGAGCCAATGGGAAAGCACGTTGGTAAACGGCGAAGCCAACGATACGCTGTGGCTTTGGCCCAAGGAGGGAGGAAACAACGAGCACAAGCCCTATTACAATGACACGCCTGAGTACGTCAAGGTGCACCTCACCAAGGGGACGCACACGCTCACCGTCACGTCCCTCTGCTCAGGTTGGGACTTCGACTGCCTGCAGATAGAGGACTACGCCACTTCGGGAATAGAGGCCATGCCTGAAAACGCGCACTTTACAGCCTACTGCAAAAACGGAACAGTGTTTGTGGGCAGCAACGAAGAAGCACAGCTGTACAACTCATACGGTCAGCTCGTCAAGACGTTCCGTCGACAGACACAAGTATCGCAGGGCATCTACATTCTGAAGTGTGGCGGCAACGTAAAGAAACTATACGTGAAGTAACACACCATTATATATTACATGCGAGGTTTCATTCTCCGTTTGTTCCTGCTTACTGCCCTCGCAGGCAGCCTTTCGGCATACGGCCAGCAGGTTTGCATCATGAAAGGGAAGTCCATTCTTTACCGCAACGATGTATACAAGATAGACAGCACCGTCATTACGTCCAACAAGAAGACGCTCCAACTCTATGACAAGCAGAATACCCTGCTTTACTCCGTTGCCCTGAGCAATTTCGACAGCATCGTATTCCGCCCCGTAGCCAGTTATCCGGCATTGAACATAACACAGACGCACAGCGTCAATGCCACGTACAATGAAACGACAGAAATCTACACACTGGTCACCAACGGAGCCGACCCCTACCTATATACCTACCTCATTGAGACACCCATCCCCGACGACTCCTGCGTATTCACTTTCGAATATCAGTCGGCCAAGGGACTCAAGGACATGCAGTTGTTCTTCGGCGACCCCATCACCGAGCAACGCTCCATACACTTGGGAATCATCCCTGCCACCAAGGGCAACGAGTGGAAGACGTTCTCGTATAACACCAAGACGCTGCGCGAGAGCTTTCAGTGGGGCGGCAAGGGCAACCGCCTGCGCGTAGACTTGGGCGACGACGTCGGTGTCACTTTCAAACTGCGTTCGCTCCGTTTCCGAGGTATGACCGAAACAGAGAAACAGGAACAAGACAAGGTGGAAGCCAGCGCAAGCTACCTCAAGTTCAACACTACGTCGGGACATAACCACATCAACGTCACCTACAACAATGCCGATGGCATCTATACCATCACAACGACAGGGCAAGATCCATTCATCAGGACACAGGCATTCCTGGCATCCATTCCTGCCGACTCCTGCGTGCTCACTTTTGAGTACCAAACGGCCAAGGAGATTTCTCCCCTTCAGGCATTCTTCGGCCACCCCATCAGCGAGGAGCGCTCCAAGGTCCTGAATGCAATTCCACCGTGTGTAGGGGCTGAGTGGCGCACTTATTCCTGCACCATCAAGACCCAGCGCGAGGAATTCCAGTGGGGCAATGTCAATGACGTGCTGCGTCTCGACTTTGGCAACACCGAAGACGTGACCATCAAGCTGCGCAACCTGCGTCTGCGCGGCATGACCGCCGCCGAGGCGGCGGCACAGTTGCAGGCCGAGGAGAAAGAGGCAGCCCGTCAGCGCATCGATGCCAACCTCACCGCATACTTCAACAAAACCTACCCCTGCCAGGTAGAGCAGGTCAATGTAGAGGAACAGCAGGTAGTCATCCAGGGCACGTGCACAGGCAGCGGGAAATATGCCTTGGCGGAAGTTCCGCCCTACATCGACATCACCGAGCAGGAACACTTCAATTACCGCACCGACATCAGTTCAGCCTCATTCTCCATCACCCTTCCGCGCACCGTTCAGCGCAACGGCATCCAGTACGACCGCCTGCTCAGCAAGTGGGCCGTGGTGGAAGTGCTCGATGATGCCCACGACGCACTGGCATCCCATGCACGCCATGCCGACCAGGTGCATGCCACCTACGTGGCCGAACCACCCACACTGTTGGGCAAGAAAGGCATCGCTGCCGGCTCAGGAGCGCTCTACATCAGCGACTTTGACAATCTGCAGCCCCACAGCATCACCTCCAACATCGTGCTCAACAGCTTCGTGCGCACCACCAGCACAAGCGGCTGCACGCCCCACACCTACGGCGGCAAGGTCTACTACATGCTGAACAGCTACATCAATTGGCTTGACAATATATATATGGAGGCACAGAAGCGTAAGATTGTGGTTTCGGCCATCCTCCTCGTCTCGCCCAAGAGTTTCCTCAGCGACCCCGAATGCGACGGCGGCTACTACGCCATGCCCGACATGACCACGCCCGAAGCCGTGAACTGCTATGCCGCAGCCCTTGACTTCCTGGCCCGCCGCTACAGCACAGGCACCTACGGCAGGATACACCACTGGATTATGCACAACGAAGTGGACGTCAACGAAGAGTGGACCAACATGGGCCATCAGCCCCCCATGCTGTTCCTCGACCGCTACGTCCGTTCCATGCGCATGTGCGCCAACATCGTGCGGCAGTACGACCCCCACGCATGGGTACTGGGGTCCTACACCCATCGGTGGAACATAGCCAACAACGGATACGCGCCCAAGACCATGCTGGAGAACACCCAGCTGATGTCGCAGGCCGAAGGCGACTTCCAGTGGGGCGTAGCCTACCACCCCTACCCCATCGACCTCACCGCGCCCGAGTTCTGGAAGAACGATGTCACGGCAAATTGCTACACGCGCCGTGCCCAGTACGTCACCTTCCTTAATCCCGAGGTCATTGACGACTGGATACTCCAGCCCGCCCACTTCTACCAAGGTACGCAGAAGCGACTGCTCTTCTTCTCCGAGCAAGGCACTAACGCCCGCTCCTACAGTGACGAGCACCTCCAGTTGCAGGCAGCCGGAGCGGCTTGGATGTGGAAGAAAGTCAAGCAGCTCAAGGGCATTGACGGCATTCAGTGGCACGGATGGATAGACAACAAGCAGGAGTTCGGCCTGCGCATCGGCCTGCGCAGCTTCGATGAAGGCAGTTTCAAGAGCGGCGATGCCAAACCCGTGTGGTATGTATGGCAGGCCGCCGATACCGACGACGAAGACAAGGTGTTCGCACCCTATCTCCCCATCATCGGCATATCCTCCTGGGACAACATCCTACACACCGTGTCCGACTGATTCGGGCCACACGCAGGCAGCAACCCATCAAGGACCACGCCCATGACACGACTCCTCCACATTTTCCTGACACTGACGGCAGCCCTGCTGTCCCTGCCAGCCGCCCACGGCCGCGCCTACAAGAACCCCACCCCAGGCCGTTTCCCCATCCTGGCATGGTACAGCATACGCCCCGACAGTGCCGTCACCCACGCACGCTACCAGGAAATGGCCGCCTGTGGGTTCAACATCTCCTTTTCCCACTTCAGCACGGCCGACGAGGTGGCCAAGGCGCTGGAAGCCTGCCAGGGAACGGGCGTAACCCAAATGGTGATGACCGCCGACCTGGAGAAGAACACGGCCGACGTGGTCAACCGATTCAAGCACCACCCCATGGTCAGCGGATGGTTCTTGCGCGACGAACCCACCACGCACGGGTTTGCCGACCTGCGCGCATTCCGCGACCGCGTGCTGGCCGCCGACACCACCCACCTGGTCTACCTCAACCTGCTCCCCAACTACGTCAACCCCAAGGCCCTTGGCACAAAGGACTACCGCGAGTACGTGCAACGCTTCGCCGATGAAGTGGACCTGGGCCTCATCTCCTACGACCACTACCCCGTCGTAGAGGATGCCAACGGCCTACACCTGCGCGACCGCTTCTATGAAAACCTGGAAGACGTGCTGGCCGTCAGCCGGCAGACGGGACAACCCATGTGGGCCTTCTGCCTATCCACCGCGCACGACCCCTACCCCGTAGCCACCCGCGAGGCACTCCGCCTGGAAGCCTTCAGCAACCTGGCCTACGGTGCACAGTGCATACAGTACTTCACCTACTGGAATCCCGGAGGCACGACGTGGAACTTCCACACAGCGCCCATCAGCATGGACGGCCACCGCACCCACGTGTACTACCTCGTGAAGGACCTGAACCAGGAAATACAGCACCTCGCGCGCATCTTCCTGAGCGCAC
This sequence comes from Bacteroidaceae bacterium, assembly GCA_017940605.1. Taxonomy (GTDB): domain Bacteria; phylum Bacteroidota; class Bacteroidia; order Bacteroidales; family Bacteroidaceae; genus UBA6382. The sequence continues at coordinate 12,627 of JAGAYF010000005.1, forward strand.
AGGTGGTCAGCGTGGCCCACACCGGCCCAAGCATTCCCAAGGGCACGAAGCCGCTCACCGCACTGCCCGCGCCGTTCC
>JAGAYF010000049.1 GCA_017940605.1 Bacteroidaceae bacterium
CAGTGGGTTAAAAAAGGACAACTCATTGGCCTGTTGGACGACACTTCGGTGCGGCAGGCCTATGAGGCCGCCAAGGCTACGCGAGAACAGGCCGAGGATGCGCTGGAACGCATGAAGCTGCTGCATGAAAACGGTTCGTTGCCCGAAATCAAGTGGATAGAGGTACAGACACAGGTCAAGCAGGCCCAGGCATCGGAGCAAATAGCACAGAAGGCCCTGGCCGACACGCGCCTCCTGGCCCCCTTCAGCGGATACATTGCCAAGAAGGACATTGAAACGGGACAGAATGCCGCCCCTGGGGTCAGCGTCGTGAAACTGGTAAGGATTGACCAGGTGAAAGTAAAGATAAACATTCCCGAAGAGGACATAGCTGACATGAGGAAAGGCCAATCGGTCACCGTTACCGTGGAAGCCCTTGGCAACCGCTCCTTCGTGGCACGCATCAGCGAGAAAGGCGTGCAGGCAGACCCCATTACGCGTTCCTATGAGGTCAAGGCCACGCTGGACAACCCCAGGCACGAACTGCTGCCTGGCATGCTGTGCAGTGTACTCATGGACGGCGATGCCGCACAGCGTACCACCATCGTCCTGCCAGCCCAGGTCATCCAAATAGACGCTGACAACCAGCCCTTCGTGTGGACCGTAAAAGGAAGCAAGGCCGTCAAGGCCCCCCTACGGCTGGGCGGAAACGCAGGACAGGGCGTTGAGGTGACGGATGGCGTCACGGCAGGCGACTCCGTCATCGTCAACGGACAGCAAAAGGTGTCTGCCGGCATGGAAGTAAAAGCAATATAATATGGAAAGGCAGAAATCTGACCTTGTGGCCTGGGCCATGAACTACAGGGGCATCGTCATCCTGATTACCGCGTGCCTCATGGCCTTTGGCATGTATGCCCTGGTGCGCATGAACAAGAACGAGTTCCCTGACTTCACCATCAGGCAGGGTGTCGTCGTGGCCGTCTACCCGGGTGCGACGGCCGAGGACGTGGAACAGCAGGTGACAAAGCCTCTGGAGCGCTATATCTTTTCCTACAAGGAAGTCAAGAAGGAAAAGACGGTGTCCTACTCGCGCAACGGCATGTCAATCGTGCAGGTGGAGCTCAACGACGACTTGAACAACAAGGATGAGTTCTGGTCAAAGTTCAAGCTGGGCGTTCAGGCCTTCAAGTCCTCCCTTCCCGGCGGCGTACTGGCCATCGTGGTCAAGGACGATTTTGGCGATGCCTCGGCGCTGCTCATTACCATGGAGAGCCAGGACAAAACCTACCGCGAGCTGCACGACTACATGTCGGACCTGCAGGATTCGCTGAGCAGGATTGAAAGCGTGGGGCGCATGACCGTGGTGGGCATGCAGAAGGAGCAGATATCGGTCTACCTCGATGCCGACCGCCTGTCCCACTACGGCCTTAACGACAAGACCATTGCCCTTTCGCTGCTCAACAAGGGCTTCGTCACGACGGCAGGCACGCTGAAGGACGGTGCGTATGACTCGCCCATCTACGTAGCCCGCGCACTGAACACCGTGAGCGATGTGGAGCAGCAAATCGTATTCAGCGATCCACGGGGCAAGGTCGTGCGGCTCAAGGACATTGCCACCGTCAGGCGCGAATACGCTCCCTTGTCGTCCTATGTGACCAACAACGGCACGAAGTGCCTCGTATTGAGCATTGAGATGAAGAAGGACCGCAGCATCACCGACATGGGCAAGGAAATCGACCGCACGCTGCAGCAATTTAAGGCGACACTGCCCCAGAGCGTCTCGCTCTTCAAGATAACCGACCAGGCCAAGGTCGTGGGCGACTCCGTATGGAACTTCCTCAGGGAACTGCTCATTGCCATCCTTGCCGTCATACTGGTGGTCATTCTCCTGATGCCCCTGCGCGTGGCCCTGGTGGCATCCAGCACCATCCCCATTACCATATTTATATCGCTCGGCATTTTCCATGCCTTCAACATTGAACTGAACACCGTCACCCTGGCCGCACTCATCGTCACGCTCGGCATGATCGTCGACAATTCCATCGTCATCATCGATGCCTACATGGAGATGATTGCCGAGGGCAAGCCGCGCTGGCAGGCTTCCATTGACAGTGCGCGTCATTTCTTCAAGTCCATCCTGTCGGCCACGCTGGCCATATCGGTCACGTTCTTCCCCTTCCTCATCACCATGACGGGCACCATGCGCGACTTTCTGCTGGCCTTTCCCTGGGCCATCAGCATCGTGCTGTTCGTGTCGCTGGCCGTGGCCGAGCTGGTCGTTCCCTTCCTGCAATACTTCTTCATACGCAAGCCATTGGGCAGCGGCAGGAAGGGCAAGTCGTTCAACATGCTTGAGTTCCTGCAAAAGTACTATAACCGTCTCATCGACTTCTGCTTCCGCTGGCCCAAGGCCACGCTGGCCGTCGGCCTGGGCAGCATCGTGCTGGGCGTGCTGCTGATGCGCACATTGCCCCAGCGGCTGATGCCCGTGGCCGAGCGCAACCAGTTTGCCGTCGAGATATACCTGCCCACGGGTACGTCGGTGGAGCGCACGGCCGCCGTGGCCGACTCCCTGGAGCATGTGCTCAGCCAGGACGACCGCGTAGTGAGCATTGCCTCCTTCAAGGGCATGGCCTCGCCGCGCTTCCAGGCAGGCTACGCGCCCCAGTTTTCCGGCCCTAACTACGCACAGTTCATTGTCAACACCACCGACGACAAGGCCACGGTGGGCGTGCTGCAACAATACCGCCCCCTGTGGCAGGATGCCTTTCCCGATGCCTACGTCAAGTTCAAGCAACTGGCCTACGGCACCGATGCCAACCCCGTCGAGGTGCGCCTCACGGGCAACGACTGGGCCTTGCTCAAGCAGGCGGCCGACACCGTCACGGCGTTCATGCGGCTCATGCCCGAGCTGTGCCTGGTGCGCAGCGACGTGAAAGAGCCGCTCGTAGCCACCCAGATAGCCCTCGACCCCGACCGCGCCGCCCGGCTGGGCCTGTCCAACGCCACGGCCGAGATGGCCATGGCCCTGCGATACAACGCCGAGGGGCTCACGGTGGGTACGGTATGGGACGGCGACTACGACATCAACGTGCGGCTCAAGGGCATCCATGCCGACAGTTCCGTGCGCTCACAGGTGGGCAACGAGCTCATTCCCCTGTACGGAGGGCTGGGCTCAGCCCCCCTGCGACAGGTGGCAGGCATCACCCCACAGTGGCATGACGGACAGATAAGCCACCGCAACGGGCTGCGCACCGTGACCATCATGGGCGAGGTGGCCCAGGGGCTCAACGTCACGGCCGTCAACAAGACGCTGGCCCACAGGCTGGCCCGGGTGCAGCTGCCCCAGGGCGTCACCCTGGGCTACGGCGGCGAGGCCGAGTCGAACGCCGAGAACATGCCCAAGATTCTGTCGGGCCTGCTCATTGCCGTCACCATCATCTTCTTCATCCTGCTGGCCCACTTCCGCCGCATCGGCACGGCCGTGCTGCTGCTGTTCAGCCTGCTGCTCACCCTGCTGGGCACGGCCGCAGGCATCTGGTGGCAGGGCGTCGACTTCTCGCTGACCAGCATCCTGGGCATCGTGTCGCTCATGGGCATCCTGGTGCGCAACGCCATCATCATGTTCGACTATGCCAACGAACTGCAGGCCGCAGGCGACGACCACCCCACCCTGCATGCCGCCAAGCGGCGCATGAGGCCCATCTTCCTCACCTCGGCCGCCGCCTCCATGGGCGTCGTGCCCATGATCATCAGCCGCAGCAGCCTGTGGATGCCCATGGGGGCTGTCATCTGCTACGGCACGCTCATCACCATGCTCTTCATCCTGACCGTGCTGCCCATAGCCTATTGGAAAACCCTACCTAAACAGAAGAAATGAGACACCTTACCACCACCCTACTTTCCCTCACTGCCGCCATCGCCCTGCACGGCACGGCGGCGGCCCAGGCCACCTACACACTCCAGCAGCTGCGCGACTCGGCCCTGCACAACAACCTGGCCATCCGCACGTCGCGCCACGACATGGCCGCCGCACAGGAGCAGCGCAGGGAGGCCTTCACCAAGTATTTCCCCAACATAAGCGCCGCAGGCGCGTGGATGGATGCCAACAAGCCGCTGGTGTCCATGGACCTCGCCCCCCTGGGCATGCCCACCGCGCTGGGCTTCATCAAGAACGGCAGCCTGGGCAGCGTGACGGCCATGCAGCCCGTGTTTGCCGGCGGCCAGATTGTCAACGGCAACCGGCTGGCCAAGGTGGGCGAGGAGGTGAGCCGCCTGCAGATGCAGCTGTCCGAGCAGGAAGTCGAGAAGACCGTCGAGCAATACTACTGGCAGATGGTGACCCTGCTTGAGAAGAAAAAGACCCTGCTGGCATGCCGCACGCTCCTCAGCGACATACACAAGGACGTCCAGGCCGCCGTCAGCGCCGGCGTGGCCCTGCGCAACGACCTGCTGCAGGTGCAGCTGCGCCAGAACGAGGTGGAGAGCCAGGAGCTCAAGCTGCGCAACGGACTGTCGCTCGTGCGCATGCTGCTGGCACAGTACTGCGGCCTGCAGACCGACGACTTCAACGTGGACTCCCCCATGCAGGCCACCCTGGACGAGACGGCCCAGCCACCGGCCACGGCCGACGTGTCGGCACTGCCCGAGTACCAACTGCTGGAGAAACAAGCCCAGGCGGCCTCCATCCAGCGCAGGATGGAGCGCGGCAAGCTGCTGCCCACCGTGGCCGTGGGCGCAGGCTACAGCTACAACAACCTGATGGATAAGGACATGAACCGAGGTATGCTCTTCGCCACCGTGAGGATTCCCCTCAGCGACTGGTGGGGCGGCTCCCACGCTGTCAGGCGGCGCACCCTGGAGTACCGAAAGGCACAGGAGCAACTGGCCGACAACACCCAGCTGCTGCACATACGCCGGCAGAAGGCATGGAACGACGTGACCGAGGCCCGCAGCCAGGTGCTCCTGGCGCAGCGCAGCACGGAGCAGGCCCAGGAGAACCTGCGCATACAGCGCAACTGCTACCAGGCCGGCACGGTGACCATGAGCCACCTGCTCGAGGCCCAGCTGCTCCTGCAACAGTCGCTGGACCGCCAGGCCGAAACCCGCGCCGACTACCGCAACCACCTGCTGGAATACCGCCACTCCATGGGCCTCAGTGCCGCACGGTAAGGGGGGAATTCCCTACATATATACTAATACTACCCGTTGGCGGAATTAAATCAGTGCATACTTAATCCTACCAATTGGCTTGTTGTTAATGTGGTTGATGTATTGCAATGCGGTCAGCGCACTGACTTTGCCAATGATTCTGGCAAACAGACCGCAGGTGTCTATCG